>NZ_CAXAOU010000026.1:0-1224 GCF_963970465.1 Pseudomonas sp. RL_5y_Pfl2_69 | reverse complement strand
TTTCGGTCACTTGATTGACCGCTTGGATTTTGAATTCTTCGGGGTAACGCGGGTTGCTCATGGCACCTCCTAATTGGCCTCAGTTTAAGGCAAAGAGATGTCTACGAAACCCGGGGCGATTCAGACTCACGCTAAAGATCAACCGTTCGAGCAAGCTCACACCCGCTAGTTTTGATCTATCAACTCCGAGCCCAATGGAGGACACCGACGAGATCTATTTACCCTCAAACCACCACCAAGCACTCAGGATCGAAGCCTGTCCTTTGACCTGGGTAACCCCGCGGATTGGAAACAACTCGGCACCCATTCCTGAAAAAGTCTGCTGCAAAATGCGTGTGCCCATGTATCCAAAGATCAGCCTTACTAAGTAACTCTGACCAATCGTTCGCATAGGCAGCAGCAAGATGTCCGGGGTGATCGTCACCCAGATGATCCAACACTGGTGCATGGTGTGTGACCACCACTGTTTTGCCGTCGAAAGGTCTATTAAGCTCTTGGGTTAACCAGCGGCGAGCTCTCATTGACTTAGCGACTAGGTCGTCTGGACGCAAGCGCCTGTAATCCAAGTCGGCTCGAATCACCAAAAAATCGTTCATCGAATCCCATGCAAGCCGCTTTGCCGCAACCACATCACCGGTAGCCGAATAATCCGTCCAGGCAGTTGTGACCAAAAAGCGTGTGCCATCGAGAATGAGCATCTCGTTTTCGAGTACATGCACATGGGGCAATGCAGCTTCTTTCATCTTTCGCAATGTGTGACCTATGTGCCCGCCGTAATATTCGTGATTGCCACACACATAGATCACAGGGCACTGGAATGTGTCGTTCGCCCATTTCACGCCCCGCGATTTGATATCAATGTCACCGGCGAGAATTACTACGTCCGTGTCGCTTGGGGTGGGATCGAACCTAGCGAACTCGAGGTGCAGGTCAGAGTAAATCTGAATTTTCATAACAGACGACCAGTTTCGATTTAGATGTACTTTGGATAACGCTGCGGCAGCCGGCCTCCTAGGGTGGCTCGTCTTGCAAGGAGAGGCTGCGTTTACGACTTAGATTAAAAAATCACTCGGAGTCCTTTTAGAGAGTGGGCATCTATAAGACGACCTGGGGCATCGGTATAAGCCTTTTCGTCATCTATGTTGTGAAGACATACCCGACATCCCGTGGAGTCATATCCCACCAGCAACCCCGAAAGCCCCTCCATGATCCACTTGCCGTTTT
>NZ_CAXAOU010000025.1:0-1231 GCF_963970465.1 Pseudomonas sp. RL_5y_Pfl2_69 | reverse complement strand
TGAATCGCCCCGGATTCTCTAGACACCTTGCAAGCTCATTGCGTAACGCTTTTCAAACTCTACCGGTGACAGCCGATTGTTGAAACCATGGCGGCGTTTTGCGTTGTAGAACATCTCGATGTAATCGAACACATCGCTGCGAGCATCTTGCCGTGTGTTGTAGATTTTTCGCTTAATCCGTTCCCGCTTCAGAAGCTGGAAAAAGCTCTCGGCTACGGCGTTGTCATGACAGTTACCTCGACGGCTCATGCTGGCAACCAAATTGTTCGCCTTCAAAAAGCTGCGCCAATCGGAGCTGCTGTACTGGCTGCCCTGGTCTGAGTGAACCATCACCTCCTGTTTCGGTTTTCGCCTCCAAACCGCCATCAATAGCGCATCAATGGCCAAATCACTGGTCATCTGCGACTTCATTGACCAGCCAACAACCTGACGAGAAAACAGATCCAGCACCACCGCCAAATACAGCCAGCCTTCATAGGTGCGAATATAGGTGATGTCGGTGACCCAAACTTTGTTTGGTTCAGCGACATCGAACTGGCGCTTCAGCAAATTGGGAGAGGCGACCGCTGGCTTACCGCCGTACTTGCCAGGGCGGCGTCGATACCCTGTCTGAGAGCGCAGACCTTCAAGACGCATCAGCCTTGCCACACGATTCCGACCACAATCCTCACCGACCTCGCGCAGGTCGTCATGGATTTTGCGATAGCCATAAACGCCGCCGCTCTCCAGCCACGAATGCTTGATCAAACCCAGCAATCGTTGGTCGTCTTTGGCGCGTGCAGATTGCGGCTCAGACAACCAAGCGTAATAGCCACTGGGATGGACTTTCAGCGTCAGGCAAAGCCGTCGAATGGAATAGTCGCCGGCTCGCTGCTTGATAAAGGCGTACTTCACCCGCACTCCTTGGCAAAGTACGCGGCGGCCTTTTTTAAGATGTCTCGTTCTTCAGTGACGCGCTTTAGCTCGGCTCTCAGACGACGTAGTTCAGCGTGCTGATCATCGTCCTGCTGCCGTTCTTCTTGAGGTTTGCTGTAGCGCTTTATCCAGGCATAGAGGCTATGGGTCGACACGCCGAGACGGGCCGCTACATCAGCGACAGGAAGCTTCTTTTCGGTCACTTGATTGACCGCTTGGATTTTGAATTCTTCGGGGTAACGCGGGTTGCTCATGGCACCTCCTAATTGGCCTCAGTTTAAGGCAAAGAGATGTCTACGAAACCCGGGGCGATTCA
>NZ_CAXAOU010000024.1:0-1363 GCF_963970465.1 Pseudomonas sp. RL_5y_Pfl2_69 | reverse complement strand
GAGCACGGCGCACACCTGCCGCCGTTGTCCGCACGCCATTTCCCTCCCAACTTCCATGTCTTTAAGCTGTTTCGACCGCTACCGGTCAAAGGAAGTGCTGGTTACAAACCTGAGCTAGCAAACCGTTTCGGCGTTCCGCTGATGCCGAACCGGCACCATGTACTGGAAGTGCGCCCGTTGCGCGCCCTGCGCCCAATGCTGTCACCCGGCAACGATTTCTGCGCGCTCAACCTCTACCAACTGGCGTTGATGTCGACACTGAGTTACAGCGACTTTGCCCAGCAACCCATCGATCATCCGGTAGAAACCGACACAGTGAGCTTTCCGCTACAGCCGAGCATCGGCAATTGGTTTGCTGACGCGCTAGCAAAATTTGACGAGCTTTGGCAGGTCGATGCAGCGCAGGCTGGAGGAAAGGCGTATTACCCGTTGTATGAGGAGGTGCCGTACTCCAGACGCCTGGAGGTCGTGCCCTTCGACCCGGCACTCTACCCGCAGGTTAATAGCCCGAGCCTGGGGGAGAAGCAGGAAAGTCCGGCGACTATTCACTGGCTTGATGACCGCGCTGATGACGACGGTACCGATACCCAAGCCTTTATCACTCACCATGATTCGCTGATTCTTCTTTCGATCCGGGGCACCGCCAGCGTGGCTGATGCCTTGCGTGACATGGATGCGACTCAGGTGCCCTTTGGCGATTCACCTGGCAAGGTGCATAACGGCTTTTATGGTGCGGCCAAGGTAGCCTACGATTTTGCAGTCCGTTACCTGGACAAGTTTTACAGCGGACAAAAACTGATTATCACAGGGCACAGCCTGGGCGGGGCGATTGCCTTGATCGTGTCTGAAATGCTACGCCAGCGCTCTGAAAACTATGACATCGTGCTTTACACCTATGGCGCCCCCCGGGCCGGTGACAAGGTCTTCGTAGAGGGGGCCAAGCCGCTGGTTCACCACCGCATAGTCAACCACAACGACCCGGTGCCAAGCGTTCCATCGACATGGATGAATACGTCCACCCAGCGGGAGTACATGGCACAGGGTGTCGTTACCGTGCTGAACCCGACTATCGGGGTGGCATCGCTGGTACTGGGCATGGTCAACATGACCGGTGAGCCCTACGCTCACCACGGCACACTGCGACACTTCATGCCGGTCTACTTTAACGCGGGCATCATGTCCTCGATCCTCTGGAAGCCGGGGTGCAGCACCATCAACGACCACGGTTGTGCCGTAGCGCTAAAGGCAACGGACGGCCTGCCCTCCCGTGGCTCATTCTTGCGACAAGTGATTGATAATGCCCACCACAAAATGGTCGTCAGCTACATTCCCAACTGCTGGGCCAGCCTGCGCCGCTGGCAGG
>NZ_CAXAOU010000022.1:0-2435 GCF_963970465.1 Pseudomonas sp. RL_5y_Pfl2_69 | reverse complement strand
TCTCCGTGATCAAGCTGATGCGCATCTTCAAGGACGAACTGGTACTGGCTTACTCCACCGCCAGCTCCGAAACCGTGCTGCCGCGCGTGATCGAGAAGATGGAAGCCTACGGCGCACCGAAAGCGATCTGCAGCTTTGTGGTACCGACCGGCTACTCGTTCAACCTTGACGGTTCGACCTTGTACCAGAGCATCGCGGCAATCTTTATCGCTCAGCTGTACGGCATCGACCTGTCGCTCAGCCAGCAACTGCTGCTGGTATTGACCCTGATGGTTACCTCCAAAGGCATCGCCGGTGTGCCGGGCGTGTCCTTCGTGGTGCTGCTGGCCACGCTGGGCAGCGTGGGTATCCCGCTGGAAGGCCTGGCCTTTATCGCCGGTGTTGACCGTGTGATGGACATGGCCCGTACGGCCCTGAACGTGATCGGTAACGCCCTGGCGGTACTGGTGATCTCCCGTTGGGAAGGCATGTACGACGACGCCAAGGGCGAGCGCTACTGGAACTCGCTGCCGCACTGGCGCAGCAAGGAACAGCTGCCGGCCGGGGAAGTGTCGAACACCTGAAAAAGTGATCCTCAGGTTTTGTGAACTTCACAAAACCTGAGGGAGCTGGCTTGAATGCGCTGGCATTACTTCGACGTACCTAAAAGACCACACCGTCTGCATCGCGAGCAAGCCCGCTCCCACAGGGACTTCGCTCGCGCAAATCAACAACGGCTGACCTAACGCCCTTGATCAAAACGGAACGAGGCACCATACGCTGACGCCGGTAAATGACTGGCGCCGTCGGCCCGCAGCCGTGAACGGAACGTACCGCGCTGAGGTTCGGTGCGATACAAGCCACGTTTCTGCAACTCGGGAATAATCAGCTCCACAAAGTCTTCAAAGCTGCCAGGGCTGATCAGCGGATTGAGCATGTAGCCGCTGGTACCGCTGATGCGAGCGTGTTCTTCGATCCGGTCTGCCACCTGTTGCGGGGTGCCTACCAGAATCAGGTCACTGCCACGTGTGACGTTGGCAAAGCGCTGTTTGACGTCACCGGCCGTCAGGGGCTTGCCACTCCCATCTGCACGCATCACATAGGACGTCATGCCTTCGGTGTGAGTAGACAGAGCATCACTGTCGGCGTAACGGCTAATGTCGATTCCGGTATCACCTGCATAACTGACCAGTTGCGCCTGCAAGTGATAATTGCTTTGCAGCTCGTCATATTTGCGCTGAGCTTCGATTTCCGTTTTGGCGGTCACAATACGCAGCACTGTCAGCGACTTCACATCTTCGGCCGGGCGACCGAGCGCCTGGGCCTGGGCCCAGATTTCCTCAAGCCCCTGACGAATCTCATGGGGGTCGGACTTGGCAACAAAGATCAACTCGGCGTGCTTGGCTGCAAATGCCCGGCCACGGCCTGACCAGCCAGCCTGGATCAGCAGAGGCGTTCGCTGCGGCGACGGGGACGTCAAATGCGGCCCCGCCACCCGATAATGTTCGCCTGCATGGTTGATCGGCCGAACCCGATCACCACGGGCATACAGCTGGCGCGCCTTGTCGGCAACCACGGCATCATCGGCCCAGCTGCCCTCCCAAAGCTTATAGGCCACATCGAGAAATTCCTCGGCACGCTCATAGCGATCATCGTGCTTGATCATCTGCTCCAGACCGAAGTTTCGGGCAGCACTGGACAGGTATGACGTGACGATGTTCCACCCTATCCGGCCATCCGTCAGATGGTCCAATGTGCTGAAGCGCCGGGCATGGGTAAAGGGATGCTCGTAGCTGGTGGTCACCGTGACGCCAAAGGCCAGGTTTTCAGTTACCGCAGCCAGTGCCGGGATGATCATCAGCGGGTCATTTGCCGGTGCTTCCACGGCCCATTTCATGGCCGCCTCGGCATTGCCGCCAAACACATCGTAGAAGCCCAGAACATCTCCGAAAAACAGCATGTCCATGTGCGCCTGATCGGCAATACGCGCCAGATTCGACCAGTAGCCGAGCGAATTGATATTCAATCGCTCGTCAGCCGGGTGCGTCCACAGGCTTGGCGCGCCACCACAGCCAACACTCGCTTGCTCATAGAGCGCAAACAACAGAGGTTTTGGATCGTACATCTTGATACCTGAAAAGAATAATTAAAGGGATGGCGTTACCGCTGCTGTGTGAACCCTTTGCCGTAGTGGCGCTCGAGGCGGTTCTGCACCAGTTCGAGTCCGATCGACATCAGCCAATAGATAACGGCGGCGGTGGTGAGCATTTCGATGTAGCGATACGACGAACGCCCGTAGGACTGCGCCAGGAACATCACTTCCCACACCCCCATCACCGAAATCAGCGAGGAGTCCTTGAGCATTGAAATGAACTGGCTGGTGGTCGGCGGCAAAATCGTGCGCATGGCTTGCGGCAGGATGATGTGCAGGAATGTCGCCGTCGGCGACAGCCCCA
>NZ_CAXAOU010000021.1:0-2447 GCF_963970465.1 Pseudomonas sp. RL_5y_Pfl2_69 | reverse complement strand
TGGTGTTTTGTGAGTCGCAAACTTTCGGTTTGTATCGTCTTCACACACCGCAATCTGGTCTCTTCGACGCAAATTGCTTGGGTGTTATATGGTCAAGCCTCACGGGCAATTAGTATTGGTTAGCTCAACGCCTCACAGCGCTTACACACCCAACCTATCAACGTCGTAGTCTTCGACGGCCCTTTAGGGAACTCAAGGTTCCAGTGAGATCTCATCTTGAGGCAAGTTTCCCGCTTAGATGCTTTCAGCGGTTATCTTTCCCGAACATAGCTACCCGGCAATGCCACTGGCGTGACAACCGGAACACCAGAGGTTCGTCCACTCCGGTCCTCTCGTACTAGGAGCAGCCCCTCTCAAATCTCAAACGTCCACGGCAGATAGGGACCGAACTGTCTCACGACGTTCTAAACCCAGCTCGCGTACCACTTTAAATGGCGAACAGCCATACCCTTGGGACCGGCTTCAGCCCCAGGATGTGATGAGCCGACATCGAGGTGCCAAACACCGCCGTCGATATGAACTCTTGGGCGGTATCAGCCTGTTATCCCCGGAGTACCTTTTATCCGTTGAGCGATGGCCCTTCCATACAGAACCACCGGATCACTAAGACCTACTTTCGTACCTGCTCGACGTGTCTGTCTCGCAGTCAAGCGCGCTTTTGCCTTTATACTCTACGACCGATTTCCGACCGGTCTGAGCGCACCTTCGTACTCCTCCGTTACTCTTTAGGAGGAGACCGCCCCAGTCAAACTACCCACCATACACTGTCCTCGATCCGGATAACGGACCTGAGTTAGAACCTCAAAGTTGCCAGGGTGGTATTTCAAGGTTGGCTCCATGCAGACTGGCGTCCACACTTCAAAGCCTCCCACCTATCCTACACAAGCAAATTCAAAGTCCAGTGCAAAGCTATAGTAAAGGTTCACGGGGTCTTTCCGTCTAGCCGCGGATACACTGCATCTTCACAGCGATTTCAATTTCACTGAGTCTCGGGTGGAGACAGCGCCGCCATCGTTACGCCATTCGTGCAGGTCGGAACTTACCCGACAAGGAATTTCGCTACCTTAGGACCGTTATAGTTACGGCCGCCGTTTACCGGGGCTTCGATCAAGAGCTTCGCGTTAGCTAACCCCATCAATTAACCTTCCGGCACCGGGCAGGCGTCACACCCTATACGTCCACTTTCGTGTTTGCAGAGTGCTGTGTTTTTAATAAACAGTCGCAGCGGCCTGGTATCTTCGACCGGCATGGGCTTACGCAGTAAATGCTTCACCCTCACCGGCGCACCTTCTCCCGAAGTTACGGTGCCATTTTGCCTAGTTCCTTCACCCGAGTTCTCTCAAGCGCCTTGGTATTCTCTACCCAACCACCTGTGTCGGTTTGGGGTACGGTTCCTGGTTACCTGAAGCTTAGAAGCTTTTCTTGGAAGCATGGCATCAACCACTTCGTTGTCTAAAAGACAACTCGTCATCAGCTCTCGGCCTTAGAATCCCGGATTTACCTAAGATTCCAGCCTACCACCTTAAACTTGGACAACCAACGCCAAGCTGGCCTAGCCTTCTCCGTCCCTCCATCGCAATAACCAGAAGTACAGGAATATTAACCTGTTTTCCATCGACTACGCTTTTCAGCCTCGCCTTAGGGACCGACTAACCCTGCGTCGATTAACGTTGCGCAGGAAACCTTGGTCTTTCGGCGTGGGTGTTTTTCACACCCATTATCGTTACTCATGTCAGCATTCGCACTTCTGATACCTCCAGCAAGCTTCTCAACTCACCTTCACAGGCTTACAGAACGCTCCTCTACCGCATCACCTAAGTGATACCCGTAGCTTCGGTGTATGGTTTGAGCCCCGTTAAATCTTCCGCGCAGGCCGACTCGACTAGTGAGCTATTACGCTTTCTTTAAAGGGTGGCTGCTTCTAAGCCAACCTCCTAGCTGTCTAAGCCTTCCCACATCGTTTCCCACTTAACCATAACTTTGGGACCTTAGCTGACGGTCTGGGTTGTTTCCCTTTTCACGACGGACGTTAGCACCCGCCGTGTGTCTCCCATGCTCGGCACTTGTAGGTATTCGGAGTTTGCATCGGTTTGGTAAGCCGGGATGGCCCCCTAGCCGAAACAGTGCTCTACCCCCTACAGTGATACATGAGGCGCTACCTAAATAGCTTTCGAGGAGAACCAGCTATCTCCGAGCTTGATTAGCCTTTCACTCCGATCCACAGGTCATCCGCTAACTTTTCAACGGTAGTCGGTTCGGTCCTCCAGTTAGTGTTACCCAACCTTCAACCTGCCCATGGATAGATCGCCCGGTTTCGGGTCTATTCCCAGCGACTAGACGCCCTATTAAGACTCGCTTTCGCTACGCCTCCCCTATTCGGTTAAGCTTGCCACTGAAAATAAGTCGCTGACCCATTATACAAAAGGTACGCAGTCACCCAACAAAGT
>NZ_CAXAOU010000020.1:0-38485 GCF_963970465.1 Pseudomonas sp. RL_5y_Pfl2_69 | reverse complement strand
GATTACATCGAGATGTTCTACAACGCAAAACGCCGCCATGGTTTCAACAATCGGCTGTCACCGGTAGAGTTTGAAAAGCGTTACGCAATGAGCTTGCAAGGTGTCTAGAGAATCCGGGGCGATTCATAGTGCTTGGGCAACAAGTCCTCCACGCCGATGAAACACCGGTGCAGATGCTCATGCCGGGAACAAAGAAAACTCACCGTTCCTATGTTTGGGCCTACGCCACTAGCCAGTTCTCGGACTTGGCAGCGGTGGTTTACGACTTCAGCCCCAGCCGCGCCGGTGAGCATGCTCGCAATTTCCTGCAAGACTGGAAAGGTAAGCTGGTCTGTGACGATTTTGGCGGTTACAAGGCCAGCTTCGAACTCGGCGTGACCGAGATCGGCTGCATGGCCCATGCCCGGCGCAAGTTCTTCGAATTGCACGCGACTAACAAGAGCCAGCTCGCCGAGCAGGCCCTGCGTCACATCCAGTTGCTGTACGAAATCGAAAATGAAGTCCGCGACCTGGAGCCGGATTCACGGCGCCGAATACGGCAAGAAAAAGCCGTACCGGTGATGGATGCGCTGCATACCTGGATGAACGCGCAGCGCGATCTCGTGCCCGAAGGTTCGGCAATCAGCAGAGCCCTGGATTACAGCCTGAAACGCTGGGCAGCGCTGTCGCGCTACCTCGATGACGGGGCTGTTCCCATTGATAATAATTGGTGCGAGAACCAAATCCGTCCGTGGGCACTGGGGCGTAAGAACTGGCTCTTCGCAGGTTCGCTACGCAGCGGCAAACGGGCGGCCGCGATCATGAGCCTGATCCAGTCTGCGCGTCTGAATGGTCATGAGCCGTATGCTTACTTGAAGGACGTCCTCACGCGCCTGCCGACGCAGCGAGCGAGTGAGATTGATCAGCTACTGCCGCATAAATGGACACCCGCATAGTTATGCGGAATTGATGGGGTGGCGCTTACAACTATTGATTACCTATACCGCACAAAGGCCTAGTTACCGATGCCGAGAGCCGATGCCGCAAGTTTCGCCACCCCAAGGGTACTACCGGGTTCATCATCGTCTTCGAGCATCCAGGTTACCGACAATCCTGTCCACGCGAGTACCCATTGCAGTAGTCTCCGGCGATCAATACCGGAGGCATTTGCGACGACTTCAATTCGACGTGCGAAGCACCCCGGTGCTAGAGCGCTTTCACCGTCGGGATTGCAGAAGATGTTCGCATAATCAAAGCCACGCTCACCGTACAGTCCCTTGGGGTCGATAGCAAGCCAGCCGGACGGGCCGAAATCAAGCACATTGCCATGGTGGATGTCGCCATGCAGTACCGTGACATCGCGCGGAGCAGCCAGGAGTTCGCGTGCGGTTTTTGCGCAGTGTTCAAGAATGCCGCCGTGCCTCGCCGCTCCACTCCATAACGCCTCGAACCATTGCGCCAGAGGAACTAAGGCGGGGATCGGCTTGGCACGTGGTGTATGAAGGTGGGCCGCTACCCCACAGAGGATACGAGTGGCCTCGTCGTCCCTGCCGCAACTGACCATCTGCATGAGCGAGGCCGAGCCCAGTGCGCGTTCCATAAGTAAGGCCTCGCCATCATGGGCTAACACGGGTGCCGCACCTTCGCCGTCCCACCAAGCCATGAGCAAGCTGCCTGCTTGTTCCTCGGCTACGTGTGAGATTTTGAGTATGGCTGGTATGCCGCGCTGGCGAACGGGCAGCAGATTGCCGTTCAGCGAGACGAAAGCATCACCGTCGATGGTCAGATCCCATCGTTTCAGATATTGATCAAACATACTTTCACTAAATCCAGAGTTTTCAAACGAAACTGGTGCTCATCCGCCGTCAACAAGTGCGAGGAAGTCGTAGAAGACATCCTTCCAGGGTTCTCGAATCGCGAGGAAATCGCCATTGGCGAGCGTCCTTGCTGGAGAGACAAGGCCATTAGACTACTACATTCGTCCATTTGAGCTGCTTGGCTATATGCCTTTGGCTCAAGATCCAAGGTGTGTTTACCGTACTGTTACAGATCAGAGCCAGGCTAAGAGCGCAATTGAGAGCCCGCGCAGAGCGGGCTTTTGTCGACCGGGTTCGTGTGTTATCGGTTGAATCGCTCGACCAATGAGTACTGGGTCATCGCTGTTTGAGTTAATTCTTTGCTGAGCTCTGCCGAGCTTCTTGCTTGTTCAGATGTTTGATCTGCAAGATTTGCGATGGTCGTAATGTTGCGACTAATCTCCTCTGCAACGGCAGTTTGCTCTTCAGTCGCTGCGGCGATCTGGGTGGTCATATCAGTAATGTGAGCTACCGCATCACTAATACCGACCAGTGCCTTGTCAGCTTCTAGTACCCAGGCGACTCCTTCTTCAGCTTGGCGATGTCCATTCTCCATGGTTTTAACAGCACTATTTGACGAGGTTTGAAGCTTGGAGATCAGGCTATGAATTTGGATGGTTGACTGAGTGGTGCGTTGTGCCAACTGACGCACCTCGTCAGCAACAACAGCGAAGCCCCGGCCCATGTCTCCAGCACGTGCAGCTTCGATCGCGGCATTCAAAGCAAGCAAGTTGGTTTGATCGGCAATACCTTTGATGACATCGACAACCGTTCCGATTTCATTGCTGTCTTTAGCTAACTGTGCAACCGCTTGACCAGTCTCTCCGACAACGATCGAGAGGCGTTGGATGGCCTCTCGGGTATCTCGAGCTACATCACGGCCCCGTCCTGTTAGCTCATTGGCTTCTTGAGTAGCGCTAGCGGTTCTCTGAACGTGGGTTGCGACCTCTTGCGTGGTCGCAGCCATCTGACTAACTGCAGCTGACACTTGCTCAGTCTCGACTCGCTGACGTTCAAGTCCGCGCGAGCTATCTGAGGCGAGGTTATCCGACCTTTCAGCCAGACCAGTGAGCTGCTCTGCGGTGTCTTGCAAACGAGTAAGGCAAGTCTTGAGCCTCGATGTCTGGCTCACAAATGCGGTTTCAAGCCGCGCCTGTGGGCCGCGCTCATCGCTATACATCTGTGCAATTAACTGATCCGAGGTTGTGGGGTCAGCCATTTTCAACAGATGCAGCGCCCCTTGATTTTTCTGACGCGAAACAATCACCCCGAAGAGAACAGATATTAATACCGCCAAGGTTAATGCCAGAGAAGTACTGAAAAATACTCCCCCTAAGGAGCCCACTAGCCCCATAGCCAAAAGTGGTAGCCAGTCCATGAGGACAGGTTGCCATTTGTCACTGCTGGGGATAGCCGACTTGCCTAGGTTTAGGCGATTGTAAAGGTTCTCTGCGCGTCGAATTTGATCGGTCGTAGGCTTAACCCTGACTGATTCATAACCAATTACCTGGCTGCCCTCGAAAATTGGAGTGACATAAGCATTCACCCAGTAATGGTCGCCACTGCTAGTTCGGTTCTTTACGATCCCCATCCAAGGTTGGCCCTGTTTGAGAGCGCCCCACATATGAGCAAATATGGCAGAGGGGACATCGGGATGTCGGACGATATTTTGGGGCGCGCCTATAAGATCTGACTTATTGAAACCGCTGATCTCGACAAAAGCATCATTGCAATACGTAATGACACCTCGTGCATCAGTTGTAGAAATAAGTTTTTGTTGCGCTCCCAAGGCAATCTCGCGCTGCGTGACCGGTTGATTGTTTCTCATTTAGATAGATCCCTTGCCCTGTGTAAAGGGTATCGGCAGCTAATATGAAAAGCTTAATAAGTATTACCATAGGGTATTTTGCACCTAGTAATCCGTCTGCGCTCGGAATGCGACCCATTGGCAACAACGAACAAGCTGCCACCAAACTCTATGAGTGCCCCATCGTTTCAACACGACCAAGGTATAAAACAGCTCCAATAAATAGCCGTTCCGTATAGGCTAAAACTTTCCTTGATAAATAAAAGCTTCGCTTACTTTATTCAAGCCACTTTACCTTACCGCCAAACACTACGAGTCATTTGTCGACAGCGTCGTAACCTGCGAAGCGTCATCATTACCACAAGCAGAACAGACCCTATTACGACCAGCTTGTTTTGCACAGTAAAGCGCATCATCCGCTCTAACAACTAACTTACTTGGGGTATCTCCCGAGGGCAGCGCGAATGCTACACCCATGCTAACAGTCACCCGAACTAGACCTTTACTTGTTGAAATCTTTGCACATTCAATCGCCAGCCGTAACTTCTCTGCAACACCGACGGCGCTTGCCCCATCCGTACATGGGAGGATCACACCAAACTCCTCCCCCCCTAACCGCCCAAAACTATCATGTGCTCGAAGTTCGGCGCAACACACAGCAACCACCTGTTTCAGAACAATATCTCCAATCGGATGCCCATACGTATCATTTACCTGCTTGAAATGATCAATATCAATCAATATCAAGCTTAACTTCGTACCGCAGGATTCTGAATCCCTGAACTCCTTCTCAAGGACTTCTAAAAAATGGCTCCTGCTCAGTGCGCCAGTTAAAATATCAACATTTACAAGTTCCCGAAGAGTTTTGTGAGCCTGCTTGAGGGCTTTTGCATCCTTCAAATGCTGCCACACGGTGGAATATATCAACAAAGCAAAAGACAGTAGCAATATCGTGACAGCACTTGCACAAAAAATTAGCACTCTATAACGCTTACCAGATGACATCAAATAATCTTCAGGTGAAAGCTGAACAAGAACAACCAAACCAGCGTCTTCTAAGCGACGGTATGCGGTCAAGCTCTCAGACCCATCGAATGCACTAACTCCTCTATACAGCCCTTCAGGCACCGCTTCCTTACCAAAATATGGCGCACTTTCCGAAAGCAATAACTCGTCAACATTAATAGTACCGCTATCCTTTGACGCTACTGCACGAGGAACACGATCCATACCTACAAGAGCAATCAAACCATGAGCCCCGACATTAATTTTTTTATAGAAATCTGAAAAGAAATACATAGGAATTGACACTACCACGACCCCAGAGAAACTATCACCTTCAATTATTGGCCGAGTGAACTGTATAGACCAAACACCAGAAACCCGGCCAAACACGGGCTTACTAATAAACAACTTATCTATTGATGGATTATCACGATGCACGCGAAAATGATCGCGACCACTAAGATCTACCGCACCCAAGGCTGGGGCTAGCGACGAATAAACTAGCATCCCCTCCGGAGAAATCAGCGCAACTTGAGCAACCATGCTCCCATAAAGTACAAGTTCCTCTTTAACTATGCGCCCAAAATCATTTCGATCTTTAACAGCATGCTCACGCAAATCTTGAGTTAAAGTATCTATAAAACGAACCACGCTTTGAACGTGCACATCGAATGCAACGGCAAGATTCATAGCATCACTACCCGCAGCTTTTTCTACCAAAACGTTCTCTTGATCAAGCCAAGCATGGAGCGTGCCCCACATAGGCACGAGCGTGATCAATAGAAACGCGATGGCTGCTAAGCCCGCTTTCGTTTTGGTAGCACGATGCTGGTACAATCTGAACCTCCATTACTGACCAACAGCCATTAAGATAACTATTCAGATTAGTGACATAATTCAACATACCTAGACACCTGAGCATCAGCTAATCAAAGCATCTGACTAGACCTTAAAAACAGAGCAATATAATAGACTTACTACAACCACCAACCCTTTAGCCTAGAGCAATCATAGTACAAAAACCCGAACTATAGACTGAGACTTAAGGGGCAAGCTCCTTATAGCGCTTTGTTTGGTTAGATCAACTAAACGGTTTAAAACTAAAGATAGCACATCCAAAACATGTTGATTCGATCACTCCTTTTTTTACTTGCCGATACTTCCTGGGTAGGTTTTCAGGGCGATCAGCCCATGGTCGCCGACGATTCGTCTTGCACGAGCTCGGTCAAGTTGGGCTCTATGGGCGCAATAAACCACGCCGCAGTTGTGGTCAGTCACAACCAGTTGTGGCGTTGACATCGCGCGGGACTGACAGCCCAGATCAGCAGCAAAGCGGTCACGAAGGCGTGCTTGTTTGGTTTTTCAATCGGTCAGCTTTGGCAGTCAGATTCTGCGCGAGGGTCGAGTTGGGTATTGGAATTTGCAGCATAGTCCGGATCGTTCAATCAAAAGCTAAACGCCATCAGCTAAAATTTTATTCGGTTCCAGGCCAGCAAGAATCGCTCAGCGAAAATGAAGACTTGTGAATCGCTCAGCTCGGACATCAAATATTCATTGGCCGGAAATACGTGTTATCGATCTGGTCAGCAGGTTTGAGAGTCTGACTGTGCTCCCAGTATCGTGTCCACGGTTTCAGCCTAATCGGGTCGTGCGCTACGTTCTAATAGGTTAAACAAGTACATTCCGGCCAACATGGCCAATACGAATATGATGATTTGGCCATGCCCTGTAAGCAGAATTGTTAACGCTGGCCCAGGGCAGATCCCCGCAAGCCCCCAACCTATACCGAACAACAGGCTGCCGCCAATCAAGCGGGAATCCAACTCCCTTTTCATTGGAAACTGCATCGGGGCACCCAACAAGGATTGTTTGTTTTTGCGCGCCCAACTCAAGGGAATAATCGCCACCGCGATGGCCCCCCCCATCACCAGTGCAAGTGATGGATCCCAGGCCCCGGCCAAATCAAGAAAAGCTAATACTTTGGCGGGATTCGCCATGCCTGCCAGGAGAAGACCAAGGCCGAAGATCAGTCCTGCAAAAAAGGCGGTCAACTTGATCATTTTCATGCTCCCACCACATGACGGATGATGTACACCGTTGCAAAGCCAGCAAACATAAAGCACATCGTTGCCGTGATGGATCGTGCTGAGAGTCGAGAGATCCCGCAAACGCCATGGCCGCTTGTACAACCAGATCCGTAACGAGTACCCACTCCGACAAGCAAGCCCGCAATGATCAGCGTCGGCCACCCTGCCTTAATCTCGATCTCTGGCATTACGGTAAACGCTCTCCACAACAACGGAGAAATCAGTAGACCAAGAAGAAATAACGCCTTCTCACTCCAACCCTCACTATCGAATCGCAGCACGCTTCCAAGCAGTCCACTGATGCCGGCGATGCGTCCATTCGCGAGAACAAACAAGCTAGCAGCCAGCCCTATCAAGGCGCCTCCAGCTAATGAAGTCCAAGGCGTGAAGTTGATCCAATCAATGCTCATTTTGCATCTCCTGCATATAAGTGCTGGTAAAAGACATGGATTTCAAAGGTGTCACCTGAGATTCTGAGCTCCCCCTAAAGGCGATCAAAGACCCTGTCGAGACCCGTGTAGGATTTCAGCCCCTGAATCCGCCCCGGCTCTCCTAGAGATATCGAAGCCTCAAAAGGACACAAGATGAGGCAAGGCTCGATCAGTCCGCTTTTGGCTGGTTGCCGCATTTCAGGAGGGGCATCTCTAGGCGAATAGTGATTGCTGAACACCTCAGAAACCCGGGGCGAATAATATTGATCCTCTGGGTATCGCAAAAATTACCGCACGCAGTTACTCAAAGTGGTTACAACGCATAACGTAAGTCAGCCACGAAGCTTGATCCTAGTCACCGGATGTGATGTGGTGGCCGATACAGAAAGACTATTTCCATTCGCCAACTATGGCGCTCGCGACTTTTATTTTTCCAGCATCACGAGGTTTCATGCAGATTGAGTTACAGGAGATTAGCGACCACCTCTATCGTTTCGCTCCTTTTGATGCCCTGCCAAAGGAGTCGGTAGACGCCATCGCTCGGCGAATTGAAGTGAGTTATTTCAAAGCCGGCAGTGACATTCTTGAAGCCGGTGCGACCATTCAGGATCTGCATTATGTTCGTAGTGGTGCGGTGGAGATTTACCGGCGTAATGGTGAGCTCTATGACCGTCTCGTCGAAGGTGACCTATTCGGTCAGGCAGGTCTGTTACGTAGCAACAAGGTACGCTTTCCCGCCCGAGCGTTGGAAGATAGCCTGATCTATTACATCCCTGCCGACGTTTTCGCTGACCTTTGTGCGCAACATGATGCTTTCGCTGACTTCGTTGAAGCAGAGGGAAACTCGAGACTCAAAACTGCTGTTGAAGCTCAGGGGCGTGCTAGTGAGCTTATTCAGCTCAAATGTCGCGCCCTTATCTCACGTCCCTTGGTGTGGGTCACGTCAGATATCTCTGTCGGCGGCGCTGCAAAAATCATGACTGAGCAAAGTGTATCCTGCGTTCTAGTCATGTCTCCAGCAGGTTTAAAGACGGCTGAAATAGAAGGGATCGTCACAGATAGAGACCTTCGCACGCGATTTGTTGCAGCGGGCCTAAACGCTGACGAAACTCGTGCCAGCGACATTATGACAGTCGATCCAGTTGTAATTGGCTCCGATGATTCAGTGTTTGAAGCCATGCTTGTGATGTTGCGCCGCAATATTCATCACTTGCCGGTTGTGCACGATGGTAATCCAATTGGCCTTATAAACCTGTCGGATATCATCAGGTACGAATCGCATAGCAGTTTGTACTTGGTTAACAGAATCTCTAACCAGACCTCAGTTGAAGGTCTGAGATCACTTTTACGTGACCTGCGAGGAACCTATATCCGCATGGTGCGTGACGGGGCTACTGCGCACATGATCGGAAGCGCGATTTCAGGTATTGGCCGTGCCTTTACCCAGCGTTTGCTTGAGCTGGCCGAGAAAAAGTTAGGCCCGCCTCCAGTGCCTTACTGCTTTATGGTTTTGGGATCAATGGCGCGTGATGAGCAGTTGTTAGTGACTGACCAGGACAACGCGTTAGTACTCGACGACAGCTTCGATCCGATCCAACACGACTCTTACTTCCGAGCCCTGGCAACGTTTGTTAGCGATGGACTGGCCGCGTGCGGTTACAGCTACTGCAAGGGCGGGGTCATGGCGACCAACGAGCAGTGGCGACAGCCTTTGAAGGTATGGCGAAGTTACTTCGATCAGTGGATCGAAAAACCTAATCCAACTACGTTGCTTAATAGCTGTATTTTTTTCGATCTGGATGGGGTTTTTGGCAAGCTTGAGTTGGTACAAGAGCTTAAAGACCTGTGCGCTCGAAAAGCCAGTACACACCCTGTATTTCTAAGCGCAATGGCTCGTATTGCCCTTAATCGAACGCCGCCATTAGGATTCTTCCGTACTTTTGTCGTCGAGACTGACGGACAGCAAAAAAGGATCATCAACCTTAAAGGGCGTGGCACGGCACCGCTGACCGACCTTATCCGGATTCATGCGCTAGCATGTGGCAGTACCGCTCAGAACTCATTTGATCGCATGGATGCTATAGCCCGCAGTAAAGTCATTCCTCCAGAAGCATTAAAGCAACTTCGGTACGCACTAGAGTTCCTGTCGATGGTGCGTATTCGACACCAGGCGGACGCACTTGAACAGGGGGCATCACTCAATAACTACATTGAGCCCGAGCGCTTTTCTAGCAGTGAACGACATAACCTCAAAGAAGCGTTTCAGGTGTTGAGCAATGGCCAAAATTTCTTGCGATTCCGATATCCTTCAAAGGGCCGCTTTTAGCGATGAAAAACCTAAAAAAGCAGCCTAAAAATAGAGTGCTGGACTGGTCTGCCGAGTTCGAGACATTGGCGAAGATTTCGGTTAATCCTCTATTACGAAAGTTCTATCAAGCTGGCGCGGTTTCAGCGCTGGCACCCATTGAGAGCGTTCAACTGCTGGCCATGGACGTAGAGACTACCGGCCTTGACTCACAGTCCCACAGCATCGTGAGTATTGGTGTTATGCCGTTCACGCTTAATCGTATTTGTTGCGGGAATTCACTCTACTGGGTGATAAAACCATCGTCCGAACTGAATGAAAAGTCAGTGACCTTTCATCACATAACCCATGCCGAAATTTTAGATGCCCCCGTGTTTGCGCAGGTGCTTGATCCTTTGCTTGAAGCCATGGCGGGCAGAGTGATTGTCGTCCATTACCGGAATATTGAGCGCGCTTTCTTGGATCAGGCAGTGCGTAGGTATTTAGGTGAAGGCCTTAAGTTTCCAGTCATCGATACGATGCAGTTAGAGGCACACTTCCATAGGCAAAAAATTAGCTGGTTCGGCCGACTGATTGGACGCAAGCAACAGTCCATACGGCTGGCAGACAGTCGCTCTAGGTTGAACCTGCCGGCTTATCACGCACATCATGCATTAACCGATGCTCTCGCGACTGCCGAGTTGTTGCAGGCGCAGATAGCAACTCACTACTCGCCACTCACACCTGTCGGTGAGTTATGGAATTGAACCAAGTTAATAGCTTCAAGGTGCAAGCAGATAGATATGTTACACCTTGAAGCTTGAGATCAATCTTACCTATAGCCTAGCTCATACTGACTAGCGAGGCTCAGACATTAGTCCTTTCACTAGAGAGATACACCCTATCATTAGAACTATTGCGAAAGGTAATCCCGTGGATACTGCCATTGCCTGCAGTGCCACCAGACCGCCCCCCAATAGCAGAGCAATCGCAATCACGCCTTCGATTACCGCCCAGAACACCCGTTGAGGAACAGGCGCGTCAACCTTGCCTCCAGCTGTGATGGTATCGATCACCAATGAGCCGGAGTCAGAGGAAGTAATAAAGAACACTATGACCAGAATAATACCTAGGAATGAGCTGATCTCCTTGAGGGGGAGCTCTCCCAGCATGGCGAACAACTTCAGCTCTAAGACCGCGTCCTTGACTCCCATAAGGCTTTGAGTGGTCACTTGGTCAATTGCCGTACCGCCAAACGTAGTCATCCATAATACAGAAACTACTGAAGGCACAAGTAGAACAGAGATCAGAAACTCTCTGACAGTTCGACCACGACTGACACGAGCGATAAACATGCCTACAAATGGTGACCAACTGATCCACCAAGCCCAGTAGAAGGCAGTCCAGCCTTGAGTGAACTCGATATCAGTACGTCCAAATGGGTTTGAGAGCGCAGGCAAATATTCAACATAAGTCACCAGATTTTTAAAGAATCCAGTGAAAATAGCCAGGGTCGGCCCCACAATGATTACGAACACCAACAAGAGCAGCGCAAGCCCCATATTGATCTGGGAAAGCATTTTGACGCCCTTGTCCAAGCCGGAAAGGACTGACCAAAGAGCGATTATGGTGATCCCAACGATCAGTACAACCTTGCTCAGATTCGTCGATTGAATTCCGAAGAGATATTCAATCCCTGCGGCAGCCTGTTCTGCGCCAATCCCTAAAGAGGTCGCCAAACCAAATAGCGTGGCAAATACCGCTAGTATATCGATGATATGTCCCGGCCATCCCCAGACACGCTCACCCAATAGTGGATAAAAAATTGAGCGTATTGAAAGTGGCAAGCCTTTGTTATAAGAAAACAACGCTAAAGACAGCGCCACAATCGCGTATATAGCCCAAGGATGGAGTCCCCAGTGAAAGATTGTAGCCGCCATCGCCAAGTCAGCAGATGCCTTCATATCACCTTCGGCACCTCCTAGGGGCGCCCAATCCGTGCGTAAACCGCTCGCATCGACTGTCACACCTCCCATTGAAGCAGCGTAATGCGACATGGGTTCGGCTACCCCATAAAACATCAACCCAATGCCCATCCCCGCAGCAAAAAGCATTGAAAACCAACCGACGTAACTATGGTCTGGTTTGGCATCTCTACCGCCCAAACGAACCTTGCCCAGCGGAGAGAAAATAAGTGCAATGCATAGCAAGACAAAAACGTTCGCAATGCTCATGAAGAGCCAGGCTAGATGGCTGGTTAGCCAGTTTCGAATGGAGCTAAAAAGGGGTTCTACTTCATTCTGCAATGCCAGCGTCAAAATCACGAATAGTAAAATGGTAGCTGCTGAAATGATGAAAACTTTACCGTGGATATCGAGTGAGAACGAAAACTCTCCCTTGATGTTGTCTTGACCAATGACATAGTCAGTATCGATAAGATTGGCCGCTCCAGTAGGAGCAGGAATGCCTTCACTGGGTTGAGAAGGTGTGTTTGGACTATCATCCGTAGGCTTTCCAACCATAAGATTCCCCTTTTGAGATTCACGTCATAAAACGTGTAATTATCATTATCCCCGCTGTTCCTATGGTAAAACGAGATTTTAGCCAAGCTATCCTAGCAAGCTTTGGGAACAAATTTTCTAAAACCTCAGCTCTTTTGACTTCTTACCAGAGACTTCTCTCGCGTAGCCTTTGCAGGCTTGCAACGCGATTAGTCCCTAATCGCCGTCGCCGTAGACTCCGATAATTCGTTGGGCATGCGCTGGAACAAGTTGGGTTCTAAGGGCACCATAAGCCATGCCGCCGGCACCGGTGGTAGGTTGCACTGCGTCACAACCATTCGTAGCTCAGTCGAGTTGGACTTAAAGCCACAGGTCGGCAGTAGCAAGCGATCACCCAGGCGTGATTGTTTGGTTTTTGCATCGGTCAGAGTTCGGCAATAGGATCGGTCACTGGCTGCCAGCGATTGCTCCAGCGTAAGGAACTTGCCCTGCTCTGCCAGAACCCGCGTGGGGCTGGCATTGGCCAGAAGGGTGAACTTGGTTTGGTGGGCAGCTTCCTTGGCGACCAATTGCTCATCGTAGGCGTGGCCTGCCACGGCCATGCAGTTCACGCGCTACCCACCATCAGGGCAAGGATGATCAGCAGCACCCAACACCGTATCCTCCATCACGCCAACACCTTGAGCGCTTGGGCATACAGCGCCTGCCGATCGGCCACTCCATTCTGGTCACCATTGATGCGCTGGGTGATCCTGTCGAACTGACTAGTGTCGGCAAAGGTGTTGCCGGTCTCTTTGCCAACTCGCCCCGTCGGTGCGATTAAACGCTTGTGGCTCCGGTCGTGCCTAGGGATATTCTCTAGCTCTCAGCTTAAGTAATACAAACACTCATCCACGCACGGAACTATGAACTGGGGGGGGCTGTTTTTAAAGTCGATGTCGCTAATACGACGGGGAAAACCGTCCTTGTTTATCAGGTTATTGTTTTGATACTCAGCAGGGGCGGTCAGGATGGGTCGTAATCTGGGGGAGTTGGCTAACACTAAGCTTCTATGGCCAGAAACGCACAGATTTCAGCGTCAGATAGGAGTTACTCAAGAGCCTCTGGAGATGCTTGAATTCTCCGCCGAGAAGATCAACCACCTATCTCAAATAACATACAAAAAGGGCCCTCGAAGGGCCCTTTTGTACTCAAACCAAAATCACTTGGTCAGCCAGGACTCAACGGTATCTGAGCCGTGTTCTGCCTTCCACTCCTTCAGACCTTTGTGATTCCCACCTTTGGTTTCGATGACCTCGCCAGTGTACGGATTTTTGTAGACCTTCACCTGACGTGGTTTACGAGTGCCAGCTTTGGATTTCACTACTGGAGTGCTGCGGCCAGTCTGAGGATCCAACAAGTTGATGATGTTAGACAGGCTGTAACCGTATTCAGCAAGCAGAGCGCGCAGCTTCGATTCAAACTCTATTTCCTTTTTCAGGCCAGCATCGCCTTTCAGTGTTTCGAGAGCCTCGAGTTGTTCGGCAAGATGTTTTTCGAGTTGGCGAAATTCAGCAAGTTTGGACATGTTTAATCTCTACGTAGTTAGTCCCATAACAATACACCAACTTTGGAGTTTTCCGCCAATCGTTTAGGTATAAGATCCATGAGTAACGATCACGAAGACGCGCACTGTGGAGTCTGGGCTCACACTCTAATTTTATTCGTTCCCTGTCAAAAGCGAAGTATTGAGGTCAACATCTTTGTGGCATGGATGTGTCTATGAAACTAGGGGTTATTCAGGATGATGTGCTGAGTATTCTGAGATTTACCCAGCAGCTGCAGACGCGGCTGTGCTTTATAGGTCGGTTGAGCAAGGGCGAATCGCGACTTACTCCGCTCACGCCGAGTATCTCACTAGCGAGATACTGAAAATCATGCCCGTCGGGACATTGCCGACCAATTTTAAGGGTTCCCGTCTTGAGGCAGATTTGGGTATGTAGATCGGACACCGGGCCCAGCCCAAGCAGGCCTTTTAAATCCACTGAATGTCCAGTCACGCCTCGGGCTACTTCAACGGCTTCTTGTGGATTGACCTGCTGACTAAGGTAACCATCGCCCTGCCTCTGCCCAAAGTCGTCGGTGTGTGTAAATCGATGTAAGCGCCTCCTAAAACAGGCATATTGGATTGTAGAGCGTAGCCACAGTGTTAATTGGCCAGTACAGCAGCTATTTTTGGGAGCATGAATCTTGTCAGCTGAAAGTAGTACCAAGATGATTACAGCCCATACCCCGTGGACGGTTTTTCTGGTGTTCTTGCGCTTGGGATTCATCTCCTTCGGAGGGCCAATTGCACACCTAGGTTACTTCCGCGAAGAGTTTGTTGTTCGGCGCCAATGGCTCAGTGAGCGCAGTTATATCGATTTGGTCGCCCTGTGCCAGTTTCTGCCAGGGCCTGCCAGTAGCCAGGTAGGCATAGGTTTGGGGCTATCGCGTGCTGGTTTCTCTGGAGCAGTTGCCGCGTGGGCTGGGTTTACACTGCCATCGGCAATAATCCTCGTTTTGTTTGCGCAAGGGATGTCCGCGTGGGGAAATGCATTCCCAAGCGGTCTTTTGCACGGACTTAAGATCGTCGCGGTTGCTGTTGTTGCTCAAGCCGTCTGGGGAATGGCGCGCAATATTTGTACTGATGTGCCCAGGGTAACCATCGCTGTGTTTGCAGCTTGCGCAGCACTCATCTGGCCAAATGCCTGGGGGCAGATCGCCGTGATTATCTGCAGTGCTGTCATCGGTCTGATGCTTTTCAAGCCTGCTCAACAGGATACTGCTGAGCCCCTTCCAATATCAGTTAGCCGAAAAGTAGGTCTGGTATCGTTGGTGGTGTTCTTTGGCTTATTGGTAGGCCTACCATTTTTGATCCAGGTTTGGCCCTCTGAAGCACTAGCTATGACGAATGCCTTTTTCCGAGCAGGGTCATTAGTTTTTGGAGGGGGGCATGTTGTACTACCGTTACTTCAGTCTGCGACCGTATTCAACGGATGGGTAACCAACGACACATTCATTGCTGGGTATGGCTTAGCACAGGCCGTACCGGGCCCGCTCTTTACCTTCGCAGCATTTCTCGGAGCGTCCATGAACGCCCAACCCTCTGGTTGGATCGGAGCTACGGTATGCCTGGTCGCTATCTTCGCACCTTCATTCCTACTCGTAATCGGCGTGCTGCCATTCTGGGAGCAACTACGACATAGTTTTCGCACCCAATCGGCCCTTGCAGGAATTAATGCGGGAGTAGTAGGGCTACTCTTGGCGGCCTTATATAACCCAGTCTGGACGAGTGCAATTTTGAAACCTCAAGACTTCGGTTTGGCGCTGATAGCCCTTGTCGCCCTAATGTTTTGGAGGGTTCCCCCATGGGTAGTCGTCTTGGGCAGTGGAATGCTTGGATGGTGGCTCAGCGGTGTACTTTGAAAGCAAGCATCAGCCAAAGGTATCTTGATCTGTAGAGGAGGTTATTGATGTCAGTAGCGCGGATGCTATAGGATCTTATCAGGAGATGGCATTCCTCCTTTAACCGCCTTGTGCTGATGATGCCTACGTGAACCCTGGACAGGGTGCGTAGGTGTGCCTCCCTGTCCCTAATTTAGGACAGGATATGATCTTACTATTCGTGCTTCGCCCATCTTACAGCGCTGTCCCTCTGCATGCTTGGCCCTCCAGGTTTGGTAAGGAGTGCTCGCCATGCTGAAATCATTGATCGTCATTGCCATCGGCGCCTCAGTTGGTGCTTGGTTACGCTGGCTTTTGGGTATAAAGCTGAACGCTCTATTTCCTACGATTCCTCCCGGGACTGTAGTCGCGAACATGGTCGGGGGTTATCTCATAGGGCTGACCATCGCCTTCTTGGCTGCATCGCCTTCGCTCAGCCCTGAATGGCGCCTCCTGATCATCACCGGATTTTGTGGTGGTCTTACCACTTTTTCTACATTTTCAGCCGAAACAGTCACCTTGATTCAGGAAGGAAAACTGCTCTGGGCGCTTGGCTCAATTTCGTTGCACGTGGTTGGTTCGTTGACGATGACCACTGCCGGGCTTCTTTCATACCAAGTGATTGGTACTCGCTGAGGGGATAGACATGAAAGGCTTTATGGTCGTTTTCTTTACTCAACAAAACCGTCGCTATCAGGGAAAGATGTTAGGTGAATGGATCGTCGATTTGCCAAAAGAAATGAGCCCACTTGGGATAGATCCGTCCGACGCAACCACTTCTACAACATCGGAGGTAAGAGCATGAGCTACGCGGACATTCCTGCTGGTAACGCGATCCCCGATGACTTCTTCACAGTTATTGAGATCCCTGCAAACCACTCGCCGATCAAGTACGAGGTCGACAAGCAGAGCGGACAGATCTTCGTTGACCGCTTCCTAAGCACACCGATGTTCTATCCGGCCAACTACGGGTTCATTCCAAATACGTTGAGCGATGACGGAGATCCTCTGGACGTCCTGGTGGTTTGCCCTTATCCCGTCTCACCTGGAGTTGTCATCCGCAGTCGCCCGGTGGGTGTGATGTACATGACTGACGAAGCCGGAGCGGATGCCAAGGTGATCGCTGTGCCTCATGAAAAACTCAGCTCGATGTACAGCGACGTAAAGGAGTGCTCAGACCTCCCTGCGCTACTCCTCGCACAGATCCAGCATTTCTTTGAAAACTACAAAGCATTGGAGCCGGGTAAGTGGGTGAAGATGGGGCGTTGGGGGAGCGCGGATGAGGCGCGGGAAGAGATTCGCAAGTCGGTAGCTGCGTATATTCCCAAGTAGGTTTCACTCCAAATTGAAAGCATCAGCCGGGAGTCAGAACTGAGGGGCAAGTGATTTGCCTCTCAGTCGCTCGGGACATCAAATGTCGAGGGAACCACACGCATAGAAAAGTGGATGGCTATGCTGCGCATGACTCAACTCAATCAAAGTCATTCCAGAATATCGGCCTTTGATAACCCACTTATGGGGTCGCGCTAGCATGCATTTGACGATTTCCTATTTGACTAAGGTGATTGGTATATCTGAGAGCTGAATCACCTTTGCCGCGACAGAGCCCAGAAAAATCCCTGCAAGAAAGCCGTTGCCATGTGAGCCTAGGATGATGTTGTTACATCCTAAAGAGTGTGAGCACGCCACGATTTGGCTTGCTGCATCGCCTTGTAAGGTGTGAAGTGTAAATGCAACCCCTTCCTGCTTCAGAAGCACCCCAGCTTTTTGTGAGCTCTCAGCACTTTTATCACCGTAGTAACGATCAATCTCATCCGCTCTCATGTCGTGTGCAATTCGAGTTGGTAACAGTGGCTGTACATTCACCAGATGTACCTCAACACTACCGCCCAGTAATCCGCCATCTTGGATTAGCCCAATAAGGTAACGCACTGCGCGCTCCGAGTGCTCGGAGCCATCGACAGCTACAAGTATTTTATGCATTTTCTAAATCCTCTTTCAGTGGCATGAAGATGCTTGTCGTTAGGGGATTGCCAGCTTGCAATCAGTTCTACTCGGACAGGCGGATTCGAATCTGTTTTTCAATCTCGATGATCGCAAAGAGCGCAACACCGACCCCGATGATAAGTAGGCCATCAAGGAAGGGGATCGCTTCTGTGGCAAACACCTTTTGCAGAGGTGGCGCGTAGGTGATGGCGAACTGGGCCAAGGTAACCACTGCGACGGTCATCCACACGACCTTGGTGCCACGAATGCCCTTCCAGGTGAGCGATGTGCTGTAGAGATTACGAATAAAGAACAGATGGAAAATTTCCATCACGACTAGCGTATTCACCGCGATGGTTCGGGCCAACTCCACGGAGTAGCCACGGTCGAGCGCATACGAAAAAATGCCGTAAACACCACAGAGGAACAGAATAGAAACAAGCACCATATGCCAGACTAAAGCACCGCTTATCAATGGCTCTTTGCGCGAACGAGGCGGTCTGCGCATGGTGTTATCTTCGGTGGGCTCGAATGCCAACGCTATGCCGAGCGTTACTGCGGTTATAAGATTAATCCACAGAATCTGTATCGGCGTCACCGGCAGTGTAAGGCCGAGGAGCAGGGCCACGATGATGGTCATGGCTTCACCTGCGCTTGTGGGAAGCGTCCAGCTCAGGACTTTCTTAATATTGTCGTAGACTGTACGCCCCTCGCGCACTGCAGCAACGATGGACGCGAAGTTGTCATCAGCCAGCACCAAGTCGGCAGCTTCCTTGGCGGCGTCACTACCTTTTCCCCCCATAGCGATGCCAGCATCGGCACGCTTTAGCGCTGGTGCGTCATTAACGCCATCGCCCGTCATTGCCACTGTCATGCCATTCGACTGCAGCAGCATGACCAACCTGAGTTTATGTTCAGGGCTGGTACGAGCAAAGATATTGACTTCCTTTACCGCCTCCTTGAGGGCGGCATCGTTCATGGAGTCCAGGTCTACACCAGTCAGCACCTTGTCGGGATTATGCAAGCCAATCTGACGACCGATTGCGGCGGCGGTGCCGCCATGATCGCCAGTGATCATTTTTACAACAATTCCCGCTGCCTGGCATTGTTGAACTGCCTTTATCGTCTCGGGTCTAGGCGGATCAATTAGCCCGACCATGCCCAACAAGGTTAACTTCCCTTGCACGTCCCCAAACTCCAACACAGTGTGCTCTGGCTGAACTGACCTAGCTGCAAACGCCAATACACGCTGCCCTTTTGCGGCGATGGTGTTTGCCTGTTCGTACCAGTAGTCCGCGTTAAGGGGCTCAGTCACGCCATCGGTTACGAACTGCCGCGTGCTCATGGCCAGTATTTGCTCTGGCGCACCTTTTACATAGATAGAAGCATGGCGATTATGGTTGTGATGGAGGGTCGCCATAAAACGGTGTTTCGCGTCAAACGGAATGGCATCGCTTCGTGGCCAGGTACGATGATCTTCATCGCTATCTATTCCGGTTTTTCCGGAAAACGCTAGCAAGGCTCCCTCCATCGGATCGCCTTCAACCGTCCATAAGTCTTTATTCTGGCGCAGCACGGCATCGTTGCAGAGACCTGCTGCTCGCCCCAATTCTGAGAGCGCAGGGTGAGACGATATCTCGATCAGCTGATCGGCAATCCTGAAGCCTCCCGCTGGCTGATAACCTGCGCCATCGACCGTGAAGAGAAGATCGTTCGTGACGACCGATGCGACCATCATTTCGTTGCGGGTCAGTGTTCCAGTTTTGTCAGTGCAGATGACGGATACCGAGCCTAGTGTTTCGATGGCAGGCAGGCGACGCACGATAGCGTTGCGGCGAGCCATTGCGCGAACTCCGACAGCCAACGTGATGGTAAGGACGGCGGGCAATCCTTCAGGTATCGCCGCTACTGACATCCCGACTACGATCATGAAAATCTCTGTGAACTCGTAGTGCGCGACATAATGGCCGAACACGAGCAGAAGTCCACCGACTAGCAAGATCAAGATCGTCAGCCAACGTGCAAAGACGTTCATTTGCTGCACCAGCGGAGTTGTCAGCGTTTCTACTCCAGCAATTAGCGTACTGATGCGGCCGATCTCAGCTGCAGCTGCGGTAGCAACTACAACCCCTGTAGCTTGTCCGCATGTCACGAGCGTACCGCTGAACGCCATGCAGGTACGATCACCCAGAGCGGCTTTAAGGCCCACTGGTTCGGTATGCTTTTCTGCGGGTACGGACTCACCTGTGAGAATTGCTTCTTGAATTTGTAGTCTGTTCACGTGCAGCAGACGTAGATCAGCAGGGACTTTGTCTCCCGCCTCCAGCAATACGATATCGCCCGGTACTAGCTCCTCGCCCACAATACTTAAGCGTTGGCCTGCGCGAATCACGGCGGCGTGCGGTGCCAGCATCTGCCGGATAGCGTCCATGGCTTTTTCCGCTTTGCCTTCCTGGACGTAGCCAATGATTGCGTTTGCAATGACCACCGCCAGAATCACCACCGTATCCCACAGATGCTGCAGCATCGCGGTAATCGCAGCGGATCCTAGAAGCACATAAATCAGAATGTTGTGAAATTGCAGCATGAATCGCAGCCAGGCGGGTCGCCGTGCGGCTTCTGGCAAACGATTGAAACCAGTGCGGTCAAGCCGGGCTTGAACTTCGGCGGCCTCCAGCCCGACATGCTCATTGACCTCAAGCAGGTTTGTCACCTGCTCTGCAGGTAGGGAGTGCCAGGCCACGGAATGCGGAGGGATTGGTGTTTGCCCCGTTGATGCGTCGACCACCTGCTTCATCAATGAGTATCTCCTGTGCACACAGCTCAAGTGAGACGGGCTGAGGTGATCATGAGCGAGCGTGGGAATATAAGGCTGAAAACATTATTTTCGGTCTTACATCCTATAGTTCCTTCTAGCTGACAGGAACTATAGATGTAACGCAATCAACCGGCTGGCAATTACTGATGTAGATCAAACTATCAGCAGCAATTAATGTGACAAAATGTTTTGGTGAGAAGTTTAATCTTCTAGATTTTTATCTAATATTGCATGCAACCGAGCACTGCGCGAAGCAAAAACGGGGAGGCATAAATACTACTGCTGCTTTTAAGAAAACTCTGTTTATTCACTATATGGCATGCAGTTTTTGCAATATTCCTGTGTTGCCTTGTAAAACCCGGAATATTAATGCTTTCAACTTAATCCCAGTTATGCATAGCGCCCTAACTTGATTTAGCTACGTTATCAACCTGGGACTCTTCCAGCGCCTCCGGTGCTTCTAGCAGCTCGGTAATAACGCTGAAGTCACTCACTTCAACGGCACCTAGCCCATAGCCAAGCAGGTGGAACGAGAACGCTTTACGCGGCTGCGTATTATCGAAACTGAAGTCCATCTCCAGCGGCTGATCGGCAGTGACGACCATTTCTGCTGGCAGCCCCAGTGGCACATCCTGCTCCAACTCCTTGGCTTTCAGCAGGATGTAGGCGTTCTGCTGTGGATCTAAAGAGCGCACGGTCAGGCGCACGCGTGTTTGTGAGCCCTTGGGCATTTCCAGATACTGAGCACCGATCAGGTTGTCAGCCCAGTCATCCTTGATCTGTGCCTGAAGCGGGATGATGGTGGGACTGCCGAACTGGTAGTGCTGGTTCAACGGTGTCCGGATCAGCGAATGATCCAGCGCCGAGGCTTTTGATGTGATTTCTCGTGCTCGTTTGCCCCCGTACTGTCCAGCAAGGGTAGCGTGGTCGGCAATGAACCCTGCGCTATTGTAATTCCTGCAACGCTGTTGAAAGTCACACTCGATCAAGGTGCCTTGGCCATCGTGATAACGCAGCTTGTCGTTGGTGAACGACATGATCTCGCGGCCTGTTTCATAGTCACGAAACAGCGAGCGACCGCTCAAGGCTGAGGGGACAGGTAAGGCGAAATAGTCGAGTATTGAGGCACTCAGATCGACATGCCCGTAGACCCCAGACTTTACCTTGGGCAACTGATCCTGCTCGGGCGCTAACATCAGGTTGAAACCCCAAGAGGAAGCTAGGCGCACTCCATCAATTCCGTGAGATTCGTCCGAGGTGATCACCACCAAGGTGTTTTTCAAGATGCCTTGGCGTTCCAGGCCGTTGAGGAATTGCCCTAGGGCATCATCCAGATATCCGACGGCAGCCTGCTTGGGTGTGTCGTAGCGCTCAAGATAGTCCTGAGGGGCCGAATAGGGTTGGTGGGTGCCAACGGTCAGCAGGGTCAGCATCCATGGTTTTTTCTGCTTTTTCAGCTGGCCGACGTAGTCGAGTGCCCCTTCGAAGAACGCCTTGTCGTCTTTGCCCCAAGGAAAATCTAGATAGTTGCTATTGGTGAACCATTCCAAGCCGTGGGTAGCATCGAAGCCAATGTGCGGCATGATCTTGTCTTTGGCCATGAATCTAAGGCCTGCACCCTGAAGGTAGTGCGTGGCGAATCCGTTCTTGTGCAGTTGGGCTGGGAGGCACGCCTTGTTCCGTTTGTTCTGGGTCAACATCTCAACCCCCTTGGGCGTTCCGTTGTCCAGTTTGTCGTAATCGCCGCAAAGCATAGCGTAAAGGCCGCGAATGGTTTGATGGCTATGCAGTACATAATCCGGCGTATTCATTCCGCGTTCTGCCCAGCGACTGAGGTTGGGCATGAGATTTTCTTGATAGCTGCTGTGCAGGGCTTGGCGGTTGACGCCAACGTAGGCACCAGGAATACCTTCCAGCGCGATGATCAACACATTTCGCGCCCGCCCTGGTGCCGCGAGCAATTTCTGTCCGTCCAGATCGAGTTGAGTAAGCCCCGCCATTTGCGGTGGAACATCGACAACATCACGCTCCAGCCACTCTTCTGCGCTTGCCTGAACATCGCCAACGCTCGCGGCCATCAACTGATGTGGCAGGTTGAACAAGCGCCACTGGTCTTCTTCTGAGGGGTACAGGTGCTGAGCACCCCAATGGGTGATCAACAGCAGTAGCGGTGCTGCCCACGCGTTTCGTGGCAAGCTCGGAGACGTAGCGGAGCGTCCTAGGTACTGCGTGACCAGCCAAACCACCAGCCCAAGAAACAGAGTAGCGGCCAGCCAAGGCTGGGCGAAACCACCCCCGGTAGAGTTTTCCAAAAACTGAGGGTCGATCAGGTAGTGCAGGTCTGATGAGTTGGGAAGCCTACCGACCGCGCTGACCAGTTCGGCAGTCGCCAGAGTCATAAGCCCCCATGCCAGCAATACCGGTAGCGCTAACCACCAAGGACAGCGATGCAAGAGTACGATGAGCAGGCTCGCAATTCCCAGATCTGAAAGATAGCCAAGTGGATTCGACCAACCCAGAGCTGCACGCAGGCACAAAGGCATGATCAGAACCAGTCCGATCAAGGCGATGAGACGTGCACGGGGTTGACTTAACCAGCGATGGATAACGTTCACGCAAAGGCCTTCCAGACATTAAATCTTCATATAAGTGTGCTGGATGGTATCAAGCAGTGGGACGACTCATCGGGTTATTCGAAAAGGAGACGGTGGATCGAGTCAGTGACGGCATTGGTGCTTGGACGTAAGCCCTATTTCAGAGGCTTGCGTTGAGGAATGCTCGCTGACTATGCCCTTCAGCATTAACTGTTTCAGGCTGTTTAACCCCGCCGCGCATGTATGGGCCAAGTGTTAATATATTACCTTTGAAGTGATCCCAAGGACGTTGATGACTAATCATCAAGCTAAAGCCGAAACCCCTAGAGCAGCCGCGATTCTGGCTCGCTTCCTGTCGTCGGAGTCCGCTGGCGGTCTTGTGCTGATGGGCGCAGCACTCGCGGCACTAATCGTGGCCAACTCGCCTCTCTCGCAAAGTTATTTTGCAGCCTTGCACAGTGTCTGGTTGGGCATGTCTGTCGAGCATTGGGTCAATGATGGCTTGATGGCGATCTTCTTCCTGATGGTCGGACTCGAGATCAAGAGAGAGGTTCTGGCAGGAGGGCTCTCCACTTGGGGACAGCGCGCCTTGCCTGGATTTGGTGCCGTCGGTGGCATGGTTGTGCCTGCGCTTATTTACATCGCAATCAACTGGGGTAATTCTGAGACGTTGAAGGGGTGGGCTATTCCAGCCGCTACCGACATCGCATTCGCCTTGGGCGTCTTGTCGTTGCTGGGGAAGCGAGTCCCTACGTCGCTGAAGGTCTTCCTCGCTGCCTTGGCGATCATTGACGACCTGGGTGCTGTGGTTATCATCGCCTTTTTCTACACCACTGGTCTTTCCATGCCGATGTTGCTGGCATCGCTCGCAACCCTAGTCATTCTGATCGCAATGAATCGATTGGGCGTCAGACGATTATTCCCATATATGCTGGTCGGTGGTGTGCTGTGGTTCTTCGTGCTGCAGTCGGGGGTGCATGCCACTCTTGCGGGTGTTGCCGTTGCACTGTGTGTCCCAATGGGCAAGCCAGAAGAGGAAGCCAGGTCTCCACTGCTCTTCCTAGAAGAGAAGCTGCACATGTGGGTAGCATTCGCTGTGGTGCCGATTTTCGGCTTCGCCAACGCGGGTGTTTCATTAGCCGGTATTTCGATGGAAAACCTAGTCGATCCGGTTCCGCTGGGTGTTGCGCTCGGCTTGTTGGTGGGCAAGCAGATTGGCATTTTCCTATTGGCTGCTCTGGCCATTCGTATGGGCTTGGCCAAACTGCCGGAAGGCAGCAATTGGGCACAGCTTTACGGCGTTGCGCTCTTGTGTGGCATCGGCTTTACCATGAGCCTGTTCATCGGAAACCTGGCGTTTGCTGGATCAGCTCACCTGATCGACGAAGTAAAAGTCGGTGTGTTGATCGGTTCGACCTTGGCTGCAATCGGTGGAGTCCTGATTTTGCGACGCAGCGCTGGGCCCGCCATTGTCGCCGCCACGGTCTCTAAATAAGCGTAAGCGAGCCGGCCACGGAGTTTCTCCCAGACAGAAATCCTGTGGCTGGAACATCGTCTCGCGAAGTGAGGTCATCGTGCTTTACGCCACAAGCTGCTGAGATAGCCCCTCAAAGGCTGATTGGCGGCATCAACTCGGACGCGACTTTTTTCAGCATGAACGTTTCGCGCTGAATTGACTGCCCCATCGATGACTCCTGACGCTGCATCACGGCTTCATTATGCGTTATGGCTTCATGCAGGTTGATCCAGACAGGCCGCATACCATTAGCGATTTCGTGGCTTTCCATTCTCACGGGCGCTAGCTGGGGCGCGACTTCGCATTGATAAAAATGCGAGGTCATGTGCATCAGATCGTACTGTGGCTTCCAGTAGGGCCGGTACTCCTCGATATAACCGTAGTGCTGGAGTACCTGTATTTCACGGGCACCAGTCTCTTCCTCAAGCTCACGCCTCAGGCCTGTGACAATGTCCTCGTCACCATCAAGACCGCCTCCAGGAAAGCTGAAGTCGTTATAGCGCTCGGTGAACAGCAACAGGATCTGATCATCCCGAATCACGATGCCGCGTGCTGCATGTCGACGGAATACTCTGCCCTGTTTGGATTTCAGCTCGGGGTGAACAATTTCAGTTATGAGTTGCATGTGGTCTCGTTACGGCAAGATCAGTAGTCATCGTCCAGAATGGCCACGGCATTTCCGCAGTTCTGGAAATACTGTGGCCAATGGAATTGGCTCAGCGAAGCAGCAATACGGGTAAAGTGGATGTTCGCAGCATCGTCGTGGTCGTGCTGCCTACCAGAAACTGCCTGATGCGAGAGTACCCGTATCCAAACCGAGGTAAATGGGGCTTTTGATTAATGCCTGAATGGCGACTGCGGTTTCAGTGCCGACCCCCATGTCCACGGGCTCGGTGGCGAGCCAGATGGAGTCGATGCTGATCATCGCAGCAGCTCTCGTAGGAAAGCGGAACACGCCGCTGCATTTTCTGCCGGCCAGCTCACAACGACTACGCCTTTTGAATGAGGCACTTCGATCAGGATCGTGCTGGGAAGGACTTGATGCACCGCTGCCAATGGCGGCGTCTTTACCGGAATAAAGGCACTTTTAAGCGCCAGTTTTTTTTGCGTACGCACCCGAATCCATTTATGGACGAGGTTGGCATTGAGGTTGTAGGTCAAGGCAACATTGACAATCGAGGTGTCAGGCTGCGCACACTCGGCAATGACTTAGGCCTTGAAGGATTTAGAATAGGAACGGCGTTCTTGCGGCATGGGTGTCCGCTTAATTTAGGTGGAAACCATCGCCTTAAGCGATGGCATCAGGGAGGTGTATAGCCCGGACGGTTACCGCCAACGTCCGCAAGATGCTGGTGTGCGCTGCCGCCCTAATTTATTAAAGATTTTACGAAAATTTTACAACCCCTAAAGATGGAGCATCCAATACTGCACTGCGCTAATTCATCAGGCTATTTTATATGTCTCTCGCAGGACTACGGCTTATCGGATTCATCTTAGGCATTTTTCTAATCACGCTAGCTATAAGCATGATTATCCCAATGATCACACTGGCGGTCTATGAGCGGGATGGTGGCGATCTTTCAGCTTTCCTGTGGTCTAGCTTAATCACATCTGTCTGCGGCCTTCTGTTGATCGCACGAGGACGCCCAGATACCGCCCAGCTTCGTCCCAGGGATATGTACCTGCTAACTACTGGCAGTTGGGTTGTGGTGTGCATCTTCGCATCGCTGCCAATGGTGTTTATCAGCGACATCAGTTACACCGATGCATTCTTTGAAACAATGTCGGGCATCACAACTACAGGGTCAACGGTACTCACTGGCTTGGATACCGCTTCACCGGGATTATTGATCTGGCGCTCAATGCTGCATTGGCTCGGCGGTATAGGCTTCATAGGCATGGCTGTAGCGATCCTTCCACTGTTGCGGGTGGGTGGCATGCGTCTCTTCCAGACAGAGTCCTCAGACTGGTCGGAAAAAGTAACGCCTCGCTCCCATGTGGCCGCCAAATACATCCTCTTTCTCTACTTGGGACTCACGGGGCTCGGAGCGCTAGCTCTTTGGGTCGCTGGAATGACGCCGTTTGAAGCGGTCAACCACGCCATGTCATTGATCTCAACTGGAGGATTCTCGACTTCGGACTCTTCACTGGGGTATTGGACGCAGCCAGCGATCCACTGGGTAGCTGTGGTCATCATGATTCTGGGTAGCCTACCGTTTACCTTGTATGTTGCGACATTGCGCGGCAACCGGCGTGCGCTGATTAAAGATCACCAAGTACGTGGATTTATTGGATTCTTGATTGTGACCTGGCTGGCCGTAGGGACATGGCTCTGTTATCACAGCGATTACGGATGGTGGGATGCGTTTCGTATCGTCGCAGTCAACGTGACCTCTGTGGTCACTACTACCGGAGTTGCTGTTGGCGATTACACGCTCTGGGGGAGCTTTGCAGTTCTTTTGTTCTTCTATTTGACCTTTGTTGGAGGATGTTCGGGCTCCACAGCTGGGGGCCTCAAAATCTTCCGTTTTCAGGTTGCTGCGACTTTACTGATAGGTAGCTTAAAGCAACTAATCCATCCAAGATCCGTGATTCAGAAGAAGTACAATGGCCATCCAATTGACGAGGAAATACTACGCTCGCTTTTGACTTTCTCATTTTTCTTCAGCATCACCATTGCAATTATCGCCTTAGGACTTGCCTTGATCGGCCTGGACTGGACAACGGCATTGAGTGGCGCGGCTACTGCGGTGTGTAACGTGGGCCCTGGAATTGGCACCATCATCGGGCCTGCTGGTAACTTCTCATCATTACCCGACGCAGCAAAATGGTTGCTCACCATCGGCATGCTACTGGGCCGATTAGAGATACTCACTGTACTGGTACTTATCACACCCGTTTTTTGGAGGTACTAATGATGATTAAGAAAGTGGCCATCTAAGATTCTGGTTGGTTAGATTTTAGCCAACCCAGCATGAAGCCCGGAGGGCTACAAATATACGAAATAAAAAGCCCTCAATACTCAAGGGCTATTTATGTATCAGGAACGTTTAGTGCGAAGAGTCCGCTGCTGGTATTGGCGAGACCTTGGCCCCGGCTACGAGGCCCAACTCCACTGCAGCAAATCCGATGACTAGACTGAGCACTAGATAACTGATGGACACGAACACACTGGCGGGATCTTTCATCATCTCCACGGCGCCAAAGACAAAGCTTGAGAACGTCGACAGGCCGCCCATGATCCCGGTGCCTACCATGACGTGTACGTATTGATTGATCCGGTTGCTCTTGAACAGCGACGTGGCCACCCCCAGCAGGAAGGCGGCGACGATATTGACGACAAAAATATCCATGGGAAAGCCGTCGGCCAAGCGCGGCACTGACAGCATGACAAATTCGCGGCACATGGCGCCAAACGCGCCGCCGACGAAAATCAGAATAATCATGTTCAACATGGTGTTTGCTCCTGTGTCAGCGCGCCAGCCAGGCGCCGAATGCGGCGGCGGCCAGACCGACCAGTACCGAGATGATCAGATAACCTGCCGCCCATGCACGATCCTTCGCCTTGATCAGTTTGGAAGCATCCAGCTGCATGCTACTGAACGTTGTGTAGCCGCCAAGAATACCAGTGAGCACGGCAGCACTCAGGAAGTCGCCGTAGCGGTCACGCCAGTCAACGGTAAACAGAATGCTCAAGTAGCCGATCACAAAGGCGCCACTGACGTTGATCAAAAACGTGCCCAGCGGGAATGATCCCTTATAGATCTGCCCCACCCGCAGTCCGATCCACCAGCGCAGCAAAGACCCCAGCCCGCCCCCCAATCCGACCCAAAAAACATCCAGCGCAGTCATGAAGTTCCCTCTCGTGCCAGTTGATAATTTCAGGGAACTCTAGTTGATAAAAACCGCGTAGACATGAATGAGGCATCAATCGATAGGACACGTCGCCTGCATGGTAGGCAAGCCAGTACCGACATAAGTGGGACTGTACAGCCCTGTCCGCCCTCTTGCTTCAAAGCAACCGTTTCGGCTGAAAATATAGAAAAGTGGCGTGACCGCAACAGAAACCCGTGTTTATAAGGAGGCGCCACTTAGGGCTTAAGGTCGTAAAGTCCAAGGTATGAGGCTGACCCAATCAACGCTCATTGAGCATCTTCTGCGCAGAAGTACTGATAGTGGGCATTGATTCCCAAGCTTAAAGTCGCGTCATAGTAGGTGCGCTTGATCTACTACGAACCATCAGGCTACGCCCGCGAGATAGCTATGCACTTGTTTGACCACATCTCGTGCAGTACGGGTCACGCCGATTAATGTTGCAGAAGCGAGCCCCGTCCAATCGCCGTAACCCACCAGCCATAAATTGGGTAAATCAACACTTCGGTTTTCGTCCACTGCTACTTTGCCGTCCTGGCCTACAAGGCCTAGGTTGGTAAGGTGGTCTAGCGCTGGAAAAAACCCGGTGCACCAGATAACGACATCCACCGTCGTCTCATGTCCTGACGGCCATACGACACCTGTCGGAGTAAAATGAGTGAACGGTCGTACCGCGTTCAGCACACCGCGTTCACGAGCCTCTTTTACCGATGGAACCATAACGATATCACCTAGCCCACCTATGAGTTCTTTAGGTTCTGAGCCCTCCTGCTGGGCTTTCAATCGAGCCGTAGCTCGTTCGAACAGGACGCGGCCGTCAACCTCATCAGGCAGAAACCTTGGGACTTCTTGAGTCACCCAGGTTGCCTGGGCTACTTTGGAAACCTCGGCGTAAATCTGGGCTCCCGAGTTCCCCCCGCCCACGACAAGGACGGTCTTTCCCTCAAACCTATTCGGGCCTACATAATGAGCGGAATGAAGCTGCTGTTCTAAAAACAACTCCTGCCCTAAATAACTTGGAATGAATGGACGGTTCCAAGTGCCTGTTGCACTGATGACCGCTCTGGCATCCCAATATCTATCCCCCGAAACAACGCGCAAACCGTCTTCAATTCTCTCAACACGGGATACCCACGTAGAACGAATGATGGGAAAGTTGTATCGCTTTTCATACTGAGTCAGATAATCGACAACATCGTCACGGCTAGGCGTTTCTTCCGACACAGCAGGCATAGGCCAGCCTGCAATCGAACTCCATGAAGACGGAGAAAATAGTCGGAGTGAATCCCACCCATGCTGCCATGCGCCTCCTGGCGCCGGGTCTGCATCAAGTAGCACGTATGACATACCTGAACGCTTCAGAAAATAGGCGGTTGCGAGTGCGGATTGGCCGCCGCCAACTACTACGACATCAAATTTCATATTTGGATTCACCGCTATTACTCCATGCTCATTCTTTCAGCTTCATTTGCGTCGGTTCAGCCCCTGCAGCCATTGTTGCGGATCAACGCCAAGGTGTTGCGAGAGGTGCCACACTCCGGTTCTAACAGATCGTGATCTGACTCATGCAATTCCCACGTAATGACACTAAATAGAGCGCTGATTGACACGCTTGGACGGCTCTTCTGCGGACTCTTTGCGCTCGGAATATCTATCAACAAGATAGTCCTGGCGATCCCTCAGAAGTAGGGTGAACTTCATAAGCTCTTCCATTACGTCCACTAGTATGCGCCCGGTTAACCCACCTTGCGTGATTTTACGCGGCCTGCTGGCACAAACTTTCGCCTTTATTAGTGGTTGTGTATTATCAGGGCTGGCCGATGCTGCCAGCCGCTCGCTCCGTAAAGGAAAGGTGAAAGCATATTTTTACAAACCACATCGTATCTCTCTTGATGGTCGAGGTTTGGCAAGGCGAGCACCAAAATGCTTCGACTCCAGGAGAAATAATGTCTTCAATCCAGAAAGCCAAACAGATGGCCAAGAGCCTGCGTGCTTCGTTGGAGAAGCGCAATCAGGAAGTGTCGCACTCCGTTGCACTCGAACTGGTGGCACAGCAACTGGGCTATAAGGACTGGAACGTAGCATCAGCGATGCTTCCGGATGAAAATCCTCAACCCGCTGCCACATTCGACAAAGCAATTCCCATATTGCGAATATTTGACGAAACCAAGGCCCGCGAGTTTTATATTGATTTTCTGGGCTTCAGCGTCGAGTTTGAGCACCGATTCGAAGCGGATCTACCGCTGTATTTAGGGATCAATCGAAACGGGTTACAGCTCCACTTGTCCGAACATCATGGTGATGCCAGTCCAGGGTCGACGATATTTGTTCCGATGCAAAATATCGAAATGCTTCGTGATGAGCTACTTGGCAAACGGTACGGATACGGTCGTCCGGATATTGTCCAGCAGGGATGGGGGCAGGTTCTGGAGGTTTATGACCCTTTCGGTAATCGGATAAGATTCTGCCAAAGCTGAATCCGCTGGACGCTAGATTGGATCTGATCCGTCTCGGATCCTATAGCTAGCGGAATAGCGCCTACCTAAATCCACTTACGTGGTTAGGTAGGCGTCCACCAATGTGGCAACAACTGATCAACCTCACTCGCCCGTTGCGTCGGCAGGCGTGTAAGAACATCCTTCAGGTATGCATATGGATCATGCCCATTGAGCCGCGCACACTGGATCAAACTCATGATCGCTGCGGCACGTTTGCCACTGCGTAGCGAGCCTGCGAACAACCAATTCGAGCGGCCAAGAGCCCACGGCCGGATTAGGTTCTCGATTTGATTGTTGTCGATGGGCACAGCACCATCTTCCAGGTAGCGCGTCAGCGCTATCCAGCGTTTGAGGCTGTAATCCAGAGCCTTGGCCGTAGCCGACCCCTCGGGCACAAGTTCGCGTTGGGCCAGCATCCACTCATGCAGTTTTTCGGCGATGGGCACCGCTGTTTCCTGGCGTAATCGCCAGCGATCTTCGTCGCTCATTTCCTTGGCGTTTCGCTCGACTTCGTACAGTCCGCCAATCGAGTGAAGAGCCTGTTCCGCCAACTGGCTTTTATTGGCGATATGCAAATCGAAGAACTTGCGGCGCGCATGGGCCATGCAGCCGATTTCGGTGATGCCCAGCTCGAAGCTGGCCTTGTAGCCGGCGAAGTCGTCACAAACCAGCTTGCCGTTCCAGGTGCCCAGGAAGTTACGCGCATGTTCGCCGGCACGGCTGGGGCTGAAGTCGTAGACCACGGCTTTGAGTGCCGAAAACGGCGTCGTGCTGTAGGCCCAGACATAGGCGCGGTGGGTTTTCTTCTCGCCGGGCGCCAGCATTTTTACCGGCGTTTCATCGGCGTGAACCACGCGCTGGGCCAGCACCACTTCGCGCAGCGCATCGACCAGGGGCTGAAGCTGCACGCCAGTTTGGCCCACCCACTGCGCCAGTGTCGAACGCGGGATGGCTAGACCGGCACGACCGAAGATCTTTTCCTGTCGATACAGCGGCAGGTGGTCGGCGAACTTGGCCACCATCACGTGGGCCAGCAGGCCCGCCTTGGGGATACCCTTGTCGATTATCTGCGGCGGCACCGGCGCCTGGATCAGCGTTTCGCATTGGCGGCAGGCCCATTTCCCACGAACGTGCTGTTCGACGGTGAACAGGCCCGGCGTGTAGTCCAGCTTCTCACTGACATCTTCGCCGATGCGCTGAAGTTGGCAGCCGCAGGTGCATTGGGTGTTGTCTGGCTCGTGATGGATCACGGTAGGCGGGAACTGCGGCGGTAACGGTGCACGCTTGGGTTGCTGGCGTGGTTCTGTCTGCGCAGGTGCAGGACGAAGGGCTCTTAACTCCGCCTCGATGGCTTCTAGGTCGGTATTGAGCAGGTCATCGAGCAAGCTGCCTTGCGCCGGGCTGATCTGCTCGCTGCGCTTGGCGAACTTGTGGCGTTTGAGAATGGCGATTTCGTGAGCGAGTTGCTCGATGATCGTCTCATCACGATGAATCTTTCTGTCCTGCGTGTCGATCTTGGACATCAACTGCGCAGCCAGTGCGCGCAGTTGTTCAGGAGTCATTTGGTCTAGATCGGGCAAGGAAGTCATGCCGTGGATTTTACCAAAGCAGCCCGAGTGCTACAGCTGAAAGGAGCGTTTAAAGCAATGTGATTGCGCCGCCCGCACCGACTCGTTGCCAGGGCAATCCAAGTACCAGTGCCTGAAGTTGCTCGGGGTCGAGTTCGACCTCCGTCCCCCGATGGATGCCTGGCCAATGAAACTTACCTTGGTTCAAGCGCCGCGCCGCCAGCCAGATACCGACGCCGTCGTGCACCAGGACTTTCATCCGGTTCGCCCGGCGGTTGGCAAAGAGGTAAGCGCAGTGCGGCTTCGCCGCACCGAACACCGCGACCACTCTGGCCAACGCGGTCTCAGTGCCGGCGCGCATGTCCATGGGCTCGGTGGCGAGCCAGATGGCATCGACACGAATCATTGGGCCAGGCCACGAATAAAACACGCGCAGCCGTCCGGATCCGAGGCTGGCCACTTTACGGTGATGGATTTATCACCCAGAGGCAGCGAGATGGTGACCATCTCTTCTGTTGCTCGCCTTGGTACCACTTTTACTGGAACGAAAGCCGGCAAGGTTGCAGGCGCTTGATCCCGGTAAGCAGGTAGCCACTTGCGGATCACGTTAGCGTTGATGCCGTGATGGATGGCCACGCTGGAAATCGTCGCTCCGGGTTGCAGACATTCCTGGACGACCTGGGCTTTGAATGGTTTGGGGTAAGAGCGTCGTTGGCGCATGAAAATCCTAGCGATAAGGGCGATGGTGTCCGCTTAAAATACGCGGACACCATCGCCCTTAATGTTGGAGTTCGGTAGGTGACTTGGCCGGACGGTTACGTCCACTAGACGGTCGTAGTACGAGGACGGCTTCATCCGGCCTGCCTCATCAAACTCGGTGAACGCCTTGGCCACCGAAGATTGGTTGGGGATAGTGAACATAAGCCTAGGATAGCGGACAGCATGGCAACGCCTAGGAGAAATGAGACAGCAGCTGCGTTTCCTTGAACCAGGCACGGAAGGCTGCCTGCATTCATTGATGGAGCGGAGCTGTCTCGATCAAAAGTGCGTAAGGTATGGCCCAGAGCACGTCTCTATGGCGCCCTCAACTGCGTCATGTGCAGAGGGAGCTCACGGGTGAACTCTAGAGCTAGGCGCCCTAGCTGCCCGACGCCGACCCATGCGTCATCGCAGCCTTCTTCAGCCAAGCGTTCCACAAGCGCATCCATATCGCTTTCGTCAGACGTCAATTGGTAATAAGGGTGAAGGTATAGACCATCTGGAACACTCCATTTCAGCTAGTGCCAGCTGTTCAACAGCAAGGAATTAAAGCTCCTCATCTTCACCACGAATCCAGTGGTGATCCGGAACAGTTAAGGTTTCGAGAATACCGTCCGTTTCTTGCATCAATATTTCTTCATGCTGAGATATTGCGAGTGCGAGCATCTGGATTGCAGATCTTGCGACCCGAAGAGCACGCAGTGCCTCATCGATAAAGTCTGAATGGTTGATATGCTCGATCTCAGGGGTTTGCCTGGCCCTCGTGGTATCCTCTAGGTCATGAAGCACCACGAATCTGTGCGTGCCAGAATTTCGCAAATCCTTTTGTGAATGGAGAATTCCATCTCTGGCGTCGTAGTCTTCTGCCAGTTCAGCCAAGCCGTACATCGCGTATACACCTGCACGAATTAGTACTTCTACTTTGTTCGCTAGCGGCGAAGTGCCTCGTTTTTTATCAACGCGAACTCTCCATATCTTCCCGAAATAAACCTGGTCAGGCGGATGTCCCAAATCAAAATAATAATTGGCCGTCACTGCAACCTTATCGAGCAGATCAAGGGCAGTTCGATGTGCCAGTATGAGTGCGGAGGTATCAGGGCCGTACATTGCATAATCGAGAGTATCTGCAAACTGTCCTGTCTTCGGCCAAGCGCTTCCGTCACTTGCTCGCCATGCCAAATCCCGTGCTAGGACAAAATCGCTCTTCAGCATATTGAACATGGCAAACAATGGCGGCGGTCTGCTGCCCACCCCTGGTTCGCGCTCGAGAATACCTGGAAGAGTAAGCCAATCGAGCTTACCCAAGGATGGATCTACGAGTTCTACAGCAGGAGCAAGTGTAAGACGCTCCTCTTCCACCCATCTGATGAAGGGGTTCGTGTGGAGAGACCTAGGTGGCGGATCAGTTAGCTTGCTGGCGAGTGCTTCCACCTTGGCCACGACTCTTGCACCGGCGTACTGGACAATTCGCTCCTTATTTCGAAGTGCCTGCCTGGCTAGCATCACTGCTTCCATATGCGTTAACTCTGAGCAGCCTCCGCGCTTAAAAAGCCACATCAAATCCAATGCTGCGCAGAACGCGGCGACGCCGTTCTTGGGATCAATTTTAAGAGCGGAGAGGCGTGCGTCATGTGCTTCAGAGAGCCGATAGGTTTTTGCGAACAAATTAGCGATATTCGTCCAAGCTTGAGTGCGCAACTCCACACCAGCATCTACGTCTTGCAGCACCTTCCAATAACATCGTCGGGCTTCGGCCCTGTAGGCGCGGGTCTGTTCCTGATGATCCAGCCATTCAGAATCATCACCCCTACAATCTGCGGCCTCCACGAGCCCATTTCCTAAGTTGTAGGTGATGTCGGCTGTCGGATATAAGCGATGAAGCTCACGGTATAGCTCAAGGCCTTCATCAATGGCTTCTTGGCGCCCAAGCGAGGCACCGGCGTTAACCAGAGTGGCTGCACGCAGGGACATCAGATTAATACGATTAGGCCCATCTAGATCGAGTTCACGAGCTTCTTTTACTGCAAGTGCAGGATCAGCATCCACCAAGGAATTGAGGTGTGATGAGAGTTTCGAGAATACGCTCAACATAGGTAGTGCCGTCCTTCAAAATCAGCGATGTCGTGATTCGGGAATATCGCTACTCACCTTGAAAGTCATCTCTTCATCTGATGAAGATTTAGAGTATCAAGTCGTCCCTGCCCCCCACGCCCAATCACCTCCTACCACAATGAAGATCTCAGACTTCAGAAGTCGAGCTCGGAAAGCAGCCTGTACCGAGTTACGCAAGTCATTGCGCACAGCCGCCGCACTGGTGCCGTTAAAGAAGCCCATCGTCGACGTGGTAGGAATAACCACCTGCAGCCCCTCATCTGCCTTGACGACTTTCGCAAGACCGATCCGCTGAAGATCCGCGTACGCGTTCTCGTAATCCTTGGCCGAGGCGTTCTTCAGGTCAAACGTGCAATAAACCAAATAGCTCATAGTGCAAACTCCTGGAAAAATCACATTCAATGAAAATGGGGGCCAGCCTATGAGGCAGCCGGCTTACCCAAAAGTCAAAAGCCTGAGGTAGAGATGCGATCTACTGAGTGTGGCAAGCCGACGAGCACGTCTGACAACCGTTCGACTGCTGGTATGTATTGCGAGCTTGGCGCACAGCACTTACACAGGTGGTGTGATGGCCAAGGTCAAGGCGATTGTGGAGTGCCGGCAAAAAGATGCAGGTATTGGTATGCACCTCATGGTCACCGTTGCTCTGTGCATTGCTGTTAACGAAGTATTGAGTCATTTCACTTACCCCGTTCTTTGTTAGATTGAGCAAGTACCGAGGCCGCTAGGGTCTTGGTCGTGGCGTTGTACTTGTTGCTGTCCAAGACTTGGCTGGCCTTGGTCTCCATATCAGCGCCGGTCTGCTTACCAGTCGACGCTTGAGCCATAGCCGAACCTGCCAATTCTTTCTGAATGGCAGAGGAGCTATCGTCGCGGAGGATTTTGGAGGCTAGGCTGGCCACGGAAGTCGAGGTTTGTTTTGTATTTTTAGGCACGATTAGGTGCTCCTGCATCTATATTCAGATCGAGTAGGCAGGAGCAACCCTTGAGCGGAAAACCGAACTGGATGATTGACATCCAAAGTCAGATTTTTCTCTAATGCGCATCCTACCAATGTACGCATTGGCTCAGGGTAGGCGGGTATGCGTGCTCGGCGTCCAAACTTCGCACGCATGCCCGCCGTCTTTACTGAATCCGCTGCTGACTCACAAAAAACACAACATATAGTGTCTCTAGATGAATCAACTACAAGATAGTGCGAGTGCTTTGACATAGCAAGATGACAAAGCTGTGGGCAAGCTGTGTGCAAAGTATGGCTTGGATCCACTCTGATGCTGTATGGATGGTCAGACCTTCTAAATCACGGGTCACGCCGGTTTTGGCCTGTAACAACCCGATACACTCTCCCTGAATCTACCCACGCGGTCTCTTAGAATAGCCAAGAACGACATTGGAATTTGACGATTTTATGGCGTCATTTATTGGTCTGCTAATGTGGTTGCTCGCTTGTTAACACCTTACACATGTAGCAAGCCGAGCCAGGGCAAAGCCCCCTGAACTGCTCCGTCTGAGAAATCAGAGGTGGCGCTAAACCTCGTTGATTTACGGCATACCCCTGTTGCTCAAAAAAACCTGACGCAGTTGTCGTCAGCAAATGAAAGCGAACAATTCCCTGCTCAGCGGCTATTGCCTCAATGGCCCGAAGCACTGCGGCCCCGAACCCTTTGGATCTGCATTCTGGAATTACGATCAGGGAGCGCAACAACCCGTCTGGCCCATGAGTTTCAAACCGAGGCTAAGCGCCTATGCGGCATGAACGATCGTCCTATCAATCAGGCCGTGTGCAACTGATTCACGTCCAAACCGGGTTATTGAAATGTTGATTGCCGTACCCGGCCTTCATGGAAAAAGCAGCGCCAATGCTTGCCTCTTTTTTCAGACCTGAACCTAAAAGAAGGTAGACGGTACTCTTGGTTTCAAACATGCAGCCTTCAGTGAAGGATTTTCCGAAGTTACTGCGTACCCACATGCCAGATTGAAAACGACCTTTACTGTCCAGTACGATTTCGTGAGCGAAAAGCGTCATGGGAAGTAGACCAAGGCTCGTAAGTTTTTCCCTCTCAACCGGCGTCACGGTGAGGTCGATCAAGATCCACAGTTTCACCACGCAGAATGCTTTGCCCGGGAATGTCTTTGCTGCCAAAGAGATCAGTTCTTCTTCAGAGTCCTGCCAGCCAGGCGATTCATCTCCGGTTCCGTAAAGTAACTGCGAGATTTCATTCAAAGTGACCATTCAAAAACCTTAGATTCACACTAAATATCAACCGTTCGAACAAACTCACACCCGCTAGTTTTGATCTATCAACTCCGAGCTCATGGAGGACACTGACGAGATCTATTCACCATCAAACCACCACCAAGCACCCAGGATCGAAGCCTGTCCTTTGACCCGGATAACCGCGTGGATTGGAAACCACTCGGCACCCATTCTTGAGGAAGTCTGCTGCAAAATGCGTGTGCCCATGTATCCAGAGGTCAGCCTTACTAAGTAACTCTGACCAATCGTTCGCATAGGCTGCAGCCAGATGTCCAGGGTGATCGTCACCCAGGTGATCCAACACTGGTGCATGGTGTGTGACCACCACGGTTTTACCGTCGAAGGGTTTATCGAGTTCCTGGGCTAACCAGCGGCGAGCCCTCATTGATTTGGCTACCAAGTCGTCTGGACGTAAGCGCCTGTAATCCAAGTCGGCTCGAATCACCAAGAAATCGTTCATCGAATCCCAAGCAATTCTCTTTGCCGCAACCACATCACCCGTAGACGAATAATCCGTCCAGGCAGTTGTGACCAAAAAGCGTGTGCCATCGAGAATGAGCATCTCGTTTTCGAGTACATGCACATGGGGCAATGCAGCGTTTTTCATCTTTAGCAGTGTGTGACCTATGTGCCCGCCGTAGTACTCATGATTACCGCATACATAGATCACTGGGCATTGAAAAACCTCGCTTGCCCATTTCACGCCCCGCGATTTGATATCAATGTCGCCGGCGAGAATTACTACGTCCGCTTCGCTTGGGGCGGGATCGAACCGAGCGAACTCGAGGTGCAGGTCAGAGTAAAACTGAATTTTCATAACGGACGACCAGTTTCGATTTAGTTGTACTTTGGATACCGCTGCGGCGGCCGGCCTCCGAGCATTGCTCGCCTTGCAAGGAGAGACTGCGTTTACGTACTTGGATTAAAAAATCACTCGAAGCCCTTTAAGAGAGTGAGCTTCAATAAGACGACCTGGGGCATCGGTATAAGCCTTTTCGTCATCTATGTTGTGAAGACATACCCGACATCCCGTGGAGTCATATCCCACCAGCAACCCCGAAAGCCCCTCCATGATCCACTTGCCGTTTT
>NZ_CAXAOU010000019.1:0-53258 GCF_963970465.1 Pseudomonas sp. RL_5y_Pfl2_69 | reverse complement strand
TTCTTTTCGGTCACTTGATTGACCGCTTGGATTTTGAATTCTTCGGGGTAACGCGGGTTGCTCATGGCACCTCCTAATTGGCCTCAGTTTAAGGCAAAGAGATGTCTACGAAACCCGGGGCGATTCATTTGCGTACGGGCTTAGAGCGCGGCTAGTAAACGTTCGAGCTGCTCACGTTCCCAAGCACCCAGTAGGTCGACAGGATCAGCTCCTTCCCGCTGCCAGAGCTCAAGTGTCCCGACTCTGCCATCAGGCGATCTGCAGTACTCGCAGTAGTCCAGGGTGTCACAGTCGTTGAAGAGTGTGAGCTGCCAGCCATCAATCTCCACGGGCATGAGGCCGTGATAGATCTCATTCCATGACTGGATAGAGCTTCTCATCATGATGCGTTTGCCGAGCGCTACGTCTGTCAGCACCTGGGAGACCTCGTTGGCGGGGAGAGGAGAGGTTGTGTTCAAATCATTCTGTGTGCGAGTCATAGCATGCCTAGAGCTAAGCTGAGGGGTGACCTAAATGGGAAGTCGCTCCTTCGACCCAATGGGCCCGGCTGAGCGACCGCTTGACGACAGTTCCGCCAAGGAACATACCGTATAAAGGTTTTCTGATCGTACCCGCAGCGCCTTGTAATCGCGTTGTCGTAGGTACACATACATACACCCAGTCATAGGGAGGTGTTGATGTATCAAGTCTTTGGTTTACAGAAAATGTTGTATGGATTTGCGATTTTTTGCTTTGGCATATTTTTGGTCAGAGTCATTTTTTTCAATACGGGTTGGGCTGATAGCGTTGGTGACGCTTGGAGGGTGGTGTCGTCATCCATCGCCATAGGCATCGGTGTTGTCGTTATTGCTGGGCAGACCCCGCTTTTCCCTAAGCTTTGTCGATGGCCTCTGATCCGCAGTTACTTCCCCCCGATTGATGGATGGTGGGAGGCGCAGTTGGATTCGAATTGGGGAAAAATTCAGCAACTGAAGGGGCGAGTTGATGAAGCTCCCAGTCAGCCGGTGAAGGCTAAGATCCAGATCATTTCCCGTCTTTTCTTCGTTCGCATGAACTTGGCAAGCGGCAGCCGTTACTCCACCTCCAAAACGGTGTTCGTCAGCGTATCGCGGGACGATCAGGACTCCAGCGTTCAGCTGAATTACATCTATGAAAATAAAACTCCTGTCCCCGAGTCCACGGACAGTGCCACTCATAATGGTGCTGCGCGCGTTCAGATCATCACGGACGGTACGGATGGAAAAGAGGTATGGATGGAAGGCACCTACTGGACGGATAGGAAATGGGTCGAGGGCATGAATACCGCAGGTACAATTAATTTTCGAAAAACCCCAGATTCTCCTGTTGTTTAGCTCCGTGATTTAGGTGGAGAGGAGAGCTTGTGGTGTCGTGGCCAAGGGGTTGAGCAACTCGCGAGCACAATATCTGAGGGACTGGATTATAGCAGAGCAATAGAAAAGCGTTAGGCGAAAGCTCGACAAATCACTACATGTAGTGGCTAGCTAGTTGATCTTGATCTACATGTTGTGATGTGGGATCATCAGGCCATCGCCAGGTTGTGGCTTGTGCCTTCGCTTTACCTGTTCACATCAGATCTCCTCTGCCAACTTTAGGAGATATAACAATGTGAGCGTTCAGCGCCAGTTGAGCTGTTACGACTCTTGCGTGTGACTGCATTGTTTCATATTACGCAATTGTCTCCCTGGGGGGAGCGGCAGGAGGCTACATGCTGGATTTGAGCGCGCTTTTCTATACCACTAAAGATCAAACCTGTTTCCTGAATGAGTTGGATCTCACGCGAGGAGAAAAGGACGGTATTTCCAAAGCCAAAAACGACGTTCGCGAGGCGCTGCGCACGGGTATTCCACGCGTAATGCGCGAGAATGGCTATGAAGGGAAGACGGTTATACCTAGGTTCTTTATTCAGGGATCCTGGGCGTACAAGACCCTCAATCGCCCTTGCCATACTCCGCCACAACAGTCCGACGTGGATGATGGGGTTTACCTTCCTATGAGTCTTGTACAGGAGGAAGAGCGTCCCAGCATTGCTAGCTCATTCTTTTTTGAGGCGGCTGAGGGCGCTTTGAAGTCTTTAGTCGAGGAAAACGGTTGGACGCTGGTAACCACCAAGCCCACCTGCATTCGTATCGAAATTTCAGAATTAGCGCACATCGATATCCCTTTGTATGCCATCCCCGATAAGCAGTTTTTACTGATCACTGAGAAGTTTGAGGCCAGGCGCCTTCTTGGTAATGTGGCCGTAATGGATTCAGCACCAGATCACTGGGACTCGCTCCCGTCCGACAAGGTTTTGCTGGCTCATCGAGAGGAAAACTGGATGAAGTCTGATCCACGGGCCATGAAAGATTGGTTTGTGGGGCAGGTCGAGAAAATGGGCGAACAGTTACGTCGAATCGTTCGCTACCTTAAGGCATTTCGGGACAGTCAATGGCCAAAAGGAGGGCCAAGTTCAATTCTGTTAATGGCGGCAGCGGTACCTCTTTTCGAGGCGAATCTTCGCCGGGATGACCTCGCGCTTTTACAGGTACTAAAGGGGTTGCCTGCTGCGTTGCGTTCAGGCGTGGTGAATCCTACGGATTCGAACAGCTACCTGACAGATGCGTTAACTCCTGAAGCCCTTGAAGACGCAGCCCAGAAATTTGAAAAGTTTGATGCTTACCTTGATGGTGCAATTCACGCTAACGATGCTACCCAGGCATGCACGTGGCTTGGTCAGATGCTGGGGCATCGCTTCCCTAACCGGCCTGACTTAGTCGGCACGATATCAATTGCAGCGGCAGTGGCTTCAGTGCCAGCTGAGGCTGGCCCAGTAGAACCCGTGAAGCGCACGAAGGCCGGTTAATGTCTGAGATGGACTCCGTTCCCCAGATTATTCGGTCATTGCTTCCGCTGGGGTTCAGCTATGTTGAGCCCCAAGATGAGCCTGGTTGGGTGAAGATGACAGGGTCACTTCAGACGTCTTTAGGGCGATTTGAGTGCGAGCTTTTGGTCGACAGGCTGTCTTTTCACTTCCCCCATGTGAAGCTTCTGGATATACCGCCAAGCTTGAGACCTGTTGCCCCTCACATCAGCGCAAACGGCAGTCTTTGCTATTACGCTGCAGGCACCTTGGTATTCGACATCTTTGACCCTGTTGGACAAACCATCATGGCTGTCCACCGTGCCGAGCACGTCCTCGACTGCATTCTGCGTGGTGAGATGCCCGAAGACCTGGAGGAGGAGTTTCACGCCTATTGGGGGGTTAAGCACTGCTACATTGATGTGGAAAGTAAACAATCTCAACAGCTGACCGCGCTGACTTTCAACGCTCGGGAGATGTTCGTCGTGACGGATGACGAGCAACGCACCTCAAGAAAAGCAGCTGCTTTAGGTATGTCTTCCTCCAATAGCAAATTCCTTATATACAAGATCACCACTAAGGCTAAGCCGCGACCTCGGCAGGGTGTATGGCCGCCAGCAACTGTTGGCGACGTGTTGGCGTGGCAATCGTTGCTCGACACGGCATGCCGCCGGAAAATCGAAAAGCGGATAGCGCTCGCTTTTCGATCTGGCGCTCGGGAAACGCTCATCATTGTCGAATCTCCATTGATGCCCTATGGGATTGTCGTGGACATCCCCCCTGAGTCCCGCGAATGGAAACTTAAGATGGGACGGCATGGGAAGGAGCATCTTTATCGGCTGCGAGTTACTCCTGTTTTTGTCACCAGGCTGGACGACAGATTCATCGCTCAGCGCAATATCCCAAACCATCCGACACTGGCTGGACTGAAAATTGGGCAAGTAGGGTGCGGAACAATCGGTGGGTATCTCGCTGAGATGCTAATGAAAGCTGGTGCCGGCACCGGCGGTGGGCACCTTTCGATTGTAGACCTAGAGGCCTTGCAACCTGAGAACTTGGGGCGACACCGACTTGGGTTCAATCAGCTATTTGTAAACAAAGCCGCAGCCCTTTCGTATGAGCTGAAACGCTCGATGCCGACAGCTGATATCAGGCCCCTTCCAGTCGACGTGCGCGAAGCCGATCTCGGAGATCTGGATTTGCTCATCGACGCTACAGGAGAGGAAAGCCTAGGTTACTGGCTCACTCGTCGGTACCACCGTGAGATACCAATCCTGAGCGTTTGGATAGAGGGCGCAGGGGTAGCGGTGCGATCGCTTTTGAAGGCGCGCTCTGAGGACGCCTGCTACCGCTGCTTGTGTGATTACAATAAATCTAAAGCCTACCTCGCAGTGAATGAGGAAGTTGAGCAAGTGTTAGCGGGTCAGGGATGTGAAGCGCTCTATGTCCCGTTCCCCGCGACAGTATCGATCCAGGCTGCAAGCTTGGGAGCTGAAGCAGTGCTTGATTGGGTGGCGAAAAGTGAAGCGCCAAGTTTGTTGACCCGAGTATTGAGGCGTGACTTCACTGCGGCGACTGCTGATTGTGTCGTTCCAGCTCGTATTGGATGCCCAGCATGCGCTTCGTAGGTAGCTGGGTCACTCAGGGTTCTCTGAGCTTTGTACATCTTGAGCCGGAGGTTTTGGAGACCTTCAATGAATACGTTCAAGGTGTTCGTGATCTTGAAGCCGGTGGGATTTTGCTGGGATGTGTCAGGGGCCCCCATCTTCAGATCATTGACGCTACAACGCCATCGCCTAGAGATCGCCGTTCTCGATTTTCTTTTGAGCGGGATGATTTTCATCATCACGCAATAGCTATGAGACGTTGGCAAGAAAGCGACGGAATCATTCGCTACGTAGGCGAATGGCACACGCATCCCGAAGATTATCCTTCACCGTCATCAATCGATCTCAGAGAGTGGCGAGGCTTGGCAGCGTCGCGGATCGATGGTCGTCCCCTGTTGGCTTTGATTGTTGGCCGTAAGGGATTGCACCTGGAGTTTATGAGCGGAAACGGAACACGAGTGCATTTGTGTGAAGGCTCAACATCCCTTGAATAGAAGCTTGGCTAGCTACAGTGAGCGACTGGCTATTACTGCGCGTTGTAAGGCTGGGCTAATCGACCCCAATGATCAATGCCAGGCGTTAGTTTGGCACCTGCTTCGCGTAGCTGTAGCTACCGGTGACACATTCTGCTGCTCCACAGGTAAAGGAGTGGTCATGGCAGGTATCTATCAGCGTTTCATACCGCGATTTTTGCAGAAGGGATTCAGAATCCCAAGCAACGGCAAGGAGGTTCTGTAGTGGTCTAATGAAACCGGACACCCATTTAGGCGAGAATGCTCGCCATATCGAGGTGTCAGATGACCAAACAACGCCGTGTCTTTACCTCTGAGTTCAAGCGAGTGGCCGCATGCCTAGTGCTAAGGCTACAGCCATAGTGAAGCAGCCTGTTCGCTTGGGCTGGTTGAGTCGGCCTTGCGTCCTTGTGAGCCATCGGGCTTTTCCTGCAAGCAAGTCTGAGGATTCAGGTGCTTCAGGATAATTAAATTGTAAGAATCTACTAAGGGTGAAATGAAATGGCTGGCAGCAGTTTTTTTGCGTTGTTGGATGATATTGCGGCCTTGTTAGATGACATCTCTTTAATGAGTAAGGTCGCTGCAAAAAAATCGGCCAGCGTCCTGAGTGACGATTTGGCTGTAAATGCTGAGCAAGTAACCGGCATGAAAGCAGATCGTGAACTCCCTGTGGTCTGGGCAGTGTTCAAAGGATCACTCGTTAATAAAGCGATTTTAGTGCCATGTGCGCTGTTACTTAGTGCTTTTTTGCCTTGGTCAGTAAAGTGGCTGCTAATGGCAGGAGGTATCTACCTGTGCTACGAGGGATTCGAAGCCATCAAGGAGAAGCTGTTTCGAGGCAGTCATGAGCTCGATACTAGCGACACCAAGTCCGCTCCTAAAACTAAGGAAGAATTGGCTGCTTACGAAAGGCGTAAAATTAAGGGGGCAATCCGGACGGATTTTATATTGAGCGCGGAAATTACGATTATAACTTTGAATGTTGTATCGTCTGCCCCTTTGCTTCAGCAGATAGTCACGCTAATTATTATTTCAGTGGCTATGACTGTTGGTGTTTATGGTCTGGTTGCAGGAATTGTCAGGCTGGATGATGCTGGTCTCGCTTTACTCAAGTCTAAGTCTAAAGGCAGCATCGGGGCGGTTTTGAGAAAAATTGGTAGCATGTTGGTAGCGTCAGCCCCAATTCTCATGAAGACACTGTCGTGGATTGGAACTATCGCGATGTTCCTAGTTGGCGGCACTTTTGTGGCAGAGGGTATTCATCCAGTCGAGCAGTTTATTGAAACTATCGTGAGCGCGCTTGGAGGATGGGGGGCTGTCGCTAAGATGGGAGCATATGGTGTGGTTGGGGCTCTATCTGGAATGATCGCCGCAGTTGCGATGGGCGCGATTTCGCGAGTTGCGGAAGCAGCCAAGAAAGATTAATGCCTCAGGCCGTTTTATAGCATGTCCGCCAATTTATTGAAAATCCACTGGAGCGCTGACGCTGGAGGGGGATCTCCTCCTGCTCGGCTCTTGGTTCGTTCAGGATGGAATGAGCCCGTGTTGTGCAGAACCCGGCGATGCACAAGCCTAATTAGTGCGGTTACCGAACAGCTCGTTGATCGAATGACCGAGCCAAGATCGTATGTCCTTCGCAATGCCGCCTCGTCGCCAGATGACACCCTCGCATGGGTGAAGATCGTCGACAAAAACCGCCTCCGCTCGCCATTGCCGAGTTCAGACCAAATTCTTGACTGCCCTTGTGCATAAGGAGCCGCCAGCCGGTCGAGGAGATACTCCTCCAGGCTATGCACGGATTGGATAATTGGATCACCAACTGTAGGCCCTAAGCAGGGAGCGATCTAACCGATGCCGTGAATAGAAAAATGGCCACTATGTACGTGGAGAAAATAGTGATCGCAAGGTACTGAACTCTGTCAGAACCGCATCTTTCCGGTCTGTTAGAGAAGGGCGCTGACGGGGCTAATCTTGATGCATGCACCCACCGCAATTTCTCTCTGTCCTGCCAAGCATTCTTGAAAATCTTCAACTAGCCTAGACTGAATGTGTAGTGGTCAACTAATCCCGGACACGACGTTAAGTTTTTTCTCGGCCTGAGCTGGCGCCAACCCACCGTTGAATTGGTGCGGCCGAATCCAGTTGTACCGATGCATCAAAAAATGACTGATGTCGCGCTGGGCCTCTTGGGTCGTTCGGTAGCCCGTGGTCGGTATCCATTCGGTTTTCAAACTCCGGAACACCCGCTCCATCGGCGCATTGTCCCAGCAATTTCCCCGACGACTCATACTTTGCCGCATGCGATAACGCCAAAGCCGCTGGCGGAATAAGCGGCTCGCATACTGGGCGACTCTTGATCCGAGTGAAACAGCAGCCCCTGAGGTCTTCCACGTTGCTCATAGGCTATGTCCAGTGCCTTGATAACCAGCTCGGCGTCCGGCTTTTTCGACAATTCCCAACCCACTATCCGGCGCGCGCAAAGATCCAGCACAACAGCCAGGTAATGCGATTTGCCCTGAGCCCAGATGTAAGTGATGTCGCCGCACCAGACCTGATGGGGCGCTGGGGCATCGAACTCCCGATTCAACGTATTCGGAATATCCAGCCGTTCGACCGTTGCTCGTTTATAGGCATGAGAAGCTGGCTGTTTGCTCATCAGTTCAAGCTCGCGCATTAAGCTACGTACCTTGAACCGGCCCAGTTGCTCACCGTCTTCACGCATCATCGACAAGATGCTGCGGCTGCCCGCAGCACTGCGACTTTGCGTGAACAGTTCATTGACCCGACTGCGCAGCCGAAGCCGCTCAACATCAGGAGTCCGGGGTCTGAGACGCTGGGCGTAGTAACACGAGCGGATGACTTCAAACACCTTGTACAGCCAATCAACCGGCTCATGGACGCTCAGTAGGTCAATCAGCGCGAACGCTCGTGATCTTCCGACATCAAGAGCGCAGTAGCCTTTTTTAAGATGGATTTCTCTCGCTCAAGTCGAGCGATACGAGCTTCCAGCTCCTGGATTTTCTGTTGTTCCGGGGGCAGCGCTTTGCTCTGCGGAGTAACGCCTTGGCGCTCTTGCTGAACCTGGTCGACCCAGCGGCGTAGTGCCGACTCACCGACGCCGAGTGAACGACTGGCTTCGATGAAACTGTAGTTTTGCTTGAGTACGAGGTCGGCAGCCTCGCGTTTGAATTCAGCGGAAAAGACACTGCGTTGTTTGGTCATCTGACACCGCGATCTGGCAAGCATTCTCGCCTAAATGGGTGTCCGGTTTCATTAGACCACTACATTCCGACCGCAACAGGAAAGTGTTGGCCTTCCTGGCATAACCAATGCACGTTCATGCGTTGAGACATGTTGATGCTGCTTAACGTTCTGCAAGCAGAGATGACCAGATGCAGCGGGTCAAGCTGATCTTCGCGCTGAGGGATAGCTCCATTCCCACCAAGGCATTGGCTGATGAGATCCTTATGTACGTCACTGATCGCAAAAGGATCATTCCATATCTCTGCCATCGCATTGGTGAGGGAAAAATGTTTAGGGTCAAGCGCCATCCCTAGCCCATTTCCAAATATAAGCGTCTTCCTTGGCATCCCTCAGCTCCTCAATATTTTGAGTATCCAGCTTAGCTCAGAGCGGCAATCTTTCGATTTCATTTGAGTCGTATGCACTCGAAGTTGTTTCGACAGCGAATAAAAAATATGGTCATTGGGCATGGTGATCTGTTGAGTTCACAAGGAGAAATCGTAGCTCGAGTTCTGAAAACGTCCATTTTTCCGATGTCCATATGGACAAAGTAAGTGATATACAACCATTTGAATTTAATGGGTTTTTCTATGTCCATTTTTGTACGAATTTGGATTGTGATGGCGGCGGCATCCTGACCCATGGCGTACCGGCGCTGCATCACTGGGTTGAAGGCGTGGCCCAAGGCAGCGCGCAATGGCTGGGCGTGGTCTCGGCAATCGTGCCGACCTTGCTCAACGCCGTGGCCGGCATTATTGCTGGCGCAGTGGTGCTGGCGGTGGTGTCTGGTGTGAGCAAGGTCTGGCGCGCGGTCAAAGGCTAGGCCGCTATGGCGCGGGGTACGGTGCTGTCCTGCAGCAGGCGGTAGCCGAGCACGGCGAACAGCACCATCACGCCACCGGCAGCCAGGGACACGGTAAAGCCCGCCTGGGCGCCGTAAGCGTCCACCACCCAGCCACCCAGGACGGCGCCAAGGGCAACCCCCATGCCCAGGCCGGTAATCATCCAGGTCAGGCCCTCGGTCAGTTTGGCCGGCGGTACGATGTTTTCCACCAGGCCCATGGCGGTGATCAGGGTTGGCGCAAAAAACAGCCCGGCGACCAGCATTCCTACGGCCAGCGTGGCGACGCTGTCGACCCACATCAGTGGCACCATCGTGACCGAAGTGGCCAGTGCCCCCAGCACAAACAATTTGGGCAGCGGCATGTTCAGTTTGAGCGTGCCGAAGATCAGCCCGGCGACACAGGAACCGAAGGCGTACATCGACAGTACGATGCTGGCAGCCGCAGGCTGGCCCTGATGCTGGGCAAAGGCCACGCTGACCACGTCCACCGTGCCCACAATCGTCCCCAGCCCAAGCAAGGCCAGCAGCAGGATCACCACGGCGCCCTGGCGCAGTACGCTGCCACCGTGCTCGTTGCTGCGCGGATGTACCGGCGGTTCGGTTTTGCGTTGCAGCACAAACACGCTGACGCCAATGGCCAGCAGGATGGCTGCCGCCAGTGGCCCGGCCTGGGGGAACAGGGCGACGCTCAGGCCCACGGAAATCGGCGGGCCGATAATGAAGCTGACCTCATCGAGTACCGACTCGAATGAAAACGCGGTGTGCAATTTGGGCGAGCCGCGGTACAGCTCGGTCCAGCGTGCCCGCACCATCGCCGACATGCTGGGCATGCAGCCCGACAGTGCGGCGAACACAAACAGCGTCCAGTCCGGCGCGCCAAAATGGCTGCACAGCAGCAGGGCCAGCAGGCCGCTGACGCCAATGGCGGTGACGCCCGGCAGGATGCGGCTCTGGCCGTAGCGGTCGACCCAGCGTGAAATCTGAGGTGCCAGCAGGGCAGTGGCCAGGGCAAAGGTGGCGGCCACGCCACCGGCCAGCCAATAGGAGCCCTGCAACTGTGCAAGCATGGTGATGATGCCGATGCCGACCATGGATATCGGCATCCGTGCGATCAGGCCCGCGCCGCTGAAAGCCTTGGTGCCGGGGGCGCTGAAAATCTCGCGATAAGGGTTAGCCATACAAGCTCCGGAACATTGGGTGGACACACTTTGATTCTGTAGTCGCTGCCGCAGGCTGCGAAGGGAGCCGCGGAGCATTTTGGAAAACGGGTTGCAGAGCAACCCTTCGCAGCCTGCGGCAGCGACTACATATTTTCGTGAATGCTACATACGCGGCGTATGTAGAAATATACGCATACATGACGTATGTCAATTAACATACGTCGTGTATCCCAAATTAAAGGTGGCAGGCATGGCGCCCAAAGCGCGGTCGCAAATGATCGAAGAAACCCGTGGCAAGCTGCTTGAAGCTGCACGGCTGGCCTTTGGTTCGGTGGGCTACGCCCAGACCTCGATGGATGAGTTGACGGCTTCGGTGGGCTTGACGCGCGGGGCGCTGTATCACCATTTCGGTGACAAGAAGGGTTTGTTTCAGGCGGTGGCCCAGCAAATCGATGCCGAGCTGGATGCGCAACTGGCCCAGGTGCTTGAGCAAGCCGACAGCCAGTGGCAAGGGTTTCAGGATCAGTGCCGGCTGTATCTGGAGATGGCCCTGCAAATCGAAGTGCAGCGCATTTTGTTGCGGGATGCGCCTTCGGTGCTGGGCTCGCAATACGTGCAGAACACTCAGTCAGTGTGCTGTCTGTCGATGGCGGCGATGCTGCAAGGCTTGATGGATACACACGTGATTCAACGCACCGACCCCGAGGCGTTGGCGCGCCTGATTCAGGGCGGCTTGATGGATGCGTCGTTCTGGATTGCCGAGGCCGACAACCCGCCGCAGCGTCTGGCGGCTGCGCTGGACAGCCTGGACCTGATGCTGCGGGGTTTGTTGCAGGTGCCCCAGGCGCGATAAGGCGCCCGGGGCTCGCGCATCAGAAGTGGTACTTGACCAGCAGGCTCGCAGTGTCCTGGTTGGTTTTGAATGAACCGCTGTCTTCGATGCCGTACTTGTTTTTCCAGTAGTCGTATTCAACGCCGACGTACAACTGCTTGGCGCCCCAGCTCAATGCCTTGCCCAGGTCATATTTGATCTGCGGGTTGAAGTGCAGGTTGGCGTGGTAGGTGCCGCGTGAGTTCTGGTCGTTGTCCACCACCCAGTCCATGTAGCCGTCGATCAGCACATCGGAATTGCCCAGGGGCAGGGTGTAGGACCACACCGGGGTGATCTGCCAGACGCCTTTGCCAGCACGGTTGCCTTCAGGGAAGCGCTGGTAGAAGTTCAACTGGAAGTAGTCAAAGCCCGGCACGTTCAGGTCGAAACCCGGGCCGATCAGGTAGGCCTCGGTGTCGCCTTCGCCAAACTCGTAAGTCATGGCCAGCAGCACGTCTTTGATCGGGCCAAATTCAAACTTCTGGTCGAAGATTTTGCCGAACGACAAACGAGGCGTGAACTCGCCGTAATAGGTGTTCGGGCCAACGTTACCGTCTTCTTTACCGTTGTAGAAAATGCGGTCGAGGAAGAAGAAGTTATCGCCGTACTTCCAGCTGTCAGCATGCTCGAAAGTGAGGGTTTGCTGAATCTTTGGATTGACCTGGAAGTCCTTGCCATACAAGTAAGTCAGGCTGTTGGTTTGCCATTGCAGCAGGTCGCCGGCGACTGCCGGAGCCCCGCCCAACATGCTCCCCGCAAGCATCAGGCTGGTAAGAGTGCGCTTCATTCGGTTAGCTCCAAAAAAGTAAAAAGTCGTGCAGTAGTGAGAACGTGGCGCTCTGTATTGGCGCCTTGGTCCGTGCTTTAAAACAGTCAGTAAGCCTTTGATTTAAAGGTTTAAAGTTGCCTCTTGAGTCAACTTTAAATGTTACTGGCGTTCGAGCGGGCGCGGAGAATACTGGCTCAGGCGTTTGCACTCAAGCGCTCTGTTATCACCCTGGGTGAGGGACAACAGAGCGTGCACTGTCTTTAACTTAAAAGTGGACTTTGATCAGGGCGCTGGCGGTGTTCTGGTTGGTGTCCAGGCGGCTGCTGCTTTCGATGCCGTACTTGTCCTTCCAGTAGCTGTATTCAATACCGACATACAGCTGTTTTTCACCCAGGTTCAGGGCCTTGCCCAGGTCATATTTGATCTGGGGGTTGAAGTGCAGGTTGGCGTGATAGGTGCCGCGTGAGTTCTGGTCGTTGTCCACCACCCAGTCCATGTAACCGTCGATCAGCAGGTTGGAACGGCCCATGGGGATGGTGTAGGAAAACGACGGGGTGATCTGCCAAACCCCGGTACCAGGGCGCGGCCCTTCGGTATGACGACGATAGAAATTAAGGGTGAAGTAGTTAAAGCCCGGCACCGCCAGATCAAAGCCGGGGCCGATCAGATATGCCTCGCTGTCGCCTTCGCCGTACTCATAGGTCATGGCCAGCAGCACGTCCTTGATCGGGCCGTACTCAAGCGTGCGGTCGAAGATCTTGCCGAACGACAGGCGTGGGCTGAACTCGCCGTAGTAGGTGTGCGGGCCTTTGTTGGGGTCATCCTTGCCGTTGTAGAAAATGCGGTCGACAAACAGGAAGTTGTCGCCGTATTTCCATTTGTCGGCATGTTCGAAAGTGACGGTTTGCTGGATCGAAGGGTTGATCGCGAAATTCTTGCCGTACAGGTAAGTCAGGCTGTTGGTTTGCCACAGAAACAGATCACCCGCCATTGCCTGGCTGGCAGCCAGAAACCCACCCGCGAGCGTGACGCCCCAGTGTTTGCAGTTCATGGATAACTCCCTTTTATTATTGTTTTGTGTCAGATGCTGGCAAAGCTGTGGGAGCGGGGTTGCTCGCGATTCAGGCACTGCGGTTGTTCAGGTAAACCGCGGTGATCCGATCGCGAGCAAGCCCGCTCCCACAGGTCAGTGCTGATGCACGTGCCCGCTCATGGCTGCGCGCTCGGCGCCGCCCAGTACGTTGAACATCAGGTTCAGGCATACCGCGCTGACGGCGGCCATGGCGATGCCGCTGTGGGTGATGGGGTCCATCCACAGTGGCAGGTGGGCGAAGAACTCGGGGCGTACCACCGGGATCAGGCCCATGCCGATGCTGACGGCCACCAGCAATTGATTGCGGCGGTCGGCAATGTCGGCTTCCTGGAGGATCTTGATGCCTGTGGCCGCGACCATGCCGAACATGGCGATGGCTGCGCCACCCAGAACCGCAGGCGGAATCGAGGCCACCAGATACGCCGCCTTGGGCAGCAGGCTCAGGGTGATCAGAAAGACACCGGCCATGATCGTCACCGAGCGGCAACGCACGCCGGTCATCTGCACCAGACCAATGTTCTGGGCGAATGAGGAGTGGGTAAAGGTGTTGAAGAAACCTGCAATGAACGACGCCCCGGCATCACACAGCAAGCCGCGACGCAGCATGCGTGGAGTGACTTCCTGGTCGGTGATTTTGCCCAGTGCCAGGAACATCCCGGTGGACTCGACAAAAATGATCACCACCACCAGGCACATCGAAAGGATCGGGGCCAGATGAAATTCCGGCATGCCGAAGTGCAGCGGCGTGACGACCTGAAGCCAGGGGGTGTTGTCCAGGCCGGAGAGGTCGACCATGCCAATGGCGCCTGACAGGACATAGCCCAGGGCCATGCCGATCAATACCGAAATGTTCACCCAGAAGCCACGCATGAAGCGGTTGATCAGCAGGATGGTTCCCAGCACCAGTGCCGCAATGGCCAGGTACGTCGGGGAACCGAACTGCGCAGCAGCACTGCCGCCACCGGCCCAGTTGACCGCAACGGGGAACAGGGACAGGCCGATCGATGTAATCACGGTGCCGGTGACCAGAGGTGGAAAGAAGCGAACCACCTTGGACATGAACGGCGCAATGATCATCCCGAAAAAGCCTGCGGCGATGGTCGCGCCGAAGATCCCGGTCAGGCCGATGCCCGGCATCCCGGCCATTGCCACCATGCTGCCGACGGCCGCAAAGCTGGCCCCCATCATGACGGGCATGCGAATACCCATGGGGCCGATCCCCATCGATTGCACGATGGTGGCGACACCCGCCACCAGCAGGTCGGCGTTGATCAAAAAGGCGATTTCTTCCCGACTCAGGCCTGCGGCCTGTCCGATGATCAGCGGCACGGCCACGGCGCCGCCATACATCAGCAGCACATGCTGCAAACCGACCAGGATCAGTTGCAGCATGGGTAGCCGCGCCAGCGGGGGCGGCGCGGTTATGGCGGGTATGCGCGGTTCGGTTAAATCGGACATGCAACACCTCGGTCATTTTTTATTGTTGTGAGCTAGTGGTGTGTACTTGCGGGCGCAGCCAGGCTGCGCCCGCAAAGTATGTGCATCAGTTGGTCTGGGCTCCCGCACTGATCCAGGCGCCAATCAGGTCACGTTCCTGCTGGGTCATCTGGGTGATGTTGCCCAGCGGCATGATCGGGGTGGCGACGGCCTGGGCCTGAATACGTGGGGCCATGAGCTTGATCTGCTGCGCGGTGTCGAACATCACGCCTGCCGGGGCTGCACTGAACAGCGGGCTGGTAGGGGTGGCGGAATGACAGACCGTGCAGCGTTCCTGGATCACCGAGTGGACCTTCTCGAAATCGACGGTGGCCACCGGTGCTGCCGGGGCAGCGGGCGCGGTGACCGGGGCCGGAGCATCCGCGGCTTTGACACCGCCCAGCGCGGTTTCTGGAAGCGGCTGGTACTTGATGACTTTGGCCGTTTCGGGCGCGGTCGACACCGGTTTTGGACCGGTGACGTAAGCCAGGCAGATCATGCCCAGCGCTGCCACAGGCAAGGTCCAGGCATATTTGTGGCTGTCATGACGGGTGTTGAAGTAATGACGCACCAACACCGCCAGCACCGCAATCCCGGCCAGGATCAGCCAGTTGTACTGGCTGCCATAGGTGCTCGGGAAGTGGTTGCTGATCATGATGAACAGCACCGGCAAGGTGAAGTAGTTGTTGTGTCGCGAACGCAGCAGGCCTTTGGCCGGAAGGGCTGGATCGGGGCTGCGGCCTTCCTTGATCGCGGCTACCAGAGCGCGTTGTGCGGGCATGATGGTGCGGAACACGTTACCGACCATGATGGTGCCGATAATGGCGCCCACATGCAGGTAAGCACCGCGCCCGCTGAACACCTTGCTCAGGCCGAACGCTGCCGCAACCAGCAACACAAACAGGACGAAACCGAGCAACGCCGGGCGCTTGCCTAGGGCGGAGTCGCAGAGAAAGTCGTAAACGAACCAGCCGGCGATCAGCGAACCGATGCCGATGGCCACTGCTTCGGGACCGCTCAGGCTGCTGCCGGGAGCAATCAGGTACAGCGCGGGGTTGAAGTAGAAGACCAGGCAGAGCAGGGCGATGCCTGACATCCAGGTGAAATAGGCTTCCCATTTAAACCAGTGCAGGTTTTCCGGCATGGTGGGTGGGGCCAGCTTGTATTTTTCGAGGTGGTAAATGCCGCCGCCGTGAATCGCCCATAGATCGCCTGCCAGGCCATCCTTGGGGTTGGCACGGTTGAGATTGTTCTCCAGCCAGACGAAATAAAACGATGCGCCGATCCAGGCCACACCAGTGATCATATGAATCCAGCGCACGCTCAGATTCAGCCATTCCATTAGATGTGCTTCCACAGTCTTTACCTCTTGCCCGTCACTCTTTTATGAGTGTTGGACCTTCTCTTATTGGTGGGGGGCGAGGAACAGCAACTGATCCTCTTTAAAGAAATGCTCATCGCAGTTATTGCCTGTGCCACTGCGATCAACCACCAGGAAGTCATCCCGCTTTTCGATCGTCAGCACCGGATGGTGCCAAACGCCGCGATGGTAATTAATGCCCTGCCTGCCATTACTGACAAAGGCGCGGACCAAGCCTGATACAGGTTCATCGCCAAGTGGCGCGACCACGATCAGAAAGGGGTTGCCGAGCAGCGGTATAAACGCCTGACTGCCCAGCGGATGGCGCTCCAGCATGCGAACGGTAAATGGCATGTCCTGCGCCTCGGCGCGGAAAATGCTGATGATCGCCTTGTCTTCTGGCGTAGCCGTTTCGACTTCTGCCAGACGGTGAAAGCGCATGGTCGAACCGTTATTGATCATGAAGTGGTCGCTGCCATCGGTTTCAATCACATCGCCGAAAGGGGCGAAGGCTTCTTTGGTCAGCGGTTCAATCATCAATGTGCGCATGGTGGTCTTCTTATTCGGGTTTCTGTCAGGTCATCGTGTTGCTTTTGTAGTCGCTGCCGCCGGCTGCGAGCCCTGGGATGAAGCGCAGGGCCTTGAGATAACGGGTTGCTCCGCAACCCTTCGCAGCCTGCGGCAGCGACTACAGGCTCAGCATTACTTCGCTACTTTACCCAGTACGCGAATGCGGCTTACACCACCGTCCGGGAACAGGTTCAGGCGAATATGGGTAATCGGGCCGAGGTTTTTGAGTTGCTCGCTGTAGGTGTGCTCAGCGTGCATTTCCATTTTTTGACTCGGCAGCAGCTCACGCCAGAACAGCGACTGGGTTTCGATCTGGCTGTCGGTACCGCCCTTGACGAACGCGCCCTGGATCGAGCAGCTGTCGGGGTAGTTGCCTTTGAAGTGCAGGGTGTCGACGATGATTTTTTCAATCTCGCCTGCATGGCCCAGCGCCACGATGACCCAGTCATTGCCCGGAGTACGGCGGCGTGCGGTTTCCCAACCGTCGCCCATGTTGATGCCGCGGCCCGGGTTGAGGATGTTGCTCATGCGGCCGAAGTGCTCGTCGGAGCAGGCGAGGGCGCGGCCACCGTTGAGGGCGGCTGCCAGGTCGATCTGCTCGTTGTCACCCACTGCCGACCAGTCACGGAACGGCACGCCATACACGCGCAGACGCGCTACGCCGCCATCCGGGTAGATGTTGAAGCGAAGGTGGCTGAAAGCCTGGTCATTGCTGATTTCGTGGTAGTGATGGCTGTTGCCTTGCAGCTCGACAGCCGACAGCACTTCAACCCACTGGGTGTTTTCGTTGGGTTCGCCCGAGGCCAGGAAACAGGCTTCCAGCGAGGCAGACGGCGGAAAGTTGCCGGTGAAGAATGAAGTGTCGATGTCCACACCCTTGATCGAGCCCGGAACGCCCAGGCGGATCACTGCGCTGTCATAGCCTTCGAAGCGCTTGCGGCGGGACTCCCAGCCGTCCATCCACTTGCCGTTGTCATCGAAAACGCCCTCCTTCCATACGGCCGGGGTCGGCTGGAACAGGCGGTTGGCGTCGGCGAACCAGTCATCGGTGACCGAAACGATTTTGGTGCCCAGGCGGGCATCGGCCAGGTTGACGAACTTCTCGAAAGGTACGGCGTAAGCTTTCATTCTTCTTGTCTGCCTTTAATTAAGTGGCTGGAGATGCGTCACCGGCACGTGCCGGTTCGGCTTAGAGCTGGAGTAATCGGAACAGGGCAATTTTGTTGATTTCTGCCAACGCGCATTTGAACTCGACGTCTGCCGGGTTATGGATGCGGGTCTCGAACGCGGCGAGGATCTGGTGCCGGTCGCTGCCTTTTACCGCCATGATGAAGGGAAACTTGAACTTGGCTTTGTAGGCCTCGTTCAGCTCGGTGAAGCGTTGAAACTCTTCGGCCGTGCATTGGTGAATACCGGCGCCAGCTTGTTCATGGGTGCTGGCTTCGGTGAGTTGGCCCTGGACGGCTGCTTTGCCGGCCAGGTCCGGGTGAGCATTGATCAGTGCCAGCTGGCTGGCGTGATCGGCGCTCAACAAAATGTCACTCATGCGCTGGTGCAGGGTTTCGATGGTGTCGACGCTGCTGTCCAGGCCCAGGTCGTAGGCTTTTTCGGCTACCCAGGGCGAGTGTTCGTAGATATCGGCAAAGGCTGCCACGAACGCTTCACGGCTCAGTTGTGAAGGCTTGAGGGTCTTGAAGGCGCTCATTTGGCGGTCTCTGCAACAAAAGGGTGGGTGGCGTGCCAGTGGCGTGCGATGTCCACGCGGCGGGTGAACCAGACCTGTTCATGACCTTTGGCGTATTCAATGAAACGCTTGAGGGCGGCGAGACGCGCAGGGCGGCCAATGAGGCGGCAATGCAGGCCGATGGATAGCATTTTCGGCGACTCTGCGCCTTCGGCGTACAGCACATCGAAAGCATCCTTGAGGTACTGGAAAAATTGCTCGCCGGTGTTGAAACCCTGCACTTGGGTGAAGCGCATGTCATTGGTGTCCAGGGTGTAAGGGATCACCAGATGCGGCTTGCCGGTAGGGTTGTTGGGCTCCCAGTAGGGCAGGTCGTCGTCATAGGTGTCGCAGTCGTACAGGAAACCGCCTTCTTCCATCACCAGGCGCCGGGTATTGGGGCCGGTGCGGCCGGTGTACCAGCCCAGGGGGCGTTCACCGCTGATTTCGGTGAGGATGCGGATGGCTTCGAGCATGTGTTCACGCTCAAGGGCTTCATCCATGTACTGGTAGTCGATCCAGCGATACCCGTGGCTGCAAATCTCATGCCCGGCAGCAACCATGGCGCGGATCACGTCCGGGTGGCGCTGGGCGGCCATCGCCACGGCAAATATGGTCAGCGGGATGTCGAATTCGCGAAACAGTTTGAGTACACGCCACACGCCTGCGCGGCTGCCGTACTCGTACAAGGACTCCATGCTCATGTTGCGCTCGCCTTGCAACGGCTGCGCCGAGACCATTTCGGACAGGAACGCTTCAGATTCCTTGTCGCCGTGCAGGATGTTGCGCTCGCCGCCTTCTTCGTAGTTGAGTACGAAAGACAGGGCGATACGGGCGTTGTCCGGCCAATGCGGGTGCGGAGGGTTTGGACCGTAACCAATCAGGTCGCGTGGGTAGTCAGCGCTCACTACAGTCTTCCTTATTGTTTGTGTTAACAGTCGATTGGCCAGACCTGGCGTCACTGCGATGGCTTGATTGTATACAACTTTATAATCTATTTGTAACCCTGATTTTTTCTATTTCTACCATGCTTCGCGCCTTAAAGGTACTTGCAAGAAACCTGCCTGATTGGTCAGCTTATGGATAAGAAGTCTGCTAACCCTGCGGCTTTGACAGGAAATACCGTGCAGGCGGTGCGGCTCAAGGGCTGGCTGAAATTGTGCTTTTTAATTGTGTACAATTTTTTTGATAAATGTCTTAATCGTGTTCTCGCTGATGCTTTTGGTGCGCCAAAGGGGTGCAGTGGCCATTTTTTTCACCGACTCGGGAGGTCGCACAATCTATGGGACGTTTGACTACGCACGTTTTGGATGCCGCACATGGCTGTCCGGGCAGCTCGATCAAGGTCGAGTTGTATCGGGTTGAAGGTTCGGGGCTGGAGTTGGTCGCTACAGCGCTGACCAATAGCGATGGCCGCTGCGACGCGCCGTTGCTGGAAGGGGATACGTACCGTTCGGGGGTTTACCAGGTGCAGTTCAGTGCCGGTGATTACTACCGCGCGCGGGGTGTGAAATTGCCGGAGCCGGCGTTTCTGGACGTGGTGGTACTGCGTTTCGGGATCAGTTCCGAGCAGGATCACTACCATGTACCGCTACTGATTTCGCCGTACAGCTACTCGACCTATCGCGGTAGCTAGAAGATATCGATCTGCGCATGTGGTTATTTGCCCGCTCACACTGCGGGCTTTTTTTTGCCTGTCTACACATGACTTGTGGGGGCGGGCTTGCTCGCGATGGCATCTTGTATCGCGAGCAAGCCCCCTCCCACACAGGCGGTGCTGTATCAGCGGCTTAGCAGTGACGCCGTTCCCGCTACACCAAACAACCCGGCGCTGATGCGGTTAAACCAGCTCTGGCCCTTGCCGCTGCGCAGATAACCCGCCGCACCATGGGCGCCAAGGCCGTAGGCCAGCTTGCACAGCAGGTCGAGTACGGTCCAGGTGGCGATCATCACCAGCAACTGGTTAAGGAAGGGCAGGTCAGGGTTGAGGAACTGCGGAAGGAAGGCAGCAAAGAACAAAATGTCTTTCGGATTGCTGGCGCCCAGTACAAACGCGCGCCCGAACAGGGCGCTGAAGCGCGGTTTTGGTGCGGCTTCAGGCACGTTGGTGACTGTGGCCGGCTGGCGCGATTGTTTCCAGCTTTGCCAGGCCAGATAAAACAGATACAGCGCGCCGACGATTTTCAGGGCGCTGAAGAGTTTTTCCGAGGCCAGCAACAAAGCCCCCAAACCCAGTGCCGAAGCACTGAGCAGGCAAATCGAGGCAAATACACCCCCCAGAAATGCCGGGTAAGAACGGCGCAGGCCGTAGTTCAAACTGTTGCTGATCATCAATAACGACAAAGGCCCCGGAATCAGGATTACCACCAATGCCGCGCTGCTGAACAGCAGCCAGGTTTCCAGACTCATCACTTCCTCCCATAGCACAAAGGCCCCGCGTCATTGGCGGGGCCGGTTGATATCGCCCGGTTTACAGGTAAATAAACTTGGCGATGAAAATAGCGCAGAGCACCCACAGGCTGACAGAAATTTCGCGGTATTTACCGGTGCCTGCCTTGAGTGCGACATAGCTGATAAAGCCCAGGGCAATCCCGTCGGCGACCGAGAAGGTCATTGGCATCATGATCATGGTCACAATGGCCGGGATGCAGTCGGTGGGTTCGTCCCAGTTGATGTGCTGCATGCCGCCCATCATCAGCATCGCGACGTAAATCAGGGCGCCTGCTGTGGCATAAGCGGGGATCATGCCAGCCAGGGGGGCGAAGAACATCGCGGCAACAAACAGCACGCCCACGGTGACGGCGGTGAGCCCGGTCCGACCGCCTGCCGCGACCCCTGCGGCGCTTTCGACATAGCTGGTCACGGGTGGCACGCCAACCACGGCGCCGAACACGCTTGAGGCGCTGTCAGCCTTGAGTGCCCTGGACAGGTTTTCGATTTTGCCGTCAGCCTTGACCAGGCCGGCACGCTGGGCCACGCCCATCAAGGTGCCGGCAGTGTCGAACATGTGTACAAACAGGAAGGCCAGCACCACGCTGATCATGCTGATATTGAACACACCCTTGAGGTCCATCGCCATCCAGGTCGGAGCCAGGCTTGGCGGCGCAGACATGATGCCGTTGTAGTGCACCAGATCCAGGCCCCAGCCAGCGAGAGTGACGGCGATAATGCTGATCAGGATCGCGCCGAACACGCGGTGGTAGCTAAGAATCGCAATCATTAAAAAGCACACGGCGGCCAGCAGCGGCGCCGGGTCGCGCAGGGAGCCGAGTTTGATCAGGGTGGCCGGGCTATCGACGATGATGCCCGAGGTTTTCAGGCCGATAATCCCCAGAAACAAACCGACCCCCGCACCCATTGCATAACGCAGGCTGGCAGGAATGCTGTTGAGCAGCCATTCGCGCACCCGTGACAGGGTCAGAATCAGAAACAGTACGCCAGAGACAAAGACCGCGCCCAGGGCGGTCTCCCAGCTGTAGCCCATCGTCCCGACCACCGTGTAGGTGAAGAACGCATTCAGGCCCATGCCTGGCGCCAGGCCTACTGGCCAGTTGGCGTAGAGCCCCATTAACAGGCTGCCCAGGGCAGCGGCGATGCAGGTCGCCACAAAGGCTGCGCCGTGATCAATGCCCGCGTCGGCCATGATGTTGGGGTTGACGAAGATGATGTAGGCCATCGTGATAAAGGTGGTCAGCCCGGCAATCAGTTCGGTCCTGACCGTGGTGCCATGCAGCGACAATTTGAACAGGCGCTCCAGCCAGCCGCGGGAGGAGGGGGGAGAAAGTTCAACGGCGGGTACTTCTGACTTTTGGCTGTCCACGGTTTTTCCTCAGGCTTTTATTGTTTTTAAGGGCACTGGTGAGGCGTGCAGCATTTTTCTGACCTTTGGGTCAAGAATGCAGGCGAGATGAATTATGCTTTTGTATACAAAAAAAGCAAATAATGTTTTCTGGATTGTGGCCGAAAGTGATGGGTGGAAGTGGGCTTGTTGTGGGAACCCTGCTTCAGTATCCAGGCTAGGGCTGGCGGCTTTGGCCCAGCGCATGATTGATCGCCAGCCAGCCATTGACGGCGTCGTCACCGGCCTGGGCGAACACCCGTTGCAGCAGTTTGACCTGCTCGCGGCGCAGGTTTTTCTCGAAGGTGACGCCGTCAGCGGTCAGCTCCAGCAGGCGTTTGCGCTTGTCGGTCTCGGGCGCGACGCTGCGCACCAGATCCATTTCGATCAGCTGGCGTAATGGCGTATTGAGGGCTTGTTTGCTTACGCCCAGCAGCGTCAGCAGTTCCTTGACGCTTACACCGGGATGGTGGGCGATAAAAAAAACGATGCGCTGATGCACCCGGCTCAGCCCACGGCGCGCCAGCATTTCGTCTGCCTTGGCAGTAAACGCTTGATAGCCAAAGAAGAAGGCTTCCATGGCGGCACGCTGAGTGGTCGGATTTTTAAGGTCAAGCATATTGACGTATCTAGGCTTCGCGGCGTAGTTTCGGTCAACCAGTTTGACTTATTTCCAATTACTTCCGCTACCGGTGATCTGTATGGCCTTCTCCGAACGTGTTTCCCGCCTGAAAAGCTCTTTGATTCGTGAAATTCTGGCTGCGGCCCAACGTCCGGAAGTCATGTCTTTCGCTGGCGGGCTACCGGCTGAAGCCATGTTGCCCAAGGTCGACTGGACCGACATGCCGGCCTCGATGGGTCAATACGGCATGAGTGAAGGCGAGCCGGCACTGCGTGAAGTACTGGCCGCAGAGGCCCGCGCATTGGGCGTTGATTGCGATGCGAGCCAGGTCATGGTGCTGAGCGGTTCGCAGCAGGCGCTGGACCTGGCAGCCAAGCTGTACATCGACAAAGGCACTGAAATCATGCTCGAAGCGCCGACCTATCTGGCGGCGCTGCAAATCTTCCAGCTGTTCGGTGCCGAGTGCCTGACGTTCCCGCTGCAAGCCGACGGCCCGGACCTGGCTGCCTTGCGTGTGCAGCTGGAAAAACACAGCCCGGCCTTCATCTACCTGATCCCGACGTTCCAGAACCCGTCTGCCGTGCGTTACAGCGAAACCAAGCGCGACGCCGTAGCGGCCTTGCTCGACGAGTTCGGCGTCACCCTGATTGAAGATGAGCCGTACCGCGAACTGAACTTTGACGGCGGCAGTGCCACGCCGATTGTCAGCCGCCTGAAAAAAGCCAGCTGGATCTACACCGGCACCGTGTCCAAGACCCTGTTGCCGGGCTTGCGCGTTGGCTTCCTGATTGCCAGCCCTGATCTGTTCCCCCATTTGCTGCGCCTCAAGCAATCGGCTGACCTGCACACCAACCGTGTTGGCCAATGGCAGGCATTGCAGTGGATCGGCACCGAGAAAATGACCAACCACCTGGCCGAGCTGCGTGACTTCTACCGCGTGCGCCGTGACGGTTTTCAGCTGGCGCTGGAAGAGCACTTCTCGGACCTGGCGGACTGGCACGTGCCACAGGGCGGCCTGTTCTTCTGGTTGACCCTCAAGCAGCCGTTCGACACCCGTACGTTGCTCAAGCCTGCGTTGGAGCAGAACGTGGCATTCATGCCGGGTGAACCGTTCTTCGCCAACCCGGACCAGAACGTAGGCAGCCTGCGCCTGAACTTCAGCCACATCGACCCGGCGCGTCTGCACGAAGGCCTCAAGCGCCTGGCTAACGTTATTCGTCAGGCTCAGGCCGCTCAAGCGGCCTAAAGGAGGCACGATGCTCAAGGTTTATGGCGATTACAATTCGGGCAACTGCTACAAGATCAAGCTGATGCTGCATTTGCTGGGCCTTGAGTATCAGTGGTTCGCGGTGGATATCCTCAAGGGCGAAACACAAACCCCGGATTTCCTGGCGAAAAACCCGAACGGCAAAGTGCCAGTGCTGGAGCTGGAAGACGGCACGTGCCTGTGGGAGTCCAACGCGATTCTCAACTACCTGGCCGACGGCAGCGAGTTTTTGCCGGCTGAGCCGCGTTTGCGCACCCAGGTGCTGCAATGGCAGTTTTTCGAACAGTACAGCCATGAGCCTTACATTGCGGTGGCAAGGTTTATCCAGTTTTACCTGGGGTTGCCGCAAGAGCGTCTGGAGGAGTACCGCGCACTGCAAAAGCGCGGCTACAAGGCGCTGGATGTGATGGAGCAACAGCTTAATCGCACCCCGTACCTGGTGGGTGAGCAGTACTCGATTGCTGACGTGACGTTGTACGCCTACACCCATGTGGCCGATCAGGGCGGCTTTGATCTCAGCGGCTATCCTGGCATCCAGGCCTGGTTGCAAAGGGTGGCCAGCCACCCGCGGCATGTGGGGATGCTCGATTGAGCTGATCGCCCATAAAAAAACCGGCCTTGAGCCGGTTTTTTTATGGGCGGGGTGTGATCTTTAAACGTTGGCAAAGCGCTGGTTCAGGTACTCAATGATCGCCTTGGAGTCGTACATCCAGGTGGTCTTGCCGTCTTCTTCAATGCGCAGGCAAGGCACTTTGATCTTGCCGCCTTGCTCCAGCAGGGTTTGACGGTCCTGCTCGTTGTTTTTCGCATCCCGCAGGGCGACCGGCACATTCAGGCGGCGCAACGTGCGGCGGGTTTTCACGCAGAACGGGCACGCGTGGAACTGGTACAGGGTCAGGCTTTTTGCAGCTTGATCGACCAGCACCTGAGCGGCTGCCGGGCGCTGCTTTTTGCTGGGCCGGGTAACAAAATCGCCAGCGATGATGAGCTGACCCAGGCCTACGCGAAGCGCTTTGATAAACACAGTAAAAGCCTCATGGGCAAGTAAGAAGGGGCGCAGCTTACCTGAAAACAGGCAGACGAAAAAAAACCGGCGATAAACGCCGGTCTTTTTCGGGTCGCCAATTACTTGATCAAGCTGAGAAACTCGCTACGGGTGGCGGCGTTTTCGCGGAACTCACCCAGCATCACCGATGTAATCATCGACGAATTTTGCTTCTCGACACCGCGCATCATCATGCACATGTGCTTGGCTTCAATCACCACGGCAACGCCCAGGGCGCCGGTGACTTGCATCACTGCGTCGGCGATCTGGCGGCTCAGGTTTTCCTGGATCTGCAAGCGGCGGGCGTACATGTCGACAATGCGCGCCACTTTAGACAGGCCCAGCACTTTGCCGCTCGGAATGTAAGCCACGTGGGCTTTGCCGATAAACGGCAGCAGGTGGTGTTCGCACAGCGAGTACAACTCGATGTCTTTTACCAGCACCATTTCGCTGTTGTCAGAGCTGAACAAGGCACCGTTGGTGACTTCTTCCAGGGTTTGTTCATAGCCACGGCAAAGGTACTGCATGGCTTTGGCTGCACGCTTTGGCGTATCCAGAAGGCCTTCACGGGAAACGTCTTCGCCGAGTTGACCGAGGATCGCGGTGTAGTTTTGTTCCAATGTCACAGGGCTATATTCCATGCGGGTTTCATAGTGGCACCTCGTCGGGTCGTGCCAATTTTGTACCAATCATGCTGTTTTCGAGTTTCCCGAGCTCGCTCCAGTCTGTGCTGGAATTGAGCCATCTAGCGTAAGTCGAGAGCAACATCTGCACGCCGTGGCCAAGCTGATTGGCGATAAACGCAGGGTTCATGCCTGCCATGAGGCACATGGTAGCGTAGGTATGGCGACAGTTGTATTGTCGGCGCACTTTGAGGGCCAGATTTGATGGCGCTTCTTGAAAATAAGCCCGACTCGACCAGGCGCACGCTCAACCAATCATCGTGACCACCGCCAGCCTGGCCCGTGAGTTTTTGGCGCATGGCCCGGTTACAGTGTCAGCGCCTGGGTTCTGGCTTGAACCACGGCGTGTATAACCTGGGAGACGCTGGCCATATCTTCACTGGTTAATACATCGAGGGTCTTGAGTGCTTCACTAAAGCCTTCTGCGCGCTCACTGGCCAGGCGTACCTGCAGGCTGTTCCTGGCGCTCTTTATTGCATTCAGTTGACGGTGTAAACCGACCCTCACCGCGTCCGGCATACAAATAGTGATAAAGGAGCCAACCCCTTTGCTGTAGCGTATGTTCATCGCTTTATAGACTCAATCCATGTGATTTTAAAGCGAGCGCTAACTGTGTTCTATTGGAGGCGCCCGTCAAGTTCAGTATTTGTGAAATATAGAGTTTTACTGTATTTGGCGTAATGCCCATGTCGCTGGCGATTTCGTAGTTTGTTTTACCTTCGCTGACAAGTTGTGCCGCTTGCAGTTGGCGAGGTGATAACTTGCTGAATAAAAATTCCTTATAGTCCGTTTGTTCGGTGTCCGATGGGCTACTGGTATTTCTTGCACGGGGCGGATGGGCCTTTTTAATATCTGAATGTATGTCGATTATTGAATTTATCAGGCCTTGCAAACGCCTGCCCAAGGCCTCGGTGCTCTGATTGTGTGCTGCGCTGTCTGTTTGCTTTTCTTCGAGTTTCTTCAGCGTCTGAAGCAGCGAGTCGGGGTTGACAGGCTTTTGGTGGTAGTCGGAGAAACCTTCGCGCAGAGCACGGACCAGATCCTTTTTTTCGCCCTGGGCGCTTAGCAGGACGGCATCGAAGACGCGATGCTTCTTGGAGTATTGCTTGAGCCTCTGGATGAGTTCTATGCCGTCGAAACCGGGCATCAGCAAGTCGCACACCACCAGGGCGATCGACGGGTCTTCGTTGAACAGGTCAATGGCCTGGCGGCTACTGTAACTGGGGATGCAGGTGAACCCGTTACTCTCAAGAAATTCACACATCTCTTCAACGATAAGCGGTTGGTCGTCGACAACTAATATGCGTGTTTTGGGAGGGTGTGGGGTCACAAAAAGGTTATCCATTTGTGGAGGGCTAAATAAGCGCCGATTACCCCGTATTATCCAGCAGGTTAATAGGCGAGGGTAGCCATACTTTTTGCATAGTTAGATAGTTTAATGGGGGGCGAAGTTTAGCGAGTCGTCAGGATTGGAGAGGGCGGATAAAGTACGTATTTATTGAGCAGTTAGTGGATAACTGCTCGACTTGACCGCTTTGCCTGAGGCGAAGCGGGTTTAAATCCTTGCAGAGCGTGTTATTCGTCTCGACCTTCCATCATGGTGCGTTTGAGCATCACATACACCGCGCCGGCACCGCCATGTTTGGCCTGGCAAGAACAGAAGCCCAGTACCTGTGAGTGCTGGCGCAGCCAGGTATTGACGTGACTCTTGATCATTGGACGCTTGCCGTCCAGGCGTACGGCCTTGCCGTGGGTGACGCGCACGCAGCGCACTTCAAGCCGGGTGGCTTCGCTGAGGAATTCCCAAAGGGTTTCGCGGGCTTTTTCGACGGTCATGCCATGCAGGTCAAGGCTGCCTTCGAAACTGATCTGGCCCAGCTTGAGCTTGCGCATCTGGCTTTCTTGCACGCCATCACGGGCCCAGCTCAGTTGATCTTCGGGGCCAACATCGATCACGAATTGGTCTGACAGGCCGTCGATGATGGTCGCATTGATGCGCACAGTGGCTGACTGACGCAGTTTTGCCAGCTGTGCACGGTCAGCTTTGGGTTTGCCGGTGTCCGCCCGATCATGCTTGATCGGTTTAACGCCGCGAATCTCGTTTTTGAACAGGGAAAAATCGTCGTCTTGCATGTCAGCCTCCGTGAAGGGCGGCTAGTTTACCCAAGTCGACGACAATCGGGCGGCGGATGTGCGTCAGTCTTGTTTTTTCATCAGGTGCGGGGCCATGTTCAAGCCCAGTGGCTGGCGCATCAGGCGACGGCGACGACGCCACATCCAGACGCCCAGCCAGCAGACCAGTATGCCAAGCACCAGTACCAGTGTTGCACCCGCCGGGCTGGCATTGAGCTCACCCAGGGCGCCGGGGCGACCAATCAGGCTGGCGGCACCTGCCACCAGCAACAGCGCGCCCACTAGCGCAATCAGCGCGGCAAACACCAGTACCAGGCGTGAGCGCCAGTCACGGTGTGCCTTGGGGCGTAAGCGTCGAGCATCAAAACCATCGGAGATCTTCATTCCGATCTTTCCTTAAAGGGTATCGGCCCTTCGACAGGGAATTGGGCAGGTTGTTCCTGGGAGGGGGGAAACAGGAAGCTGCGTGCAGGTGGACGGTCTTTATTGATGGGCGGTTGCGCAGGCCGCCCGTCAGAATCCGATTCAGATCAAATCAGGTTTTTAGTCAGGGTCAGGGTGGCGAAGTTGTCGTTCATGATCGCCATCTCGGCTTTCTGGACCTGCTCTGCGCTGATAATGCCGTCCGGGGTAGGCAAGTCTCGGGTGGCGCAGGCATCTTCGACCAGGGTGCAGCGCAGGCCATAGTCCTTGGCTGCGCGTACGGTGGTGCTGACGCTGGAGTGGCTCATGAAGCCGCAGACGATCACATCCAGGGAACCCAGGTTCTCCAGTGCTTTTTGCAAGCCTGTGTCATTGAAGGCGTTAGGCATGCGTTTTTCGATAATCAGCTCATCGCCCTGGGGTTCAAGGCCTTTGATGAACGCGCCTCGTTCGCCCTGCGGGTCGAACATGCCGCCAACGGTGCCCAGGTGACGGATATGGATCACCGGGCGCTTGGCCTTGCGGGCAGCCTCCAGCAAAAGGGCGATGTTGGCAGTGGCAGCGTCCATGCCGGACAAGGCCAGGGGCCCGTTCAGATATTCGTTTTGCGCATCGATGATCAGCAGGCTGGCATTGCTCAGATTGGCCGCGGCATAACCACGTCCAGTGAGTTGAAACATCGTCTTTAAAGCGGGCATTCGGGGGCTCCTTTGAATGGGGCTTTTGAGACATTCTCCACTGGCGGAGCGTTTATGTGAATGGCCTGTCGTGCAAGCGGTGTGGTTGCTGGCCTGTAGCGATGTCAAGGAGTAACGCAGAAAGGTAAAAATGTACAAATTGGAGCGATTTCAGGTTTTTCATGGACGTGTTCTGACGTTTTAAAACAGCGGGGTGTGTAGACGGGTGGCCTGCCTTTGGCGCGTCGAGGTTTGGCTGTTAGAATCGCCAATCGATTTTGAGGAGTAAGACCATTGATCACTTCCCGCCTGCGCACTTTGCGCGACCATATTCGCTGGGCCGTCAGCCACTTTCATGGGGAAGAGCTGTTCTTTGGTCATGGCACCGACAACGCTTGGGACGAAGCCCGTCAACTGGTGTTGGGTGCACTGAACCTGCCGTGGGAAATCGCGGACAGTTATCTCGATTGCCGCCTTGAAGACGATGAACTGGTCAACTTGCAGCATTTGCTCAAGCGCCGCATCGAAGAGCGGGTACCAACAGCCTATCTGCTGGGCGAAGCGTGGTTCTGCGGGATGTCGTTTATCGTTGATGAGCGCGTACTGATTCCGCGCTCACCCATTGGTGAGCTGATCGAAAAACGTTTTGAGCCGTGGCTGGGGACTGAGCCGGCGCGCATTCTTGATCTGTGCACCGGTTCGGGCTGCATCGGTATTGCCTGTGCCTATGAGTTCCAGAACGCCGAAGTGGTGCTGGCCGACCTGTCGTTTGAAGCCCTTGAAGTGGCTAACCAGAATATTGAGCGTCACGGCGTTGACGAGCGCGTATACACCGTTCAGGGCGATGGCTTTGATGGTTTGCCGGGGCAGCGCTTCGACTTGATCGTGTCCAACCCGCCGTATGTCGATGCTGAAGATTTCGCCGACATGCCTGCCGAGTACCAGCATGAACCGGAGTTGGGCCTGGCTTGCGGCGATGATGGTCTGAACCTGGTACGCCGGATGCTGGCCGAGGCGGCTGACCATCTGACCGAAAAAGGCCTGCTGATTGTTGAAGTGGGCAACAGCCAGGTTCACGTCGAGTCGCTGTACCCGGAAGTCGACTTTGCCTGGCTTGATTTCGAGCGTGGTGGTCACGGGGTGTTCATGCTGACCGCCGAGCAGTGCCGAGAGCATCAGGCGCTGTTCGCTTCGCGGGTTTGATGGCAGGTGAGTAGCAGCTGCCGAGGAACGAAGGCTGCTACGGATTGCGACCTGCTTCAGCGGTGTGTCGCAATCCAGATCAACAAGCCTGCCTGGAACACTGAAAAGGCCACCAGGCAGGTGATGGTAAAACGCAAGCCGGTCTCTTCGCGCCGGTGCCTGCTGAGTTTTTCTTCCTTGTCCCGCAGCTTCACATCTTGCTCCTGCAGGTTCTGCTCAGCCTGCTGGAGCATTTGCGCTGCATCAAGAATCTCCAGGATCTGAAGTTTCTCGACGTTCCAGCTGTCCAGTAATTCGCCTGCCTGTACATCTTCCAGCCGTGCTTTCAGAAACTGGGCATCGGCATACACCACATCAAACCCGTGCACGCGCAAAAAATGGTCGCGGCGCAGGCGGCTGTCTTCGTTCAGGGCGTCCCTGCTGGGCAGGTCGATCCCGTCAATGCGGTACTGGGCCCACCTTTTTTGCACCCATTTTGCAGCTTGAGCCAGTAAGAAGCGGCCTATTCCGCGGTTCAGGGGTTCAATTTGCAGGCCGCGTTCAGGGCTCAAGCGCACGCGGTGAGTCAGGTGGTCGACCCACACATCGAGATGATTTTGCTCCTCGCGTACCCGCTGGCCAGGCAAGGAGACAGCCAGGCGCAGCAGGCTGAGTTCCTTGCTGTTGCGCTCGGCATACCCGAACTGCACAAAGCGCAGGGGGCGTGCCCCGGTGCTGCGGTCTGTCTGCAGAGGGGCGAGGCGCAGCATTCTGAAATGCTCGGGCTGCACGTCAGCCCAAGGCAGGGGCGGCGCCTCGGGCGCTGCCGGTGCCTCAGTCCCGGCGGGTTGTGATGGGGTGTCGCTCATAGCGGCTCAATCCTGTGCTAGCCCGAAATGTCAGCAAAGCAAAGGCGGCCGACACCGGTTTATCGGCCGTTATGCGCAGGACTGTAGGGCTGGCCGGCGTTCACTTTCGTGATAAAGCGCACAGTTCGATCGCCCAGCTCTCCTGCCAGGCGCTGATTGGGGTCGTTGTAGGACTGTACCTGGCGCTTCATGTCCATTGGCACGATCCGCATCACGTGGTTCATGCCATTGATCAGCGTCAGAACGGCATCGGGCTTGGCCGCCTTGAGCAGGCGTGCATCCTTGACCTCAACCTGGATGTCATGAGTGCCCTGAATGATCAGCGCCGGCATTTTCAGTGCGGCAAAGGCGGTAGCAGGGTTGTAGCGCAGAAGGCTGATCATGTACGGCTGCACGCTGGGACGGAACACCAGTTGCAGGTCGTCAGGCACGTTATCGTCGGTGCGACCGGCCTCTAGGGTGCTGATCAGCTCGAAGCTGCGTTTGAGCAGTGCCGGTGGCAGATGATTGCGTTGCAATTGTTCGCGCAACAAGACGCCCACCGGACGTCCCGTCCCCGCAATGGAAATCACCCCGGCGGCGCCAATCCTGGGCGCTGCGAGGCTTGCGATCAATGCGCCTTCACTGTGTCCGAGCACAAACACCTTGCCAAAGCGCGGGTCGCTTTTGAGCTTCTCGCCCCAGGCCACCGCGTCGGTGACATATTGATCCAGGTTCAATTGTCGCTCATCAGGCCCGGCAGGCCGGCTTTGGGCAATGCCGCGCTTGTCGAAGCGCACGCTGGCGATATTGCTCTGGGCCAGACGCCATGCCAGTTTTTTCAGGGCATCATTGCGCCCTCCCATGGGGTTGTTGCCGTCGCGGTCGGTCGGGCCGGAACCCGCAATGATCAGCACCACAGGTACGGGCTTGTCGCTCTTGGGCAACACCAGCGAGCCATACAGCGTGCCGGAGCCGGTATCCAGCTCAATGGGCCGCAGCAAGACATTGGAAGGGGGGGCTGCCAGGGCCTGGGAGCCAAAGCCAAGCAAGGTCAGTGCAAAGAAGAGTATTCGCAGCATCATAGCGCCATCATTGTCTAGTGTGCCGGTTGGACAAACCCGGATGAGTAAGGTTCGAGGATGAACTACGGAGGTAGCCTGCGTATACTGGCGCATTTGGTTATCTGGGATCTGTTCAACTTCTGTTGTGGCTGCAACACAACTTGAACCGATTTCGGGCTGAATTTTATCGGCTGATTTTCGCGGAGCGCCCTGCATGTCCGGCAATACTTACGGCAAGCTGTTCACTGTCACCACCGCTGGCGAAAGCCATGGTCCGGCGTTGGTCGCCATTGTTGATGGCTGCCCGCCAGGGCTGGAGCTGTCCCTTGAAGACCTGCAGCGTGATCTGGATCGACGCAAGCCCGGCACCAGCCGTCATACCACCCAGCGCCAGGAAGCCGACGAAGTCGAAATCCTTTCCGGGGTGTTTGAAGGTCGCACCACCGGTTGCGCCATCGGCCTGTTGATCCGCAACACCGACCAGAAGTCCAAGGACTACTCGGCGATCAAGGATCTGTTTCGTCCGGCCCACGCCGATTACACCTACCACCACAAATACGGCGAGCGGGATTACCGCGGTGGCGGTCGCAGCTCGGCCCGTGAAACGGCGATGCGTGTGGCCGCAGGTGCCATTGCCAAAAAGTACCTGGCAACCCAGGGCATCGTGATTCGCGGCTACATGAGCCAGCTGGGTCCGATCGAAATCCCGTTCAAGACCTGGGACTCGGTTGAAGAAAACGCCTTTTTCAGCCCTGATCCAGACAAAGTGCCGGAGCTTGAGGCCTACATGGATCAACTGCGTCGTGATCAGGACTCGGTCGGTGCCAAAATCACCGTGGTCGCCGAAGGTGTGATTCCGGGTCTGGGCGAGCCGATTTTCGACCGCCTGGACGCTGAACTGGCCCATGCGCTGATGAGCATCAACGCGGTCAAGGGCATCGAGATTGGCGCCGGCTTTGCCAGCGTTGCCCAGCGTGGCACCGAGCACCGCGACGAGATGACTCCCGAAGGCTTCCTCAGCAACAACGCGGGCGGCATTCTGGGCGGGATTTCGTCCGGCCAGCCGATCGTTGCGCACTTGGCCCTCAAGCCAACATCGAGCATCACCACCCCGGGCCGCTCGATCGACGTGCATGGCAATCCGGTGGACGTGATCACCAAGGGCCGTCATGACCCGTGTGTAGGCATTCGTGCCACACCGATTGCCGAAGCCATGATGGCCATCGTGCTGATGGACCACCTGCTGCGTCATCGTGGGCAAAATGCCGACGTGCGTGTAAGCACGCCTGTGCTGGGCCAGCTGTAATGCAAGGGTTGCTGGGCGCCACGGTCTGACGGCCGTGGCGACACTTCCTTACTGGCGCCTGTCCGGGTTCTATCTCTTCTATTTCGCCTTGCTCGGCGCGACAGCGCCGTTTCTGGCGCTGTACTTTCATCACCTCGGCTTCTCCAGTGCGCGCATAGGCGAACTGGTGGCCATCCCGATGCTGATGCGCTGCGTGGCCCCCAATCTGTGGGGCTGGCTTGGCGACTACACCGGCCAGCGGCTGTTGATTGTGCGGCTGGGCGCGCTCTGCACCTTGCTCAGCTTTGCCCTGATTTTCGTCAGCCAGAGTTATGCCTGGCTGGCACTGGTGATGGCGCTGCACGCGTTCTTCTGGCACGCCGTATTGCCGCAATTCGAAGTCATCACCTTTGCCCACTTGCGCGAGCAGCCTGAGCGTTACAGCCAGATTCGCCTGTGGGGCTCGATCGGTTTTATCCTCACGGTGGTGATTCTGGGGCGCCTGTTTGAGTGGCTGAGCCTGGACATCTACCCCGTAGCGCTGATCGTGATCATGGGCGGCATTGTGCTGTGCAGCCTGTGGGTGCCGAACGCGCAACCTTCCAGTCAGGGGCGTGCAGCCGTCGTGGGCGGCTTTTTAAAGCAATTGTGCAGCCCCGGTGTACTGGCGTTTTATGCCTGTGTCGCGTTGATGCAAATGAGCCACGGGCCGTATTACACCTTCCTCACCCTGCACCTCGAGGACCTGGGTTACAGCCGGGGCGTGATCGGTCTGCTCTGGGCCCTGGGGGTGGTCGCCGAAGTGCTGATGTTTTTGGCCATGCGCCGCATCCTGCTCAAGTTCTCAGTGCGCCGGGTGTTGATGTTCAGTTTCATGCTGGCCGCCGTGCGCTGGCTATTGTTGGGTTCTTTTGCCGAGCACCTGTGGGTATTGCTGCTGGCGCAGCTGCTGCATGCCGCCACTTTCGGCAGTTTTCACGCATCGGCCATGGCCTTTGTGCAGCGCAGTTTTGGCCCGGGCCAGCAAGGGCAGGGCCAGGCCTTGTACGCCACCCTGGCCGGGATTGGCGGTGCAGTGGGGGCGCTGTATTCCGGTTATAGCTGGAACACCCTGGGTCCCACCTTCACCTTTAGTATGGCAAGCGTCGCAGCCCTGACCGCAGCCGTTATCATTGCCACTCGATTGAAAGAGGACAGGCACTGAGCCTTGCCCGCAACAGTCGAATGCACGCCCAAGCCAAGGAACCCCGTCCCATGAGCAGCCTGTCCGTTTACCACGTATCGAGCCCTGAATTACCCAACAAGGTGCTGACCCACTTTGAAGACATCGTTTCTACACTGGCCGAACAGGGCGTGGTTTTTGATCGCCTGCCAACCACAACACCGATCCGGCCGGGCGCCAGCCAGGACGAAGTGGTCCAGACCTGCCGTGAGCCGATTGATCGGCTGATGAGCGAACACGGCTGCACCAGCCTTGACGTTGTCAGTGTCAGCAGCGAACACCCGCAAAAAGCCGAGTTGCGCGCCAGGTTTCTGGACGAGCATCGTCACAGTGCTGATGAAGTGCGATTGTTTGTCGCCGGGCGTGGGCTGGTTTCGCTGCACATCGGTGATTATCTCTATGCAGTGCTGTGCGAACGCAGCGATCTGCTCTCGGTGCCTGCCGGCATGGCGCAATGGTTTGATATGGGTGAGCACCCGCACCTTGTAGCCATCAGAATGTTCGGCAATGCCCAGGGCATGGTTGCTCATCCGACGGGAGCAGACATCGCCAGCCATTTCCCGGGCCTTGATGATTAAGGCGACCGAATCGAGCACAGCAAAAAGCCAGCGATCGCTGGCTTTTTTGCATCAGGCATTCGGTATCAGCGGGTGTGGTAGGTCGGCAGGGCGAAGCGGTGCTGGCTTTGCAGCAGAGAAATCGTTGGCAGTTCGCTGGCAGTGCCGGCGAGGTCACGGCGAATGGCGCTGATGGCCCACGTCAATTGTTCTGCGGTATGCAACTGCGCGTAGGAGATTGTGCGCTGGGTCTGTTTTCCATCGCTGTCACACAGGGTCAATAGCACGCCGCCATCCGGACGGGGTTTGACGGTCACTGTGTAGTTGGAGAACAACGATGCGAATTTTTCCTGGATCAGGCTCATGTGTTTGGCTCCATAGCTCTTGAAGGGCTTCTATGGAGGAGAGGTTGCAGCGATTGTGCCACTATTCTTTTTTTAAAAAACCCTTATAAATCAATAGTTTATATTTTATGAAAAATATACTTGTCGTGCATTTTGCATGAAGGGCCATCGTGCATCCTGCATTTTGCCCAGTTGATATGAGCGTCTGAGCGTCGATTGATTGTTTCTATGGCCATGTTGCGAAGAAAAGGGATGACACCTTTGCTCCGTCTCAGGAAACTAGGTTTTTTTGTAGCGAAGGTGGAGCTTTACATGTCAGACAACAAGCCAGCAGATCAAGCCCGGCAGATGAGCCCTGAAGAGGCCGCCGACTTTGCCGAGCAGGTGTTCAACAAGGCGCGCGACGGCGATGCTGCGATGCTGGCCGCTCTGTTGAGCAAGGGATTGCCGGCCAACTTGCGCAATCACAAGGGCGATACCTTGCTGATGCTGGCCAGCTATCACGGGCACGTAGAGGCAGTTAAGGTGCTGCTCGAGCACAATGCCGATCCCGAAATCCGCAATGAAAACGGCCAGAGCCCGATTGCCGGTGCAGCGTTCAAGGGTGATCTGCACATGGTCAAAACCCTGGTTGAGGGCGGCGCACAAGTCGAAGGCGCTTCGTTTGATGGCCGGACCGCGTTGATGATGGCCGCCATGTTCAATCGCACCGAGATCATTGATTACCTGATCAGCAAGGGTGCAGATCCCAAGGCCAAGGATGCCAATGGCATCACGGCACTGGATGCGGCCAAGACCATGGGCGCAACCGACGCTGTGGCCAAACTCGAGAAGCTGTCGGGCTGATTGCCCTTGAAGGGCGCAATTGTTATATCCTGCGCGCCCTTAAATTTTCTTGTGACAGGCCTCGCCCATGAAAACCACTCTCGTTGAACTCATCAGCAAAATCAGCTCTGGGTGCATGGGCGACGACGAAATCGCCACAATCGCTGATGAGGCGGCTCAAGCTTACGCTGATCAGGCAGGCTTTCTGGCCGCCAATCCGGACATCAACTACGACGACAGCTTCCCTATCCCGCTGGGCGAGTGGGTGATTGTGGGTAGCTTGCCGGACACGGTGTTGTTCCAGGCAGATACGTACATGGATCTGTTTGCCCAGATCGTAGCCTCGTTTGGCCCGGACGTAGCGTTCAATATCAAGCCCAAGCAGTTGGCCAAGACCGAGCCGCTGACAGCGCTTAACCGGATCCAGATCCAGATGGGCAGCATGAGCGCCGAGAAGGGGGGTTATGTGCTGTTGAACCTGAGCCAGCCACTGGATGACGAGATTCAAGTGGTACTGGTGTATGGCAACGACGTGCCTCGCGTGCTGGAGTTGTGTGCCCAGGCGGGTATCGCGGCAGCGCCTTCGCTCGAAGCCTTGAAGGTTGCCGTGCACGTCTGAAGCCATGCCTGTGCAATAAAAAGCGGAACCCTGGCTGCGGGTGACTATCCTATGTGCACACGTACTCACTCAGGAGCGTCATCATGGGTTCAACGTTTAATGGTCTGATCGGTTTGATCATTCTGGCTCTCGATATCTGGGCCATCATCAACGTGCTTAAAAGTGGTGCGGGTACCGGGGCAAAAATCCTCTGGATCTTGCTGATTCTGTTCCTGCCGGTGTTGGGGCTGGTCATTTGGGCCATCGCCGGGCCGCGGGGTAATGTGCGGATTTAAGCTGCTGCGCGATCAATCGGCGGTGCTGATACTCAACGGCGACGCAATGACTGGAAAGGGCCTGATGGCCCTTTCTTGTGTATCAAGATGTGCTTTGAACGAAATTTTCACGGAAACTTTAAGACAATTCGCACGCAAATTTTCGGCTTCACTACGTGTAAACGCCTCTAGTCCGGTGTTTAGCGGTTAGTGTCGGGCCAAATCCTGCGTAAAGAAGAGCGATGTTCCAGTGGAAATCCACGGGTGATCATGCAACATTTGCCCCCCCTATGAGTGACCTCTCTGCCTGTGCCAAAGCGCATGGGTGCCAAGGGCAGGGCAATGCTCAATAAAGCCACTTCAACTTGAACCAATGGGTCCTAAAACGACATGGCAAACCCGGACGCCCCAAGCCAACAACATGCTGCCACGCGTGTGTTGCAACCGACCGTCAAATCGCATCTGGCGTTTACGCTGCTCAGTGCCTTGATCATGATGGTGATGTTCACCCTGCTACGGGTGGCATTGCTGGTTTACAACCGGGAAATGATCCTCGATACCCCGGCCTCGACTTTCCTCGAAGCGTTCGCCAACGGCCTGCGTTTCGACTTGCGCATTGTCGTTTACTTCAGCATTCCACTGTTGTTGGCGCTGCTCAGTGTCAAGGCAATGGCCATGCGCGGGGTGCTGCGCTTCTGGCTGCTCGCGGCCTCTAGCCTGGCACTGTTTTTGGGCCTGATGGAGATGGACTTCTACCGTGAATTCCATCAACGCCTGAACGGCCTGGTCTTCCAGTACGTCAAGGAAGACCCAAAAACCGTCATGAGCATGTTGTGGTACGGCTTCCCGGTAGTGCGTTACCTGTTGGCCTGGGCCGTAGGCACCGTGATCCTGTACTTCGCATTCCGTGGTGCAGACCGGGTAACCCGTCCAAGTGCTGGCGCAGTTGCCTCGGGCACTTCGCGCACTGTAGCGCCGTGGTATGGCCGTGTTGCCGTGTTCATGGTGCTGCTGCTGGTGTGTGTGGTTGCGGCTCGCGGCACCCTGCGTCAAGGGCCTCCGCTGCGCTGGGGTGATGCCTACACAACGGATTCCAACTTCGCTAACCAGTTGGGTCTCAACGGCTCCCTGTCCCTGATTGCTGCTGCCAAAAGCCGCTTCGGTGACGACCGCACCAATATCTGGAAGGCCACGCTGGAAGAGCCTGTGGCTCAGCAGACCGTGCGCGACATGCTGCTGACCGAACACGACAAGCTGGTCGATCCGGATACGGCCCCTGTGCGCCGTGACACCACGCCGCCTGCGGAAAAAACCCTGCCGATCAAGAACGTTGTTGTGATCCTGATGGAAAGCTTCGCCGGTCACTCGGTGGGCGCGTTGGGTCGCCCGGGCAATATCACGCCTTACTTCGACAACCTGTCCAAGGAAGGCTTGCTGTTTGAGCGCTTCTTCTCCAACGGCACCCATACCCATCAGGGCATGTTCGCCACTATGGCCTGCTTCCCGAACCTGCCGGGTTTTGAATACCTGATGCAAACCCCGGAAGGCAGCCACAAGTTGTCCGGCCTGCCGGAATTGCTGAGTGCCCGCAAGTTCGATGATGTGTATGTCTACAACGGTGATTTTGCCTGGGACAACCAGTCGGGCTTCTTCAGCAACCAGGGCATGACTACTTTTGTGGGTCGTAACGATTTCGTTAACCCTGTGTTCTCGGACCCTACCTGGGGCGTATCTGACCAGGACATGTTCAACCGTGGCCTCGAGGAGCTGAAAAAGCGTGAAGGTAAAGAGCCTTTCTATGCGCTGCTGCAAACCCTGTCCAACCACACGCCGTATGCCTTGCCTACGCCGTTGCCGGTTGAGCCGGTGACGGATCGTGGTTCGCTCAACGAGCATTTGACGGCGATGCGTTACTCCGACTGGGCGTTGGGGCAGTTCTTCGAAAAAGCGCGTAAAGAGCCGTACTTCAAGGAAACCCTGTTTGTCGTGGTCGGCGACCACGGGTTCGGCAACGAACAGCAAATTTCCGAGATGGACCTTGGGCGTTTTAACGTGCCATTGCTGCTGATCGGGCCTGGTATTCAGGAGAAGTTCGGTGCCCGAAATGACACCGTGGGGACTCAGGTCGATATCGTGCCGACTATCATGGGTCGTCTGGGTGGCGAGTTCCGTCAGCAATGCTGGGGCCGTGACCTGCTGACCCTGCCAGAAGGCGACAAGGGCAGCGGTGTGATCAAGCCGTCCGGCAGTGACCAGACCGTGGCGATCATCAGTGACGACTACTTGCTGGTTCAACCCAAGGATATGCCGGCCAAGGTTTGGCAGTACAAATTGGGCGCCAATGCTGACGCAAAAGTGGTAACCGATTCGCCTGAAGCGACCGAGCTCAAGACAAAGCTCGAATCCTTCCTGCAAACCGCTACCAAAAGCCTGCTGGATAACACCGCAGGCGTGGCTGATCCCAAGTAATCAGCCCGATAAATAAAAAAGAGGCCTCAGGGCCTCTTTTTTATTGCGTTGCAGACGTCAGATCTTGCCGAGCAAGAGCAATATCAACAGCACTACCAGCACGGTCCCGATAATGCCCGAGGGGCCGTATCCCCAGCTTTTTGAGTGCGGGAACACCGGCAGTCCGCCGACTAACAGCAAAATAAGAACGATCAGAAGAATTGTGGTCATGAATATTTCCTTCTTTTTTGTGTTGCGCCGATAGGCAGTTTTTTGGGGCGCCGCTTGAGGAACAGGGGTGGGCAGTGCTTATAAAATCCGACTCGAGCGCAAGGTAAATAATTCAATTTTTATTCAGGGCGCTCTGAAAAGACTTCGACCTTGATCACCACCAGACCCGCAGGTAGGGTGGCGCGCTGCATATCTGGAGACACGCGCATGCTCAACTACGTATGGTTTTTTTTGGCAGCCCTGTTTGAAATTGCAGGTTGCTATGGATTTTGGATGTGGTTGCGCCAGGGCAAAAGCCCATGGTGGGCGTTGCCGGCGATCGTGAGTCTGGTGTTGTTTGCCTTGCTGCTGACCAAGGTCGAAGCGGCGTATGCCGGGCGTGCCTATGCTGCTTATGGCGGGATTTACATTGTGACGTCCATTGCCTGGCTGGCGGTCGTTGAGCGCATTCGACCATTGGGTTCAGACTGGATTGGGGTAGGGTTGTGTGTGATTGGCGCCACCATCATCTTGCTGGGGCCGCGCTTTTCAAGCCCGTAAAAGCCTTGTTCGCCCGTTAGTCTGTAGGAGGTATCCGAGGAAGTAGTAGGTGTGAGCTGAATTCATTTGTAGGGATTGATGGGTAGTTTTACGCAGTGCAGTCTTTATGCCTACTCAGATCCTAGGATGACAGCCATGCAGATACTTAGTCGTGCCGCAAGCGAGCGTATTTCAATCGGATCAGAAATAACGCTGTGCGTTATTGCCGTAAACGGTACAAGCGTGCGCCTGGGGGTCGAGGCCCCCAGGGACATCAGTGTTCATCGCGATGAAATCTATAGGCGGATACGAGACCGCAATGCTGGGCGCCTTGCCAGCGGCGAACTTGCAAAGGATTAATCAAAGAACTCTTTTGGCACTGCATGCTTGGGCATCAGTTGGCACTGTTGGCTTTCCAGGTCGAAAAAAATAACCGCTTGCCCTTTGCTCAGCGCATGTCGGACACGCAGCACGCGAGTTTCCTGAGGCGTGTCATCGCCGTTGTCAGTGCCATCACGGCTTACGAAATCTTCGATCAGGCGGGTGAGGGTGTCGGGTTCAAGCTGGTCGTAGGGAATGAGCATGGTGTGGTCTCGCAAAAAGGCAGAGTCGGGTGGCCGGCAACAGGTTTAAATCGATGTGTCACGATTGTCCCAATAGCGATGTGCCAGCTCAAAGGCTTGCTCCCGGGGCGTGCCCAGCCCTCGCAATGCAAGGGCCATCGTCGACAACAGGGCCAGTTGGGGGTAGCTGTCTTCGACTTCGCCACGCCAAAGCGCCTTGAGATGTTCCGGCTCCAGCGATGGGGGTTTGACATGGCGTTGTGACGACAAGGCGGGCCACTCTTCATCCCAGCTCACGCCTGCCGTTGTGCCGTAAAGATGGCTTGATGTGTCGGGATTGATTTCGACTTCGCCGCCATCCCCCTTGATCACGATGCTGGTGTCTCCCAGCAAGCCACTGGCTTCTCGGTGCACGCTTTGATAGCCCGGATGGAAGATGCTTTGCAGGCCGCAGCGAGCACTCAGGGGGTTGAGAATGCGTGCCAGGGAATGGATCGGCGAGCGCAAGCCCAGGGTGTTGCGCAGGTCTATCATGCGCTGCAATTGCGGCGCCCAGTCCTGCAGCGGCATAAACGCCGGATTGCCTGTGTCCAGCGCTTCATTGACGCTCTGCCAGTTGCGGCACAGCGGGATGCCAAGCACCTCAAGCAGCTGCTCGCTGTACATTCGGCCCGCCGTATGAGCACCTCCGCCATGCATGAAGATGCGTACGCCGTTCTGGGCCAGGCACTTGGCGGCCAGCAGATACCAAGGCAAGTGGCGCTTTTTGCCTGCATAAGTCGGCCAATCGATGTCGACCTTGATCGCGGGTGCTGCCAGGCGCTCCCTGACGGCCTCGGTGAAACCTGCCATTTCTTCTGAGCTTTCTTCCTTGTGCCGCAATAACATCAGAAAGGCCCCCAGCTGGGTGTCTTCTGCCTTGTCGTCGAGCAGCATGCCCATTGCCTTGCGAGCTTCTTCGCGGGTCAGGTTGCGGGCACCCCGTTTACCTTTGCCCAGGATGCGTACAAATTGAGCAAACGGGTGTTCGGCCGGAGTTTCGAGAGTCAGCGCAGCGGGAGTGTTCATAGGCAATTGGTCGGCTTGGGCAGGCCCGCCAGCTTGGCGGCGAGTTTGGCTGGGGTGCCATTAAACAGTCGGTTGAGGTGCAAGCTGTTGCCTTTGTCGGGCCCCAGTTTCAGAGCGGTGTACTTGATCAGTGGGCGCGTGGCAGGAGACAGCTGGAACTCTTGATAGAAGCTGCGCAACAACTCAAGGATTTCCCAGTGTTCGGGGCTTAGCTCGATGCCCGTTTGTGCGGCCAGTGCCTGGGCGACTTCGGCAGACCAATCGTTGAGGTCCAGCAGGTAGCCGTCTTTGTCCAGTTCAATGCTTTTGCCGCTGAGAGTAAGCACATTCATAGCCAGGTGTTGACCTTGTCATAACGAATCGACAGCTCGACGAAGGCTGGGTAATCAACGCCCGTTGCCCATGTCGGGCATTTGAGGTTGCGCACCTGCAAGTCCTCTTCAAGGATAAAAACGGTTTTTTCTTCCAGGGATGTGAGGGCGCTGCCTTGTAGCTGCAGGGCGTATACCCCGTCGCCGCACAGCAGCACGGCATCTTCACTGCCCAGCAAGCGCAGGCAGCTGCCCAGGCGGGTGTCTGAAAAAGGTGAGTGGCTCACAACGTGTAGGGTCGACATCAGAGGGTGATCACTTGGTCATAACGGTCAATGACTGCACGCATTTCATCTGCTGACAGTGGCTGTACGTCAGCGACTGCAAGCCCTGCGGGCGAGATTCCACGCTCGTCAAGGCTGTGGCGGCAAGCATACAGATCCTCAACACCAAACATGGCCAGGGCTTGCAGGTTGGCGGTGAGGTTTTTTTGTTGAAGGGCGCCGGAGTTTTGTTCTGGCACCAGCTGGAAAGTACCGTCATCCATAAACAGCAGGCCAATAGGCAAGTCAAATGCACCGCCCGCCAGAACGATATCGAGTGCTTCTTTTGCCCCCGGGCCAGACCACGGTGCCTGGCGGCTGATAATCAACAGTGATTTGGGCATTTCAAGGCCCTCCGAAGCAGATCAGTCGATCGGCAGATTGAATGGCGTCGTGTAGTTGCCCCAGTCCGGACAATTCCCACGGTGCTTTCAGGTTGACCCCCGGACGCTGATAGCGCGTTGCTTCGTCTTCATTCAGCACGCCCCGGCGCAAGGCTGCGGCAATACACACCACGCCATCGAGCTGATGCTGACTGACGAAGGTCGCCCATTGTTGTGCGATGTCCTGTTCGTCCTGGGGCGTCACGATATTGCTCGAAGCACTGTGAACACCGTCTTGATAAAAGAACAGCCGGACAATTTCATGGCCGCCTGCCAGTGCTGCTTGGGCAAAACGCAGGGCGCGACGGGAGGAGGGCGCATGGGCTGCCGAATAAAGGGCTATGGCAAATTTCATGGTGGGCTCTGTCAGCAAATCTGCGGTAATGATAAAGCCAGATGCCCAAAGATGCTTGCAGCAGACAACAAAAAGCCCGCCGAAGCGGGCTTTTGTGTAGCGGTTGTTGATCAGTCGTCGCGGCTCATGATGCCGAAAATTTGCAGCAGGCTGATGAACAGGTTGTAGATCGAAACATACAGGCTGATGGTCGCCATGATGTAGTTGCGCTCGCCGCCATGAATGATGGCGCTGGTCTGGAACAGGATGCAGACCGAAGAGAACAATACAAAACCTGCGCTGATCGCCAGTTGCAGGCCGCTGATCTGGAAGAAGAAGCTGGCCAGCGTCGCGCCCAGCAGAACAAAGAAGCCGGCAGTGATGAAGCCGCCCAGGAAGCTCATGTCCTTGCGGGTGATCAGCACGTAGGCTGACAGGCCACCAAATACCAGAGCAGTCATCGCAAATGCCGAGCTTACTACTTCAGCGCCGCCCTGCATGCCCAGGTAGCGGTTGAGAATCGGGCCCAGCAGGAATCCCATGAAACCGGTCAGGGCAAAGGCGGACACCAGGCCCCATGCCGAATCACGCAGCTTGTTCGTCAAGAAGAACAGGCCGTAGAAACCGATGAGTACAACAAAAATATTTGGGTAGCCGACTCGCATCTGCTGCGAGACGTAAGCCATCACACCGCTGAAAGCCAGGGTAAGAGCCAGCAAACCGTACGTGTTGCGCAGGACGCGGCTAACCTCTAGCTGCTCGGCCTGCACGCTGTTATTAACTGCGTAATCCTGTTCGCGCATGGCGATACTCCTGTGGTTAGAAATGTTAAGTAGCAAAGATCATAGCAGAGGCTCTGAAACAAGGGATCAAGAGAGTTTGACAACGTGTTTCATTCAGGTATTATGGCGCCCGAAACAACGGTAGGGGGTAGGGCTCGTTGCTTTAAAGCAGCGGTCCTGAAAGTCGTAGACTGTAACAGGTCCATGATTTTTTTATCCCGGGTGCTTTCCAATAGCACGCTGGCGGTGATTCATTTGAAGTACGGGAAATTGGCAGAGTGGTTGAATGCACCGGTCTTGAAAACCGGCGAACGTTAATAGCGTTCCCAGGGTTCGAATCCCTGGTTTCCCGCCAAGATTCGATAAAAAAGGGCATACGCTAACGCGGTGCCCTTTTTTTGTGCCTTCGTTTTAGTGAGTCTGATCCATTATCAAGGGGCAGCGACGCCGTTGCCCCTCGATTTGTTCGTACCGACTGACCTGTGCCGCAGGCTTCAGCGGCATTCAGTGCCCGCGGTGGCTACGAATCAACTCATAGGCTCGACGAACCAGGGGGTTCAGGGTGTTGGGCCGAATCCACAGGTAGTAGGTGACGTCCGGCAGGCGGGGCAAACCATCGCTTTCACCCAGCACCCGCATATCCGGGCCCAGCATTTCCATGCTTCTGGCAGTGACGCCAAGGCCTGCCCGTGTTGCCGCCTTGATGCCGATCAGGTTCGATGCCAGGTAAGCCTGGCGCCACGCAATGTTGGCGCTCTCCAGTGCCTCAAGGGCATATCGTCGATAGATGCTGGGCTCATCCACCAGAATCAACGGTATCGGCTCCCCGGGGGTGTGAAGGTACTGCGCGGAGCAAATCCACCATACAGGTGAGGTGCGCAGGGCAAAGCCTTCCAGGTTCGGGTCTTCACGAGTGGAAATCACCATGTCCACCTTGCCCCGATGCAGGTCGTCCATCAGGAAAGGGCTTCTGCCGACGTCGATTTCCAGGCGCAAACGCGGCGCCGAGCGCGCGATGTGGCTCAGGATGGGGGGCAGGATGGTGTCTGCGATGTCATGGGGTGAGCCAATGCGCAGCACGCCGCTCAAGCTGCTTTCGCGCAAGGAGTTAAGCGCATCATTGTTGAGCGAGAGCATCTGGCGGGCATGGCGTAGCAACTGCTGTCCGGCTTCCGTGAGCTGTTTTTGTCGGCCGCGCTTTTCAAACAGGCTAACCCCGACCTGTTGCTCCAGGCGTTGCATGTGCTGAGTGACCGACGATTGTGTGCGGGCCAGCTGCACGCCGGCTTCGGCAAAGCTGTGGTGGTCGACCACGGCAATGAAGGTGCGCAGTAACTCGAGATCCAGGGTCGACATGGAGGGTTTTTTATATCAGGAGTGAGAACCTAAACATTACATATTTTTATGTGTTTGCACGAAGTTATTTCTTTGAATACTCACACTGGCCCGTAAATCAAGGCTTATAAGCATTTGTCTAAAAATTAAAACCGGCTCAGTTATAACGATATTAGATATTTGTATTTCCGTTACCTCCGTGCTGTACGCAGGATGTCCACTTATTGGATCGGGCTTTTCCCGGTCATTCATGAGGGGAAATCCATGTTGCTTAAGCGCGCGCCTGTAAGACGTCTATTGCCTGTACTGTTGGGCGCCCTGGTCTCATTGGCGGCCAGCACCGCTGTCCAGGCTGACGCGACACTGGACAAGATCGAGCAGCGTCATGTGTTGGCCGTTGGCGTGCTGCTGTCAGGCGGCCCCTTTGGCGGGATAGACCCGAGCACTCAGAAGCCGCGCGGCTTGAACGTTGAACTCGCTCAGGAACTGGGTCGGCAGTTGAATGTTGAAGTGCAACTGGTGCCGGTATTACCTGCCAACCGTGTGCAATTTCTACAGCAGGGCAAAGTGGACTTGCTGATCGCCAACATGGAATGGACGCCAGAGCGCGGCGAAATCCTCGGGTTTGTACCGACACCGTTTTACCGGGTTGGCGGTACCGCCGCGGTGCTCAAGGACAGCAAGATCACTCGTTGGGAAGACCTGAAGGGGCAACCCGTCTGCACCTCTCAAGGCAGCAGCTACATCAAGCCGCTGACCGAGTTGGGCGTTGAGTTGAAGGCGTTCAAAAGTTCATCCGAATCCTTGTTGGCACTGCGTGGCAGTAACTGCGTTGCGGCGGTACATGACGCCACACTGATCAACCCGTTAATCGCCGATAACCCCGAATGGCAAGGCTATCGTGCCCTAAGTCCGGAGCTCAACCCGGCACCGTCCGTGATCTGGACGCGTCGTGGTGAAAGCGACACCCAGGCCAGGCTTGACCCGATCGTCAAGGAGCTGCACCGCAGCGGCTGGCTGATCGAAGCCCAGACCCGCAATCACATCACCCCCGCGTCACCTGCACTGGTCGAATTGCAAAAGCAGTTCCAGGGCGACGGCGCCTGATTCCCCCTCATCGTATTTAACAGGTCGCCGCATTGCGGCTGCTCTCCAAGGTAGTTGCCCATGAGTCATTGGCTGGAGCTTTTCGTCCACTGGGCCGCCGGGTTTGGTCTGAACTACAACTTTCTGCTGGATGCCTATCAGCGGGGCACCCTTGTGCAAGGGGCGTTGACCACGGTGTGGTTGTGCCTGTTCACCATCATCGGCAGTTTGCTCGCCGGGGTTGGACTGGCGGCCATGCTGACATCGGGCAACCCGTGGCTGGCAAAACCTGCGCGGGTGTTCGTCGAAGTCACCCGCAACACGCCGACTCTGGTGCAGCTGTATTGCGCCTTCCTCGTGTTGAACATGTTGCTGACCCAGGCGGTTGGTGCGGCGAACCCGCTGACGCCCTTTGCCTGGGTGGTGATCGTGATCTCGCTGCACAAGGGGGCCTTTCATGCAGAGGCCCTGCGTGCGGGCATCGAAGCTGTGCCGGCAGTGACGCTGGAAGCCGCCAGTTCGTTGGCATTCAGCAGCCGCCAGTTGCTATGGCACGTGCAGTTGCCGTTGGCCCTGCGCTTCGCATTGCCGTCGTTGATCAACAACCTGATCGACCTGGTAAAGATGACCGCCGTCGCCTCGGCAATTGCCGTCGGCGACATCACCTACGCGTCGATCATGATCTGGACGCAGAGCGATAACGTATTGGAACTGATGATCCTGATCCTGAGCTTTTTTGGTCTGCTGAGTTTTATCGTCAATGGAGTGGGGCGCTATCTGGAAGCGCGCCTGAGGATGCCCGGCTATGGCCATTGAATCGTCTGTCACTGCATCTGTGGCCTGGTCGCGACGGCATTTGGGCACGCTGCTGCTGTTGCTCGGCGCCGTATTCTGGCTGTTGTGGTTTACCCCGCAAAGCCCGGTGTTGAAAGCGCTTGTGCAATGGTCTCCAGCCTTGGCTGCGGGCTTTGGCCAGAACATTCTGATCAGCCTGGTCGCCATCACGCTGGGTTCAGTGCTGGGGTTGCTGGTGGGGGCGTTGGCCTTGTCGCCATTGTGGGTGCTGCGACAGCCTGCGCGAATCTGGGTGCACGTTTTTCGCAATGCGCCCTGGCTGGTGCTGATCTATTTCACCACTTATGTATTCCCGTTCGAGATCAAGATCGGCAGCGCCTACCTCCCGTTTCCGGACTGGGTCAAGGTAACGATCGGGCTGGCCTTGCCGGCCAGTGCCAACGTCGCTGAAATCTTCCGCGGCGCCATTGCTTCGATCCCGAGCACGCAGTGGGAAGCCGCGCGATCCCTGGCGTTTACACGCGGGCAGATTTTCAGCTCGATCATTCTGCCCCAGTGCTTCAAGCGCATGTTGCCGCCGTGGATGAACCTGTATGCGGTGATCACCATGGGCACGGCGCTGGCCTCGCTTGTGGGCGTGCACGACGTGATCGATACCGCCCAGATTGCCAGTAACACCGTGAACATGACCGGCTTCACCGTGGTGGTTTACCTGAGTCTGCTGGTGATGTTCTTTGCATATTGCTATCCGATTTCCCGTCTCACCCAGCGCCTGGAGCGACGTTATGCCTTCTATTGAAACCGTCGCCGAGCCTCTGGTCAGCCTGCGCGATGTACACCTGTCGTTTGGCGGTAACCCGGTGCTCAAGGGTATTGACCTGGACGTGTACCGAGGCCAGGCGGTGTCGATCATCGGCCCATCGGGGTCTGGCAAATCCACCATCCTGCGCTGCATCACCGGGCTGTTGCAGCCCCAGCGCGGCACCCTGCGCGTCGGTGCCGCCGAGGTACACACGATGGCCCGGGAACCGCAGCGCATCGAGTTGCGCAAGCGCGTGGGGTTTGTCTTTCAACAGTACAACTTGTTCCCGCATCTATCAGTGCTGGAGAACCTGGTGATCGCGCCACGCAAAGTGCTGGGGCGCAGTCGCGCCGATGCCGAAAAAGACGCCCGCGCCTTGCTGGCCAAAGTGCGCATGGAGCACAAGGCCGATGCCTATCCGGGACAACTGTCCGGGGGCCAGCAACAGCGCGTGGCAATTGCCCGGGCCCTGGCGATGCGCCCGGAACTGATCCTGTTTGATGAAGTGACCTCTGCCCTCGATCCTGAAACCGTCGGCGAAGTACTGACGGTAATTCGCGAGTTGACCGAAGAGGGCATGACGTGCGTGCTGGTCACCCACGAGATGCGTTTCGCCGAAGAGATCAGTGACATTGTTTACTTCACCGAAAACGGCGTGATCGTCGAGCACGGCAGCGCCGAACAGATTTTTCAACGCCCAGCCAGCGTGCGCACCCAGGCATTCCTGCGGCATGCCTTGGGCGATCCGGGACGCCGTCCCGTCGTTGCCAACGATCCGTACCTGCTGACCAACCTGGGTCGCTACAGCTTGTCTGTCTAATAACGAGGAGCCTGCCAATGAGTACCGAAAACCGTGCCGCCGTCATCGAGGATTTCCTGAAGAAAATCCGTGTCATTAACCAATCCGGTGTCGACCGTTCTGCACTGGTGCACATCGTTACCCTGCTCGAGGCACTGGCCGAGCGTCGTGATCTGTTCAATTTCGATGAATTTCCGGCACCGGTGCCGGGGCAGGGCACCACCGCGTTTCGCTACCGCCTGAATGACGATGGCGACACCCCAACGCTGTACCTGAACTCGTTGTTGCCAGGCAAAAGCACGATTGCTCACAACCATGAAACCTGGGCAATTATCACCGCTGTTGAAGGCCAGGAGATCAACTACGTGTATGGCCGTAACGACGAAGGTCGCGAGCCAGGGTTCACGACATTGCAGCTGCAGCAGGAAGTGGTCGTGCAACCTGGCACGTCGATTTCGTTTCTGGGCGACGACCTGCACGGCATTCGCGTCGAAGGTGAGCAGGCGACCCTGCATTTCCATCTCTACGGTTTGCCGCTGGAGTCGCTCAATGGTCGCTACGGCGTCGAGGCCGACGGGCGCATTCTCAATTACAACGCCTCGCAAATGGCGCCGTCGATCAAGGCCTATGCATAAGCGCTTTGCGGCGCATCCATCATTTTTTAACGGAATTCCCATGAGCCAGACCGTAACCCCGGGACACTTGCAGCAGTGGCTTTTCGACGGGCAGGAAATCGCCCTGTTTGATGTGCGCGAGCATGGCCAGTATGGAGAGGCCCATCTGTTTTTCGGGGTCAACCTGCCGTACAGCCGATTGGAACTGGAGGTTCGGCGACTGGCGCCCAACCTGCAGGTGCGACTGGTGATCTACGACCAGAACGGCAGCGATGTTGCGGCACGTTCAGCCCGGCGCCTCCAGGCGTTGGGGTATGAACGCGTACACGTGCTTCAGGGCGGTGCCGATGGCTGGCAGGCAGCTGGTTATCAGTTGTTTGCCGGGGTACATGTACCGTCCAAGGCATTTGGCGAATTGGTCGAACAGGTCAGCCATACGCCTCATGTCACCGCACAACAACTGGCCGACTGGCAAAGCCGGGGCGAGCCTTTGGTGCTACTCGACGGTCGTCCGTTCGATGAATACCGCAAAATGACCATTCCGGGTTCTGTGTGCTGCCCGAACGGTGAGTTGGGGTATCGCATCCATGACCTGGTGGCGGACGAAAAAACACCGATCGTGGTCAACTGCGCCGGGCGAACCCGCAGCATCATCGGCGCACAAACCCTCATCAATCTGGGGGTGAAGAATCCGGTCTATGCCTTGGAAAACGGCACTCAGGGTTGGGATCTTGAAGACTTTGAGCTGGAGCACGGCAGCCGCCGTCGCTATGCCGATGGGGTGTCCACGGCGTCATTGCCTGCGCAGCGGCTGGCCGCTTCGCAACTGGCGGAACGGGCGGGGGTGAAAACGGTAGCCGCGGTCCAGGTTGAGCAGTGGGCTGCGGATGCGCGGCGCAGCCTGTTCCTGTGTGATGTGCGCACTGCAGAGGAGTTTGCCGCGGGCAGCCTGACCGGCGCGCAACACACGCCGGGCGGACAGCTGATTCAATCGACCGACCTGTATATCGGTGTGCGCCAGGCGCGGGTGGTGCTGATTGACAGCGATGGCGTACGTGCGCCGATTGTTGCGAGCTGGCTGCGCCAGTTGGGCCATGAGGTGTATCTGCTGGCAGAGGGCGTGAACAGCGGTCTGGCGTTACCCGAAGGCGATGTGGTCGGTCATGAGGCGCTGCCATTGATCTCGGCGCAGGCACTGGCGGATGCACTGAAAGACAAGGCGGTTGCGTTGATCGACCTGCGTGCGAGCAGTGCCTATCGCAAAGGCCATATTGCCGGTTCACGATGGTCGATCCGCTCGTTGCTTGCGCAGCATGTGGCGGGTGAACAGCGACCGGTTGTGCTGTTGGCTGATCAAGCGCAACTCGCTGCGTTTGCCGCCCGTGAATTGCCCGAAGCCCTGCGTGCGCACGTGCAATTGCTGGACGGCGGACTCGAGGCCTGGCGTGCAGCAGGATTCGCCGTGGAGGAAAGCCCGGACAGTCCAACCGATGATCAATGCATCGATTTTCTGTTCTTCACCCATGATCGCCACACGGGCAACAAGGATGCGGCGCGCCAGTACCTTGCCTGGGAAATCGGTCTGCTGGCGCAAATGAGCGCCGACGAAATCGCCAGCCTCAATCCTTTGCGGCCGACAGTACGTCCAGATGAACGGGTGCGCACGCGCTTGGTGCATGCGGCACGGGCCCAGGGTATCGGCGGGCGGGCGGTCAATGTGCCGGTCACTCGTCTGAGCACCGTACTGTTCGATAACCTTGCACAGATGCGTGACGCTCGGGCCCGGCGCGATCATGAACGCGTGCTCAGCTACGGTGCTCGCGGCAACCCGACGGCGTTCGCCCTCGAAGACCTGGTCACTGAGCTGGAGGGGGGGTACCGCACGCGGTTGTTCGGTACCGGCCTGGCGGCTGTGGCGCAGGTGTTTGTGGCGTACCTGCGGCCCGGTGATCATGTGCTGATTACCGATGCGGTGTACGCGCCGGTGCGGCGTCTGGCGCGGGAGTTTCTCCAGCCTTTCGGTATTGAGGTCAGCTATTTCGCTGCGGACGGCCACGACCTTGAGGCTCAACTGCAAGCCAACACCAAAATGATCTACACCGAAGTGCCAGGCTCATTGCTGTATGAACTGTGCGATTTGCCGGCCATTGTGGCGCTGTGCAAAAAGCGCGGCATCCTGGTGGCCGTCGATAACACCTGGGGCTCGGGTTATCTGTACCGACCGCTGGCGCTTGGCGCAGACATCTCGATCATGGCGCTGACCAAGTACCTGAGCGGCCATAGCGACGTACTCATGGGCAGTGTCTGCACCCGTGAAGCGGCTTGGCCGACACTGGCTTCCATGAGCGACAACTTTGGAGCAACGGTCAGCCCCGATGATGCCTACCTGGTCCTGCGCGGCGCTCGAACCCTGGCGCCCCGACTGGAAGTGCATGAGCGCCAGGCCCTGGAAGTCGCCCATTGGTTGCAGGCGCAACCGCAGGTGAAACGTGTGTTCCATCCGGCTTTGCCCGATCATCCTGATCATGTTTGTTGGAAGCGGGATTTCACGGGCAGCAATGGCTTGCTGTCTTTTGAGCTGAACGACACGGACACCGCCTGTGTTGAACGCTTCATTGATGCGCTGCAGGTGTTCGGGTTGGGGGCTTCCTGGGGCGGTTTTGAAAGTCTGATTACCGTAGCCGATACACAAGATCGCAACAGTGCGGCTGATCGCTCACTGAACCCGGTGTTGCGCTTGCATATCGGGCTGGAGGATGTCGCCGCCTTGATCGAGGATCTGCAGCGCGGGTTTGCGGCTTTGGAGAAGGGTAGGGGCAAGCCTTTGGACGAGCTTTCGCGCCGATAAAAACGTTAAGGCAGTGTTTTCGAGGAGCAAAGGCACAACGGTTTGGCCTGATTAGCTATGCTCAATCCCTGGCTTGGGCTACCGAGGCATTTTTAGACCAAAAAGGGGAGCGATATGAAAACTAAAATCCATAAGAAACACATATTTGTCATTGTTCTGGTCGTGTTTGCCGTGTTCAGCTTTTTGATGACTAACTGGGATCAGTCATTGTGAATCGTCTGGAGTCACTAGCCTTTACAGTCACTGAAAGGTGTTTGGTGCCTGACTGACTCTAGCCAAGAAAGACGCCGCTCTCTCATGATGAGGTCAGCGGCGTTTTTCCTTGAGGCTCGTGCCGTAACGGTAAAAGGCGGGGGGACATGCCCAGAACTTGCCGGGTGTAAGTTTTGTTGGCGTCCGGGGTGTCATGGAAGCATCAGGTGCCATTTTCTAGCCCGCAGTTGCATGAAAGTCTCACACGCTGCAGGTATCAGGCTAGACAATCGAATCAATATCAAAATTGAAGGGTGTTCCCGGAATGCGGACTCCGATAATGGCTGCTATCGCTCGCTCATCATCGTCGGCAGATGGCGGAGCCATTGCCAGTTGTTCCTCCTTACGGTTCTCTGCATGAGCTTTCCAGCGAGGCAAATCCTCATCAGTCAGTTCGGGTAGTCCCGCGAACACGCCATACACATCGGCCTCACTGACACGGCTAACCCGTAACTCGCTCAGCCGCGTGCGCGTGATCTCTATGTTGCGGAACTCTTGTTGAAGAGCGGCCATCGCCGCGGCTTGATTACGGACATATCTGTCGGAGCTCGCCGCCAGACGGCTTTCCAGGGTGAGTACTTGCCGCTTGGCATTGGTTAATGCCTCATCCACCTGCTCAAACTCATCAATAGTCACCAATGAGCGATTGGACTCCTGAGCAGCCTGCCAGCGGCGCAGGCTGGCCCAGCAGTTGGGAATGTAGCTGACGACCATTTTGTGGTGGGCATTATCAATCACTTGTCGCAAGAATGAGCCACGGGAGGGCAGGCCGTCCGTTGCCTTTAGCGC
>NZ_CAXAOU010000018.1:0-87755 GCF_963970465.1 Pseudomonas sp. RL_5y_Pfl2_69 | reverse complement strand
CGATTACATCGAGATGTTCTACAACGCAAAACGCCGCCATGGTTTCAACAATCGGCTGTCACCGGTAGAGTTTGAAAAGCGTTACGCAATGAGCTTGCAAGGTGTCTAGAGAATCCGGGGCGATTCATCATGACTTCTTTGAAGGTTCTTTGTTGGATTGCATGGGCCTCATCAAATCATGTTTTTTGAGCCCCGCCAGACTCGCATTGTGAACGATGATATGGAAAAGCTCGGATAGCTTAGCGTTTAGGAAATTGAGGCGTTCGATTTCTTTCTCAAGCCGTGCGATGCGCTCCGCGCCGTCCCGGATAGTTTTGGGCCGAGGCAGGTTGGTGACTCTTTCCAGCTCTTTACGCAGCGAGTTTTTCTTAGCCTGGTACGCAAGCTTAATTGTCTCTTTTTTGTTCAGGGCTTGCCGAGTTGGGGGAGTTCCCCAGCCCAAAATTTCCTGAGCCCCCAAGCAGATCGTATTCCAATCCAGCTTGTGCTGGGTGTCCCAATTATTGATCATTCGGCAGATGTCGCGAGTCTGCTGGTCAGTAATAACCTTTGGCATCAAAATATTCCTGGCAGATTCATTGAAAGAGCATTTCCAAGCAATCGACCAAGTCTTGGCCATATTCAAGAGCGATCTGTTCCTTCTGCAGAAGCTCAACTCCTGCCTTCGCAGCCTTTTCCCCCACGATCAGCGCCTCATGGTTGAAGTCTGTACCTGTCACTTGAATGGGGGAGCCATCCGGGATGTCGGGGTTTTCCATGACATCAACCAGTGCGATGAGCCGCTGGATCTGGGGGGTTGCCTTTTCGATCCAGAGCGAGGCTGATCGCTCGCCTGCATCAATCGCACGTTGGGCTGCATCCTTAGTGCGAATCATGTTATCCCGATCGTTCTTGATGGTTTCCAGAGCGATCTTGTCACCTTTGCAGGCCAAGAGTTCTGAGCAGTTGGTGCAATCAGCGAATTTTATGCAGGGCCCGGCGCGCCAATTTCTGCGGCAGATGCCATATCGACTACGATGGTAGGGGCCTTGGCCATAGCTGGCTGCTTCATCCTCAGTTACAGGCTGTAGTGTTTCATGCTCCTGCTTGGTCTGCATGATCGTGGATGCTTTCTCCAGCTTTTGCTCCGCAGTCTCATGTAAGTAGGTACGAGTCTGCTGTTTAGAGGCGCGGCTGCTCCACTCTGTGATTTCTTCGATCGACACACCGTATCGCTTGGCAAGTCGGTTAATGAAGTGGCGTAAGCTATGAGAGTTTAGCTTGAATGGGTCAAGGCCATGCTTAGTGAAAAAGCACAGAGGGCGCTGATTTTTCCGATCAAGCTTGACTGCACCATCCAGCCGCTTCCTGTAGTAATCAGGGTTGAAGGGGGCCAGCAGCACAGGGCTCGTACCAGCGCGGGCGCCCAGCTGTAACCGCCTGAAACACATCAGCGATTCACTCATCTTGAGTGGCTTGAGTTCCTCCTTAGGTTTTTCCTGATACGGGAAATGGGGGTTTTGACTTCTATGTTCAGCCAACACGATCTGCCACAGAGAGTCCAACGTAAAGCCAGTCTGCGAGTAATTCCCTGTGTGATTTTTAATGAAGTTCTCGCAGGCCTTGTAATGAGCGAATCCCAACGCCTGGGCGACTTGGTCTCGCGTCAGCTCTTGGTCGTCTGGTACATCTGGGCAGTTGGCATGCCTGTAAAACCTGGTTGGGTTTGTCTCCATGTACAAGGCGAGTTTTCTGCCTTCAGTAGTGATGGTCACGAGCCGGTCAACTGCTTCCTGTGCAACCTCTGCCATTGTGGTGGGGACAGCCTTGCGGGTGTAGCTATGGGTTTTCGGGACGTAGTACGCAAGGTAGCGCTGCAAGTCACCATTTTTGTCATGATCGGATCTCAAGCAGTCTGTACGCCAGCGGAGCGTTTCCCCGATTCGCATCGGAGCTGATAACAACAATGCTGTAATCGAAGTCACCATGATGTCACTGTCATCTAGCTGGCTCAGAGGCTGACTGAATACGTCCGCGATGCTTAAGAACGCATCTTGATCCGCAGCCTTCTTTTTCTTGACCTCGTCAGGTGCATTTGCACCTCGAAGGTTATGATAGGACTTATCTTTAATGTAGGGGTTCTGCCAGCGAATGACTTCAGCCGGGACGACCAGTTTTTCGGATAACCAACTGAGAATCTGCAGTGCGCTGTTGACAATGTGGCCCGGTGCTGCGAAATCTTCAACATGCACGGTCATCGATATGAAATGTCTGACATGGATTTTGGTGATGTCCGGAATGCCCATATCGTTCACAAGCGCTTTCTCTAATGCCCTCAAAGCTTGTAATTCGCGTCCAGCGTTCCTGTGCGGAGCTATCGTGTGTCGATAGCGCAAGTAGGATTTGGCCACATCAATGAATGCTGGGTGAAGAAGTTGGTCATCTGTTGGCTTAATCGACTTGTGAAGCTTCGCACCGTTCATATTGGTGAATCGGATTCGCGAGTCTCTGGACGGGCTAGGCCAAGTGGATGCATGCCAGTTGAACTCTGCATCGTCTGACAAAAGGGTAAGTTCATCCCGGCAGTACTTTACCAAGGCTTTGAGGTTGCTAGCTGGACTGAGCTTTGGGTTCGGATTGAAGCTGACCAGTTTGAGATGGGCAGCCATTATTTCTGCTCACGCTTGATTTTGCACAGCTGAATACACCGCTCTACAGCTCGAATGTCGTCCGAAAGGTCGATAGGTATGAGCATATCTCGACGGTTACCCAGTTTCACGATTTCGTTCTCCTGAGCCTGACGAAATTGAAGTGCTTTCAAAACTTCCTCATGTGGGGCGTCAACCAACGGCTCAAAACTCCTGCATCGATAGCAGGGGAGCGGAATGGATGATGTTGTGCAGAAGCTAAGTCGACCGCATCTACCGATATTTTTAAGCCAGCCGTCTTTCGCGAACTCTAAGCTCTTCAAAGGATTATCTGGATATGTCGCCTCAGCATCAGTTGCGATGATGCGACCATGGAATGCTTGTGCAATAGGTACCAGTCCCGGCGACATTCGCTCATTTAGCTTGCGAGCTTCCTCAGCGGGGTCGTTGTAATATGAATCGATAGCTTCACCATGGTTGTGGCCCAGCCAATAAGACAGGATGGGCTTAGGCACACCCATTCGAGCGAGCTTGCGGGCTCTGGTATGACGAAGGCGGATAGCATTGAACACTAGCGGCTTGCCTGTTCTGTGGCTGTCAGGTCTAACTGGCAGGCGCGCCCTGAGAGATTTGATACTAAAGTTGTAATTTAGCTGGATAACCCGTCCAATTGTTTGTGCTCTTAAATGAAATAACTCATCATCAAGATTAATCAAAGGATCTCTATCAAGGATTTCGCTGAGAATTTTGAATGCTTTGATAATTTGGCTATGAGTTGTAAAAATCGGAAGTTTATCTATTTCTTCTAAAGGAACGGCTGATCCTAACTCGACTTCGAACGCGGCTATAATTTCTTGACGCTGAATCATCAGCATGTTCCAAAGGTGATCGGCAATTGGATGAATTTCGAATTTCCCACCTCTGAATTCTGTTTCGACTCCTTGCTCTTTCACTGAGGGAAAATGGATCTCGTTTTCATGTAGCTGTGTAATAGCTTTCATGCTCCCGGACTTCAAGTCTCCAAATTTCAGAGCGCTGATTTGGCTGGGTCGACGAGCATATTGAAGTGCGAGCAAGCGGATTAGCGCTGGCTGCGTGGAACCAGTTAGCTCATAGTTATTCCACGTGGCAATAAGAATATCATCGTATTCCTCATCTGTTAGCCAGCTTTTCTCCGGATCATCCGATTCCACGTTGTTGGAAGTGCACGGGGGAGGTGCAATTTGTGCCAGCAGGTTCAGGGCATCATCAGTAGCTGCATTCGGATAGCGATCTTTCCAATAATCTAGAAAGATACGAGCTTGAAATGTCCTCGTGCGCACTGACGCATTTTGAACTACATGCGTCACCCATGTGGTATCGAAAATACTAGGAGGCTTACCTTTCGAGGCAGTGCAAAATGCTGACACGAGATGCATGACTACCGTCAATGAAAAGCGTTGGCTGTCGGCAAATGACAGCACGTGCTTTTTAAAGGATTCTTTTACCTCAGATGATAAATTGCTTAATAGAAGTTCGCAGTCAATATTGCGATAGCCTAAGTGAATGAGATGCTCCCCCTCCCAAAATACTCTACCATTGGCAGCCGAGCGGGCAGTAGCATCTAGATCGAGCGCGATGTCTTCGGGGCGCACAATATATCTATCAACGGTTGTATTTGATTCATGCGCGTCGATTATAGGCTGAGCGATGGTGGGCTGTTTCATTTGAGTGGCCTTTGAGTATCACGAGCCACTTCTCTTCCTATCGCCATAGCTTTCTCTCTACGATGTCTCAAGTTATATATAGTAGCCATATCTGATCCAGGAACCCATCCCATCGACTCCTCGCGAGCCTCTGCCTCATCATCTGGGGACATGCCCATCTCGTCCGCGTGTAGTGAGAACCTATAATTCCAGTCATGGCGAAATGCGTGAGGATGGAGGTTGCCACCAAGGGCAGGAAAAGACTTTTGAAAATAAACAAATACTGAGTTAAATCCAGTCACAGTTAGTGGCTGCCCTTGAGTACGTCCCGTATGCACGCAGAAGATAAAGTCTTGATCACTATGTCCGACGCTGGTCAACTCTGCGCGATGGTTAATTCGATACTCAATGAGCTGGCGTTCGAGTTCTTCTGAAATGGGAACGGAGCGACCAAGTGTTTTTGCTACAGGTTGATTAACCCTTCGATCAAATTCATCATTATGGTTGCGCTCAATGACCAGGTAGGCGCTCTTGCCACCGCTAGACTCGATAAAATTCTTGATCTTGAGGGACAATAGTTCCCCTCGCCTCATACCCGTCTCATATAGAATTCGAATCATGACAATGTTGCGCATACGAGTGCCTTGATAGTTTGAGCTGCAAAGGTCCTCGAAGGGGTTCTTGAATATAAATAGCAACTGGGTGCGGGCGCACTCAGATAATTTTTCATCTAAAAGCTGCTGGCGATTTCGAGCCTTTGAGCCTGCTCGTTTGATTAATTTTTGCTTCAGGCGCGCGGCTTGGTCTTTCACAAGCTCTCGAACTTCAATGTCATTGGGGTTTGGAAGTAGTTCATCCGTCAGCCACGCAATGTATTTACAGATAAAAACCCAATGGGAATTGAATTTATTAGCGCAGATGACCTCGCCTTTCTTGCCATTGCGGCGAGTTCGTACATGCGCCGCTAGGCTATCTACATCGCTCGCGACCATTAACTTGCCAGCGAGAAGCCTGTCCTCAATGCTGATCCTCCGATCACGCTCCCACTGACTCAATCGCCGGATAGCGTCCAACGCAGTTACCTGGGTTTGGTGGGTGCCGTGGACTCTGAGGCTGCGAGAAAGGAACGCTGACGCGTAGAACAGCGGGATGCCCGGGGCGTCCGGGCTGAAAAGGAGGGAGAAGCGTTCGCCATTTCGGCCTACATATGATCGGATAGGGAATGTCATGTTTACATTTTGCCCGGTGTGTCATAGATGAACAATCGTCGTTTACATTTTATTTTCAATGCTTGGCCACAGTTATGCTCCATGTTATCATGTATGTATAGGGTTTAGACGGGTGGAGAGCACCATGGTTGACAAAAATTATCCGCCTCGCATAGTTGTACTGGATACCGAAACCACCGGTATGCCGGTCACCGACGGCCACCGGGTGATCGAGATCGGTTGCGTCGAGTTGATGGGACGTCGCTTGACCGGCAGGCATTTTCACGTGTACCTGCAGCCCGACCGTGAAAGTGACGAGGGCGCCATTGGCGTCCACGGCATTACCAATGAGTTTCTGGTGGGCAAGCCCCGTTTTGCTGAAGTGGCCGATGAGTTTTTTGAATTCATCAAGGGCGCTCAGTTGATCATTCATAACGCCGCGTTTGACGTGGGCTTTCTGAATAACGAGTTTGCCCTGATCGGGCAGATGGATCGGGCCGACCTCACTCGCCATTGCACAATCCTCGATACCCTGGCGATGGCGCGGGCCCGTCACCCGGGGCAGCGCAACAGCCTTGATGCCTTGTGCAAACGCTATGGCGTCGATAACTCGGGTCGTGAATTGCACGGCGCGTTGCTCGACTCCGAGATCCTGGCAGACGTTTATCTGACCATGACCGGTGGTCAAACCAGCCTGTCACTGGCGGGCAATGCTTCTGACGGCAATGGTTCGGGCGAAGGCTCGGGCAATCAGGCCAGTGAAATTCGCCGCTTGTCGGCAGACCGTCATCCGGGTCGGATTATTCGTGCAAGTGAAAGCGACTTGGCCGAGCATGCGGCTCGTCTTGAAGCCATTGCCAAATCGGCTGGCGCCCCTTCGTTGTGGACCCAACTCCTCGACGCCAAGGGACAGACGCTGCAATAGCCTTCGCCGACCTTGTAGTCGCTGGCGCAGGCGGGCGATGGGGTGCTTAGCAGCCCATTGTCAGCATCGACGACAAGAAAGAAGGATTTTTCATGCATCTGGTTATGAACCCCAAAGACCCTCAAGTCTCAGTACGTTTGGCTGATGAAGGCTTTGCGCCGTATGTGTGGTGCAACGATTTCAGCTTTGAGGTTCGCGCCTACGCCCGTGCCGACCGCAATAAAAAAGTCGAGCACTGGCCACTGGACCTGATCACGCCTTATCGCAAGTGCTACGGCATCGACCCTGATGAATTTGCCAGCTATCGCGGGGGCAAGGACAGCGACATTTTCATGGCCTATCTGGACAATCAGCCGGTCGGGCATGTGGTGGTGAGCACCAACTGGAATGGCTTCGCCCACGTGGATGAGCTGGCCGTGGTTGCCGGCGCCCGCCGCCATGGCGTGGCCAAGTCATTGCTGGATGTGGTCAAGTTCTGGAGTCGCAAAAAAAATCTGCCGGGGATCATGCTGGAGACCCAAAACAACAACCTCGGCGCTTGCCGGTTGTATGAGCGTTGCGGGTATCAGGTGGGAGGCATCGATTATCTGCGTTATCGCGGTATTGATCCGCACACCAGCGAAGTGGCGATTTTCTGGTATCTGATTTTTGAGAACCGCGACTCACTGCCCTGAACGCCAAGCGGGCGGGTGTTAAAGCACCACCAACCCCTGATCAGCCAGTAATGCCTCGGCTTTATGGCGCACGATATCGAGCAATGCCTTGAGCGCAGGTCCGGGTTGCGCGTCTTTGCGTGTCAGCCCATAGAGTGTCACCGGGATAGCCGGTGACACGGGGCACACATCCAGACCGCTGGTCTTGGCGCCTACGGCCGTGAACGGGTCGACCAAAGCCAATCCTTCCCCGGCTTCTACCAGGCTGCGCATCATCTGGTAACTCTGAACCTGAATCTGCACCACAGGCATCGGGCGCAAGGCTTGCAGCTTGCCGTCGAGCAGGCGGCTCAAAGGGTCGTGCTGCTGCAGGCCGATCATTGCCTGGCCGGCCAATTCTTGCAGCGCGATGTATTTGTGCTTGGGGGACAACCAGCCGTGAGGGGCCAAAAACTGTACTTTGCCTTGAACCAGAGGCTGGCAGTCGATCCCGGGTTGTTCCGATGGCTGCAGGCTCAGGCCAAGATCGCACTCGTCCATCAACAGGCGGCGCACAATTTCGGCGCAAGGCTGGCTGCTCAAGGTGGTTGGCGTATCGGGAAAGCGGCGCCTGAGGGCACCTATGCAGTAAGGCAGAAGGGGGTGTGCCAGGGTTTCGCTGCAGGCCACACGCAAGGCCGGCTCCTGATGCTGGCGCAAGTCGTTGCCAAGCTGGCGCAGCGGCTCAAGTGCCTGGTACAGCTGGTTGATGTGGGGCTGGAGCACAAGGGTGTCGCGGGTGGCTTGAAGCCGCCCGCGAACACTGGCAAACAGCATGAAGCCCAATTGCTGCTCGGCCTCTTGCAGCGTGGCGCTGAGGGTGGCCGCGGGCAATTGCAGCAACTCGGCAGCATGGCCGAGGTTGCCGGTTTGCAAGATCGCTTGAATCACTTCGATGTGGCGTAAACGCATGCGTGAAGTCCATGTCCGGCAGATGAGGTTTCAGCGTGACGAAGCCTGACCCAAGTCTCATCCTTTGACTTCAGCGATATGCCGTGGGCTGCAGGTCAGGCTGCGACAACCGGAGAAGGATCCCGAACCAGTACGACGCCCGACTGTACGAGCTCGAAGGTGTTGTCATCGTTCTTTTTGACGCGATCGCCAATGGCCAGTTTGTACGTTTTTACCGGTTGCTCGCCTGTCGCTTGTGTATCTTCAAATTCATGCACGGAATAGACGCGTCCTTCCGCATCCCTTGCATGAAATTGCCCAACGAGAACTGCCGCCATTTGTAGAGAACCTCTGGAGATAAACACCCAATTTGCGGTTCTGTAGACCGTTGATCAGTAGGGGAAGTTTAGCAATGTGAAAAAAATAGTCCTGCTACTTTACAGGCTTGCAGGCAGATAGGGTGAACTGGGGTGCAAGAAAGGCGTCCGATCATCTATAACTACTCTTCCTATAGCCACAGACTCGGGGTTTTCTATGAGCAAGGTCTACAACGTTGCGGTGTTGGTCGGCAGTCTGAGGAAAGACTCCCTCAATCGAAAAGTCGCCCTTGCTCTGGCAGAACTGTCTCCGGCAAATTTGAAGCTGAATATTGTCGAAATCGGCGAGCTGTCCCTCTATAACGAAGACATTGATGTCACGCCGCCGCCTGCGCCTTACAGCACGTTTCGCGATCAGATTCGCCCTGCCGATGCCGTGCTGTTCGTGACCCCTGAATACAATCGCTCGGTGCCCGGCGTGTTGAAAAACGCAATAGATGTCGGCTCGCGTCCCTATGGCCAAAGTGTGTTCAGCGGCAAACCGGGTGCGGTGATCAGTGTTTCACCGGGGGCCATTGGTGGCTTTGGGGCAAACCAGCATTTGCGCCAGTCGCTGGTTTTCCTCAATGTGCCGTGCATGCAACAGCCTGAGGCGTACCTGGGGGGTGCGGGGGATGCATTTGATGCGCCTGGCAAGCTGTCAGAAAAAACCCGACCGTTTTTGCAAAAATTCATCGACGATTTTGCCAAATGGGTCGAGCAGCAACACAAGCTCTGAGTCTTTTTCATCAAAAACGCGGCAGGCCTGACTCAGGGCTGCAGCGTTTTTTTATCTCAATCAGCTGCTTTGTGGCATTTCGCCATTGGCCAGACGCTGGTTGATGTCTGCAATGACGTTCGGCAGGTCACTGATGGTGTCGATCAGGTAGTGGGGGCGCGAGCCCGCGAACAGGGTGTGGATGCGGGAGCGCTCACTGTCCAGCGTGGCGGCATCCAGCGCCTTGTACTGCTCGTAGGTCAGGCCCAGGGCGTTTCCGGAACACACCAGTGCGACCGTCCACATGCCTGCACGGCGACCTTCAAGGATGCCCGGCACGGTGTCGTCGATTTTTACGCAGGCGCCTACATCATCAATGCCCAGCGCGATCACGTTGGCCAGTGCCTGAGCAGGCCAGGGGCGGCCATTTGGCACTTCGTCAGTGGCCACTACGTGATCGGCGACGTAGCCATTGGTGGCAGCCAGTTCAACGACTTTGGCCATTACTTGCGCCGGGTAGCCCGAGCATGAACCGATCTTGATCCCCTCATCACGCAGTTTGGCGATGGTTTCCAGTGCGCCGGGAATCAGCGCCGAGTGTTCGGCAATTTTTTCGATCTGCAGTGGCATAAAGCGTTGGTAGATCGCGGTCACGTCTTCGTCAGTTGGCGCGCGGCCAAATACTTTTTTGTAGCGCTCGGTGATCTGTGGCTGGTCGCACAGGGTACGAATATGATCCCACTTGCCCATGCCCATCGGGCCGCGTGCTTCTTCGATGGAGACCTGTACGTCGAACTCGGCAAAGGCTTCGACGAAAATTTGCGTCGGGGCAAATGAGCCAAAATCGACCACCGTGCCTGCCCAGTCGAGAATGGCGGCTTGCAGCTTGCTTGGGTTGGTGTAGTTCATGTCAGTCAATCCTGTAAGAGCGGGCAGGGCCGCACGAAGTAATTTGGGTTGTTCTAGCCTGTTCCCACACCATCAAATGTCGAAGACTTCCATCTCTTGTAGCACTTGGCCTACGGCGTTCACCGCAGCCTGGATCTCGGCCTGATTGACGTGGCCTATGCAGCCCACACGGAAAGTTTCGACCTGGGTCAATTTGCCCGGGTACAAGATGAAACCCTTGGCTTTCACGCGTTCGTAGAACTCCTTGAACTGGTAGCGCGGATCTTTGGGCGCATGGAAGGTGACGATAACCGGAGCCTGAATGGCCTCGGGCAGGAAGCTGCGAATACCCAGGGCGGTCATGCCGTCGAGTAGCGTCTGGCAGTTGTCGGCATAACGCTGGTGGCGTGCTGGTAAACCGCCTTCTTCGTTGTACTGCAGCAGGGCTTCGTGCAAGGCCGCGACCACGTGTGTGGGTGGAGTGAAGCGCCATTGGCCTGTTTTGGTCATATAGGCGTGCTGATCGAACAGGTCCATCGCCAGTGAGTGACTGTTGCCTGATGCGTTCTGCAGCGCCTCTTTGCGGGCGAAGACAAACCCCATGCCCGGTACCCCCTCCAGGCATTTGCCGGACGCTGCGATCAGCGCGTCGAAAGGGACTTGCTGTGCATCGATGGGCAGGGCGCCGAAAGAACTCATGGCGTCGATGATCAGACGTTTACCTTGTTGAGCAATGACCGCTGCAATTTCGGGCAGCGGATTAAGAATCCCGGTACTGGTTTCGCAGTGAATCAGGGCCACATGGGTGATGCTCGGGTCGGCACGCAGAAGGCGGTCTACGTCGGCAGCGGTGGTGGGCTGGTCTTCAGCCGTTTCAAAGGTGCTGAAACGACGCCCCAACACTTCGCAGATCCTGGCCAGTCGCTTGCCGTAGGCACCGTTGATCAGTACGAGCACATTGCCATCTCGTGGCACAAGGGTGCCGATGGCGGCCTCGACGGCGAAGGTGCCACTGCCTTGCAGAGGCACACAGTGATGGCTGCTCCCGCCGTTGATAATGGCCAGCAGTTGTTCGCAGAGGCTGGCAGTCAGCTGGTTGAAACTGTCATCCCAGGAACCCCAGTCGACCATCATCGCCCGGCGGGTTCGCGCCGACGTCGTCAGTGGGCCAGGGGTCAGCAGGATCGGGGCGGCAGTACTCATTCTGAAATTCTCGCAAGCATTGGATGGCTACTGGTTACAGGGCATAAATTGCAGTTTGAGTTAATATCAATCAAATTGTTTGTTGTTATGCCAGCCATCAGTGAAGGTTATGCATGAATTTATTTCAGCTTCGTGCCTTTGACGCGGTGGCCCGAGAAGGCAGTTTTACCCGGGCTGCGGCCCGACTTTTTATCAGCCAGCCAGCCGTTACGGGGCACATCAAGGCGCTTGAGGAGCACTACCAGATCACCTTGCTGCGACGTACGGCCAGGCGTGTGGAGCTGACTGAAGAAGGCACCAGGCTGGCGGCCATCACGCGAGCCATGTTTGGTTTGGTGGATGAGGCACAGGTCATGCTGGAGGCCAATCGCCAACTGCTCACCGGGCGGCTTGAGGTGGCGGCCGACGGCCCGCACTTGGTGATGCCGATGCTGGCTGGCCTGCGGGCGCGTTATCCGGGAATAACCGTGAACTTGCGTTTGGGCAATGCCCAGGAAACCTTGGCGGCGTTGTTGTCGGAACATGTCGATGTGGCCGTGCTGACGGAAGTAGAACAGCGCAAAGGCCTGACCTTGCGTCCGTTGGATGAGTCGCGGATATGCGCCTTGGTGCCGGCCAATCACCCGTGGCAGGCTTTGCCGGATGGCATCGCTATTTCACACTTGGACCAGGTGATCATGGTGTTGCGTGAACCGACGTCGATTACCCGTCGCACCTTTGACAGCGCCTGTGCTCAGGCCGGGGTCACCCCGCGGGTGTTACTGGAGCTGGACAGTCGTGAAGCCGTTACCGAGGCCGTGGCCGCACAGCTCGGTGTGGGCATTGTGTCGTCGGTAGAAGTCAGCCATGACCCTCGAGTGTGTGCGGTGCCGATCAACGGTGCGGGGCTCGTCAACCTGCATATGCTGGGTTGCATGGAACGGCGCGCCGAGTTGCGGCTGATCAAGGCGTTTATGGAGCTGGGCAAGGCTTAAGCAGGCAGCGATTGGATTTTTTGGTCGATTGCCGACTTGCGGGCGTATAAACTTGCGCCCATTCGACGGCCGATATGCCGCGACACACCCGATTGAGAGAGTGAGTAATGGGCGCACAGTGGAAGGTTAAACATAAAGCGGACGCCGCCAACAGCCGTGGCAAGATTTTTGGCAAGTTGGCCAAGGAATTGACGGTTGCTGCGCGCAACGGCGCCGATCCGGACATGAACTCGCACTTGCGTCTGGTCTATGAACAGGCCAAGAAAGCCTCGATGCCAGCTGACACCATCAAGCGCGCGATCAATAAAGGTGCCGGTATCGGTACTGAAGCCGTGCAATACCATCGTGTCACCTATGAAGGCTTTGCACCTCACCAGGTACCGCTGATCATTGAGTGCCTGACGGACAACATCAACCGTACCGTGGCTGAAATCCGTGTTGCCTTCCGCAAGGGGCAGCTGGGTGCTTCGGGTTCGGTGGCGTGGGACTTCAACCACGTTGGCATGATCGAAGCCAAGCCTGATACCCCGGACGCAGATCCTGAAATGGCCGCAATCGAAGCGGGCGCCCAGGACTTCGAAGAAGGTGAAGAAGAAGGCACTACCTTGTTCATCACTGAACCGACTGACCTGGACACCGTACAAAAAGCACTGCCTGAGCAGGGCTTCACCGTGTTGTCGGCCAAGTTGGGCTACCAGCCGAAAAACCCGGTCAGTGGTCTGACTGACGAGCAAATGGCTGAAGTCCAGGAGTTCCTGGCCAAGCTGGAAGAGCAGGACGACGTGCAGGACATGTTTGTGGCGTTGGCATAAGTCTGAAGCAACGCTCTTCTGTAGTCGCTGAGGAGCGTAGCGAGGCTGCGATGGGTTGAACCTCTTTCAGCCCTTATCGCAGCCTCGCTACGCTCCCCAGCGACTACAGGTTGCTATGCCAGTTCCTGACTGATTTGAACAAACCCCGGCCGTGCCAACACGTCAGGCTGGATGCAACGCTGTTGCAGGCCTTGCAGATCACTGCGCTGCTGATCGCTCAGGCCCGAGTCGATACGCTCCAGTAACTCCCCCAATAAAATCCCGAATGCTCGCACTTCAATGCGTTGCAGCGCACGGCTGTGCGGACTGTCGTCAATGGCGTGGAAGCACGCCGCACCAAAATCCCCCAGCAGGCATTCGCCTTGGGCATTGAACAGAATATTGTGCCCGTACAAATCGCCATGACAGATGCCCTGCGCGTGCAAATGGCCTGCCGCCGAGGCTATGCCGCGAGCGATGCGCAAGGCACTTTCGCCGGTAAACCGGGTGCTGTTGGCATACACGTCGCGGCTACAGGTATCAAAACTGGGCAGGGCCGCAAGGTTGATGAATGACCGGTCGATCAGCTCCATGACCAGGCCGGCCTGGTTGTCAGGATGCCCCGCCACACGGCCCAATACCTTGATCAGGTTGGGGTGTTGCCCCGCCGCGATGCAGGCATTCATTTCATTGAGGGGTGAGCCGTCGCTGGTGATGCTGCCCTTGTACAGCTTGACGGCAACTGACTGGTCCGCCTGGCCGGGGGCAGTCCACCGGGCTTGATAAATGATTCCTGAAGCGCCTTCGCCCAACTTGTGCTCAAGCTCAAGGTGCGACCACTCAATATTCGGCGTGTCGTCAGGCGGGCGATGAGCGCTGGCATCTTCACGCAACGGATTGCCAGCGTAGGCCAGCCAGCTCAGGCTCGGCAGTGCCAGCAGCCTATCGGGCAGCTCGCTGAATTGGTTGGCAGCCAAGCGGATCAATTCCAGGCGCTCACAACTGGCCAGGCTGCTGGGCAGTTGCTGCAGGCGATTACCGGCCAGCATCAACTTTTGCAGCAGGGGGCGCTGGCCCAGTTCTTCGGGTAATTGTTCGATGCAGTTGTCGGTCAGGATCAGCCAGCGCAGCAAAGGCGGCAGCGCGGTGCCGGGTACGCTTTCGATGCGGTTAGCCTTGAAGCCGATCATGCTCAACTGTGCGCACTGCCCCAGGCATGCTGGCAGCTCGGTGAACTGATTGTCCGAGCAAAACAGGATGCGCAAATGGCTCAGGCGATGCAGGTCGTCGGGCAAGCGGCTCAGGGCGTTACCGCTGAGGTTGAGAATTTCCAGGGAGTCGGCCAGCTGGAAAATTTCGTCCGGGAACTCGGTAAGTCCGCACGACAGATCAAGACGTTTGAGGCCCGCCAATTGGCCGGCGCGCAGTTTAGCGAGGGTATCCATAAGCAGGGTCGGTTACTCGTGGGTGGCGCAAAAAGTGTCGCGCATAATAACGACTATTCGACCTGTGGCCGAGTATTTGCACCCGGGGCGTAAGCTAAAAGTTGTACTTAGCATAACTTTGCTTAATTTCTTACATAGCTGGACGTATCGCCCTTCGATGCTAGCCTTCATCCTATATATGGACTCAAGGAAAGGTCATGGAGTGCCGTCTAGGGACAGTCATCATAGGCTCCTTGCTCAGTACGTGCGCTTGGTCGGCGCAGTACGAGGTTCAGGTTCGAGTCATCGTCGAGAGGGGCTGCCAACTGGTGGACTTGCCCCGTGGCGCAGGCATTGAGAGCCTGGGTCTGCTCGATTTTGGCCGTACCGCGCGGTTGGACGGGCCGTCGTCTCCCTTGAGTGCAACGCTGATAAACCCGCGATTACCGCGCCTGGAATGCAATCCCGATACCACCTATCAAATTCAGATCGACGGTGGCCAGCATGGTGGCACCGCTGATGTTCGCTATTTGGCCCTGGGGCCGGGTAGCCCTCCCATCCCTTATCGACTGTTTCGTGACCCGGCCCGTCAGATACCGTTGCCGGTCGATGTGCCTGTGAGCGGCACAGTGCCCGATAGCGGTTCGGTTGAGTTGCCGCTGTATGGCCGGATCGAACCGTTGCAGCAAATTCCCCCTGTCGGGCTGTATGCCGACCTGTTGAAAGTCACCCTCACGTGGTAGTGCCAGGAGTATGAACATGACCGGGCCTGCGCACTGTATAGCCCTGTTCGCAGCCTGTGCGCTGTTGGCTGAGGGGGCGCAGGCAGCCATGATCAGCGGGCAGATTCAGGCGCGTCTGGTGATCCTGGCCAGTTGTCAGGTGAGCACAGGGTCCGGCGCGGGAGATGAGAACCGTCTCGACAACCTCGGGACGCTCAATTTTGGCTCGAAGGGCCCTACCTGGAACACACCGGGCGAGGTATTGCTGGATGGCAGCGAGAGCAATTTGAGAGTGGCCTGTAACCCCACCGTTGGAGGGTTTACGGTTTCCATCGATGGTGGAAATCACGGTAATGGCACAGACCGTCGACTGAGTAATGGTCGGCAAATGATCCCTTACCGTTTGTATCTCGATGCCGCTGGCAACAACAGCTACAGCATCGGGCAGCAACACAATTTTGTGGTGGCAAATGGCGGTCATGTACCGATCCCGGTGTATGGCATGGTGATGGCAAATCCTGTTGCACTACCGGCAGGTGTCTATAGCGACACGCTTCGGGTAACGCTGGATTGGTAAATAAAAGTGGGGTGCAAGATGCGCGTACTTAAATCAACGCTGGGTTTCTCATTGTTGGGCTTGATGTTGGCCGGTCCGGTGCAGGCGGTCACGACCGTCAGTGGCACTGTAAATGCTTCGTTGGTGCTGACGACCAGTTGCCTGATCAACGGGGTGGTGGGCACCGGTGGCGCGGTGTTCGGGGCCCTGGACTTCGGTACGACCACGACGCTGTTTGACACCGCGAACGCTCAGGTATTGAGCGGCGCTGGCGCCATGACGGTGCTGTGTTCGGCCGGCACTACTCCCACGATAACGCTCGGTTCCGGTACTCATGACGGACTGGCAGCGGCGCAAGGCACGCGGGCCTTGGCCAATGGCACCAATTATGTGGGTTATGACCTGTACAGCGACTCTGCCCACAGCACCCCGGTGGCAATCGGTGGCAACGTTACGCTGCCCGTGAGCACGGGTGCCCAGCAAACGGTCAATATCTACGGCAAAGCGACCGGCAAGTCCGGGCTGCCTGCCGGGACCTATAGCGACACTATTACTGTTGTTCTGACCTTTTAAGCCTTGTGGCGCGGCTGCGCGCGGTGTCACTGGTGCTGCTGTGTGCATGCAGTTCGGCCGCGTATGCCGATACGTCAGCAACGCTGTCAGTCAGCGCGAGCATCGTGGCGGGCTGCCTGGTAAACAGCACGGGAGGGCTTTACGGCAACCTGAATTTCGGGACGTATTCGGCATTGTCCACCGCACCAGTGACTGTGGCGCTGGCGGGTGGGGTGACGCTGCAATGCACGCCGGGGGTGAGCGTGAGCATGCAAGTCAATGGTGGCTTGAATAACGTCAGCGGTCGGCATTTAAAGATTGGCAGCGGCACTGCGCAGATTGCCTATCAGTTGTTTCAGGATGCGGCCCGTACTCAGAGCCTGGGTATCGCGCAATCGGTCAACGTGCCCTACACCAATGCCAATGCCATAAGTCTGCCGATCTACGGCTATGTGTTATTGCCCGGCAACCAGCCGGCGGGCACCTACAGCGACACGCTGCAGGTGCAATTATCTTATTGATGTCCAGGGATCAGGAGCTTGTTTATGCATTCATTCTTACGGCCACTTCAGGGCCTGGCTTTTTGCTTGCTGGGATTGGGCATGGCCCAGTCGGCGCAGGCGGCCAGCTCGATTTTGATCTGGCCTATCGATCCGGTACTTGAGGCCGACCAGCAGGCCAGCGCCCTGTGGCTGGAAAACCGCGGCGATACTCCCGCCAACTTGCAGATACGAGTATTTGCCTGGAATCAGGATGGCTTTGACGACAAGTACCAGAACCAGCGCGATGTGGTTGGCAGCCCCCCCCGTGGCCACCATCCAGCCAGGGCAAAAACAACTGATTCGCCTCACTCGCGCCAAGACCTTCCCGGCAGGCGAGGAGCACGCCTACCGCATCATCATTGACGAGATCCCGCTGCCGCTCCCCCCCTCGGACGCCGGCAGCAACCAGGCTGCGGCAGCGGTTCGCTTGCAAATGCGCTATTCGGTGCCGTTGTTTGCCTACGGTGCCGGGCTGTGGAGCAAGCCGGATGCCAGCCGCCAGCGTGATCCGAGCGGTGCGGGTTTGCCGCAATTGAGCGGGCGGGCCCTTAAGGTCGACGGCAAGCCTTATGTCGAAGTGGTCAATCGCGGGGCGGTACATGCCCGATTGACCGAGGCCGCGCTGAAGTCGGGGGCTCAGTCCCGGCCTGTAGTGGACGGGCTGCTCGGTTATGTGCTGCCAGGCGCCACGATGCGCTGGCCGGCACCGGCTGTTCAGGGAGATGCCCTGCAAGTTCGGGTCAATGGCCAGACCCAATTGCAGACCCTGACATTAGGGCAGTAAGCAGTAAGCCTGGCAGGAGCCAGTTTTCGCCAGTGACCCGCGTTGCTGCCGCCCGGCATAAAGGGTGATATCAGCGAGGGGAGCAATAGCAAGGAGTGGCCATTGAAGGATCTGGCATGGTAACGAGAAGGGCGCGGGTGTTGTCCTGTATCGGCCTGTGCAGTGTGCTCTGGGGACCATCAAGTGAGGCGGGCGAACTTCCGCCACCTCCCGCCAGCATGGAGGCTGTCGCCGATGCCCAGCTGTATCTGGAACTGGTGGTGAATCAATTGAATACAGGACGACTGGTACAGGTGCAGCAACGGGCAGGTCAACTGTATCTGCAAGCGAGTGTTCTGCAGGAAGCCGGAATTCATCTGCCCGTCACGCCCCCTGAAGAGGTGGGCCTGGACAGTGTGGCTGGCTTGCACAGCGAGTACGACATCCAGGGCCAGCGCCTGCTGCTGGATGTGCCGCCCGACTGGTTGCCCGAGCAAGTGCTGGGTCGGCGCTCGAACTCCCCGCACAGCGAGGCGGTCAGCAGCTTTGGTGCGTTGTTCAACTACGATGTGTATCTCAACGACACCGATGATGCGGGCACCTATCTGGCCGCATGGAACGAAGTGCGGGTGTTTGACAGTTGGGGCACGTTGTCCAATACCGGACAATACCGGCGCAACATCGTCACCTCAGGCACAACCCCGCTGGACAGTGGCTATCTGCGCTATGACACCACCTGGCGATTCTCTGACGATGAACGCATGCTCACCTACGAGGCAGGCGACCTGATCAGCGGCTCTCTGCCCTGGACCAGCTCCATACGGATGGGCGGTGTGCAGGTGTCCCGAGACTTTGGTGTACGCCCTGACCTGGTGACCTATCCGTTGCCGCAGTTCTCCGGGGAAGCGGCGGTGCCGTCGTCAGTGGATCTGTTTATCAATGGCTACAAATCCTCCAGTGAAAACCTGCAGCCCGGTCCCTATACCCTGACCAACGTCCCTTTCATCAATGGTGCCGGTGAGGCCGTTGTGGTGACCACCGATGCGCTCGGGCGGCAGGTTTCCACCAGTGTGCCGTTTTATGTCACCAGTACCTTGCTGCAGCAAGGCCTGAGCGACTACAGCGTTTCGGCGGGCAGCGTGCGCCGTGGCTACGGGATCGACAATTTTTCCTACGGTCCCGGTGTGACATCGGGCAGTCTGCGCTATGGCCTGACCAACAATGTGACCCTTGAAAGCCACCTTGAAGCCTCGGACTCGCTGACCCTGGGCGGGGTGGGTGGCAATCTCAAACTGGGCAATTTTGGTGTGCTCAACAGCGCCGTGAGCCAAAGCCAGTTCGATGGGCGCAGCGGTCGTCAGCTCAGCCTGGGCTACCAGTACAGCTCGCAAGGCTTGAGTTTTGCCTATCAGCGCCTGCAACGGTTTGCCGACTATGCGGACCTGACGGTCATCGACAGCGATTACATCAGCCTCAGCCGGCGCAGCGAACAAGTCACCCTGGCCCTGGATCTGGATCGTTTTGGCAGTCTGGGGGCCGGGTATTTCGATGTGATGTCCGCCGATGAGACGCGTACGCGCTTGCTTAACTTGAGCTGGAGCAAATCGCTGTGGTTCAACAGCAGCCTGTATGTCTCGGCCAACCGTGAACTGGGCGACAGCAATTGGGCCATGCAGGCGCAGATCGTGGTGCCCTTCGATCTGAGTGGCAACTTCAGCGTTGGTACCGAGCGCAGCAGTTCTGGGGTTACCCAGCAGCGGGTCAATTACAGCCGTAGCGTGCCGACCCAGGGTGGTGTGGGTTTCAATCTGGGCTATGCCCATGGCGATACGCCGGATTATCGCCAGGCCGATTTGACCTGGCGCCTGCAATCGGTGCAGTTGCAAGCTGGCGTATACGGCACCTCGGATCAGCAGACACGCTGGGCAGATGCCAGCGGCTCGCTGGTGTGGATGGACGGGCAAACATTCGCCGCCAACCGTATCGACGATGCTTTTGTAGTTGTCAGTACCGGCGGTTTTCCCGATGTGGGCGTGCGCTACGAGAATCAGTGGATCGGCAATACCGACAAGAACGGTCACTTGCTGGTGCCCTGGAGCAGCGCTTATTACCGCGGTAAATACGAGATCGATCCGCTGAACCTTTCCGCCAATATCATCACTCCCAATGTGGAACAGCGAGTGGCTGTACGCCGGGGCAGCGGCTATTTGCTGGAATTCGAGTTGCGCCGGGTGGCGGCGGCCAGCGTGCATTTGATCGACGCCCACCAGCAGGACCTGGCGCTCGGCAGTGCGGTGTTGAACGAGCAAAACGGTGCGCGAGCGGTCGTGGGCTGGGACGGGCTGGTGTACCTGGAAAACCTCACGGCGCAGAACTCGCTGCAGGTGATCATGCCCGATGGCAAGCAGTGTAAGGCGCAGTTTCCATTGCCGGCCGAGACCGATCAGGTGCCCTTGATCGACCCGGTGGTGTGCCAATGAAAGGAACATTCGGATTAGGGCTGCTGTGCTGTCTGGCAGCGTTTGGAGCCAAGGCCGGTTGCACGCCGGCGGGGGTCGCCAGCCCGGCCAGTTATGGCACGATCAGCTCAACCCTGGTACGCACCGCGGCGCAAAGCACGTCATCCTCCAATGCGGGCCTGACCTGCACCGCCGGCGGGATTGCGTTGCTCAGTGACGCGTATTTCAAGGCCACGATCACATCACCCCGTACCGGTATGCTTGGGCCAACCGGGGATGTCATTGCCTACACCATTTATGCGAATAACAGCACCGCGCACCCCATGACCCGTGGCCAGGCATTCGACTTTGCCGTCAATGGCCTGCTGGGTACGGCGGCGCCCAGTGTGATCCCGTTGTATTTCACCACCGCGGTCAACAACGTGGCGGCTGGCGTCTATACCGAGACGTTGAATGTGCGCTGGGACTGGTCCTACTGCACCGGGCTGGGAGCTTTGGGAATTTGCCTGGGATACGACACGGGATCCAACAGGATCAGCACCCTGACGGTGAGCATGACGGTGGCCAACGACTGCACCATCAGCGCACCTTCGATCAGTTTTGGCAGCGCACCGGTGGTCAGCGCGTTCTCGACGGTCAGCCAGACCATCAGTGTCAACTGCACCAAGGGCAGTGCCTATACGGTAGGGTTGGGCGATGGCACACACCCCATCAGTGTGGGCGGGCGGCGGCGGATGATTTCCGGTAGCAACTATTTGGCCTACGACATTTTCCAAAGTGCCGGCAGTACCCGCTGGGGGAGTGTGGGCGCCGCTCGACGGGCGAGTTCGTCTGCCGAGGTTTTTCCCGGTAACGGGTTGGGCAATGGCAGTCAGATTTTCAACTACAACGCCAAAATCTACACCGACCAGACCACGCCGCCAGCGGGTAGCTATACCGACAACGTGGTGCTGGATGTGGGCTTTTAACGCAGTTCCCTGACCATGGCCGACAGGGTGGTCAGCACGTCCTTGGCCAATTGCTTCGAGCGTTTTCCATCCCAGCCGGTCTGCGGGTTCGGCGCATCGTTGTTGTCCTTGAACGGCATTTCCAGCGTCAGCGACAGGCAGTCAAAGCGCTGGCCGACGCTGTTGCAGGCCAGGGTCATGTTGGCTTGGCCCGGCTCGTCGCGGGTGTAGCCATGGGCAGTCTGAAAGTCTTTGGTCAGGCCGCTGAGGTGGCTGCGAAAACGCTCTTCCAGGGTCGCCAGGCGAGGGGTGTAGCCAGGATTGCCTTCACAGCCCGCCGTGAACACATAGGGGATTTCTTCGTCGCCGTGGATATCCAGGAACAGATCGACACCGTACTGGGTCATTTGCTCCAGGGCGAAGAACACTTCAGGGCTGACCTGGGGGCTGGTGTTTTGCCAGGCGCGGTTCAAGTCCTGGCCATTGGCATTGGTGCGCAAGTGCCCGTGAAACGCGCCGTCCGGGTTCATGTTCGGGATCAGGTACAGGTCGGCAAAGTCCAGCAGCTTGCGCATTTGGGGATCGCTGCCCTGTTCCAGGCGTTCGAAAATGCCTTCCATAAACCATTCGGCCATGTGTTCGCCCGGGTGCTGCTGGGCAATGATCCAGATCTTGCGTTTGTGGCTGGCGCCGTTGCCTTTGCGCAACAACTGGATATCCCGCCCCTCGGCGCTTTTACCGGTGGCCAGCAACTGGCAGCCTGACCACTGCAGGGCGTTCTTGATCAACTGATCGTGGCGTTCGCGGCTGTAAGGTTCGAAGTAGGCGAACCAGACTTGAGGCTGCTCGGCGGCAAGGTGAATGTTCAACGAGGTACCGTCGAAATCGCTCGGTACGCGGAACCAGTTTTCATGGTCGTACGAAGCCACCGCCTGATAACCATCCCACGCTTTGTTATAGGAAGACTGGCCGGCGTTGCTCAATTGGAAATGGTGCGTGTGTCCCGGTGTCAGGCCATCGGCCTTGAAGTGGAACCACTGAAAATGCGGGCTTTTGGTATCTGGTTTGATAGCCAGTTTTACCTGCAGCGGATTACTGGCATCCAGCACCTGGACATTGCCGCTGTCGAAGTCACTGCTGATATGAAGTGAAGAGGGCGCCACAGTCATCGTCAAAATCCCGAAATCTGATAGTTGTGGGCGTTACTGTACAGTGCAATGGCATTAGGCCAATACGGAATTTTGGACAATAAGATGTAGGGAAAAACGAAGGGGGGGCGTCGTCCTTGACGCTGCGCAAGTGTAGGGTTTTTGCGAGTGATTCTCAAGTGCTAGATTGCCATTACGGCCATAGTCCAGGACTTCAGGCTTCCGTTTCCCGATGTTCTTTTGCTATCATCGTCGGCATCGTAGCGGTCACCGAAAAAAACCGGCCGCACACAAGACTTCATTAGCCTGAAGCACGCAGAGCCAGATAACTGGCCGCAAAAAAAAGACCCGGCTAGAAGCCGGGTCAAATAACCGTGATTAGCCTGATGAGGAGGTAATTCACAAGACCGACCTAAGGTCCCTTGAATTATCGACTGATCTCGCGACCAGCTGCATGCAATAGTAATCATTATCATTTGCAAAGCAAGTTTTTTCCCACGCTTTTTGGAAATTAAATTTCCATTCCTCACCCCAAGGCTCTATCACGCGGCCTTTACCCCGATGCCAGCAGCAACTCAGTGGTGCGTTTGACTTCGCTCATGGCGATATTCGAGTGGGCTTCCTGAACGTGCGGCTTCTGCAACAAGTGATCGCGTAGAAAGCGTTCATAACTGTCGATGTCATGGGTCACCACCTTCAGCAGGTAGTCCATATCGCCCGCCATCGTGTAGCACTCGATCACTTCGGGGTAATCGGTGATCGCTTCTTCAAACTCGGTCAGATGGCGTCGCCCGTGGCCTGATAACCGCACATTGACGAACACCACCACATTGAGCCCAAGCTTTTTCGGATTGAGCAGGGCGACCTTGCGCTCAATGACGCCTTCCTCTTGCAATCGATGGATGCGGCGCCAACAGGGCGATTGCGACAACTCCACGTGCTCTGCCACTTCGGCGGCAGACAGGTCGGCATTGTGTTGCAGCAGGCGAAGAATCTTACGGTCGATAGCGCTTAATTTAATCTGCATGAACTGATCTGTTTTCTTATTTTTTTTGAATGATGCATGCAGATTAGCAGAACAATTCCTACAAAATAGAAAGAAAATTCCTAGGTAAAACCTTCACTCTTTTGCTTCGCACCCTGCTTCGGGTCAGATACTGACTTATTGGTCTGACTCGCTTCCCGGGCTAAAAACAAGAGAGAGAACGCAATGCCGATTTTTACTCATCCCGAATTCGATCACCACGAACACGTCCAGTTTTGCCATGACAAAGCCACGGGTCTCAAAGCCATTATTGCGGTGCACAACACGCGTCTTGGCCCGGCTCTCGGGGGCTGCCGCATGTGGCCCTATGCCGATGAAGAGCAAGCCTTGAACGATGTGCTGCGCCTGTCCCGTGGCATGACTTACAAGTCGGCGCTGGCCGGTTTGCCGTTGGGCGGTGGCAAGGCGGTGATCATTGGCGATCCGCGCAAGGACAAGAGCGAAGCGCTGTTCCAGGCGATGGGTGGCTTTGTCGAGAGCCTGGGTGGGCGTTACATCACGGCTGCGGATTCCGGCACCGGCGTCACTGAAATGGCCCTTATGGGCCAGCGCACCCGTCATGTGGTGGGGGCTGGTACGCGTGAGCAACTGGGCGGCGGCACCCGCAGTGGTGATCCGTCTCCGGCAACGGCGCTTGGGGTGTTTATCGGTCTGCGCGAAGCGGTCTTGCAGCGCCTGGGTCGTAGTGACCTGGCGGGGCTGAGGGTGGCCATTCAGGGCCTTGGTCAGGTGGGCTTCAACCTCGCCAGACAATTGAAAGAGGCGGGCGCTGAGCTGTGGGTCCACGATATCCAGGAGGCCAACGTGCGTCGCGCAATCGACGAACTGGGGGCTCATCCAGTGAGTGCCCAAGACATCTACGGGCTTGACGTCGATGTATTTTCGCCTTGCGCGATGGGGGCAATCATCAACGATGACACCTTGCAGTTACTGCGCGCGCCAGTGATTGCAGGTGCTGCCAACAATCAGCTGGCCAAAGCCTCCCATGCTGATGAACTGTGGCGACGGGGCTGCCTGCATGCACCGGATTACGCGATCAACGCGGGCGGCATTATTGACGTGTCCTACGAGTACAACGGTGGCACGCCCGAACAAGTTCGTCAGCACGTTGAAGGTATTGGAGAGACTTTGCGTCAGATCTTTCTAAGGGCCAAAGCCCAGGATCAAAACACCACGCGCATCGCCGATAGCCTTGCTCAAGAACGTCTTAACGCTTGATGAGAGGGGCGCGGGTGTCCTGATCGGGCCACCGGCGCCTTTTCTGGCATCAATGGGCAGACAGCGGCTGTACATCAATGGCTCTGTCCACCAGTTGCTTGGATGACTCCATGAAGAACGCGAGGCTCAGCAGCAAGTCCCGTTGAGGGCCATGCAGATGCTCGGCCGCACCATGAGCGCTGGCAATTCCACATCGCAGATAATCTGATGCATGGAGCAAGGCTTCTTCCTGGCTGACGTCACTGCTCACCTGGAACACTTTTTTTTCCATCGTGTGCTGGGAAACAGATGGTTTCAAATAATAGTCGAGCGCACGTTGTGTCGCGACGGTGTCCTTAAGGGAATCAAGCTCAGAATCGGACTCGTTTTTCTGCGGGCTATTTGTAAGTGAAGTCATGATTTACCTGCGTTTCAGGAGTTAATCGAATCAGCCAGGCAAGATTAGTACAGTGAGTATTAATTGATTAAAAATAAATAATACAATGTGTGTATTGTTGCGTCGAAATCAATCCGTATTGTTCGGCAGATGGATAAATGGATCGCTTTAGTCAGAACCAAATTGCGCGAGCTCAAACTCACGCAAGAGAAACTAGCCGAACGCGTCGGGGCTTCCCAGGGCGGAGTCGGCCATTGGCTCAATAAACGCCGTCAACCCGACTTGCCGACGATGAACAACGTGCTGCATGCCCTCGGGCTTGAGCACCTTGAAGTCGCTCTGGTGATTCGTGAGCGCAGCCACGCAGGCGACACGCCTGGCGCTGACGAATACACCTATGAGATCACCTCGGCATTCCGTTATCCGGTGAGAGACTGGGTTACGGCAGGTCAGGTTAGCGAAAAGGTGCTGCCGGGCTATCCTGTCCCGCCCGGTACGATATTCGAGGTCAGTGATCATTACGCCAAAGGGGCTGCGTTTTGGTTACAGGTGACGGGTGATGCTATGACCGCACCGGTGGGGGTCAGCATCGCGCAAGGGATGATGATTCTGGTCGATCCGGATATTGAGGCCACGCCAGGCAAAATGGTGATTGCCCTTACCCCTGAGTCAGAGGCGACGACATTTCGGCAGTTGATCGAAGAGAGCGGTCAACGTTACCTGAAGCCACTTAACCCGACTTATCCTAAAACCCTGTTTGATCAAAACTGCCGGATTATAGGGGTAGTGGTTCAGGCGACAGTCAAGTTCTAGAGGCGCATTTCAAATGCTCCGGCAAAGGCGGATACCGATTGCGGTATCCGCCTTTTTTCATTCCAGTTCGACCAGTGCAGAGCCTTCACTGACCATCTCGCCTTCCTGGAAGAACAAGGCTTTCACTACGCCCGCATGGGGCGCACGCAGGCTGTGTTCCATCTTCATGGCTTCAAGAACCACCAATTGAGCGCCTGCCTCAACAGTTTGTCCGACTTCAACCAGCACCCGCACAACGCTGCCATTCATGGGCGCTGTCAGGCCGCCCTGGGCGGTATGACTGGCATCCACGGCACTGATCGGATCGTGCAGGCGCACGCAGTGCAGCTCACCGTCCCAGCGTAAGTACAGCGCATCCGCCCGGCGAATGGCCAAGTGCTGGCGCCGTACCCCGTCCTGTTCGATGACGAGCTGTTCATTGCGCCAAATGGCTGAACTGCCACTCAGGTGGATGACCTGTTGCTCGCCATTGCAGGCCAATGCCAGCAAGGTTCGGGCAGGCAGGCCGCTACGAAAACCGTTGTTTCCCGACCATGGTGACGCCGGATCATCTTCGCGCACGCGTGGGGCCTGACTTTGATCGAATGCCTCGGCGGCCGCAGACCAGAATGTTGCAGGCAGGGGCTCCACGGCAGGCAGCAATTGTGCCTCGTAGCGCGGGATAAACCCGGTATCGAGTTCGGCTGCTGCGAAGGCGGGATGACCAATGATACGGCGCAAAAAGCTCAGGTTGGTTTTCAGGCCGCCGATGGCAAATTCATCGAGCATCGCCAGCAAACGCAAGCGAGCCTGCTCCCGGTCTTCTCCCCAGGCAATCAGCTTGCCCAGCATCGGATCGTAAAACGGTGAGATCTCGTCACCCTCACTGACGCCACTGTCCACGCGCCTGCCCGGACCTGCAGCGGACTCGCGATACACCTCAAGGCGTCCGGTTTGCGGGAGAAAATCATTGCCCGGGTCTTCAGCGTACAGGCGCACTTCGATGGCGTGGCCGTGTAATGGCACTTGTGCCTGGGTCATGGGCAAGGCTTCACCCCGTGCCACGCGGATTTGCCAGGCGACAAGATCCAGCCCGGTGATGGTCTCGGTGACCGGGTGCTCAACCTGCAAGCGCGTGTTCATCTCCATAAAGAAGAACTCGCCTCGTGCATCCAGTAAAAACTCTACGGTCCCTGCACCTACATAACCGATGGCCTGAGCCGCCCGCACGGCAGACTCGCCCATGGCCTGACGTTGTTCAGCGCTCAGACCGGGTGCTGGCGCTTCCTCCACGACCTTCTGGTGGCGACGCTGGATCGAGCAGTCACGTTCATTGAGATACAGGCAGTTACCGTGTTGGTCGGCAAAAATCTGGATTTCCACATGACGTGGTTTGAGCACGTACTTTTCAACCAGCATCCGCCCATCGCCAAACGATGACAGGGCTTCACGCTGGGCCGAAGCCAGTGCCTCAGCCAGCTGACTGACCTCTTCGACGACTTTCATGCCTTTGCCACCACCGCCCGCCGTGGCTTTGAGCAGCACCGGATAACCGATGCGCTCGGCAGCCAGGCGAAAGGTTTCCAGGTCCTGGTCTTCGCCGTGATAGCCCGGGACCAAAGGTACACCCGCCACTTCCATCAAGGCCTTGGCCGCGGACTTGCTGCCCATTGCATCAATGGCGCTGGCGGGCGGTCCGAGAAAGATCAGCCCTGCGGCTTCGATGGCGCGGGCAAAGCCTGCGTTCTCCGACAGAAAACCGTAGCCGGGATGAATGGCCTGAGCACCGCTGGCCTTCGCTGCTGCGATGATCTTGTCGATTTTCAGGTAGCTGTCGGCGGCCTTGCTGCCTCCCAGGTCCACACAGATATCAGCTTCACGGCAATGCCGTGCATCGCGGTCGGTCGCGCTGTGAACGGCGACGGTTGTGAGTCCCAGGGCTTTGGCGGTACGCATGACCCGGCAGGCAATTTCGCCACGGTTGGCGACCAGCACAGAGGTTAGACCGGCAGTCATGGGCGCGACTCCTGGGTCGATGCATCGGCTTGCCAGCTGGGAGCGCGTTTTTGAAGAAAGGCACGCAAGCCTTCCTGACCTTCAGGGCTGACACGAATCCTTGCAATGGCGTTTTCGCAATAGCGGCGAATGGCCAGAGTCGGTGCGCCATGACTGACTTCACGCAGCAGGTCTTTGCACGAACGCATCGCGTGCGGACTGTTGAGCAGCAGGTTTTCGGTCCAGTGGTCGATTTGCTGCTCAAGCTCGGCGATGGGGTAGCATTCTGACAGCAAGCCCAGCTCGCGGGCACGTTGGCCGCTGAAGCGCTCAGCGGTCAGGGCGTAGCGCCGCGCCGCACGCTCACCGATGGCTTGCACCACGAAGGGACTGATCACCGCAGGTGCCAGGCCGATGCGCACCTCAGACAGGCAGAACTGCGCGTCATCCGCGCCGATGGCCATGTCGCAGGCACTGATCAGGCCCAGCGCTCCGCCGTAGGCTGCACCTTGCACAACGGCCAGGGTTGGCATTTTCAGCTTGGCCAGGTTGTACATCAATTCAGCCAGATGGCGGGCGTCGTCGAGGTTGGTGTGGTAGTCGAGTTCGGCCGATTGCTGCATCCAGGCCAGATCGGCACCGGCGCTGAAATGTTTCCCGCGCCCGCGCAGCACCAAAAAGCGCAGGGCAGGATCAGATTGCACAGCGTCCAGAGCAAGAATCAGCTCGCGGATCATTTCGGCGTTGAAAGCGTTGTTCTTCTGCTCGCGGCTCAACCACAGGGTGGCGAAACCCCGGGGATCGGTGTGCAGTTCGAGGGTGTTGAAATCAATCATGTCCGTCAGTCCTTAATGGCTGTGGGAGTTACATCCGGAACACGCCAAAGCGTGTGGCGTCGATCGGGGCATTGAGTGCCGCCGACAGGCCCAGGGCCAATACGTCGCGGGTTTGCGCCGGGTCGATCACGCCGTCATCCCACAAGCGCGCGCTGGAGTAGTAGGGGTGGCCCTGGTGTTCGTACTGATCGAGAATCGGCTGTTTGATCTCGGCTTCTTCCCGTGCCGAGAACGCCACGCCATTGCGTTCAGCCTGTTCACGCTTGACCTGCACCAGCACCCCGGCCGCCTGTTCGGCACCCATCACGCCAATTCGGGCGTTTGGCCACATCCACAGAAAGCGCGGATCGTAGGCGCGGCCGCACATCCCGTAGTTACCGGCACCAAAGCTGCCGCCGATGATGACGGTGAACTTCGGTACTTTGGCGCACGCCACGGCCGTCACCAATTTGGCCCCGTGCTTGGCAATGCCACCGGCTTCGTACTTTTGACCGACCATAAACCCCGTGATGTTCTGCAGAAAGACCAGGGGAATACCGCGCTGGCACGCCAACTCGATAAAGTGCGCGCCTTTTTGCGCGGCCTCTGCAAACAGAATCCCGTTATTGGCCAGAATCGCTACCGGGTAGCCGTGTAAATGGGCAAAGCCGCACACCAGCGTGGTGCCGAACAAGGCCTTGAACTCATCGAACACTGAGCCGTCGACCAGCCGGGCAATGACTTCACGCACATCAAAAGGCTGCTTGGCATCAGCCGGGACGATGCCGTACAGCTCTTCTCGGCCATACAACGGTGCCAGCGGCGTGCGCAGTTGCAATTGGCCCAGCTTGCGCCAGTTAAGATTGGCAACGCTGCGCCGGGCCAGTGCCAGCGCGTGTTCGTCACTGTCGGCGTAGTGGTCGGCCACCCCTGAAATCTTGCAGTGCACATCGGCGCCACCCAAGTCCTCGGCGCTGACGACTTCACCCGTCGCAGCCTTGACCAGTGGCGGGCCAGCCAGAAAAATCGTGGCCTGCTGGCGAACCATGATGGCTTCGTCGGCCATGGCGGGTACATAGGCGCCGCCAGCGGTGCATGACCCCATGACCACGGCAATTTGCGGAATGCCCGCGGCACTCATGTTCGCCTGATTGAAGAAGATGCGCCCAAAGTGCTCGCGATCAGGGAACACTTCATCCTGACGTGGCAGGTTGGCGCCACCGGAATCCACCAGGTAGATGCACGGAAGGCGGTTCTGTTCGGCGATGGTTTGCGCCCGCAGGTGTTTTTTGACCGTCAGCGGGTAGTACGAGCCCCCTTTGACGGTGGCATCGTTGGCCACAATCATGCATTCCACGCCTTCGACCCGGCCAATGCCGGCGATTATTCCGGCAGCTGGAACGTCTTCGCCGTACACGTTGTATGCCGCCAACTGACTCAGCTCAAGGAAGGGCGAACCGCTGTCCAGCAGGCGATCAATGCGCTCGCGAGGCAGCAACTTGCCCCGTGAAGTGTGACGCTCCTGGGCCTTGGCCCCGCCACCCTGTTGCACCTGCTCAAGCAGGGCATGCAGGGCATCAACCTGTTTGAGCATGGCATCACGGTTGAGGCTGAACTCGGCCGAGCGCGGGTTGATCGTCGTATGCAAGATGGACATGCTTACGCTCCTTAGCGAGTTTCGTTGAAGAGTTCACGCCCGATCAGCATGCGGCGGATTTCGCTGGTGCCGGCGCCGATCTCATACAGCTTGGCGTCACGCAGCAGGCGGCCGGCCGGGAATTCGTTGATGTAACCGTTACCGCCCAGAATCTGGATCGCATCGAGGGCCATTTGTGTGGCGCGTTCGGCGCTGTACAGAATCACCCCGGCGGCGTCCTTGCGTGTGGTTTCACCCCGTTCGCATGCGGCTGCGACGGCATACAGGTAGGCGCGGCTGGCATTGAGCTGGGTGTACATGTCGGCAACCTTGCCCTGGATCAGTTGAAACTCGCCGATGCTCTGGCCGAACTGTTTACGGTCGTGGATGTACGGCACGATCAGATCCATGCACGCCTGCATGATCCCGGTGGGGCCGCCCGAGAGCACCACGCGCTCGTAGTCCAGACCGCTCATCAATACCTTGACCCCGGCATTGAGCGTACCCAGCAGGTTTTCTTCCGGCACTTCAACGTCGTCGAAAAAAAGTTCGCTGGTGTTGGAACCGCGCATGCCGAGCTTGTCGAAATGGCTGCTTCGGCTGAAGCCTTTCCAGTCACGCTCGACGATAAATGCACTGATGCCGTGTGCGCCTTTTTCCAGATCGGTCTTGGCATAGATCACGTAGGTACTGGCATCCGGACCATTGGTGATCCAGGTTTTGCTACCGTTCAGCACAAAGTGGTCGCCGCGCTTGTCGGCCCGCAGTTTCATCGATACCACGTCGGAACCGGCGTTCGGTTCGCTCATGGCCAGTGCACCGACGTGCTCGCCGCTGATCAGTTTGGGCAGGTACTTGAGTTTTTGTTCGTGGGTGCCGTTGCGGTTGATTTGATTGACGCACAGATTGGAGTGGGCGCCGTAGGAGAGGGCGACCGAGGCCGAACCGCGGCTGATTTCTTCCATCGCCACCACGTGGGCCAGATAGCTCAGGCCAGTGCCGCCGTACTCTTCAGGGACTGTGATGCCGAGCAAGCCCATGTCACCGAACTTGCGCCACATGTCTACCGGGAACAGGTTGTCCTTGTCGATTTGCGCGGCCCGTGGCGCCAGTTCGGCGGCGACGAAGTTCTGCACCTGATCGCGCAGCATGTCGATGGTTTCGCCCAGGGCGAAGTTCAAAGTCGGGTAGCTCATGTGGCACCTTGATCGTTGTTCTTATGGAGGCGTTTACTGCGTCGCCATGGATAGCCTTGACGTTAACGTAAACTTGGGGCTTAACGCTGTCAATGACCTTTACGTTAACGTCAACTTAGGCCAGAGTAATTGCAATTCTTCAAATGAGCGGGCGCCCACGTGTGCCTTGCTCATGCTCCCAGAACAATCACAAGAGGAGTTGTCATGAAGCAGCAATCCGTCCCCAGTTACAGCCAGGGTGCGCTGGACAAGTCACTGCTGGCGATGACCATAGGTCAGGCCTTCGATCAGACAGCTGCGCTTTATCCCGAGGGAGAAGCGCTGGTGGTGCGCCATCAACAGCAGCGCTACAACTGGGCGCAATTGGCCCGGGCCGTTGATCTGCATGCCAGGGCGTTGCTGGCTTTGGGTTTGAAGGTGGGGGACCGGCTGGGCGTGTGGGCTCCCAATGGCGCCGAATGGTTTATCAGCCAGTTTGCCAGCGCCAAGATCGGCGTGATTCTGGTGAATATCAACCCTGCGTATCGGCTCTCGGAGCTGGAGTACGTACTCAAGCAATCGGCGTGTCAGTGGCTGGTGTGCGCGGGTGCGTTCAAGACATCCAACTATCACGCAATGCTCCAGGAATTGATCCCGGAGCTGGCCGGGCAACCGGTCGGGTCACTGGAGTGCGCGCGCTTTGCCGATTTGCGCGGGGTCATCAGCCTCGCGCCTGAGCCGCCTGCAGGGTTTTTGCCGTGGTCGCGACTTGCCGAATTGGGGAGTGAGGTTACGGCTGATCGACTCCATGCCCGCCAAGCCAGCCTGCACTTCGATCAGCCGGTCAACATCCAGTACACCTCAGGTACGACAGGGTTTCCCAAGGGCGCGACCCTTAGTCATCACAATATTCTCAACAACGGCTATATGGTTGGCGAAAGCCTGGGTTTGACGGCCAATGACCGTCTGGTAATCCCGGTGCCGCTGTACCACTGCTTTGGCATGGTCATGGGCAACCTGGGGTGTGTGACTCACGGGACGACGATGATCTATCCCGGTGAAGCCTTTGACCCGGGCCTGACTCTGCAAGCGGTGACAGATGAGCGGGCCACTGCGCTGTACGGCGTACCGACCATGTTCATCGCCATGTTGGATCATCCGCAACGTGCCGGGTTCGATCTGTCGAGCCTGCGCACGGGGATCATGGCGGGCGCCACATGCCCGATCGAGGTGATGCGTCGCGTTATCAGTGAAATGCATATGGGCGAAGTACAAATTGCCTATGGCATGACTGAAACCAGCCCGGTCTCGATTCAGACAGGTCCGGCAGACGAGCTTGAATTACGTGTTACCACTGTGGGGCGTACCCAGCCGCAACTGGAGAGTAAGCTGATCGACGCCGAGGGCAACACCGTTGAACGCGGTGAGATTGGCGAATTGTGCACCCGTGGTTACAGCGTGATGCTGGGTTACTGGAACAACCCGCAGGCGACCCGTGATGCCATCGACAGCGAGGGCTGGATGCACACCGGTGATCTGGCGCAGATGGATGAGCAGGGGTACGTGCGCATTGTGGGGCGCAACAAGGACATGATCATTCGTGGTGGCGAGAACATTTACCCGCGGGAGCTGGAGGAGTTCTTTTTTACCCATCCGGCAGTGGCGGATGTGCAGGTGGTGGGTATTCCGGACGCCAGGTATGGCGAGGAAATCGTGGCCTGGATCAAGTTTCACCCTGGCCACACGGCCAATGAGCTTGAGCTGCAAACCTGGTGCAAGTCCCGTATTGCCCACTTTAAAACGCCGCGTTACTTCAAATTTGTTGATGCATTCCCGATGACCGTGACCGGCAAGATCCAGAAGTTCAAAATGCGCGAGATCAGCATTCTGGAATGCCAACAAAAATGACCAAACCCTGTGGGAGCGGGCTTGCTCGCGATGCAGGCGACGCGGTCTGTCGGGCAAATCGCGGTGATGTCATCGCGAGCAAGCCCGCTCCCACCGCAAATGGCAGACAACACAAAGGGGAGCCTGGGCTCCCCTTTAATATGTCGTGCATGCTCTTTTTTTATTATTGAAGGGCGGTTTATTGTTGTTTTTGGAACTCACCCTTTACTGCGTTTTTTGGCGATCCCCATCCGGGATCAAGAGCAAACGTATTTTTTTGAGCGCTGATCCACTTTCATCACGGGCTATCAAACCTGTGATCCAACCTGTGCGGGTGCTACCTGAAGGTAGTTTTATTATTCTCTGCCCGGTTGCGAGGTGGCTTTTAGGCGCCTCGGAAAAGTAAACCTTCTCCAAAAAAATCTGTTAGCTGCGTCTCTGCCGTGTTGTTTTTGTTATGTCAGAGTCGTTTCGTATTGTTTTTATTATGTTGCTGCGGTTTTTATTCTTGTTATGCCATAGAGATAGCAGGAGCCGTGCCAACTTTTAAAAAACCTTATAAATCAAAGGCTTGTATTTATTGGCAATAAAAAACCGGCCAGTGGGATGGCCGGTTTGTTTCCGTGTTACTCGTTTGTGGGGAGGTGAGGTAACACCATGGAACACTTTTTAGCCCTGGCGGGCCTTTGCTACCCGTGACCCGGTAACACGTCCCAGCACGTTGCAGATGTGCTCGCCTGCCAGGAGCAGCTTGTCCATGTCGACTCCGGTTTCGATGCCCATGCCATTGAGCATGTACAGCACATCTTCCGTGGCCACGTTACCGCTGGCGCCCTTGGCGTAAGGGCAACCGCCGAGCCCGGCGATGGAACTGTCGAACACGGCAATGCCTTCTTGCAGGCTGGCGTAGATATTCACCAGCGCCTGACCGTAGGTGTCGTGAAAGTGCCCGGCGAGTTTTTCCCGTGGTACGTAAGCCGTTACAGCTTCAAACAGGGTGCGCGTGGCCGTTGGTGTTCCGGTGCCGATGGTGTCGCCCAGCGACACCTCGTAGCAGCCCATGGCGTACAACTCGTTGGCCACCTGTGCCACCTGTTGCGCGCTGACCTGACCTTCATAGGGGCACCCGAGCACGCAGGATACATAGCCGCGCACGCTGATGCCGTGCTGCCGGGCGGCCTCGATAATGGGGACAAAGCGCGCCAGGCTTTCGCTGATCGAGCAATTGATGTTGCGCTGCGAGAACGCCTCGGAAGCGGCTGCAAAGACCGCCACTTCTTTTACGCCTGCCGCCACGGCATCTTCAAACCCGCGCATGTTGGGCGCCAGTGCTCCGTAGACCACGCCCGGCTTGCGGCGGATTTGCGCAAAGACTTCGGCCGACCCGGCCATTTGCGGCACCCACTTGGGCGACACAAAACTGCCGACTTCGATATAGCCCAACCCGGCATCAGTCAGGGCGTCAACCAGTTGCACCTTGTCAGCGACGCTGATGGGCAGGGCTTCATTTTGCAAACCGTCGCGCGGGCCAACTTCGATCAGGCGCACATGGGTTGGAAGTGTCATGGGGGTCACCTTCTGCGAGTAGTTACCCTTCAGTGGGCGCGGGCCTGTTTGCGATGGCATCGCTGCGGTCCGCATGATGGACCGCGTCGCCCGCTTCCACTGAAGGTATCAGCGTCTAATGGGGTATCTGGCTTTGCAGCGTCTGTTCCAGTGCCTGGAGACACCGTTCTTCAGCGGTATCGAGCTCCAGTTGCATCTGCTGGATATCCAGTAACTGTTGTTCAAGCTGCTCGCGGCGTTCGGCAATCTTGGCCAGCATGCTGTTGAGCTGCTTTTGGTTGCCGCTGGTGGGGTCGTAAAGCTCAATCAGCTCGCGGCATTCGGCCAGGGAAAAACCAATGCGCTTGCCGCGCAGGATCAATTTCAGGCTGACTTTGTCCCGAGCGCTGTACACCCGCTCCTGGCCGCGCCGCTCAGGGGCTAGCAGCCCTTGTTCTTCATAAAAACGAATGGCACGGGTGGTGATGTCGAGCTCGCGGGCAAGGTCGGAAATACTGTACGTCTGGCTGCTCATGGGCGGGCTCTGGAAAATTCGTATTCTTAAACTAATGGCTGGTTGACGTTTACGTCAAGCAAGCTGGCAGCGCCGGATTTCTTTTCCAGGGTTGCCTGCTGCTGGCACAGTTCGATCAGTTGCTCGCGCATCCAGCGATTTGCCGGGTCTTGTTCGGTGCTTTCGTGCCAGTACAAATGGGTTTCCACGTTGGGGAGTTCATTGAGTGGCAAGGGCACAAAGTGCAAGGCATGGCGGCGGGCAAAGCGTTCGGGCACGGTCATCACCATGTCCGTCTGTTGCAGCACATTGGAAGCCATCAGGTAATGCTGGGAGCGCAAGGTGACTTTGCGTTGCAGGCCCATTTTGCCCAGCGCCAGGTCCACTTCACCCAGGCCATTACGACGGGTCGAGATATGAATATGGGACATGGCCAGGTAGTCATCCAGGGACAGGGTGGTCTGACTGGCTAACGGATGGCCTTGACGCATGGCGCACACGTACCGGTCCTCCATCAACTTGACGTGGCGCACCTGGGGATCGGTATTGAGCGGTGCATCCACCGCAAAATCCAGACGTCCGGCAGCAAGATCGCTAGTGGTCTCTCGTCGATGGGACAGAAAACTCTCGATCACCACCGAGGGTGCCTGACGCCGCAGACGCTGAAACAGTGGCGGCAAAATGACCGCCTCGGTCAGGTCAGTCATGCTGATGCGGTAGGTCTTGTTGGCTTGCAGGGGGTTGAAGGTGCGGCTTTCTTGCACTGACACGCGCAAAAGCGCCAAGGCACTGCGCACCGGGCTGATGATGTTCTGCGCCATCGGCGTTGGCACCATGCCTTGGGCCGTGCGTACGAACAGCGGGTCGTTGAAACTCTCGCGCAATCGCGCCAGCGCGTTGGACACGGCAGGCTGAGTGATACCGATGATTTGTCCGGCGCGGGTCAGGTTGGCTTCGGTGTAGATGGCGTCGAAGACGACAAACAGATTGAGATCAACCTTGTTCAGATTCATGGCGCTTGGCTCTTATTGTCAGGGGCGGTGACACGGGCGAATCATATATTGCTTATGAATGGTAATACACGCTGCTAATAGGTGACGCAAATAAAGGGTGGCTGCTCTAGCATCGGGTATCACTTTTCGACATTCCCGGTAGAAGGTAGCCACCTATGGATTTCGCTTATTCCCCGAAAGTTCAGGCACTGCGTGAGCGTGTGACAGCGTTTATGGACGCCCATGTCTACCCGGCGGAGGCGATTTTCGAGCAGCAGGTGGCTGCAGGCGACCGCTGGCAGCCGACCGCGATCATGGAAGAGTTGAAACTCAAGGCCCGTGCCGAAGGCCTGTGGAATCTGTTTCTGCCCGAGTCCGAGCGGGGAGCCGGTTTGACCAACCTGGAATACGCCCCCTTGGCTGAAATCATGGGCCGCTCGATGCTGGGTTCCGAACCGTTCAATTGTTCGGCGCCTGATACCGGCAACATGGAAGTGCTGGTGCGCTATGCCAGTGATGCACAAAAAAAACAGTGGCTGGACCCGCTGCTACGTGGCGAAATTCGCTCGGCGTTCGCCATGACCGAGCCGGACGTGGCGTCATCGGATGCAACCAACATGGCAGCCCGCGCTGTGCGCGAGGGTGACGAGTGGGTGATCAATGGCCGCAAATGGTGGACTTCCGGCGCCTGTGACCCGCGCTGCAAAATCATGATCTTCATGGGTTTGAGCAATCCTGAGAATCCGCGTCATCAGCAGCACTCGATGATCCTGGTGCCCGTTGACACACCCGGAGTGAACATCGTGCGGCCACTGCCGGTGTTCGGTTACGACGATGCACCCCACGGGCACGCTGAAGTGTTGTTTGAAAACGTGCGAGTGCCCTACGAAAACGTCTTGCTGGGTGAGGGCCGGGGTTTTGAAATTGCTCAGGGTCGTCTCGGCCCCGGACGTATTCATCACTGCATGCGCTCCATCGGCATGGCCGAGCGGGCATTGGAGCTGATGTGCAAACGCGCCCTGAAGCGCACGGCGTTTGGCAAACCGCTGGCACGTCTGGGGGCCAATATCGACAAAATCGCCGACTCGCGCATGGAAATCGATATGGCGCGGCTGTTGACGCTCAAGGCCGCGTACATGATGGACACCGTGGGCAACAAGGTGGCGAAAAGCGAAATCGCCCAGATCAAGGTTATCGCCCCGAATGTTGCCTTGAACGTTATCGACCGGGCGATTCAGATTCATGGCGGGGCCGGGGTGTCGGGAGATTTCCCCCTGGCCTACATGTACGCCATGCAGCGCACATTACGCCTGGCCGATGGCCCGGATGAGGTGCACCGTGCGGCGGTGGGCAAATTTGAGCTGGACAAGTGGTAATCAGGTTTCTGCGGGAGGGAGTCTGGTCAATATACCCACACCTCAACCCGACGATTCTTGATGCGGCCCTCATCTTCGGTGTTGGCCGCCACGGGCATTTGCTCACCGTAACCCCGAATTTCGCGCAGTATCACGCCGCTTTTAACCAGCTCGCGGCGCACGGCCATTGCCCGCAATTTTGACAGCAGTTGTGCCCGCTCGGGATCGTCCTTGGCATCGCCAAAACCTACCAGCGTCACCTGATTGATCATCTTGTCGTGGGTCTTCAAGTAGTCGATGACGCGCAGCAAGTCCTGGCGCGCCTTGTTGTCCAGTGATGCACTGCCTTCTTCAAAGCGAAAGTTGACCGTCAGGCGCTGGGCCTGCCTGGTCAGCGTCTGGTACTGCGCGGGCATATGGGCACCGGGCAGAACACGTGCGGCCTGCACGCTTTGGGCGACGAAGCCGTTCTGCGCGACGATGGCCTGACCCTGCGGGCTTTGGGTGAACGTCACCAGCGCCCTGGCCCAAGGGTTGCTGGAGGAGGGCGGCAAGTAAAAGAACAGTCGTCGCGACAACGGGTAGTCCTCGCTGGCGATCAGGCTGGAGAGCGGCAACATGGGCTGGGATGCACCGTCGACGATGGCAACGGCCTTGGCTTGGCGGATGTAAGGCAGGCCGATGAAACCGATGGCCTGGGGGTCGTGGCTCACGGCATCCGATAGCTGCTCGCTGGATTCGAAGCGCTGCGCGGTGCGGCTCAGGGCGAGCCTGTTGCGGTTCAGTACCAACTCTTTAAACGTGTCCCAGGTACCGGACTGTTCATCGCGGGCATACAGGTGGATCGTGCCGCCGACACCGCCCACTTGTTCCCAGCGGTTGATCTGGCCGCTGAAAACCTGCGCCAGTTGCCCGGTATTGAGCTGATTCAGCGGGTTGCGCGGGTGAAGAATAATCGCCAGGCCGTCGATGGCGATGACTTGCTCGGCGTCCGGGCTTTTCAAGTCCCCGAGGCGTTCGAGGTCGACCAGTTCACGGTCCTTGATGGGCCGAGATGAGGCCACCAGATCCGCTTGACCGGCGGCAAGGGCAGTAAAGCCGGTGCCAGAACCGTGAGCCGCGACATCCACACGGATCTGCTGACCCTGGGCGTTGATGCCGACAATGCTGTGCTCGTTGGGAGGCATGACCGGGACGCTGTGGATGTCGTGCAGACCTTGCTCGGCCAGCATGGCTGCCACCAGTGATGGCCCGAGGTTGGCGCCGATAGTGTTGGAGCCCTGGATCCGCAAGTCTGCAGCGATGGCCAGGGTGGCCATCGTGCATAACAGGGTCAACGACATAAAGCGCAGCATTGAGGGGCACCTTCCTGGAGCCATAGAAATGGCTGCAATTTAAGTCAGGAACGTTTCAAGCCGATGACACAAAGTTCCGGGATTGTGGGTCAGCTCAATTCCAGCCAGATCGGCGCATGGTCTGACGGTTTTTCCATGCCGCGCAGGTCGTAGTCGACGCCTGCTGCCTTGATTCGTGGCACCAGCCCCTGGGAGGCAAGGATCACGTCAATGCGCAGGCCACGCTTGGGCTCGTCTTCAAAGCCGCGGCTGCGGTAGTCAAACCAGCTGAAACGGTCGGCCACATCCGGATGCAGGTAACGGAAGCTGTCTACCAATCCCCAACCCTTGAGGCGCTCCAGCCATTCGCGCTCTTCCGGCAAAAAGCTGCACTTGCCGGTTTTCAGCCAGCGCTTGGCGTTGTCCGGGCCAATGCCGATATCACAGTCTTGTGGCGAAATATTGATGTCGCCCATCACCACCAACGGTTGTTCGTTGCTGAACCGGCTTTCGAGCAACTGCTGCAGGTCGCTGTAGAAACGCTGTTTGGCCGGGAACTTGGTAGGGTGATCGCGGCTTTCGCCCTGTGGGAAGTAACCATTCATGATGGTGACAGGTTGGCCGTTTTCGTCAGCGAAAGTGCCCCAGATAAAACGCCGCTGTGCGTCTTCTTCATCGCTGGCAAAGCCTTTGTGCAGTTCCAGGGGCGCCTGACGCGAGAGCAAGGCCACCCCGTAATGGCCTTTTTGGCCATGATAGTGAACGTGGTAGCCCAGCGCTTCGATGTCGGCGAGGGGGAACTGGTCGTCATGGACTTTGGTTTCTTGCAGGCCGATCACGTCAGGCTGATGTTTCTCGATCAGCGCTGCCAGCTGATGCGGCCGAGCGCGCAGGCCATTGATGTTGAATGAAACGATTTTCATGGGCGGGCAGTCCTGAGCAAAACTGCGATGCTAGCTGCCAGCGTGCAGTAGGGCAAATGCACTGCTAACGTAGGATGCACTTGGCCATGATTGAACTGTTGTGGCCCTCGGGGGTTCGTACCCATTGGAAGCGCCGCTATTGAGGCCGCGCCGGGGAGGTTGATCGCATGACGCAAACGTCGAACGCCACCAGTCAGATTCAGTTGCTCGACAGTGGTTATTCAAGAGAAGCGCGTTCCTTGCTGTATCAGGCTTATCGCCATGAGCCGACGTTTCGCTTTCTGTTCAACGCCGAGCGCAGTGGTTACGAGCAGCGGGTTCGGGCTACGGTACGGGAGTTGGTCAAACAGCATTTTCTGCAGGATTTGCCAGCGCTGGGGTTGCTGGTGGACGACCGTCTGTTGGGCATTGCCCTGATTGCACCACCGCAACGGCGCCTGGGTATCACTGAAAGCTGGGCGTGGCAGTTGCGCATGGTGCTCAGTACCGGCTTGAACTGTACGAGGCGCTATCTGGCCTATCACGAGGCGGTGCAGGCCTGCGTTCCGGGGGATGCGGTGCATATGCTGCCGTTGGTGGGCATTCACCCCGAGTTCCAGGGTAAGCACTACGGTGAACAGTTGCTTGAAGCGGTGCATAACTGGTGCGCCGAGGATGAGCATTCCGAAGGCGTGGTACTCGACACCGGCAACCCGCATTACCTGGAGTTCTACAAACGCCAGGGCTATGTGGAAATCGGTGAAGTTGCCATTGGGCCCGTTGTGGAACATGTGTTCTTCCATGCCAATCCGCAGGTGTCGCATACAGCAACGGCCTGAAGACGAAATTTTTGCCCGTTGGCGCGCTCTATGAGCCCCCCAGCCCGTGATAGCATCCGCGCCTATGAAGTTCTCAGGAAGATTTACCAGTGGTGTTGTCCTGCTGCTCAGCAGCTTTGCGGTGTCTGCCCAAAGCGAGTTGGTGGTCAGAGTCAAACCGGCAAACGATGCCCTCAAGGCCAACGTGGAAGGCTACATAGGCAGCCTCGGTGATCGTGACGAGAAAGCGTTATTGCGCTTTCAACGTGGCGCTCAGGAGCAGGCCCTTAAAGCTTCCCAGGCCTTGGGCTACTACCATCCCTCTATAGAAGCCGAGGTCAAACCCGGCGATCCGCCGCGTCTGGTGTTGAGCATTGATCCCGGCGAACCGGTGCATCTGCGCAACGTCAACGTGCGCGTCGAAGGCCCGGCAGCCGCTCTTAAAGCCTTTCAAATTCCGGCCAGTGATGATCTGAAACCGGGTGCGGTGCTCAATCAGGGCAATTACGAAGACGCCAAGCGAATGATTCAAAACCGTGCCCTGCGTTACGGTTTTTTCAACGGCAAATTTACTCAGCACGAACTTCTTGTCGACCCCAAGGGCGGGTTTGCGGATATCAATCTGGTCTACGAAAGCGGGCCGCGTTTTTTGCTTGGCAAAGTCACTTTTGCGGGCGATGCACCTTTTGACCAAACCCTGCTGGACCGCATGGTGCCTTTCAAGCCGGACACCCCTTACGACTCTGAACTGGTCGCCGAACTCAATCAGAATCTGCAAAGCAGTGGTTATTTTGAAGTCGTGCGCGTCGATGCCGCGCCCAGTACCGCAGTGGGGCAAGTGATTCCGATTGATGTTGATCTGGAAACCCGCAAGCCGCGCACCATGACCCTGGGCCTTGGCTATTCGACCGACACCGGAGCCCGTGGCAAAGCCAGCTGGATGCGCCACTGGGGCAATCCCCGGGGCGACAGTTATGGCTTTGAATCCGAAATTTCCCAGCCCAAGCAAAACGTCGGCGCCTGGTATGACATTCCGCTGGATCCGCCTTTGACCGACAAGCTGCGCCTTGCCGCGGGCTATCAAAACGAAGAAATCGCCAACACCGATACCCTGAGCAAGCTGCTCACGGTCGGCCCCGAGTGGCACAGCAAACTGGACAACGGCTGGACGCGAATCGTATCGCTCAAATGGCAGCACGAAGAATACCGTCTGGGCGACGACTCGGGTCTTAGCACCCTGTTGATGCCGGGTGTCAGCTATTCGGTATTGCGCAGTGACAACCGTATTGATCCCAGCCACGGCTACAGCGTGGTCACGGAGATGCAAGTGGCCAAGGAGGGGCTGTTGTCCGATACCAACCTCTTTCATGGTGATGTGAAGTTCAAGGCATTGACCACGTTGTGGGACAAACACCGCTTTTTGGGGCGGATTCAGTTTGGCGGCAGCGCCACCAACGGCTACAAGTCGATTCCGCCGTCCCTGCGCTTTTTCGCCGGTGGTGATCAAAGCGTGCGTGGCTATGACTACCAGAGCCTGTCACCGAGAAACGCAGAAGGTGATCGTATCGGCGGGCGCTACATGCTGGCCGGCAGTCTCGAATATCAGTATCAATTCGCCGAAAAATGGCGTTGGGCGACCTTTGTCGATCAGGGCAATGCGTTCAATACGCTGGACTTCCCGAGTCTGAAAACCGGGGTCGGCGTGGGTATTCGCTGGATCTCGCCGGTAGGCCCGATTCGTCTGGATCTGGCCCATGCGCTGGATAACGATGGCGGTGTTCGTTTGCATTTCTCGATGGGGCCAGAACTGTGATTCGTGGTTTGAAAATAGCGGGTCTGGTGCTGTTGGCGTTGGTGCTGCTGGTGGTGGTGAGCGTGGGCGTGATTCTCGGTACGCAGGCGGGCAGCCGCTGGGTGCTGGGTCAGGTGCCAGGCTTGCAGGTTGAAAATTTTGCCGGTCGTCTGGGCGGTCAGTGGGGCGCCGATCACCTGTTGTGGGAGCAAGGCACCAGTCGGGTAGAGGTCAGCAGGCCCATATTTGCCTGGTCGCCGGGTTGCCTGGCCCGTATGACCCTGTGTATCGATCAGTTGCAGGCCGAGACTATCAGCCTGCAATTCCCGCCCAGTGAAGACAGCAGCAGCGGTCCGGTCAGTCTGCCGGAACTGAAACTGCCCCTGGCGATTGAGGTGGGGGTCGTCAAAGTCGGCAATGTGCTGTTCAACGGCATCGAACAGCTCAAAGGCATGCAGATGTCGGCGCAGTGGACAGCCAAGGGCCTGGAAATCGAGTCGGTACAGGTCGAGCGTGAAGACCTGAACGTTGAATTATCCGGGTTGCTACAACCCTATGGCGATTGGCCGTTGACCCTGCAAGGCACTATCAGCCTGCCTGCACCGGACGACAAACCGCTGGAGGTGGTGCTCAAGGTTGAAGGCAATCTGCGCACCACCCTCAACCTTGCGGCCGACACCAGCGGGTATCTCACTGCACACCTGACGGGAGAGATCCAGCCGTTGGCGGACAATCTGCCGGCGCAGTTGAAAATCACCGCCGAGCCGTTCAAGGCCAGCCCTGATCTGCCGGATACCCTGGTGCTCAATCAGCTGTTGCTGACGGCCAAGGGCGATCTTAAAGACGGTTATGAACTCAATGGCAGCGCCACATTGCCCGCTGAAAAAGAGCCGGTGAATCTGCTGCTCAAAGGTCGGGTAGATGCCAAGGGCGCGCAAATCGCAGCGCTGGACTTGACCGCCAATCCGCTGCAGCGCTTGAAGCTGTCAGGGCAAGTGGACTGGCAGGAGGGTTTGAGTGCCGAGGCGAAAATCGACTGGCTGGAATTCCCGTGGCACAACCTGTACCCGGTGATCGACAAGCCCGATGTGGATTTGCGCAAGTTTGTCGGCGAAGTGTCCTATCGCGATGGCAATTATCTGGGCAACTTCCAGGCCGATCTCGATGGCCCAGCAGGCAAGTTCAGCCTCGGCAGCCCGTTCAGCGGCGATCTGGGCAAGATATTTTTGCCACAGCTGAAACTGGTCGCCGGGCAGGGCAAGGCCGAGGGGCACGTCAATGTGCAGTTCGCCGAGGGTGTGGCCTGGGACACGGCACTGGACTTGAGTGCCATCAACCCTGCGTATTGGGTGGCCGAATTGCCCGGTACGCTGGCAGGCCCGCTGCGCAGCAAAGGCTCGTTCAAAAATGAGCGTCTTGAGCTGGATGCCAACCTTGATCTCAAAGGCCGTTTACGCGGCTTGCCAGCCGTGTTGCAGGCCAAGGCCAACGGTGCGGGAGAAGCCTGGACGCTCAGTGCGCTGGATATTCGCCTGGGTGATAACCGGATCAATGGCACCGCCACATTGCAGCAGCAACTCAAGGCCCAACTGGATCTCAACCTGCCGCGTCTGGGGCAGCTCTGGCCGCAACTGCGTGGCCAGCTCAAGGGGCGTGTCGATGCTGGGGGCACCCTGAAAGCGCCCCAAGGCACGGTGAAGCTTAATGGCCAGCAGTTGGCTTTCGCCGATAATCAGCTGCAAAACCTGACCCTGGATGCCAACCTCGATCGAAATCAGCGTGGCCGCCTTGACCTCAAGGGCAGCGGGATTCAGGTCGGGGACACCCAGCTCGGGGTGCTGACCGCCAACGCCAGTGGCGATATCAAGCGCCAGCAGCTCAAGCTGGGTCTGCAAGGGCCGATGCTGCAACTGGCCCTGGCACTGGATGGCGGCCTGGACAAGGACAATTGGCGCGGTCGATTGGCCAGCGGTGACGTCAAGGCCGGTGGGCAGGCCTGGGTGCTGCAAAATCCGGCAAGGCTGGAGCGTCTGGCCGATGGCCGAGTCAATCTGGGCCCGCAGTGCTGGATTTCAGGCCCGGCCAGTTTGTGCAGCGAAGAACAGCGTTTGATGCCTGATCCAAAACTGCGCCTGCACCTCAAGCAGTTCCCCCTCGACAGCCTGGCCGAGTGGCTGCCCAAGGACTTTCAATGGCAGGGCGACCTCAATGCCGATGTGATACTGGACCTGCCTGCCAGCGGGCCCAAAGGTCAGATCGTGGTCGATGCCAGCGGTGGCACGCTGCTCTTCAAAGACAAGGGCCAGTGGGTCGACTTCCCGTACCAGGCGTTCAAGCTGACCAGCAACCTGACCCCCAACCGTGTCGATTCCCGACTGGATTTCGACGGTGGCAAGCTGGGGCAATTGATGCTGTCGGCACGAATCAATCCGCTGCCTAAAAGCAAACCGATCAGCGGGGAGTTTCGCCTGACCGGGCTGGACATCTCGATGATCCGTCCGTTTGCGCCGATGGTAGAAAAGCTCACCGGTCAGTTGAACGGTACGGGCACCATTTCGGGGGCTTTGCTGGCGCCCCATGTCATCGGTAATGTGGCCCTCAGTGAGGGTGAAATCTCAGGACCGCAGTTGCCGACCAACTTCGAAAATGTGCAGCTTTCGGTGGCTATCAACGGCGAGACAGCCCTGCTCAATGGCGGCTGGACCAGCGGCGAGAAAGGACAGGGCAGCGTCAGCGGTAATGTGGCGTGGGGCCAGAACATGGCGGTCAACGTCCTGGTCAAGGGCAACAACCTGCCGGTAACGGTCGAGCCCTACGCCAAGCTGGAAGTCGCTCCGGATCTGAAAATCACCCTCAGTCCCGACAACACGTTGTTGATCGCGGGTCGGGTCAATGTTCCCAAAGGTGAAATCGTAGTTCGCGAATTGCCGCCTTCAACGGTGAAGGTTTCGGATGACACGGTCATCGTGGGCCAGCAGACCGCTGATGAGGCGTCGCCGATGCAGGTCGACATGGATATCACCGTGGTGGTGGGCCAGGAACTGCTGACGTTCTCGGGATTTGGTCTGAGCGCCGATCTGGCGGGGCAGGTCCATATCGGCAACAACCTGGATACCCGCGGTGAGTTGCGCCTGAACAATGGTCGCTACCGTGCCTATGGCCAGAAGCTGACCATTCGCCGGGCGCGTCTGTTGTTTGCAGGGCCGATCGATCAGCCTTATCTGGATATCGAAGCGATTCGCCAGACTGACGACGTGATCGCGGGTATCCGTTTGACGGGCAGCGCCGAACAGCCAACCACGCAAATATTCTCGGAGCCGGCCATGAGCCAGGAGCAGGCGTTGTCGTACCTGATTCTGGGGCGTCCGCTGACAGGCACCGGCGAAGATGAAAACCTGCTGGCACAAGCAGCCCTGGGCCTGGGGTTGTTGGGTAGCTCGGGGATCACCACCAGTTTGGCGAATCATTTGGGGATCAAGGAGTTTGAACTCGACACCGAAGGCAGTGGCAACAACACGTCTGTGGTGGCCAGTGGCAAGATCAACGAGCGCCTGAGCGTGCGTTACGGGGTGGGTGTGTTTGAACCTGCCAGCACCATTGCCTTGCGTTACAAATTGAGCAAGCGGGTGTATGTCGAAGTGGCGAGCGGCTTTGCGAGCTCGCTGGATATCTTCTACAAGCGGGACTTCTGACCTGCTGTGAAATGTGACTCCCCACCCTGTGTGAAAGCGGGCAAGCCCGCTCTCACAAGGGCAGGGGGCGTTTCAGTAACGGTTGTAATAGCCTGGACCGCCATCATGATGACGGTGACCGTCATGCCATCCATGGCCTGGAAAAAACACGCATCCGCTCATGGCCAGGATGAGCAACAACGGAACCAGCCTGGTGACTCGACGTAACATGTGTGGATCCTCATGGTTAGAGCCATAGCAGCTAAAAAACTGTTCTGGCTGTAAGATGAGACCTCGAATGTTTCAATTTATTATCGAAAACCGAACATATTTGTCAGGTCCCGGTTTTCGCTTTCAGACTTACTTTCAGGAACAGGTTATGACCCCTTCGCAGCGCTTGAAATACTCGATTTTGATTTCACTGGTGGTTCTGGGAATCATGTTTGGTCTTTCGTACATGCAAAACGCCGGCATGATCACTGAAAAAATGTTCCAGTACGTCGCTATCGGCGTGGCCGTGATCGTGGTTGTGATCAATGGCGTGATGCGCCGCAAGACCAAGATTTAAGCGTCGATCTTCCCTGTCAAAACGGCTTCAGCCTGCGGATGCAGGCTGTAGCTCTTGTCGCTGTTGAGCACCACCACCCCTTCGCTGCACAAGCGCTTGAGTACCTCGCGCACACTCAGAAATGACAGTGGAATATCCAGTGCCTGCAAATGGCTGTGCATGCCCCGCACCCCCAGCCTGCGATCATTGCCGGCAGCCGTGAGCAGTGCGTCAATGACCTTGAGGCGCACCAGGCTGGTACGCAGCCCGAAGCACTTGAGTAAGTGGCGAATCCGTTCGTTGCCCTGCAAGGGAGTCAGCGTTTGCAACAACCCCGAATCGGGCTGGAAAGCTGCGTCGCGATGCTGGTGGCTACCATCCGTTGGTATGTGCTGGTTGTGCATGCAAAAAACTCCTTTTCAGAGCCTGATCAGGAAAAAATAAAAAAGCGCTCTTGGTTAACTAGACGAATGAGCGGCTGAAATCATGAACATTGGAATGTAGAAATTTTGTCGTGAATTCATCTCAAACGCGTACGCGTCCAGTGTGGACGGGGGTTTGGACTGAATATTAAATTTTTTTAATCTGTGCGGTCTTTCACAGACACGCTGAGTTTAGGGCCGGGCGTTCAGCACCGGCGAGCCTTGCGCATTGATGCTCAGGTACACCGGCAAGACCTTGGGCAGGGACGTGACCAGGTGATCGATTTCGCGAGTATTGAACACCCCGCCGATACGCAGCTTGCCCGTGGCGCTGTCGACCACGGAAAGAGGGCGATCCAGGTAGCGGTTGATCAGGGGCAGGGCATCGGCCAGTGACAGGTTGTCGAGTACCAGCTTGCCGTTACGCCACGCCAGATCCGGCGTGCCGGCTGGGGTCTGGCTGATCTGCGCTGCGTAGTCTCCCGCCTTGTAGCGCGCCTGCATCCCCGGCTCCAGACGCAAGCCGTCGCCACTCAGGCTCTTGTTGCTGGTCACCAGCACGGAGCCCTCCAGCAGCGTGACCCGTACCTGATCCTCGTACATCCACACATTGAACTGGGTGCCTGTGACCCGAACCTGTCCCTCTGCGGCCCGGACCAGGAACGGGTGCGAGGCATCATGGCTGACCTTGAAAAACGCTTCGCCCTTGCTCAGGGTCACCCGGCGTTCATCCTTGAAGTTGCTGAACGTCAGGTGTGTACCCAGATTGAGCTCGACTTGACTGCCATCGGGCAGTGTCACCGTCTGCGCGCTGGTATCGGCCGCAAAGCGTTCATGGGCATTGGGAATCCAGCCCAGCTGCCAGCCGCTGTAAGCCGCTACCGGGGCGGCGAGCAGAGTGATGGCAGCGGCCACGGCAACACGCTGCCAGGCGCTTCGACGTGGCGCGCTGGGCAATGCAACCACCCGGGCCTCGGCAGGCGCGGAGCGCGTCAGGTGCTCACTGACATCCCAGATGTCCAGCATCGCTTCATATTCAACGGCGTGTCGGGGATCGGCATTTAGCCACGCAGCAAAAGCTTCACGTTCCTGGTGTGTGCAATCGGGCTCGTGCAAACGCATGCACCACTGAGCCGCAGCTTCAGTGATGGCATCGTTTTCGGCTTCTGTGGGGCGTGCTTCACTCATTGAATTTTCCAGGTTTTGCGCATTCTAACCCCGCACTGGAGGTAACGAGAACATGAGCCAGGTCAAAAGCATGTCAATTAGCCTTATGGCCGGGATTTTCTCTGCTACGGTTGTTCCAGTCACATTGAGTACCAGACGCAACATCAATTAATGGAGTTAAGACAATGTTGAAGAAAACCTTTGCTGCTGTGATCACTACTGCTGCTTTGTTGAGTGCCGGTGCAGCGATGGCTCAGCCTGTTGACCCCAACTGGGCATTCTCCAAAGAACTGGTAGAAGTGCTCAAGAACAAGAACGGCTACACCGTGATCAAGAAAATCGAAGCTCAGGATCCTGCCGCCGGCATCTGGAAAGCAGAAGGGATCAAGAAGGTCGATGGCCTGGAATATGAAATTATCTTCGATTCGACCGGCAAGGTGATTTCCGAGAAGAAAGACTGATTCTCTTCACCTGAGACGAATCGCTCGCTGAGCGTTTTAACCCGGCCCTGATCGTAACGTTTGACAGGGCCGGGTGTTTTTACCCCCGCTTTAATTGTTGCGCTTGTGCTGCGACAACCAGTGTTCCCGGGTCATTTCCCACAGGTCGCAGGTAAACCTGCCGCTGACAAAGTCCTTTTCTTCGCTGCTGACCCAATGCATTCCGCCCCGTTCGGAAATTCGTCGCGACGCCACATTGGGGGCGGCTTTTGGCACCCGCATGCGTTCGCGCCCCAAGGTCTCGAACCAAAAGCGGTCAACTGTCCCGCACGCTTCGCTCATCAGGCCCTGGCCTTGCCACTGCGGTGCCAGCCAGAATCCACGATTGTTGTCGACGGCATCCATCAAACTGATACAGCCAATCAATTCGTCAGGCTGCGACAACAGGCGAATCGTCCAGTGCCACTCTTCGCCGCGTGCAATGGCCGGTAACGCGACATCGCGCAAATAGTCCATTGCTCCATGGGCTGGATAGGGCCAGGGCACGAATGCATTCAAGTAGCGCACGACCTCCCACTGGGCAAAGTGTTTCTGGACCGCGGGAGCGTCACTCAGTTGCAGTGGCTGCAGTATGAGTCGCTGGGTCTGCAATGTGGGTGAGGTCTGCATGGGGGGATGGCTCCTTGCCAATGGTTTGAGTCGAGAGTACCGCCCAATGGCACCCATAAAAAAGCCCCCGTTAAACGGAGGCCTGGTAGATCGTTACCTCAGGAGCGGGTATTAGCCGTTGCTGCAACCATTACCCATCACACGGTACTCGAGAATATGACGCTGACCCTGATGGTCTTCGTAAGTCATTTGCGCCGGTACAACTTCGCAGACATCCGCGATGGGTGTCACGCTGATGACAGTGGCAATATCAAGGTCGGTGGCGTAAGTGTAATGTTCAACAGCCGGTTGTTGTGGCGCAACTTTAACGTCGTCAGCCGCCGCCAGTGTTGAGAAAGCAAGGAGAGCAAGAACAATCAAACGTTTCATTATCGAGGCCTTAAAACAATCACGTATCACTGACTTCAATTGCCGGTTTGGCGGGAGAAGTTATTACGTCATTGGGGGAGCGTGACGCAATACGAAGTACCGTGCCCTGTTTCAATGTTGCGTTGAGGGATGAACATAGAATACGCCCCTTGCACAGTGATTAAAGTCACAAGATCGCCAAGCAGTCTTTCCAGATCAGTAACAATCTTCATTGTTTTGTCGACGCCCAATAAAAAGCCCCCTCTGAAGAGGGGGCTGGGGTCGCATCCGTGGGTGCAGCCACTGAGAATCAGTGCGAACTGCAACCGTCGCCCATAGCCTTGTATTCAAGGGTGTGACGCTGGCCCTGGGAGTCTTCATAGATCATGGTCGCCGGTACGACTTCACACACATCGGGAATGGTCGACAGGCTGATGACCCGTGCAATATCCAGTTTTGTGCCATAGCTGTACGATTCGACAGTTGAAGACTGGACGGCGGAAGTTTCACCTGCAACGGCCAGCGTTGCAAAGCCAGCAAGAACAAGTGCAATTAAAGTTTTCATGTTAAGGCCTCTAAAGTAATCAAGCGTTAAAACTGACTGACTTCATTTGCCGGTGAGGCGGGAAGAAGTTACGGCACCTGTCAAAGTTGTCATGTGCGTACGAAGATACCGTGTATCTGTGTCAATCAATGTTTGAAGCATGTAAGCAATGTTACGCTGATCCACCCAAGGAAAAAGAGTGGATGGCAAAACGCTCTGTTACCGCTCGGGTAACAATGTGGTGGTGGTGTGGCTTTTTTCAAGTGCTCCGTGTGTCTCCTTGCTGGCATACTGGCACCTCTGATTCTGGAGTCAGTCATCCGTATGAATATCGAGTCGCCCCTCAGTGCGTATCAACAGGCCATCGAGCTGCAGGGGTTTGTCCATGACCCTGCCCAGTGGGTTGCAGTCCAAGCGCTGCAACGCTGCCATGAGGCCCTGCACTCAGGGGCGCAGCCGGTTAATGGCGTGTATCTGTGGGGGCCGGTGGGGCGGGGTAAAACCTGGTTGATGGATCGTTTCTACCAAAGCCTGCAGGTGCCGGCCCGGCGCCAGCATTTCCATCATTTCATGCAATGGGTGCATCAGCGCCTGTTCCAGCTGACCGGGACCGCAGACCCGCTCAAAGCCTTGGCCAAAGGCCTGGGCGAGGAAGTGAAAGTGCTGTGTTTTGACGAACTGTTCGTCAATGACATTGCCGATGCGATCATCCTTGGTCGCTTGTTTCAGGTCATGTTCGACGAAGGAGTGGTGCTGGTCTGCACCTCTAACCAGCCACCTGAAGACCTCTACGGTCATGGCTTCAATCGGGATCGCTTTGCACCCGGGATTACTGCCATTCTCAAGCATATGGACGTCGTTTCGGTGAACGGCATTGAGGACCATCGCCTGCACCCCGGCATTGCTCATCAACGTTATTGGGTGACTGATACGGGTCAGCCGAGTGCGATTGAACCGGTGTTCAAGGAGTTGACCCAAGGGCAGGCGGTGTCAGACCAGCCCATTGCCGTGGGCCATCGTTCGTTGAATGTGGTGCAGGCCAGCGATGCAGTGTTGTGGTGCAACTTTCACGAACTGTGCGAGCAGCCACTGGCCGCTACGGAGTTCATGGAAATCTGTGACCGTTACAAGGTGATGTTGCTCAGCGGCGTGCCCTGCCTGAGTGCCGAACAGCGCGAGGGCAAAATTGCCCGAGGTACGGAAGACGGCGCGGTGAAAGTCGAGGCCGGTGATCGTGAACTGCCGCAGTTGTCCAAATACGATGACAGCGTGCGGCGTTTCATTGCGCTGATCGACGAGTGCTACGACCGCAAAGTACCTGTGTGCATCGAAGCCCAAGTGCCGATGGATCAGCTCTACACCCAGGGTTATCTGGAGTTCGCCTTTCGCCGGACCTTGAGCCGGCTGCAGGAAATGCAATTGCAGCGGTTTGGTCTCTAACCACCTTGCGTAGCAGCTGCCGCAGGAACGAGGCTGCGCAGCAGTCGTAAAATCAGTGAATGCGTTGCACTGGATACGCCTGCGGACTTGGATTTTACGACCGCTTCGCGCTCGGACGCAGCCTCGTTCCTGCGGCAGCTGCTACGGGTGCAGTAGCATGGCTGTTGTCCAGTGCTGTAGCGCCCCAACCGCCCCCCATTGCCTTGTATAACGCAATACTGGCTTGCAGCCTCGCCAGGCGCAGCTGTACGTGCTGGTCCTGGGCCTGATACAGCGTGCGCTGGGTTTCCAGCACCGTCAGCAGCATCTCGGCACCGGCCCTGTAGCGGTTTTGCGCGATATCGAAGGCCAGTTGCGCCTGCTTGAGCTCTTCATCCTGCCATTGACGTTGCTGGTCCAGGCCGCTGGCGCTGTTGAGAGCTTTTTCGACGTCGGCAAAAGCGCTGATGATGCTTGCCCGATAGGTTTGCAGCAGTTCTTGCTGGCGGGCGGTGGCTTTGTCGCGTTCGGCGCCGAGACGGCCATTGTTGAAAATCGGCGCCACCAGCCCGGCGGTGAGGGTGTAGAACGGGCTGCGCAGGATATCGCTGAATCGATCTGCCCCCGAGCCCAGGCTGGCGCTCAGGGTCAGACTGGGCAACATGGCGGCGCGGGCGACAGTGATATCGGCCCGGGCGGCGACAAGCCTGGCTTCGGCGCTTGCGATATCAGGGCGTCGATTCAGTAACTCACTGGGCAGCCCGGCGCCAATGGCAGGCCAATGCAGACTTGCGAAAGGCGTATCGCCCACTCTCAGGTTCTGAACGGGCTGGCCGAGCAGGACGGCGAGGGTGATCCGGGCCTCTCGGGCCTGTTGCTCCACCCGCGGGACCTGGCGTTGCTGACTGGCAACCAGGCTTTGTTGCTGGGCCAGTTCCAGGGCGGTTGCCGAACCCGCGTCATGACGGGTCTGTACGACCTGCAGCACGCTTTGCGCATTGGCCAGATTGAGTCGGGCAATGCGCAGTTGTTCATCCAGTGCCAGGGTCTGGACGTAACTGTTGGCGACGCCGCTGAGCAGCGTCAGCTCAACGGTGTCCCGATCAAATTCACTGGCCTTGAGTGCCTGCAGCGCGCTGTCGTGGGCCGCTGCCTTGCCACCCCAGAAATCGACCTCATAACTGGCGCTCAGGCGGGCATCGAAATAGTCCACCGCCTTGTTGTCGTCGCCGGTATCCAGCTGGCTGTAGCCGTTGCCGCGCAACAGTTTTTCACGATTGGCGGTGCTGCCCACTTTTACCTCGGGCAGCAACGGTGCTCCGGCAATCACGGCAGAGGCTCGGGCTTGCTGCACCCGCGCCATTGCCGCGGCCAAGTCGTAGCTGGCAAGCCGCGCCTGGTTGATCAGATGATCCAGGTCGGAGCTGCCAAACTGTTGCCACCATTGTTGATTGACCTGATGGCGGGTCTGGACCTGTGCCGATTGCCAGGTTGCTGGCGCGATGACGTCGTTGTGGTCGTCAGGTGTGGAATGGCTGCATGCGCTCAGTAGCAGGCACAGGGTCAACAGGCTCAAGGACGGCTTCATCGATAGATCATTCACTGGTTAGGGCCGTGACCGGGTCGAGCCGGGCAGCTTTGCGGGCCGGCATAAAGCCGAAAATGACGCCGGTTACCAGCGCGCAACCAAAGGCGCCGAGGACTGCGGCCAGGGAGAACGCAACGGCAACATCGCACAGCAACAGCACCCCGCCGACCATAAAGGCCAGGGTGATGCCGGCGACGCCGCCAACCACCGACAGCATCAGGGCCTCGGTCAGAAACTGGCGCAGAATGTCCCGCTGACGAGCGCCGGTGGCCATGCGGATGCCGATTTCGCGGGTGCGCTCGCGCACGGTCATCAGCATGATGTTCATCACCCCGATGCCACCTACCAGCAGCGAGATGGCGGCAATCGAACCGAGCATCAGCGACAGGGTGTTACGGGTTTTGGCTTCGGCCTGGATCATCGCCGCGTTGTTGGTGATTTCGAAGTCCCGTGTACCGTGGTGCAGCTTGAGCATCAGTTGCTCAATGGCCTTTTCGGTTTGCTGGACCCTGCTGGCATCCGCAGCCGCGATGACCACGTATTCCGGATTGTGGCTGCCGAACAGGCGCACGCTGGCAGCGGAGTAGGGCACCACGATGCGCGTGTCGCTGTCCGAGTCACCGGAGCTGGCGCCTTTTTCGGCCAGGACGCCGACCACGCGAAACGGCACGTTTTCCAGCAGGATGTACTGGCCGATCGGGTTGGGCACATCCTTGAGGACTTTATCGCGCACCTTCTTGCCAATCACCGCCACGGCGGCCGCGGCGTTTTCGTCGGCCTGGGTGAAGAAGCTGCCTTGCACCACCGGCCAATTGAAGATGGCCGAGAAGTCGATGCCGTTGCCGCCGGTGTACATCGTGTGGTCGACATTGCCGAAACGCACGCCGATTTCGGCGCCATTGACCGGCATGATCATTTTGACCTGGGGCAAGGTCGACAGGGCCGCCACGTCGTTGAGGGTGATGATGCCCAACGGTGCCCTTGGTCTGGGTGGCATGCCGCTGAGGTAAATAATGTTTGAGCCAAAGGCGCCCATTTCGGCCATCACCTGGCGCTTGCTGCCTTCACCCACCGCCAGCATGACCACGACAGAAGCCACCCCGATGACGATGCCGAGCAGCGTCAGTGCGGTGCGGAAACGGTTGATCCACATCACCCGCCAGGCGGCATGAACCGCATCGACCAGCTCGCCTTTCCAGGCGCCCCGCGCTTCGCTGCCTTCGCTCAGGCGCTTGCGCAGGTCGATGGCCTGCAAGGCGTCGAGGTTGTCGTTCGTGGGGGGTTGCTTGCCGTTGGCACTGTCGCTGATCACTTCACCATCGCGCACCTCGATGATCCGGTTGGCCCGTGCTGCCACTTCACGATCATGGGTGATCAGGATGACGACGTGCCCCTGACTCGCCAGTTCGTCGAGCAAGGTCATGACCTCGGCGCCGCTGTGGCTGTCGAGGGCGCCGGTGGGTTCGTCGGCGAGAATGATATGCCCGCCGTTCATCAAGGCACGCGCGATGGACACCCGCTGTTGCTGGCCTCCGGACAACTGGTGCGGGCGATTGGCGGTGCGCTCGGCCAGCCCCAGGCGGTCGAGCAGGGCGGCGGCGCGTGCATGGCGTTCAGCGGCCGGGGTGCCAGCATAGATGGCCGGCATTTCGACGTTCTCCTGGGCCGAGGCCGAGGGAATCAAGTGGTAGCCCTGGAACACGAAACCAAAGGCTTCGCGGCGCAGCCAGGCCAGTTCGTCACTGTCGAGGTGGGCGACGTCTTCGCCAGCAAACAGGTAGCGGCCTGACGTTGGGCGGTCGAGGCAGCCAAGGATGTTCATCAGGGTTGACTTGCCCGAACCCGAAGCGCCGACGATGGCGACAAACTCCCCGGCATGAATCGACAGGCTGATGCCCTTGAGCACGTGAACTTCGGGAGTATCGATGCCGCCGTAGACCTTGCGAATCGCTTGCAGGTCGATCAAGGGAGTGGGCATTTAACCTCCGCTGCCGGTAGCGGGGCCGATCAGCAAGTGATCGCCTTCATTCAAGCCGTCGATGATCTCGAGGCGAAGACGGTCGCTGATGCCGGTGCGGATCTCGCGGGGCTCGACCTTGCCGTTTTCAGTCACGACGTGGGCGGTCTGGCGGTTGTCCTGCGTGGTGCCCTGCAGCGCGATGATCGGGGCCAGCAGTACGTTCCGGGCCTGGTCGGCGACGAAGAATACCTGGGTGGTCATCTCGGGCATCAGAGCCTGATCGGTGTTGTCGACATCCAGCAGCACGGTGTACAGCACAACCCGGGCGCTGCCGCTTTTGCTGGCGGGGCTGCCGCCGCCTTGACTGGTCTCGTTGAGGGGTTTGGGCGGTACGGGCAGGACTTGGCGCACGGTGCTGTTCCAGCGCCTGTTGCCGCCACTCAAGGTCGTGAACCAGGCGTGCATGCCGGGTTTGACATGGCCGATATCAGCTTCCGACACTTCGGCCCACACCGTCATGGGCGAGAGTTTGGCAATGCGCAGAATCAGCGGCGTTTGCTGTTGGGCATTGAGGGTCTGACCCTCGCGGGCATCCAGTGCTACCACGGTGCCGGACATGGGCGCATAGATGCGGGTGTAACCCAGCTCGGCTTCATCACTGCGCAAACTGGCCCGGGCCTGACTGATCTGGGCCTCGAACATGTTGATCCGGGCCTGGGTGGTTCGTACTTCAGCCCGTGCGGCCTGAACGTCCTCTTCGCGGGTGGCGCCGCCTTTGGCCAGATGTTGCTGGCGCTGAAACTTCTGTTTTGCCAGGTCATGCAGGGCGCGTTGCTCCTGCAACTGGGCCTTGAGATTTTCAATGGCAAAGCGGCTGGCATCGAGCTTGGCGGTCTGGGTGGAGGGGTCGATTTCGACCAGCAGCTGACCTTCTTTGACTTCAGTGCCGACGTCCACGTGAATGTTTTGAATTTGCCCTGATGCCTGCGCGCCAACGTCGACGTATTGCCGGGGCTGCAGAGTGCCCAGTGCGGTCACGCTGCTTTCGATATCGCCCCGGGTGACGGGCACGGTGTCATACGCGTCCCGTCCCGGGCTCAGTAATAGCCAGGCTAAAACGGCTGCGACCAGTAATAAACACAGGGTGACAAGCAGCGCACGGCGGGTCTGTCGAGGGCGTTTCATGGGGGGATCCAGCCAGTGAAAATCGGCCCGTCGTCATGCCTGAAGGGTCTAGGCAAACGCTGTCGCCCTGGCAACAGATACGGGGAGCTGTTGAGTAAACGAATGATTTGGCGGGGGATTTAGGTATTGGAGGATGCGTTTGTTACTGGATGTTTCAATAATGTTTAAGCGCGTGGGGTTTAAATCTATATGAGAATTACTATAAATTACATCCGCAAAAATGCCATCATCACGCCGCTATCCCATTAGATCTGTTTCTGCGCTCATGGAGTGTTGCCGCTGCCGTCGCGGCCTGGAGTCCTGTTGGAAAACTACTATCGAGAACTGGTGGGTTTTTTGAGTGCCAGGCTGGGTAATGCCCAGGCGGCCGAAGATGTGGTGCATGACGCTTATGTGCGGGTGCTGGAACGTACACGGGGCGAGCCGATAGAACAGCCCCGTGCCTTTCTGTACCGCACGGCACTCAATCTGGTGATTGATGGCCATCGACGCAGCACCTTGCGCCAGTCCGAGCCGCTGGAAGTGCTCGATGGTGAGGAACGTTTTTTCAGCCCCTCGCCCCAGGTACTGCTGGATCAGGGCCAGCGGCTGGACATGATCCAGAAGGCGCTCGCCGAGCTGCCTGCAGCGTGTCGCGAGTGTTTTTTGCTGCGCAAGATCGAAGGCTTGTCACACCCCGAAATTGCCGAGCGCCTCGGCGTATCGCGCAGCGTGGTGGAGAAGCACATCGTCAACGCCATGAAGCATTGCAGGATTCGAATCCGGCAGTGGGACTACGCCTGAATCGTCCGTTTTTGGGCTTAGATAAGTAACACTCCTGCGCCAACCCCCGCTGTTTTACTGGGTGCTCTTTTCCTTAGAAAGTGAGCGCCATGACTGACTCCCAAACGCCTTCTGCCGTACCTCCCCGTCCGGACTTGCCCAGTACCTTGACTCGCCGCGAGCGGTTCGTGATCGAATTGAGCCGCGCGATTGAGGAGGCTGCGTACCCCAGCGAACTGCTTAATCGATTACAGGCTGCAGTGACCGTGAACCAGCATGCGTTGGGCGAGGTACAGGCCTTGTTCAGTGCGGCGCCGACTCTGTATCAGATAGTACATGGCCAGGTGCTTCAGGCTCTGGGGGTCGACCCCGATAACCTGTCCTGGACCAGCGCGCTGCGGCCTGATGCGCCGGTCACGTTGACCTTGACTCAAGTTGCGGTCGAGAGCCTGCGCGACGATTTTTCCGAGGCTGATCTCAATCAGCGAGTCAGCCTGGTCGGTGATGAAGGCGCTACGGGCCAGCCAGTTGTGCTTATCCCCGAGCAAGTATTGAACCAGCTGAATTCACTGGATTTGAAAGGCCGCTACAACAAGGCTGTGCGCGATTACTGGCAGGGCATTGCCCAAGGTCAAAGCGTGAGTTGTTGCGAGTACGTGGGTGTGTTGCGCCGCCAGCTGATTAAAACCCGGGCGCTGCTGGCTCATGCTGCGGGGCAACTGAGCAATGATGGCCTTGATAGGTGGTTGCAGGTGGTGGATGCCCCGACCGACCAGCAACGTCTGGAGGCAGGGGGGGAATCTGGCGATCTGCAAGTCAGTGAAATCGCCTGGGCCAATGGTCATGGACCTGGTAACGGGGTGGTGTTCAAAGGGGCGTTTGTGATCCACGGGCGTGACGCCGAACAAAACGCCCGCGAGCTATTGTTTGTGCCAGGTATGGATACCGAGCTGTTTGAGTTCCCTTCGCGTACGGAGTTACTGGCACAGATGGTGCGCTGGATCGACAGCGAAGCGGGGCCAGGCTGGTTGTTATGGCAACTGTTGCCCTATCACAGCCGTTCAGTGCTGTATGAGTCGGGTAACAGACGGCCATTGGACGACCTCGATTATCGCGCGGTAGCAGACAATATTTTTGAGCACAGCGCCACCGCCAGCGTGTACACACAGCACGCCAATGAGTTGATCAGCGCCGTTATGATCAGCCCGGCGTTGCTAACCGGCGAAGCGACCCTGGAGCCGGTTGATGCCAGTGGTGTGGCCTTGAGTTATGCGCAAACCACCGAGCAATGGCGCCGGGAAGTGGCTGGTAAAGGCTTGTCGTCAGAGATGAGCGCAGTGGTGGCCGAATTTGTTCGCCGTGACGCGCGCTGGCATGAGCAGGATATTTCTTTTGGCAGCCTGGCACCTGAGTTGGCGTTGCGTATTCGCAAGGAAAAAATCGAACTGCACGAACACAGCATTTTGCAGATGTTGAAACCGGGTCTGGTGGATCAAGACACCCCGCAGTTCAATGATTTTTTGACCCACCAACAAGCCTTGAACAACGAGCGCGAATGGTCGTTGGCCTGTTTGAAGGAATTGGCCAGCGAGGCAAATCTTGAAAATGCCGACGTGTTGACGCGTGATGGCGGGCAGGGTTCGCCCCAGAGCCGGTTGATCGCCAGTCGCAATCTGGCACTGCTGCTTGAAGGCCAGTTGCAAGTGTTGCAGCAGCAACTGACCGCTGCGGATTTTGCCTTGCTGACCCAGGCGCTGAAACTCAATCTCGCAGGCCATGACGCCACCACCGAGTTGCGTCTGGTGGCTATTGCACTGGGTACTGAGCAACTGTCCTACCCCCTGGTCGGCTGCTTTGTGATCACTTCGCGCCAAGGGTTGCTCACGCCATCGCTTCAAGCGTCGACCTTGCTGTTTGTACCCGGACAGGAGGGTGGTTTGCTCAGATTCGATTCATTGGCGCAGTTGCGCGAGCACGTGGGTAAAACCCTGTCCCGCCGTACTGACAGCTCGCTGTGGCTCACGGTTGCGTTGGAGGAGCAGGCGCCAGCGCGGGCCTGGGTCGGCGCGGTGCCTTTGCGCTCGCAGGTTGAACTGCAATTGAGCGAAATTACCCTCGGGATTGTCGAGTACAGCGTCAAAGTGCAAATCAAGGCCCACAAGAAAACCCTGCAGGCCATCAACAAGTTCTTGCTGGTGATTATCGGCGCGGATCGGCAGACCGCGCTGCGCCTGCTGGCTCAGACCAGTGCGATGCAATTGCAAGTGCCCGGGCATGCGGCCCGTGAGGTGGCACTTGCTCATGTGGTGATGCAGCGCCAGGCCACGGCACTCCAGCAGCGGCTTGGGCCTTGGTTACTGGCAGCGCCCAATGAGGTCCAGGCTGACTATGCGCGGCGGTCCAGGCAGATCAACGAAAATCAGCTGGCGGTTGAAGAGTATTTGTTCAGGCGCCTGCCTTCTGTCACGGAGTTTGCCACGCAAAAATTGCGTGAGCAGTTCAAGCACGATGGTTTTAAGGAGGATCTGGACCCGCTTGAGGATATGTTCAGCATCCCGGATCAGGTGCAGGTCATGAAGACACTGGGCACTCCGAATTTGCCTACCCCCGCCAGCTTCATACCGAGCATTGAGCTGGCGCAACTGCCTCTGGGGATGCGCACCTACAACCTGGTGCAGTTGGCCCTGGAGAACTTCGACCCGGACGACCCACAAACGGCATTGCGCCTCAAGTATTTGCAGGTGTTGAAGCCAGAGTGGAGCTCGCGCCTGACCGTTGAGTACCTGAGCCGGATCATGCCTGCTCTGGATATCGGAGGTGCCTACGAACAGCAGATCAATATGGCGTTTTATGGGCGGGCGGTGATTGAGCAAAACCATTTCTTGCAAGCGCCGGGCAGCGGCTTGCAGATTCAGCTCATGGCCCGGCCGTATCGGCAGACACTGGAGATGGTGCTGTGGCTGGCCCGGCTTCAGGGCATGGATGCAACCGCCCTGGCGCTGTTCGCTCACACCATCAGGGCGCGAACGCCGGCAGATCTTAAAGTCGCCGGGATGGACATCAGCGTTGGCCATGTCACTTACAGCAGCGATGTCGAACGCTATGCCATGAGCTCGGTGGAGGGGGTGCGCGTCATTCGCGACACCCTGTCGGATATGACACTGATCTATATGCCCGGCACCGCTCACGGCAATAGCCTGGTCATGTATCCCAGCCTGGAGTTGGCCAACGCGGCATTGGCGAGTATGGGCAAAAGCCCGGAGTTGTTGGCTTACCTTGCGCAACGCACGGAACCCGGTGAGGACGCGGCGCAGATTCAAGGCCGCCTGGCCGAAGCCGCGAACCAGGCACCGCAGGACTGGATCGCTGCCGAGTTCAAGGGCGAGGTTGATATGGGCTGGAGCCTGAGCACTGATCGTCCTGAACGCATGATCAAGGTGCTGCGATTGACGTCCCGGTCCACTGCCAAGCGCGATCTCTTGCGCGAGGAGCGCAATCGTCAGCAATGGTTCGCGAACTTCTTTGCGTTGATCGGGTTTATTCCGGGATTGAACCTGTTGTCCGATATTTATTTCATCGACCAGGGATTCAAGGCATTGCGCAATGCCAATTCCGCTTATGAAGCAGCACAGCAGGTGCTGCAAATAGGAATGTGCCTGGTTGATATGATCCTCACTTTCGCGATGCTGGGCCTGGAAAGCCCGCAACCGAGCAAGTGGCAAAGCGTTGTCACCCATGATCCTGTCCCGCCCCGATTGTTATTGCAGACCTTCAAGGCTCGACAAACCCTGGCGCGTGAGGGCTGGGCGGCACGGGCCATTGCGCCAGAGCCCAAACCCTTTGTGATGCCTGACTTCAGCGGTTATGAGATCCCTCTGGCCCCGCAGGACGCCTGCGCCCTGACCGGGCAATACGATCTGGGCAGTTATCGCAAGGATGGCGTGCAATTTATTGTTCAAAAGGGCAAAAGCTACCGCGTGACACGCCCAAAAAATGCCCAAACCCTGCATTTGCAAAATCCGCAGACTCAGCGCTTGGGGCCGCCTGTCCGGCTGGCCGAATCGGGTGAATGGCACTTTGCTTCAGGCTATGGGTTGCCGGGTGGGGTGAAAGAGGCAGAAACCATCTTGATGAATTGCGGCATGTCGCTGGAGGTGGCCCAGGGATTATTGGCCGATTACGACTTTCCGGCCAACTCAGGGCTGGAACACTTGTTTGCCATGAGCGTGCAGCGAGACGGTATCAGGCCCGAATGGGCCAACAAATTCCGGGCCGTCAGTGCAGAGCCCATGGCCGGCCCCTCCCATCGTCCAGCGACCAGCCGACCGGTCACCCCGGGGCTGGAAGACTATGTGGTGACGCCCCGTGTCACCCAGACCCTAGCCAGCAGCGAGCTGTCGATGGATCGAGTTGTGATTGGTGACCATGATCTGTTTGTTGCCCAAGGCACAGATGCGGATGGTTTTTACCCGTTGTATCAACCCAATCCCCTTGATGCCGGGCAACTGCAGGTCTGCGGGCGTCTCTCTCCAGAAGGTGTCTACCACCTCGAAGTACCTGTTGAAATGGATTACATCTCGATTGATGGGCATTTTTACGAGGCGCACTTCAATGAGAACCTCAATCGCCTCACCATCAACAAGCCCGGTGGAAGGGTGGGGCATATGTTGGTGGTGGAGCCCCAAGGGATCTTTCGGCGGATGGGCGAATGGCAATTGCTGCAGTCCCCGGTGGCGCAGCTGGATCTCTCCGCCCGGCTTGACGCACTGGCACGCCAGTTAATGCCGTTACCGGCGACTGATCAGCAAGTCGCCCGATATGTTTCGCGCTATGGGCATCAACTGATCAAATCCACGGTGCCTGAGCTGCTCCTGGCCCGCAGTGTGCCGGAGCTGGAGCGATTGGCCAGGCAACATACCTATCGCAACGGCTTGCCGATTGAAACGCTGATTCGGATCTTCGAGGCGCAAATCAATGGTTTGCCCGTGCCAGAGGGTTTACCGGTTTACGATGAGCTACAGGGCCTGGCGCCCTTGTCCTTGTCTACGCGCAATACCCTCTATATCCATGAGGCTATGGTTTTGGGTGATTTTCTGAGCATCTTGCCCCTGTCCACCGAAGAGTCTGCGCTATTGGCCGACCTGAGCACCTTACTGAACAGTCGAACAAACATAATGTTGTCGACGCAAATGCCAATGAATCAATTTTTGCGCAGTGTTCTGAGGCGTAAAGGCTATGTGTCATTAGGCCGCGGGAACGAAGCGCTGTTTAGACGAGGTTTTTTCAGCCAGATATTCAAAAGCCCTAATGGAGACTTGTATGTAATGACGACAAAGTTCCTGCCACCTCGCAGGACGGGCGTCGGGTTGAAGCCAGTGGTGCTGAATGAGTCGCGACGTGGTTTGCACTTTTCTGATGCCTGGATCGATTCCGTGATTGCCAATCAGATATGGGAGTTCCCTGACAACTCTGTGGCAAAAGCCTTGCGCGAAGCCCATGAGCGCCACCGGTTGTTCAAACTGTTGGCCGGGGTGACGCGGGATGGGCAGGTGATGATTTTCAGGCTACTTGCCCCAGGGGACATTTAGTCCGGGTTCATCCCGGGCTGAACCGATCCTGAAGAATATTCTGATAGATAAAACGTCATCCTTCTTACGGCTTACTCTTTAAACGCCGGGCATCAGCTACCGGCGTTTTGATCATGAGCGAAGTCCCTCAGTGGCATCTGCGCTCGCGTCGCAGGAGTAGCACCATGAAACTCGCCCTGAAAGAATTCTTCGCAGGCTTTTTGCGTACTCGTCATTTCGGCCGGCACTTTCGGCGCCTGGCCTTGCTCGACAGCCTGACCAACACCACGGTCAGTCGGGAAGTTCCACCGACGCTGGCGCAAACCCTCGTGGTCGCTGCCAACAGCGACAGCGCGTTATTGATCGACAACCTGGGCACCCACACCGACGGGTTGAGTGATGCCGAGGTCGATGCGTTGCGTCAGCAGCACGGGCTCAATGAGGTTGAGCACGAACAGCCGCTCAGTCGCTGGGTGCATTTGTGGCACTGCTACAAAAACCCGTTCAACCTGCTGCTGACCTTGCTCGCAGGTGTGTCGCTGGCCACCGATGACGTACAGGCGGCCGTGGTGATCAGCACCATGGTGGTGCTGTCGACCGTGCTGCGTTTTTGGCAGGAGGCAAAGTCCAACAAGGCGGCTGACGCGCTCAAGGAAATGGTGAGCAACACCGCCACGGTGATGCGCCGAGACTTTGGTGCTGACACTTCGCCGATGTTTGGCCGGTTTTCGGGAGCCGCCCGGCAAATCAGGGGCGCGCAGCGTATCGAATTGCCGATCAAGCAACTGGTGCCGGGTGATCTGATTGTGTTGTCGGCAGGCGATATGATTCCGGCTGATTGCCGGGTGCTCAGTGCCAAGGACTTGTTTGTCAGCCAGGCGGCGATGACCGGTGAGTCCATGCCGGTGGAGAAGTTTTCGCGTCAGTTTGACAACCAGACCAGCAACCCGCTGGAGCTGGAAAATATCTTGTTCATGGGCACCAACGTGGTTTCCGGTGCGGCGACGGCGGTGGTACTGACCACGGGTAATAACACCTATTTTGGCGCGCTGGCCCAACGGGTGGGTGCGACCGATCGTGGCCCGACTTCGTTTCAGACCGGGGTCAACAACATCAGTTGGCTACTCATCCGCTTCATGTTTGTGATGGCGCCGCTGGTGCTCTTTATCAATGGTTTTACCAAGGGGGACTGGACCGAAGCCTTGCTGTTCGCGTTGTCGGTGGCCGTGGGGCTGACCCCGGAAATGTTGCCGATGATTGTCACCTCGACCCTGGCCAAGGGCGCGGTGTTTTTGTCCCGTAAAAAAGTCATCGTCAAACGCCTGGATGCGATTCAGAACTTTGGCGCGATGGATGTGCTGTGCACCGACAAGACCGGCACCCTGACCCAGGACAAGATTTTTCTGGCCCGGCACGTTGATGTGTGGGGGCAAGAGTCTGACGACGTACTGGAAATGGCCTACCTCAATAGCTACTACCAGACCGGCTTGAAGAACCTGCTGGACGTAGCGGTGCTGGAGCACGTTGAGGTTCACCGTGAGCTGAACGTGGGCACGGCTTTCAGCAAGGTGGATGAAATCCCGTTCGACTTTACCCGCCGACGCATGTCGGTGGTGGTGGCCGAGCAGGATCAGCCTCATCTGCTGATCTGCAAGGGGGCTGTCGAAGAAGTGCTGTCGGTGTGTAACACCGTGCGCCATGGTGATCTGGAAGAAGCCCTGAGCGCTGAACTGCTGGCGCGTATTCGCCAGGTGACCGCCGAATTCAATGAGGAAGGCTTGCGGGTTGTGGCCGTGGCTGCGCGGCCAATGACCGGGGGGCGGGACACTTACAGCCTGGCGGACGAACAGGAGCTGACGCTGATTGGCTATGTGGCGTTCCTGGACCCTCCCAAGGAGAGCACCGCCCCGGCGCTCAAGGCGTTGGCCGAGCATGGCGTTGCCGTAAAAGTGCTGACCGGCGATAACGAATTGGTTACGGCCAAAATCTGCCGGGAGGTCGGCCTGGAGCAACAGGGCCTGCTGATGGGCAACGACATTGAGCGCATGAGTGATGCCCAGTTGGCGGTGGCAGTGGAAACCACCAACGTATTTGCCCGGCTTACCCCCACGCACAAGGAACGTATCGTGCGTTTGCTCAAGGCCAATGGTCATGTGGTCGGCTTTATGGGCGACGGGATCAACGATGCCCCGGCATTGCGCACGGCAGATATCGGGATTTCGGTGGACAGTGCGGTAGACATCGCCAAGGAGGCAGCTGACATCATTCTGTTGGAAAAAAGCCTCATGGTGCTGGAGGAGGGTGTGCTGGAAGGGCGCCGCACTTTTGCCAACATGCTTAAGTACATCAAAATGACTGCCAGTTCGAACTTCGGCAATGTGTTCTCGGTGTTGGTCGCCAGTGCGTTTATTCCGTTTCTGCCAATGTTGCCGATGCACTTGCTGGTGCAGAACCTGCTTTACGACGTGTCACAAATTGCTATCCCGTTCGATAACGTCGATGAGGAAATGCTGAAAAAACCGCAGCGCTGGCAGCCTGCTGATGTCGGGCGTTTCATGTTGTTCTTTGGACCGATTAGCTCAGTCTTCGACATCCTGACTTTTGGGCTGATGTGGTACGTCTTCAAAGCCAACACACCCGAACACCAGACCCTGTTTCAGTCGGGCTGGTTTGTGGTCGGCTTGCTGACCCAAACCCTGATCGTCCACATGATACGTACACCGAAAATCCCGTTCCTTCAAAGCCGCGCGGCAATGCCGTTGATGGTGATGACGGGGATCATCATGGCCGTTGGCATTCTCCTGCCAATGGGGCCTTTGGCAGGTTACTTCAAGTTGCAGGCGTTACCGGGGTTGTACTTTGTGTTCTTGCCAATGATTTTGCTGGCCTACATGGTGCTGACCCAGGCAGTAAAAGGCTTCTACATTCGCAAGTTTGGATGGCAATAAGAATTAACTTTGACATTTAAAGAGAGCCGAATCGTTATTCGGCTTTTGGATCCATATCTTGGGAAAAAACCTACAAATCAGATGGTGTTTTCCCTTCTCGTAGATCGTCTCCGATTAGCGATCATCCCCGGCTCGATTTCGAACGGGGTAGGGTATGTTGCGCATAGATATTGTGGACTTTGGAGATTATGTTCGTAAGAACTGTCCTATACTTTCAGTGTCATTCATCAGGTCGTTTTTTCCAGGCTTTGGCTTGCAGTACCTATTCAAAACGATATGTTTGTGCCTGATATACGCTGATGCTCGGCTAGCTAGCGGAGGATTAAAGGTATGAAAGTGTTGATTGCGGATGATCATTCACTTATTCGGTCAGCCATGAAAGTACTGCTGGAAAGCCAGGGTTATGAAGTCGTGGCTGAGGCGGCCAATGGCACTGACACTGTTCAATTGGCGCGTTTGCATCATGTTGACCTGATTGTCCTGGATATCACCATGCCCGGCCTTGATGGCCTGGAGGTGATCAATCGAATCAGGGTCGCAGGGCTGGACACCCGTATTCTGGTGCTGACGTCTCAATCCCCCCTGTTTTATTCCCAACGGTGCATGAAAGCCGGGGCGGCAGGGTTCATCAGTAAAAGCCAGGACCTCACCGAGTTGTTGAGGGCCGTGAAAATAATCATGGATGGTTACACGTTTTTTCCGTACCTGGCGGCCAGTTCAGTACGCAACAGTGATGCAAACATGAGCGACGTTGAATTGATTCAGCATTTGTCGGCCCGGGAGTTGTACATATTGCAACAGCTCGCCCGTGGCTTGAGTAACAAGAAGATTGCTGAAGACATGATATTGAGCAGTAAGACCATCAGTACTTACAAGGCGAGGTTGATTGAGAAGTTGAATATAAAGTCGGTCGTTTATTTGGCAGATTTTGCCAAGCGCAATGATTTGATTTAATTGAAAACTCTTGCATGTCTGGGACTTGCTGGGCTGCTGCTTGTCCTTGGCCAGTACGTCGCAGCCGCTGAAACATCGGTGCAGACATTGCGCCTGTTGGGACGTTCAAGTGTTGAAGAATACAGCGTGGTACTTGAGCCTTCCGAAGTGCAATGGCTCAAACAACAGGGCCCCTTGCGTCTTGGCATCTCGGCTCCCGATTACGGTCCGTTTGATCTGGTCGTCAATGGCCAGGACTTCGAAGGCTTGACCGCCGATTATGCGCAGTTGCTGTCGCAGTTGCTGCACATCGATATTGAGGTCAAACGGTATCCCTCAAGGCCGTTGGCGATAGAAGCACTCAAGCAGGGCGAGCTGGACTTATTAAGCAGCTCCAATGGTTTCGAGGCACAAGATCCCCAGTTGGTGCTAAGCCTTGCCTACGCAGACGATTCGCCTGCGCTGGTGACGCGCATCAGTAATCGTGAGCGTCCACCCGTCGATCTGGCAGGGTTGCGTGTGGCCATGCTTGATCACTATTTACCGCCACAAAAGGTCAAGGATTTTTACCCCAAGGCTACCTTGCAGTTGTATCCCTCAACCCTGACGGCGATCGGCGCCGTGGCGTTTGGCCAGGCCGACGTCTACCTCGGGGATTTCATCAGTGCCAATTACCTGATCAACAAAAACTACTTGAACAACGTGCAACTGGCTGACTTTTCCCGGCTGGAAGACAACCCGTTCTCTTTTGCAGTACGCCGCGATAACCCCAGATTACTGCGCGTTGTTAATGCGGCGCTGGCGGCGATTCCGCCCAGTGCACGCATGACGATCCTGCGGCGATGGAGCTCCGACGGGCCTCAAATCACTAACCCCTGGCGCTTTAACCCCAGTCCTGGCGAGCAGCGCTGGATGGCTATGCACCCCAAGTTAAAGGTGGCGATCAATGATCAGTTTGTACCGTTGTCATTCTTTGATGAGCAGGGCACGTTCAAGGGGTTGATTGCTGATCTGTTAACCAAGATCAGTGTACACACAGGGCTTGAGTTCGAAGCCGTGCGCGAGAGCACGGTGGCTGAGGGGGTTAAGCTGGTCAGCTCGGGCAAGGCACACATGCTGGGAGGAATCACGAGCGGTACTGCCCGAGAGAATCAACTGCGCTTTACCAGACCTTACCTCACAACGCCTTTTGTGCTGACCACCCGAATTGGTTCTGATGTGCCTGAAACCCTGGATGAAATGTCGGGCCGGCGGGTGGCATTGGTGCGTGGCAACGTGTTACGCGAGTTTATTGAGCAGAACTACCCCGGCATTCAGGTGGTGGAGGCTGACAACCCTCCTGCGGCCCTGAGCATGGTGGCAGAAGGCGCAGCTGATGCGGCGGTCAGTGCGCTGGTCAGTGCACGCTACCTGGTCTCGAGGCGTTTTAGTAAACAGCTGCAAATCACCAGCACGGTAGGTACACAACCCGAGCAGATCGGCTTTGCCACAGCCAGCAATGATCCGCAGCTGAACTCCATTCTGGGCAAGGCGCTCATGAGCATTACCCCAGGAGAAATGAGTGAGCTGACCGGCCGTTGGCGCACTGACATACCCGTCGTTGAAAGCTATTGGCTGCGTAATCGTGCGGCAATTATTCAAGGGTTTGCCATTGCGGCGGCCCTGCTCTTGGTGGCGGTTGCCTGGATTACTTACTTGCAGCGAGTGATAGCCAGGCGTCAGCAGCTCATGAACGAGTTGAACGTCGCCAAACAAAGTGCCGATGAGGCTAATCGGGCGAAGACAACATTCCTGGCGACCATGAGTCATGAAATACGCACACCCATGAATGCGGTAATCGGCATGCTTGAACTGGCCATGAAAAAAGCCGACCAGGGTGTCATGGATCGGTTTGCAATCGAAGTGGCATCGGTCTCGGCCCGCGAGTTACTCGACTTGATTGGCGATATTCTGGATATCGCGCGTATTGAATCCGGTTATTTGTCATTGACCCCCAAGCGCTCCAATCTCAAGTCCCTGGTAGAGGCCGTGGCACGGATGTTCGATGGACTTGCACGCCAGAAGCACTTGAGCCTGACGTGCGAATTGAGCCCTGCGTCGGACACAGATGTCTTGATCGATCCGATGCGTTTTAAACAAGTCGTCTCCAATATGTTGAGCAATGCCATCAAGTTCACGAATGTGGGCGCAGTTCGGTTGAAACTGCACGTGGAGCCTGTTCACGATGGGCAGCAGGTGTCGGTGTGCTTGCGCGTTGAGGATACGGGCGTAGGTATTTCTGATGAAGACCAGTCTCGACTGTTCAGTCCATTTGTTCAGGCCAGCAACAACACCCAGTCTGCGCGCAGTGGCTCAGGGTTGGGCTTGGTGATTAGCCGTGAACTCTGCGAAATGATGGGCGGGCAGTTGCGCCTCAGTAGCGTGCAGGGGGCCGGAACTCAGGTTGAGATCACGATGGTCGTGCCATTGCTTGAGCCTGAAGAAATCGCCGTCGAGGAGGCGCAGCAAGAAGTCGGGAGCACACGCTCGCTGAATGTATTGGTGGTGGATGATTATCCGGCGAACCGGATGCTGCTGGCCCAGCAACTCAGCTACCTGGGGCACCGCGTGACCGACGCCGAAAATGGTGCGCTGGGTCTGAAGGCATGGCGGATGGGGCAGTTCGACGTGGTCATCACTGATTGTTCCATGCCGGTCATGGATGGCTATGAGCTGGCACGGGCAGTGCGGTCAGAGGAGGTCGGGTTGGGGCGGGCGCCCTGCCAGATTTTTGGTTTTACGGCCAATGCACAACCCGAGGAGGCTGAGCGTTGCCGGGAGGCTGGAATGGATCAGTGTTTGTTCAAGCCCATCAGTTTGAAGGACTTGAGTGCCTGCCTGGCGACTGGGGTACCGCAGGGGCCATCAGGCAAGAGTGCCGATGGGTCTGACGGGCAGATTGATCTGACTTATCTTAAACAGTTGAGCCAAGGTGATGATGGGGTGGTCCACAAACTGCTCTCTGAACTGGCCATCAGTAATCGCCAGGACCTCGGCGTACTGATCGAGCTGTTTGTGAAAGATGATTATGAGGGATTGAGTGCACTGGCACATGGTGTCAAAGGAGGAGGCAAGCTCATTCAAGCCACGAAGCTGATTGAGTGTTGCGAGCAACTGGAAGAGATTTGCAGGATGGCTGAACCACAAGGTCTTGCTGGCGCTGTCGATGCACTGCACTACAGCATGGAGCAACTGGCCGACGAGCTGGACCGTTATGCTCAAGCCGATGAGTCTCATGAATGACGAGGCCAAAATGCCAACAAAAACATTACGAATATTGATTGCCGATGATGATCCTGTACAAGCGCTGAAAATGGAAAGGGCTCTTAACCTTCTGGGCTATTACCGGATTGCGCCTTTGTACAACCCTGAGGCCTTGGTGAGCTTGAGAGCAGCCCGGACCAATGAGTATGACGTGCTGCTGATCAGCCAGAAAATGGCAGGAGGGGGCATTGCGGATGAAGCTCAATTCCACAAGGAAAATTCGCAGTTTCGCCATGTACTGATTTATACGGATGCTGAGAGTTTTTCAAATCAGCTCGCCACCCGGATGTCGATGCTTGATTCCACGCACTTGCCCTGAAACGGATACTTGTGTGCTTCACAGGGGCCGCGCTAAGGTCTGGAGTTCTCATAAACAGACACCAGGATTGGTCGAGGAATGCCCGTAATGTCGGATGTCGTGGTAGTTCAAGCTGATTATACAAACCCGGTTCATGCTCAAGCGCTGAGAGACGTGTTGAACCACTACGCCAAAGACCCCATGGGTGGAGGTGAAGAGTTGTCGCAGGACGTGTTGGCGCAATTGCCGGCAGAGCTTGCCCGGCGCCCTCATGCGTTTAGCGTGCTGGCGTTCGTCAACGGCGAGGCGGCAGGTCTGGTGAACTGTTTTGAAGGTTTTTCGACGTTTGCTGGCAAACCGTTAGTCAACGTACATGATGTGTCAGTGGTCGATACGTTTCGCGGTCTGGGCCTGAGCCAGAAAATGTTGCTCAAGGTCGAAGACATTGCCCGTGAGCGAGGCTGCTGCAAGATCACCCTGGAAGTGCTTGAGGGCAACCCCGTGGCTCAAGGTTCCTATCGCAAGTTTGGTTTCAGCGATGGGCAGCTCGACCCTGCTCACGGGCGCATGATGTTCTGGAACAAATATTTGTAAGCGCGGCGGGTTTCACACGTCCTGCGGGAACGGTGCTTGCCCGTCCTGCAGGTGGTGCGGTGTTTCAGGCTTGCCGCGGCGACTGCATCGCGAGCAAGCCCGTTTCCGCTGTGCTTGATAAAGCTCCGGTTTAGAGCGTCCACTCCAGACCAACACTCACCGTTCGCGGCTCGCCCCAGAACACGCCGTTATAGAAGCCGACGTTTTCGTAATACTTCTGATCGAGCAGGTTCTTGACGTTCAATGATGCCGAGACGTGTTCGTCGAATGTGTAGCGGGCCATCAGGTCGACGAGGGTGTAGGACTTTTGGGTGATGTCTTCTTTAAAGGTGATCGGATAACCCGCTGCATTTTTCTGTCCGGTAGGACGGTTGGCAGCGCGATAGATATCGCTTTGCCAGTTGACGGCGGCGCCCACGGTCATGGCACTCCACTCACCTGGCAGGCGGTAGGTGCTCGAAATCTTGACCAGATTCAAAGGCGACGCGGTATTCATGCGTTGGCCTGCGGCGTTGCGTGAATGGGTGTAGGTGTAACCGGCGACCATGTTCCAGTCCTGCATGACCTCACCGGCCAGTTCGACCTCAAAGCCATTGATCTTGTTGCCCTTGCCACCGGATTTGTAATATTCCTCGCCCTTGGGGCCACGAGGCACTGAGTCGTCGATTTCCGGTACGTTGTCCTGCTTGCTCCAGAACACGGCTGTCGACAGGTTGAGGCGTTCTTGCAAGAAGCTGCCCTTCAAGCCCAGCTCATAATTGCTGCCCACCACCGGTTCAAGATAAGCATCGCCTACGCCCTTGTTGGTTGTAGGTTTGAATATATCGGTGTAGCTCGCGTAGACCGTCAACTCCTCGGTGAAGTCATACAGCAAGCCCGCGTAAGGCGTGATGATGTCGTTTTGTGTCTGACTGACTTTTGTGTGCTTGAGAGGGCCTGAATTGTTCTCAACAAACACGGTGTTGGCGTTGGAGCTTTTCCAGCTGCCATAACGGGTGCCGAGTACGGCATGCCATTCATCCGTCAGGTTGAAGCGTGTAGCCAGGTAACCGGACTTTTGTTTGACGATGTTTTGGCTGCCCTCAATGCCGGTATTAAAGTCCTGATACTTGGGAATCGAACTCATGTCCTGCCAGTTTGGAATGGTGTCGTAGGTCTCTGGGTTGAGGTTAATCATCAAGGGTGACGTGTTGTCGTTTTTGGCCTGGCCGTAACCCACCATCAACTCGTGGTCACGCCCGAACAAGGGGTAAGTGCCTGAGATATTGACGTCGACGGCGGTCATTTTTTCTTCGCCGATAAAATGGCTGTTATAGGCCGACATACCTGTGCCATCGGCATTGGGGAAACCGCCCCCGGCGTAGTAGACCTTGCCTTCGGCGTCACTGGTGCGATGGGTGTAGGCCGCTTTGAGGTGCCAGTCATTGGACAGTTGCTGGTCCAGGGTGGCGAAGGCGGTCTTGTCCTTCATCGGCCATGAACTCCAGGAGGTGGCCAGGTTGGTTGAGCGGCCAAATTTGGCTTTCTCGCCCGAACCGGTCCAATAGGGAGTGGTCCCCCAGGACGACCCTTTTACCTGTTTGTCCTGGTAGTCGTAACCCACTGCCAGGAGGGTGGTGTCGGTCAGGTCTGCTTCCAGAATGCCGTAGGCCACTTCACGCTTGAGTGCATAGATATCGCGAAACGACTTGCTGTCGCGATAAGACAACACGGTGCGCCCGCGCAAACGACCGTCGAAAGCCAGCGGGCCGCCCACGTCGACATAGCTGTAATAGTCATCGTAACTGCCGCCTGTTGCCCCGGCCTTGGCCTGCAATTGGTGGGTGGGGCGTTTGCGGATCATGTTGATGGTGCCCGACGGATCGCCCGCGCCGGTTGTGAGGCCGGTGGCGCCGCGCACCACTTCAATTCGGTCGTAGATGATGGTGTCGGCATCAGTCTTCATAAAACTGAACGTATTGAGCATCCCGTCAATCTGGAAGTTGGAGATGGTGTAGCCGCGTGACGAATAACTGACCCGGTCGGAGTCGTTGTGCTGCACCACAATCCCCGTGGTATGGCGCATGGCCTCGGTCAGGGTGTTGAGGTTGAAGTCATCCATCTCCTGACGGGTCACGACTGAGATCGACTGCGGGGTTTCGCGAATACTCAAGTTGAGTTTGGTCGCGGTGCTGGTCGAGCCCGTGGTGTAGGAGCCGGTATTTTCGGTGCTGGCGCCCAGGCCTTGGGCGGTGACACTGGTACTGCCCAGTTCCAGTGAAGGGGAGGTTTTCTCTACGTCATCCTGCTCGGTGTCTGCCAACAATTGCGGGCTGACGGTAGTGCCGATAAGCCCGAGTGTCAGGGTCATGGAACGGGTAAATGGCGCGAACATCGCTGCCGACTCCTTGTCGTTGTTATGAAGTTGTCTAGTGCTTCAAACGAATGACAAGGAGAAGGTTTAGAGATAATGAGAATTATTTGTGATGTATGTGCCTGAAAACGAGCAAGGCGCCATTGGCGCCCTGCAGGTTATTTATTGCTTGGCTACATTGCCTGCAGCCGGAGGTTTAGGCTTGATCAGGCTGAAGTCGATCAAGGCTTTCTGCGGGCGCGAGTACGGGTCGCCAATCAGTTGCGGGCGGGCGACAAACTGATCGCTGACCAGGCTTTTCTTGTCGTCCAGTTCATCGGCACTCAGGCCGGCCAGATCAGTCCAGGTATGGATGAACTGCGAGCTGCTGTAAGGACGGCTGAGGTCACTGGCGAAATTCCAGGTGTGGTTTTCACGCCATTTTGGCGATGCCCAGGCCATGAACGGAATGGTGTACATCGGTGCTGTCGGCTTGGCTTCGTTACGGCCCAGGGTGTTGTGACCGACCGAATCGAATACATCTTCGCCGTGGTCGGACAGATACAACAGAAAGCCGTTGGGGTCGGTTTTGGCGAAGTCCTTGATCAGGCTCGACACCACGAAATCGTTATACAACACGGCGTTGTCGTAGCTGTTGTAAGTCGGTACCTGGTCGTCGGTCAGTCCGGCTGGCACACCGGTACGGTCCACGAACTTGTCGAAGGTCGGCGGGTAACGGTACTGGTAGCTCATGTGGGTGCCGAGCAGGTGGATCACGATCAGTTTGCGCGGGGCGCTGTCGGCCAGGATCTTGTTGAACGGCTCAATGACATCGCCGTCGTACTGGCGAGCGTTCTGGTTGCGGTTGTTGTTGAGGTAGACCTGTTCATCAGCCTGCTCGGAGAAGGTGGTGAGCATGGTGTTGCGCTTGGTCATGGTCTGCTGGTTGGTGACCCAGAAGGTTTTGTAGCCCGCTTGCTTCATGACACTGACCAGTGACGGAGTACTGAGGTACAGATCCGGGTTTTCTTCGTCAGCGAACGTCAGCACTTGTTGCAGGGCTTCAATGGTGTAGGGCCGTGGAGTGACGACGTTGTCGAAAATCGCCAGTTGATCGCGCAATTTATCGAGGTTTGGCGTTGTTTCGCGCGGGTAGCCATAGAGGCTCATGCGCTGGCGATTGGTCGATTCGCCTATGACCAGCACCAGGGTGGTTGGCTTGCCGGCTTCGTTGTCCTTGAGGTTGGTCAGGGGCGGAATCTTGCTGGCGCTGGCCAGCATGCCTTGCATGTTATCCAGTTGCTCCAGATAACGGCGATACGCCACTACCATCTGCCACGGCACTGCAGGTTCGACACGGCTTTCGAAGCTTTCCATGGCGGAGGCCATAGAGTCGTGCTTCATTGTCTGTTTGATCAGCGGGTAACCGATAACCGCCACCAGTATGGCAACCGCTGCAGCCCAGGCCTGCACGCGGGGCAGGTACACCGGGCGCAAGCGTGACCACAGGAACACGGCGAAAGCGGTATGGGCCACGAATGCCAGCACCATCCACCAGGCAAAATACTGGGTCATGTATTCGCCAGCTTCGGAGATGTTCGATTCGAACATGATGAAGATGACGCTTTGCGAGAATTCTTGCTGATAGATAAAGAAGTAGCCCAGGCTTGCCATCGAGCAGGCCCACAGCACGACGCCAATCACGGCAGCCATTACGCGGGTGTGCTTGGGAAACATCAGCATAGGGGCCAACCAGACGGCACTCATCACAAAGGCCTGGCGGAACCCCGAGAAGCCGGAGGTGCCGGTCAGCTGGATCAGTAGCTGGGTGATGCCGGAAAAATACCAGAAGAACAGGAACAGCCAACCCAGGCCGGCCCAGTCAAATCCTTTCGCAGACGTGTTGCTGCGTTTAAACATCCCCATACAGCGCTCCAGCTGATAACTGACTTGAATGGTTGTTGCCTTTTAACCAGGCACAACACATGGGGGCTGCCTCGCGAAAGAGCAGCCACAAAGTGTTCAAGTATCTCCAAGTGCATGTGAAAACTTTGTCGCCAATTGCTGCGCTTGCGAGGGGTTGTCGGCGCATTCGGCGACCTTGAGGGGTATTGGTTTTGCAATCTTTGCTGCTTCGTCCGTCTGTTGAGTGTATTGAATCGGGAATCTGCCCTTCACCTTGTGCGAAACTATGCACCATGTGTCAGGACTGATCCTGACCGGGCACCTTGGGCAATGTTGCACTAAGGTGCTGTACACCTATTTATTTGTCGTTGGGAGCAACAGTACATGCAGTTGGGAATTATTGGATTGGGCCGTATGGGCGGGAATATCGCACGGCGTCTGATGCTCAATGGGCATACAACCGTGGTTTTTGACCGCAATACCGACTTTGTCAGTGCTCTGGAACAGGAAGGCGCCACCGGCGTTGCCGATTTGCCAGCGCTGGTCGCAGGCCTGGCCAAACCCCGTGCTGTCTGGGTCATGCTGCCTTCAGGTGCGCCGACCGAAGACACCATCGAGACCCTGAGCCAGCTGCTGGACGCCGATGACATCATCATCGATGGCGGTAACACCTTCTATAAAGATGACATGCGTCGTTCGCAGTCTCTGGCCGAAAAGGGCATCCAGTACGTTGACGTCGGTACCTCGGGTGGCGTGTGGGGCCTGGAGCGCGGTTATTGCATGATGATCGGTGGAGACAGCGCTGTCGTGAAGCACCTGGACCCGCTGTTTGCAGCTCTGGCCCCGGGCATGGGTGACATCCCGCGCACCAAGGACCGTGTATCTGACGACGATCGTGCCGAGCGTGGTTACATCCATGCGGGCCCGGCAGGTGCTGGTCATTTCGTGAAGATGGTGCACAACGGTATTGAATACGGTCTGATGCAGGCTTACGCCGAAGGCTTCAACCTGATGAAGATGAAGGGCGGTGAGAACCTGCCTGAAGAGCAGCGCTTTGACCTGAACCTGGGCGATATTGCCGAAGTATGGCGTCGTGGTAGCGTTGTTTCGTCCTGGCTGCTCGATTTGACTGCCGATGCCCTGGCCACTGATGAGCCGCTGGATGGCTACTCAGGCGCCGTGGCAGACAGCGGTGAAGGCCGCTGGACCATCGAAGCTGCAATGGAGCAGTCGACGCCGGTACCGGTGTTGTCGCAAGCCCTGTTTGCCCGCTACAGTTCGCGCCAGCAAAGCCTCTATGGCGACAAAATGCTATCGGCCATGCGCTTTGGTTTCGGTGGCCATGTGGAGACGTCTAAAAAATGATTGATCTGTCCAGTAAACCTGACGCCAAGCCCGCGCCGCCCACCACTCTGTTCTTGTTTGGTGCCCACGGTGATCTGGTAAAGCGCTTGCTGATGCCTGCGCTGTACAACTTGAGTCGTGACGGTTTACTGGACGGTGGCCTGCGCATTGTGGGCGTTGACCACAATGGGATCAGTGATGAGGGTTTTGCCAAAAAGCTGGAGGACTTCATTCGCAATGAAGCCTCCAGCAAGGTGGATCATCCTGACGGGCAAGGCTTGAATGCCGATTTGTGGGCCTCGTTGGCAAAGAACATCAGCTACGTGCAGGGCGATTTTCTGGATGACAGCACCTACGGGGCGCTGGAGCAGAAAATCATCGCCAGCGGCACTGGCAATGCGGTGTTCTACCTGGCCACTGCACCACGCTTTTTCAGCGAAGTCGTGCAGCGGCTGGGTGCCAGCGGGTTGCTCAAGGAAACCCCCGATGCATTTCGCCGGGTCGTCATTGAAAAACCTTTTGGCTCTGACGTGCAGACAGCTCAAGCATTGAATGAGTGCCTGCTCAATGTCATGAGCGAGAAGCAGATCTACCGGATTGACCATTACCTGGGCAAGGAAACCGTCCAGAATATTTTGGTCAGCCGTTTCTCCAACGGGCTTTTCGAAGCCTTCTGGAACAATCATTACATTGACCATGTGCAGATCACTGCGGCTGAAACCGTCGGGGTCGAGACACGTGGCAGTTTTTACGAACACACCGGCGCCTTGCGCGACATGTTGCCCAACCATTTGTTTCAACTGCTGGCGATGGTGGCGATGGAGCCCCCCGCAGCCTTTGGAGCCGATGCAGTGCGCGGTGAAAAAGCCAAGGTGATTGGAGCAATCCGCCCCTGGTCGAAAGAAGATGCGTTGAAAAATTCTGTGCGCGGGCAGTACACCCAGGGTGAGTCCGGCGGCAAGCCGGTCGTGGGATACCGCGAAGAGAACAACGTGGCTGCTGACAGCAGCACTGAAACCTTTGTGGCGCTCAAGGTGATGATCGACAACTGGCGCTGGGTCGGTGTGCCGTTCTACCTGCGCACCGGCAAGCGCATGAGTGCGCGCGACACTGAAATCGCCATCTGTTTCAAGCCTGCGCCTTATGCACAGTTCCGCGACACCGAAGTTGAACGTTTGCAGCCCAACTATTTACGTATCCATATTCAGCCCAACGAAGGCATGTGGTTTGATCTTCAAGCCAAGCGCCCGGGCCCCGGGCTGAAAATGGCCAATATCGAGTTGGGGTTTGCGTACAAGGATTTCTTCGAAATGCAGCCTTCCACAGGCTACGAGACGTTGATTTACGACTGCCTCACCGGTGATCAGACCTTGTTCCAGCGTGCCGACAATATTGAAAACGGCTGGCGTGGTGTGCAGCCTTTTCTGGATGCGTGGCGTGAACACACTGACGTCCAGCCTTACAAGGCCGGGGAAGATGGCCCGGAGGCGGCCAAAGAGTTGCTGGCTCGCGATGGCCGCGTCTGGCTCAACATAGGATGAGTGATGTGAAGCAAGACTCCATTCAATTGGTGCTGTGTGACATGGATGGCACCTTGCTGTTGCCCGACCACACCATCAGCCCGCGCAACCTGGCTGCAGTCAAGGCGCTGCAGGCTGCAGGCATTCATTTCACCCTGGCTACCGGCCGCCCGCCCAGGGCCATGCGCGAGTATATCCGGCAGTTGGGTATTGAATTGCCCACTGCAGGATTCAACGGCGGAGTGCTGGTAAACGCCGATGGCAGCTATTTGCAGTCCCATCATGTGCCGTACGAGGCGGTGTTGAAGACGCTGGCCCTGTTGTCCGGGCATGACGTTGAAATCTGGGTGTTTGCTGACGATGAGTGGCTGTTGCGCGATCCGTTGGGCCCGATGGTTGCCCACGAACAACAGGGGCTGGGTTATGCGCCGCTAGTGGTAGAGAGTTTTGAGCCTTATTTGCATCGAGTGGACAAGATCGTGGCCACTACCAGCAATGCGCCACTTCTGGTGGAGCTTGAGCAGCGTTTGCAGCAGGTGTTGAGCGGGGAGGCATCGGCCAGCCGGTCGCAGGCCCGTTATCTGGACATTACTGCACTCAAGGCCAACAAAGGCGATGCCCTTGCAGCGCTGGCCGAGCATTTGGGGGTGCCCCTTGAGCGTACGGCAGCGATCGGTGACGGCGGCAATGACCCTGCGATGTTCCACCGTGCAGGGCTGTCGATCGCCATGGGGCAGGCCGAAGCGCAGGTTCGCGAGCAGGCGATGCAGGTCACTGGCAGCAATGTCGAAGACGGCGTTGCCCAGGTGATAGAGCGTTTTATCCTGCAGCGTTGAGGGCTATTCAGGCAGGTCATTTTGTCCGTAATTTGGCGCAATCGCGGCCTGCCTGGGGCCAGTCAGGCTTGTTATAGTCCGCCGCTCATTGAGCGGCGACAGCGCCCCATAAAGGATTCAGGTTATGTCCGACTACCAGGCTTTTCAGGTTGAGTTAAACGGCAACATTGCCCACGTTCAGATCAACCGGCCTGAAAAGGTCAATGCGATGAACGCGGCGTTCTGGACCGAGATCATCGAGATTTTCCAGTGGATTGATGAAACCGACGCCGTACGGGTTGTCGTGCTCAGTGGTGCAGGCAAGCACTTTTCAGCCGGTATCGACTTGATGCTGCTGGCATCGGTAGCCAATGAGATGGGCAAGGATGTGGGCCGTAATGCCCGTATGCTTCGGCGCAAGATTCTGCAAATGCAGGCCTCGTTCAATGCCGTGGATCATTGCCGCAAGCCCGTTTTGGCGGCTGTTCAGGGCTATTGCCTGGGCGGGGCGATTGACCTGATCGCGGCCTGCGATATGCGCTACGCCGCCGAGGATGCGCAGTTCTCGATCAAGGAAATCGACATGGGCATGGCCGCTGACGTGGGGACATTGCAACGTTTGCCGCGCATCATCGGTGATGGCATGCTCCGCGAACTGGCTTACACCGGGCGGATGGTCGCGGCGGATGAGGCCCGAGCTATCGGCCTGGTCAACCGCGTCTACAGCGATCATCAGGCGTTGCTGGACGGGGTAATGGCAATTGCCCTGGAAATCGCCAGCAAATCCCCCATCGCCATTGCCGGCACCAAGCAGATGATCAGCTATATGCGCGATCACCGTGTGGACGATGGTCTGGAATATGTTGCGACCTGGAACGCGGCGATGCTTCAGTCCAGCGACTTGCGGCTGGCGATGACGGCGCACATGACCAAGCAAAAACCCGAGTTTCTGGATTGACGTCTTTGTAACCTGAACAAGGATCATTTAATGACACCGCGTTGGATCACGGCAGTACTGGATACAGACCTGACTGGAGGCTGGGCCGTGGCGCGCGGCCCCGACGGGTTCTTGATCAATCACAATGGCCCGCTCTTTTCCCGAGAGTGGCTCAAGCGCCAGGACCTTGCTGTGCTGGCGGAGCATGGCATCGGACACCTGGACGGCGAGCCGGTGTACCTGCTCGAGCTTGCAGGTGCGGCCCAGGTCGAGGGCTGTGATTGGCAGGGCTTGCGTGCCTTCATGCTGGGCGAGGACCACACGCTGTACAAGGTGCTGGGTTATGCCGCGCAAATCGGCACCTGGGCTCGTGAGCATCGCTTTTGTGGTAGCTGCGGGCAGGCCATGACGCAGGTGCCGAGGGAGCGTGCGATGTATTGCGCGGCCTGCGATTTGCGCAGTTATCCACGTATCTCGCCCAGCATGATTGTATTGATTACCCGGGGCGATGAAGTGCTTCTGGCCCGTTCACCGCGCTTTGTGCCGGGGGTCTACAGCACTCTGGCGGGGTTCGCCGAGCCGGGGGAGTCGGCCGAGGATTGCCTGATCCGCGAAGTGCGCGAAGAAGTGCAGGTGGAAGTCAGGAACATCCAGTATGTGGGTAGCCAGTGCTGGCCGTTCCCGCACTCCATGATGCTGGGTTTTCACGCCGAGTACGCGGGAGGCGATATCGTGCCTCAGGCCGACGAGATAGAAGATGCGCAGTGGTTCAATGTGCACCGGCTGCCGCCGTTGCCGGCGTCGCGCTCAATTGCGCGTTATCTCATCGACCTGTATGTAGCCCGTCGTTTAGGCCATGCCGAACCAGTGCTGCCAGGCTAGGCGCACGGTCAAACCCAATACCACGGTGATAAACACCGGGCGAATGAATTTGGCCCCGCCGCTGATTGCGCTGCGGGCGCCGAAGAAGGCGCCGACCATGACTGCAAAGCCCATGGTCAGACCGATCACCCAGTCCACATGGCCGGAGAATATGAACACCGACAGCGCTGCAATGTTGCTGACGAAATTCATGCTGCGCGCCACACCGCTGGCCTTCACCAGATCGACCGGGTACATCAGCATGGTGCTGACGGTCCAGAACGCGCCCGTACCCGGCCCGGCTACGCCATCATAAAATCCCAGGCCCAGGCCCTGGGGCAGTTGCCATTTCTTTTTGATCGGCGCGTCGTTGTCGACAGGCGTTTTGGGCGTGCCGCCAAACAGCAGGTAGAGCCCGCAACCGAAAACAATCACCGGCAGCATTTTGTTGAGCCATTCGGCGGGCATGTAGTGGGCGACAACTGCGCCGATCAGTGCACCGGCGAGGGTTCCGAAAATGGCCAGCTTCCATTCGCGAGGATGGAACAGTTTGCGTCGGTAGAAGGTAAGGCTCGCGGTGGCTGCGCCGAAAGTCGAGCTGAGCTTGTTGGTGCCCAGCACCAGATGTGGCGGCAAGCCTGCGGTGAGCAGGGCAGGGGTGGTGAGTAGCCCCCCGCCCCCGGCAATGGCGTCGATGAATCCGGCAACAAAGGCAACGGCGGCCAGAATGGCGAGGGTGGTCAAATCTACGCTGAGTTCAAAAGGCATGGGATCGACTTAATTCGGCGGGACGTACAGCGCAAATGCGCAGGAAGGACGTCATCTTACCGATAAGCGTGAACAGCGGCGATAGGCCTTTTGTGGGGTCGCGATTCCACAGAAGCAGCGTTGGCCGCCCGGCTCTGCGTCGAACGATGTTGCCTGATGTATCTAACTGTCGTCAGGCAACGGCGATGAGTCAGGCTTTCAATAGGCGAGGGCGTCGGCCTCCGTGCGACGAACATTGACTGAAAGTGCTCCGAGCTTGATCAGGCGTGTTCGGGTGACATTGCGACTCAAACCCAGCAATTTTGCAGTGTGTACCTGATTGTGATGGCAAAACTCATAGGCCGTACGCAGCAGGGTATCTTCAACGGCTTCATGCAGGGCGCCCGGCTCTTCTTCGAACAGTTTCCGAAAGGCGCGTTGTAACAAGTCCCGGGTGGTATGCGTGGCGGGTTGTTGCAGCGCGAAGTCCTGGCGTCTGCTGCGTGATTGGGACAGGCGCAGGTCTTGTACTGTAATGGTCTGATTGCGGCACAGAAGCAGGCTGTGATGCACGACATTTTCAAGCTCGCGAATATTGCCCTGCCAAGGATGGTGGATCAGTACGTGTTCGGCACATTCACTGAGTGCCGTTGGTCCATGGGGCAGCCGTTGGCGATAGGTTTTAAGGAAGTGTCTGGCTAACGGAAGGATATCCCCGGGGCGCTCACGTAACGGGAGCAGCGCAAGGCTGACGACATTCAGGCGGTAGTACAGATCTTCTCGAAAATGCCCGGCGTCTATGGCCTGCTCCAGATTGACGTTTGTGGCAGCCAGTACGCGCACGTTGATCGGTGTGCTTTTGCGCGAGCCCAACCGCACGACCTCCTGCTCTTGCAGGACGCGTAGCAGCTTTACCTGGATGGTCAGCGGCAAGTCGCCGATCTCATCCAGAAATAATGTGCCGCCGTCGGCCTCTTCAAACCATCCGGCTTTTGCAGTCAGCGCGCCTGTAAAAGCCCCCTTTTCATGGCCAAACAGTTCAGCTTCCACCAATGACTCGGCAAAGGCGCCGCAATTGACGGCCACAAATGGCTGGTTGTGACGGTGGCTGAGTTGGTGGATATGCCGGGCGACCAGTTCTTTGCCGGTGCCGGTTTCACCAATGATCAGTACGCTGGCGTCACTGGGTGCTATCTGTTGCAAGTGTGCCAACAGGGCTTTGGACGCGGGGTCTTCAAACACTTGTGCCGTGGCGCGTATGGACGTGGCCAGTGCCGGGGTGGCAGGTAATGTTAAAAGCTGCATTGACAGCTCCTTTTAACAGGGGCTCTGCCCACAAAAGGAAAGCCGAAGGCTGCTTTATAAAGTCATTTTGTTATTCCGTAAACTAACCTAATTCCATATTTATATATCGATATTGCATATCGGACTTGCGTGATGACCTGCTTTTAGCGCTTTATAAGCTCCTGCTTTCCAGATAGCCCAGATTTGAGACATATCCTACGGCCTTCCTGTCGAATGCACCTTTTTTCACCTGGCTCAATCGGTTATCTCTAACGGCCGCATTTTCTCGTGGCTTCACTCTCCGGTACCAGGCACTGCCTGTTTCCGGAATGCGCTCAGTGGATTTGAACAATGAACAAGCGACCTATTTATTTCGATTACGCGGCCACCACTCCCGTGGACGCTCGTGTCATTCAGGTGATGGTCGATTGCCTGGGTTTTGAAGGCAACTTTGGCAATCCGGCTTCTGGCTCCCATGTCTTTGGTCAGCAAGCCCGGCAGACGGTAGAGCTGGCCCGTGAACAGGTCGCGAAACTGATCAATGCCAGGCCTGAGCAGATTATCTGGACCTCGGGTGCGACCGAGTCCAATAACCTGGCGCTAAAAGGAGTGGCCCAGGCGGGTGGTCAGTCCCGCGGGCATATCATCACCAGCCAGATCGAGCACAAGGCGGTATTGGACACTGCACGCTTTTTACAAGGGGCGGGTTTTGAGGTGACGTATCTGGCCCCTGATGCCAATGGGCTCGTAAGTGCCGGTCAGGTAGATGCTGCTCTGCGCGACGACACGCTGCTGGTGTCGTTGATGCTGGTCAACAACGAACTGGGCACGGTCAACGATATTCCGGGTATCGGGCGCCGGGTCCGCGAGCATGGTGCGCTGTTCCACGTCGATGCCGCACAGGGAGCGGGCAAGGTTGCCATCGACCTGGATGAGTGGGCGGTAGACTTGATGTCGTTCTCGGGGCACAAGATCTATGGTCCCAAAGGTATCGGCGCCTTGTATGTGGGGCCGCGTGCGCAGGATCGGCTACAGGCACAGATTCATGGTGGCGGGCATGAGTCCGGTTTGCGCTCAGGAACCCTGGCGACTCATCAAATTGCAGGTATGGGCGCTGCATTTGCAGTGGCCAGTGAGTCATTTGCTCAGGAGCTGGCTCACATTCGCGGACTTCGCCAGCGCTTGCTTGAGCAACTGGTCGATGTGCAAGGGCTGCAATGTAATGGCTGTCCGACAGAGCGAATTCCCCATACCTTGAGCCTGACCTTCAGCGAAGGGCACTTCAATAGCGCAATCCTGAGTGCTTCGCTCGCGTATTCGGCAACTTCAGCGTGCAACTCGGCGAGTAATGCACCGTCCCACGTGCTGCTGGCCCTGGGGCATGATGCCGATAAAGCCAGCCGAACAATCCGCCTGAGTCTTGGGCGCTTCACCAGCGAGCAGGATATAGATGCCGCAGTGAAGGCGATTAAAGCTTCTGTCGCCGCGCCGGCACCATTTTGGGCGGTTGCCCAACGGTAGTGGCTGATCCATGATCACTAGCGACCAATAATAATTCCCAGTGATAAGCAGGAGACAGAATGAGTACTCAGTCGTTGAAGCCAGTACCGGTAGTGGAGCGTTTGGCGCGTACCCGGGCGTTGATGAGCCAGAACGGTATTTATGCGCTGCTGGTGCCCTCGGCTGACCCCCATCTTTCAGAGTACTTGCCTGCATATTGGCAAGGCCGTCAATGGCTGTCGGGTTTTTACGGTTCGGTTGGAACATTGATTGTGACGCCAACCTTTGCTGGAGTGTGGGCTGACAGTCGTTACTGGGAACAAGCGGCCAAGGAACTGAAGGGCAGTACCATTGAGCTGGTCAAGCTGTTACCCGGGCAATCGGGTCCTCTGGAGTGGCTGGCCGAGCAGACGCCTGAAGGTGCAACGGTTTCGGTTGATGGTGCAGTGCTCGCGCTGGCTTCTGCACGCACACTCGAGAGCAAACTTAAAGAGCGTGGTGCCGTTTTACGTACGGATATCGATCTGCTTGACCAGGTTTGGGATGATCGTCCAATACTGCCGGTACAGCCGGTTTATGAGCATCTGCCGCCGCAAGCGACGGTCAGTCGGGCTGAAAAACTGGCGCAGTTGCGAGAAACACTCAAGCAGCGCCAGGCGGATGCACATTTTATTGCGACTCTGGATGACATCGCCTGGTTGTTTAATCTGCGAGGTTCGGATGTCTCCTTCAACCCAGTGTTCGTTTCGTTTGCGTTGGTCGAGGCCTCGCGGGCTACCTTGTTTCTGGACTTGAATAAAATCAGTGTCGAACTGCGCGAGACACTTGAGGCTGATGGCGTTGAGCTGCGTGATTACGTTGAGATCAATGCGGCTCTGGCGTCTTTGCCGGGTTCAACTCGTCTGTTGGTGGACCCTGCCCGTGTGACTTGCGGGCTGCTCGGTCATTTGCAGGCTGAGGTGAAACTGGTTGAAGGCTTGAACCCAACTACCTTGGCCAAGTCTCAGAAGAGCCTCGAGGACGCGGTCCATATCCGTAAGGCTATGGAGCAGGATGGTGCTGCGCTCTGTGAGTTCTTTGCATGGCTGGAGACAGCCCTTGGGCGTGAGCGCATTACCGAGTTGACTATTGATGAGCAGTTGACCGCTGCTCGTGCCCGCCGCCCCGGCTTTGTATCGTTAAGCTTCAACACCATTGCGGCTTTTAATGCCAATGGCGCAATGCCGCATTACCACGCAACGGAGCAAGAGCATGCTGTGATTGAAGGTGATGGCCTGTTGTTGATCGACTCGGGAGGGCAGTACCTGGGAGGCACAACCGATATCACGCGTATGGTCCCTGTTGGGACGCCAACCCGCGAGCAGAAACACGATTGTACTCGTGTGCTTAAAGGTGTGATCGCCTTGTCCAGGGCCCAATTTCCAAAAGGGATCCTGTCACCTTTGCTGGACTCGATCGCAAGGGCGCCGATTTGGGCTGAGCACGTCGATTACGGGCACGGGACAGGTCATGGGGTCGGCTACTTCCTGAATGTGCATGAAGGGCCTCAAGTTATTGCGTATCAGGCTGCGCCGGCACCACATACTGCGATGCAGCCGGGGATGATTACCTCGATTGAGCCTGGAACATACCGCCCGGGTCGTTGGGGAGTGCGAATCGAGAACCTGGTGTTGAATCGTGAGGCGGGAACTTCGGAGTTTGGGACATTCTTGAAGTTTGAAACCCTGACGCTGTGCCCAATCGACACGCGCTGTCTGGAGCCATCATTGCTGACCCTGGAAGAGCGCGAATGGTTTGACGCCTATCATGCGCTGGTTCGCGAGCGCTTGAGCCCGCACCTTGTCGGGTCTGCGCTTGAGTGGCTGCTGGAGCGTACGGCACCACTTGCGATAACTGCCTGATCTCCTTGCCATGCTGTCGGCTCGCTCGACGGCATGGCAGGGCGGGGCGTTACTTGCAGATAACAATCATGCTGCGGCTGGTATAGCCGGCTGGGTTCAGGCCGAATGGGTAATCCCCTGGTTCTTCTGCGGTATCGCCCGATTTGGCCACCACCCGGTATCCCTTGCTTCCACAGGATTTGACGGCTTCGGCGTAGCACTTGTTCCACGATGAGGACAATCCAGAGCAATTGATATGCAATCCTCGTTTTCCATGCTTGACGGCAGTTTCCGAGGTTGCTGCGCAGCCGGTTACAACGAGTACGGCTAAAGCTACCAAAATTCGTTTCATTCCTGTCCTTAAGCGTTTGCGTCGGAGTTACGGGATGCGAGAATCGGTGACCATCTCCCCATGGTTTTAGTGGATATCCTTATCCGGAATCGGTTCATGTGATTCTCAAGGGACAAACATCCCTTAAATGAGAGTCAATTACCAGAGCAGAGTTAAATGGCGTGCTTATTGTCGGTGACGATCGGTTTTGAGTGGTTGCGCATCGTTAAGGTCGCACCGATAGAGGCCATTATGATGCAAGAGATGGCCATCCACTGTGTGAACGACAAGACCTCATTCAGGAACAGCAGCCCTGAAAGTGCCCCAAAGGCAGGCTCTATGCTCATTAAAGTGCCGAATGTTCGGGTGGGCATGCGTGTAAGAGCAATCATCTCAAGCGTGTAAGGCAGTGCTGTCGATAAGAGTGCTACACCAATGGCTATTGGGATCAGGCCAGGGGTCAGCAATGCTGCCCCTGCGTGGTAAACCCCGATAGGTGCGAAAAACAGAGCCGCAATAATGACGCCCAATGCTGCGGTCTGAACGCCATTGTCCGCACCGGCCCGCTGCCCATAGAGGATGTACAGCGCCCAGCAGACCCCGGCACTTAGCGCGTAGCCAGCGCCTGTTGGATCAATGCCTTGAACGCTTTCACCAATGGGTATGAGCAGTAGGAGTCCCGTGATGGCCAGGCCGATCCATATAAAGTCGATAGGTCTGCGGGAGCTATAAATAGCCACTGCCAAAGGACCCGTAAACTCCAGAGCAACTGCAATACCCAGCGGAACAGTGCGCAGTGACATATAGAAGAGGAAATTCATTCCTCCCAGGGCGATCCCGTAAACGATCACGGTCTTCAAGGACTTGGTGGTGAACTTGGCTCTCCATGGTCGCAGTATCAGGAACATGATGAGGCTGGCGAATGTCAGGCGCAGGCTGGTTGTTCCTTGTGCGCCGATAATAGGGAACATGCTTTTTGCCAGCGAGGCGCCGGATTGGATCGAGGCCATGGCAATGAGTAGCAAGCCAACAGGGAATAGCGTTGCTACGAAGCTATGGGGGGGCTTTATCATTGATAGGTGTGCCTGGCAGAAGGTTTAAAGACAGGCATGATGCTTGGGTAATTCTGGATGTGCAATATAGTGCGCATTCAATGTGGGTTTTCTACCTATGAAGCTCGTAAGGTCGATAGTTTGGATTAATGCTTGACTCAGATTTACAGCGGCCTATAATGCGCCCACTTCCGGCGCAGTCGAAACGGAAAACTCCTTGAGTTTCAATGAGTTGGATTGGTTTTCGGCAGTGTCAGCTTCAAGTCATCGAAGCAGGAAATGAGGTGTTGACAGCAGCGCGTAACGCTGTAGAATTCGCCTCCCGCTAACGAGAGATCGAAAGCGCAAGTGGTTGATGTTACAGAGGAAGCTTTGAAAACATCTTAAAATAACCGCTTGACAGCAACAGAGGCTGCTGTAGAATGCGCGCCTCGGTTCAGCGAAAGCTAACCAACCGCTCTTTAACAACTGAATCAAGCAATTCGTGTGGGTACTTGTGGAGTCAGACTGATAGTCAACAAGATTATCAGCATCACAAGTTACTCCGCGAGAAATCAAAGATGTAACCAACGATTGCTGAGCCAAGTTTAGGGTTTCTTAAAAACCCAAAGATGTTTGAA
>NZ_CAXAOU010000017.1:0-125770 GCF_963970465.1 Pseudomonas sp. RL_5y_Pfl2_69 | reverse complement strand
CAAGCGGTTATTTTAAGATGTTTTCAAAGTTTCCTCTGTAACATCAACCACTTGCGCTTTCGATCTCTCGTTAGCGGGAGGCGAATTCTACAGCGTTACACGCTGCTGTCAACACCTCATTTCCTGCCTCGATGATTTGAAGCTGACACTGCCAAAAACCAATCCAACTCATTGAAACTCAAGGAGTTTTCCGTTTCGACTGCGCCGGAAGTGGGCGCATTATAGGCTAATAAAATGCGCCGTCCAGCACTAATTTCCTACTTATTCAGCTTTTAGCGTAATTCGCGCAAAAGCCTTCTTCCCAGCCTGACAAACGTGGGTAGAACCCAGTGCATATATATAGGAGCGATCAACCACCTCACCATCTATACGCACACCACCCGAACCCAGTAGGTCTCTGGCTACCGCTGAGTTCTTAACCAACCCAGCTTTATTAAGAACAGCCGCAATCGGCATATCCTCAGTAGCAGTCAATTCCACCTCGGGCAAATCGTCTGGCAACTCGCCATCCTTCATCCGATTGCCGGCGCCACGATGCGCATTGGCCGCGGCTTCCTCACCATGAAATCGAGCCACGATCTCTTCGGCCAGCTTGATCTTGATATCACGCGGGTTAGCCCCCGCCTCCACGTCAGCCTTGAACGCATCGATTTCATCCATCGAGCGAAAGCTCAGCAGTTCGAAGTAGCGCCACATCAACGCATCAGGTATGGACACCAGCTTGCTGTACATCACACCCGGCGCTTCCTGGATACCAACATAGTTACCCAAGGACTTGGACATCTTCTTGACGCCGTCCAGACCTTCAAGCAAAGGCATTGTCACAATGCACTGCGCTTCCTGACCGTAGCCGCGCTGCAGCTCACGCCCCATCAGCAAATTGAATTTTTGATCTGTACCGCCCAGCTCAATGTCCGCCTTCAATGCAACCGAGTCATACCCTTGCACTAACGGGTAAAGGAACTCATGGATCGCGATAGGCTGATTGGTGGTGTAGCGCTTGTCGAAGTCATCGCGCTCAAGCATGCGAGCAACGGTGTACTGGGAAGTCAGGCGAATGAAGTCGGCAGGCCCCATTTGATCCATCCAGGTGGAGTTGAATGCCACCTCGGTTTTAGCCGGATCTAGAATCTTGAAAACCTGAGTTTTATACGTCTCGGCGTTTTCAAGTACCTGCTCGCGCGTCAGCGGTGGACGCGTAGCACTCTTGCCGCTCGGATCACCGATCATCCCGGTGAAATCACCTATAAGGAAGATCACCTGATGGCCCAGTTCCTGGAACTGGCGCAGCTTGTTAATGAGTACGGTATGACCCAAGTGCAGATCGGGTGCGGTCGGGTCGAATCCGGCCTTGATACGCAACGGCTGACCGCGCTTGAGTTTCTCGACCAATTCAGACTCGACCAGTACCTCTTCGGCACCCCGCTTTATTAGCGCTAGCTGCTCTTCAACCGACTTCATATCAGACCCGTAAGGCTCAAATTCAAAGGGAACCAACGATACAAGATCAGGGACTAATTACAAGTTCCGGCAGGCATACGGCGGTCTATCCGCGCGCGAATGGCTCGCGGACTTGCTTCAAGGGCGATTTGGTTATATTTTATACAGTTATTTCATATTCATTGTGCCAGTCATCTTTTCCAATTCATCCTTTATCTCAAAGTCAAAATCATCTATGACCAGTCAACCGCCTAAAGCGCCGCCGCTTTATCCGAAGACCCACCTGCTTGCCGCAAGTGGTATCGCCGCTCTCTTAAGCTTGGCCTTGCTGGTATTTCCCTCCAGCGAAGTAGAAGCCAAAAGAACAACGCTTAATCTGGAGCTGGAAACACCTGCTGAACAACTGACACAAGATCAAGACGCTGCCGAGCTCGTTCAAGCCACAAATGAAGCGAATCCATCGCCATTTGCCCAGATTGAACAGCAGGACAACGCACCGGTTGCGACTGCCAAAGTTGAACCAGCAGCGCCACCCGCCCCCACCCACCGCGAAGTGATCGTGAGTAAGGGTGACACGCTATCAACCTTGTTCCAGAAGGTCGGCCTGCCAGCTACCTCCGTGCATGAAGTACTGGCCAGCGACAAGCAAGCCAAGCAATTTAGTCAGCTCAAGCACGGCCAGAAGCTCGAATTTGAAATGAGCCCTGACGGCCTGCAACTGAACAAACTGCATAGTCAGGTCAGCGATCTTGAGACCATAACCCTCAACAAAAGCGCCAAGGGTTATACCTTTCGCCGTGTCACGACCCTGCCTACCATGCGCACGGCGTACGCCCACGGCGTGATCAGCAGCTCGCTTTCCGTATCGGGCCAGCGCGCAGGCTTGCCGCACAGCACAACGATGGATATGGCCAAGGTGTTTGGTTACGACATCGACTTCGCTCAAGACATCCGCCCAGGCGATCAGTTTGAAGTGATCTACGAGCAGAAAGTGATCAACGGTAAAACCGTCGGCACTGGCAATATTCTCTCTGCGCGCTTTACCAACCGCGGTAAAACCTTTACCGCCGTTCGTTACACCAACAAGCAAGGCAACAGCAATTACTACACCGCCGACGGCAACAGCATGCGTAAAGCATTCATCCGCACCCCGGTAGATTTTGCCCGCATCAGCTCGCGGTTCTCGTCAGGTCGCAAGCATCCGATCCTGAACAAGATCCGTGCCCACAAAGGCGTTGATTACGCAGCACCACGCGGGACCCCAATCAAAGCAACCGGCGATGGCAAAGTACTGCTGGCCGGTCGTCGTGGCGGCTACGGCAACACCGTGATCATTCAGCACGGTAATACTTACCGCACGCTTTACGGGCACATGCAGGGCTTCGCCAAAGGCGTCAAAACCGGCGGTTCGGTCAAGCAGGGCCAAGTGATTGGCTACATCGGGACAACTGGCCTTTCGACCGGCCCGCATCTGCACTACGAGTTCCAGGTCAATGGCGTACACGTTGATCCACTAGGACAGAAACTACCGATGGCAGACCCGATTGCCAAAGCTGAACGCACTCGCTTCCTGCAACAAAGCCAGCCATTGATGGCTCGCATGAATCAGGAAAAGGCCACCCTCCTGGCCTCGAGCAAGCGCTAAGCCATGGCCCTCTATATAGGTGTGATGTCCGGAACCAGCCTGGACGGTATGGACATCGCCCTTATAGAGCTGGGGGCCGACATCAGGCTGCTGGCCACCCATTACATTCCCATGCCGAATACCTTGCGCAGCGAGCTACTTGGCTTGTGCGCCAGCGGCCCGGATGAAGTGGCCCGCTGCGCAATTGCCGAGAATCACTGGGTCAAACTGGCCGCACAGGGCGTCAACGCGCTCCTTGAGCAACAGCATCTGTCCCCGGCAGATATCCGCGCAATCGGCAGTCATGGCCAGACCATACGGCACGAACCCGCCCGCGGTTTTACCGTACAGATTGGTAATCCGGCACTCTTGGCCGAATTGACCAACATCTGCGTCGTAGGCGACTTTCGCCGTCGCGACGTGGCTGCCGGAGGTCAGGGAGCACCTTTGGTTCCTGCCTTCCACGAAGCATTGTTTACGGATCAAGTCGGTAACAGGGCAGTGCTTAACGTAGGCGGATTCAGCAACCTTAGCCTGATAACTTCTACCGCCCCCGTTGCAGGATTCGACTGCGGCCCGGGTAATGTCCTGCTGGATGCCTGGATACAAGAACAGCGCGGTGAGCTCTATGACCGCAACGGTGACTGGGCTGCAAGCGGCAAGGTTGAGCCGCTGCTGCTCAACGCCCTGCTCAGCGACCCTTTCTTCCGGACCAAGGGCCCAAAGAGTACAGGCCGTGAGGTATTCAACCTCGCATGGTTGAAACAGCATCTGTTCAACCTGCCCACTTTCCCTGCCGAAGACGTCCAGGCAACCCTGCTGGAGCTTACAGCACAGACCATCGCACAATCCCTGAAGGCAGCCCAGCAACACACGGACGAGCTACTGGTATGCGGTGGCGGAGCCCACAATGCCGCATTGATGGCCCGACTGGCAGACTTGCTGGCTCCCGCCCAAGTGAACAGCACACAGGCCAAAGGCGTAGACCCTGACTGGGTCGAAGCAATGGCCTTTGGATGGCTCGCGCACTGCTGCCTGGAAAGCATCCCTACCAACCGCCCCAGCGTCACTGGCGCACGCGGCTTGCGCATATTGGGCGCCATCTACCCAGCCTGACCGCCTACCTCAAAGTACAGACAGCAAAACGCCGCGAATCTACGCGGCGTTGAGTTTGAAGCCTGTACGACACGCTTAGATCGAGAACGATGATCCGCAACCACACGTGGTGGTGGCATTCGGGTTCTTGATCACAAAACGCGACCCTTCCAGACCTTCCTGATAATCCACCTCGGCACCCGCCAGGTACTGGAAGCTCATTGGATCGACCACCAGGCTCACGCCTTCGCGCTCCACCAGGGTGTCGTCATCGGCCACTTCTTCATCGAAGGTGAAACCGTACTGAAAACCGGAACAACCGCCGCCCGTAACAAAAACGCGCAACTTCAAACGATCATTACCCTCTTCATCGACCAGGCTCTTCACCTTGTGCGCAGCACCTTCGGTGAATTGCAAAGCCATGGGGGTGAAGGATTCGACGCTCATGCTGACTATCTCCCGGCGTTATGCCGCCATAATGCGTGATGACGCGCATTATCCGCTTCTCCTAGAAAAGCGGTCAACTATTCATAAGTAGCAGCTGCACGTGAAGAGCTCTTCACTTGCAGCTTGTAGCTGGGTACCTGCAGATGCTTTAAGGCAACATCCCGGCGTGGGACAAGCCCAGACGCTCATCCAGGCCGAACATGATGTTCATGTTCTGCACCGCCTGGCCAGAGGCGCCCTTGACCAGATTGTCGATCACCGACAACACCACGACAAGGTCACCATCCTGTGGACGATGTACCGCAATCCGGCACACGTTGGCACCGCGCACGCTACGGGTTTCTGGATGGCTGCCGGCAGGCATCACATCGACGAAAGGCTCGTTGGCGTAACGCTTTTCGTACAAAGCCTGCAAGTCGACAGAACGATCAACAACGGTTGCATACAACGTGGAGTGAATACCGCGGATCATCGGCGTCAGATGCGGAACAAAGGTCAGGCCCACCTCTTTACCTGCCGCGCGGCGCAGACCCTGACGGATCTCCGGCAAGTGCCGATGGCCTTTCACGGCATACGCCTTCATGCTTTCAGACGTTTCGGCATATAGGGCTCCTACACTGGCACCCCGGCCAGCGCCGCTCACACCGGACTTGCAGTCAGCGATCAACTGCGAAGTCTCGGCCAGGCCGGCTTCCAGCAAAGGCAGAAAACCCAGCTGGGCAGAAGTCGGATAGCAACCCGGCACCGCGATAAGCCGCGCCTTCTTGATCTGTTCACGGTTCACTTCCGGCAGGCCATAGACAGCCTCATCCAGAAGTTCTGGCGCACCGTGCGGCTGGCCGTACCACTTGGCCCACTCATCCGCATCCTGCAAGCGGAAGTCTGCCGAGAGGTCGATAACCTTGGTGCCTGCAGCCAGCAGTTCGCCAGCCAGCGCATGGGCTACGCCGTGGGGCGTTGCAAAAAACACCACATCACACGCTCCCAGGGTTTGCGTGTCCGGCACGCTGAAGGCCAAACCGTCGTAATGACCGCGCAGGTTGGGATACATATCGGCAACTGGCAGGCCAGCCTCGGATCGAGAAGTGATGACAACCACTTCAGCCTGCGGGTGCTGTGCCAGCAAACGCAGCAATTCGACCCCGGTGTAACCCGTGCCGCCGACAATACCGACCTTGACCATAACCTGCCCTCAACGAAACCACTGGAAAGCCTTCGATAATAGGGATACCCAGCCCCTGCGACAACCGCCAAGGTGACTCCCGGACGCTCTACTACTACTATTTGATCTACCGTGAACCTGGGAATAACTAAAAATGCTTTATCTATGGCTCAAAGCCTTCCACCTCATCAGCATCGTCTGCTGGTTTGCTGGCCTCTTTTACCTGCCTCGCCTGTTTGTTTACCACGCACAAAGCGAAGATTCCGTTAGCAAAGAGCGATTCAGCGTCATGGAGCGCAAGCTGTATCGCGGCATCATGGGCCCGGCAATGATTGCGACCCTGATTTTCGGCGGCTGGTTGATCAGCCTCAACCCGAGCGGCTATTTCAGCCAGGGCTGGATGCACGTCAAGCTGACACTGGTGTTCCTGTTGATCGGTTATCACCACATGTGTGGGGCGCAGGTAAAACGCTTTGCCCGCGGCGAAAACAAACGTAGCCACGTGTTCTATCGCTGGTTCAACGAAGTGCCGGTCGTGTTTCTGCTGGCGATCGTAATTCTGGCCGTGGTCAAACCGTTTTAAACTCACTTCTTAACGATCCGAGGTTATCCATGTCACTGCCCGCTCTGCTTGAACAACGCTTGCGCCTGCCGGTAGTCGCCGCCCCCATGTTTCTGATTTCCAACCCTCAACTTGTCCTGGCCTGCTGTCGCAATGGTGTTGTAGGCAGTTTCCCTGCACTCAACCAGCGCGAGAGCAGCGGTTTCAAGGTATGGCTTGAGGAAATAGAATCAGGACTCGCCGGACTGGATAACCCTGCCCCCTACGCCGTGAACCTGATTGTGCATAACAGCAACCCACGGCTGCAGGCGGATCTGGCGATTTGCATCGAACATAAAGTGCCTATCGTCATCACGAGCCTGGGGGCAGTCAAAGAAGTCGTTGATGCCGTGCACAGCTATGGTGGCCTGGTATTTCACGATGTCACCACCCGACGTCATGCCGAGAAAGCAGTAGAGGCCGGGGTAGATGGCTTGATTGCAGTCGCAGCCGGCGCTGGTGGTCATGCAGGTACCTGGAGCCCTTTTGCATTGGTCGCCGAAATACGGCAGTTTTTCGACAAAACCTTACTCTTGGCAGGGTGCCTGAATCACGGCCACGAAATCCTCGCGACTCAGGTTCTGGGCGCTGATCTTGCCTACCTCGGTACACGCTTTATCGCCACCCAAGAAAGCCATGCGCCTGACGCTTACAAAGAGATGCTGCTGGCATCCCGCGCCGCCGATATCATTCACACCCCCGCTGTATCGGGTGTGCCCGCCAGTTTTATGCGCCAAAGCCTTGAAAATGCAGGTTTCGACCTGGCTGCACTCCAAGGCAAAAGCGAAACGGGGGCAGGTAACAAACTCAAGCCGCTGACCGATGAGGCCAAGGCGTGGAAAACAGTCTGGTCCGCTGGCCAGGGCGCAGGAGAAATCCACGACCTGCCCACAATCGACCAGTTGATCGCACGCCTGGATGAGGAATATCGCAAGGCGCTAAGCCGCACCTCAAAACTCGCACAGCATTGGCCGCATCCCTGATATTGCCAAGCCCGCCATTATCGGCGGGTTTTTGTTAACTCCACCCGGACAAGGAAGCCACCGTGCCCGAGCTTAGCCTGAACAAAACACCTCAAGAACAGTACGCGCCGCTTGACCCTGTGGGGTTCAGCGGGAGGATCGGGCGTTTACGACTGCTGGCCTGGAGCATGGTAATCACCGTCATCGCCATGGTGACATCACTTCTGGTTTTGCTCGCAGTCAAGGTTTCCCCCACCCTGGGCATTACCTGTGGCGCAACGCTCACACTTGCCTACTTCATCATCAGCCTGAGAATCAGCGCCCAGCGCCTGCATGACCTCAACTGGTCCGCGTGGATGCTGTTACTGCATTTGGTGCCCGTGGCCAATCTGATCCTGTCCCTGATGATGCTCTTGATGCCCGGCACACCCGGTCCCAATAAATACGGGCCACCGCCACCGCCGAACAGCCGTGCAGTCAATGTTCTGGCTGCGATAACCATCTTTTTGATTGGACTGGGCATCTGCGTAATGATTGCCCTCTTTGCTTTGGGCCTGCTGACTGCGTTGATCAACGCAGTCAACAGCAACAGCATGTAGACTGCCCGCCTTAATGAACGCGTTAACGCCAGGGACATCATTGTCACCGGACTGTACCGTTGCAATGGAGAACAGCATGACCCGTTACGCTTTAATCACCGGCGCCTCCAGCGGCATTGGCCTGGCGCTGGCTGAGGCTCTTGCCCGACGCGGGCGCAGTTTGATTCTGGTGGCCCGCCAGCGGGATGCGCTGGAAACCATTGCACTTGAGTTGACCCAGCGTTTCGGCGTCGAGGTGTTGTTCCGCGCCTGCGACCTGGGTGAACCCCTGCGCCTGTCAGGCTTTTTGCTGGAGCTTGAAGAAGGCGACCGTCAGATTGACCTGTTGGTCAATTGCGCGGGTATCGGCACCTGCGGTCCTTTCCTGGCCCACGACTGGAGCGCCGAACAAGACCTGATTGAACTTAACGTGCTGGCACTCACCCGGTTGTGCCATGCCATTGGCAACATGATGGCCGTGCAAGGCGGCGGGCAGATTCTCAATGTGTCCTCAATTGCTGCGTTCAAGCCCGGGCCTTGGCTGAGCACCTACTTCGCCAGCAAAGCGTATGTCCTGCATTTTTCTGAAGGCCTGCGCGAAGAAGTGAAAAAAACCGGGATTAAAGTCTCGGTACTCTGCCCCGGCATTACCCGAACCCGTTTTTTCGATGCAGCCAAAATGAATACCGACGCCATCAAGCAAAGCACCGGAGCCATGAGCCCCGAAGAAGTTGCGCTTTACACCGTGCGTGCGCTCGATAAAAACAAGGCGATCATCATTCCAGGACGTCGCAACCGCTGGCTCTCTCGCTTCCCGCGTGTTCTCTCTCGCTGGATGACCCGAAAAATAGCCGCCTCGGTCAACAAATCCTACTGCCCTCGTTAACGACGACTGGGCGTAACTCACAGCCCTGAGTACACTCAGACCGGACTTCACTCACGGAGACACAGCTTTGGATACTTTGTTTACCAAGATCATCAACCGTGAAATACCCGCAAAGATCATCTATGAAGATGATCAAGTGCTCGCTTTTCACGACATCGCACCACAAGCACCGGTCCACTTTCTGGTTATCCCGAAAAAGCCGATACGCACGCTTAACGACCTGGCCGAAGAAGACAAGCTGCTGGCAGGCCATATCCTCTTCACGGCACAGCGCCTTGCCAAAGAACTGGGCTGCGAAGACGGTTTCCGCGTAGTGATGAACTGCAATGAAAAGGGTGGCCAAACGGTTTACCACATTCATATGCACGTTCTGGGTCAACGCCAGATGAATTGGCCGCCGGGCTGATTGCTAAACGATTCTGACGTGGGAGCCGCACGGTTCCCACATCCATCCATGATCCAACGCAAACTCCACCCCCGCGATTGGGGTAAACTGACCGCCGTGATTTTTTCCGGAGGTAAGCATGACTAACCAACGTCACTACTCGCCGATTGACCGTCTTCTGTTACAAGCCGATACCGCCCTGCGCACTCTGCTGCCATTCAGCGGCCAGCCTCATCGGCCATCACCGGCCATCGTCAAACCTGAAAACCCGCTAGACCCGCAAGCTACACGCCATGTTGCCGGTCTGATGCGTATCAACCACACCGGTGAAGTCTGTGCTCAAGCCTTGTATCAAGGTCAGGCACTGACAGCCAAGCTCCCGCACGTGCGCGAAGCGATGGAACACGCCGCTGAAGAAGAAATCGATCACCTGGCCTGGTGTGAGCAACGCATTCGCCAACTGGGTAGCCATCCCAGCGTGCTGAACCCGCTGTTTTACGGCATGTCCTTCGGGATCGGCGCAGCAGCAGGACTGATCAGCGACAAAGTCAGCCTGGGGTTTGTGGCGGCCACCGAAGATCAGGTTTGCAAGCACCTGAACGAGCATCTTGAGCAACTGCCGGTCGAGGATGAAAAGTCCCGGGCGATTCTTGAACAAATGCGTATCGACGAAGAGCAGCACGCAGAATCTGCGCTCGATGCTGGCGGGTTCCGCTTCCCTGCCCCGGTCAAATTCGGCATGAGCCTGATGGCCAAGGTGATGACAAAAAGTACGTACCGTATCTGATCGCAGCTTCGGTAGAGACCGCCGCTTTAGCGGGACTTTGCACATAGGCTAATGCGTGTCAGTTAAGGGTCACTGTGGGAGCGGGCTTGCTCGCGATGCAGGCGACGCGGTCTGAGAGTCAAACCGCGCGGCTCCCATCGCGAGCAAGACCGCTCCCACAAGAGCCAGCTTCCCGATTTACTGACTGGCATTAGCTAAATCAAGACCCTTATTGACTCAGCCCAGCTCGATAATTTCGTAATCGTGGCTGATGGCAACACCCGCTGCGCCAAGCATGATGGATGCCGAGCAATACTTCTCGGCCGACAACTCGATGGCACGCTTGACCTGGGCTTCTTTCAAGCCACGGCCCTTGACCACAAAGTGCAGATGGATTTTGGTGAAAACCTTTGGATCTTCAGTGGCGCGTTCTGCCTCCAGAAACGCTTCACAGCTCTCAACCGCCTGACGCGACTTCTTGAGAATGCTGACAACGTCAAAGTTGCTGCAACCCCCGAGACCTAACAACAGCATCTCCATCGGGCGTACGCCCAGATTGCGACCACCGCTTTCAGGCGGGCCATCCATCACAACGACGTGGCCGCTGCCTGACTCGCCCAGAAACATGGCTTCGCCAGCCCATTGAATGCGTGCCTTCATCACCCAGACTCCACTGATTTAAAAGGGGCGCCAGCTTAGCACAGGGTCAGAAACTGATAACTCACCACACTGAAGCGTTTCTCTGGCCTGGCACTCCGAAAATTCTGCAATCCGTACAGAACCTGTCTGGTAAGCTGGCGCCAAATCGCTGGCGCCTGCCAGAAAGCGCTCTATATAAAAATAGATTTAATCCTTACTGTGTACGCTTCTCGGGATACAACCATGGTTGCTCTTACTCCCATACCCAAGATCAAGAACCTCGACAAGTTTTTGACTTTTTGCCAACGCAAACGATATCCAGCCAAGAGTAATATCATTTGTGCAGGTGAGTCTTCACACACCCTGTTCTTCATTATCAAAGGCTCGGTAACGGTTTTGATTGAAGACGAGGAAGGTCGTGAAATGATCATTGCCTATCTCAACAGCGGAGACTTTATTGGCGAATTGGGCCTGTTTGAACAAGCGGGACAAGAGCAGTCACGCAGCGCATGGGTTCGAGCCAAGACCGAGTGCGAAGTTGCAGAGATCAGCTATCCAAAGTTCAGAGAATACACTCAGCAAGAGCCAGAGATTCTTTACGCGCTAAGTGGCCAAATAGCACAACGCCTGCGCAACACTACGCGCAAGGTCGGTGACTTGGCATTCTTTGATGTCACCGGAAGGGTTGCGCGCTGCCTGCTTGAGTTGTGCAAACAACCCGATGCCATGACCCATCCGGACGGCATGCAAATCAAGATCACCCGTCAGGAAATCGGCAGAATCGTCGGTTGTTCTCGAGAGATGGTAGGACGCGTACTAAAAGGTCTGGAAGAACAGAACCTGGTAAACGTCAAAGGCAAAACCATGGTGGTGTTCGGTACACGTTAAGACTTGAGCAAGGGCGCCAGGATCTGTTGATAACTGGCACTCAAGCGCTCAAAGAAGTCGGGGGCCGCAAACGCTTCGTGCAAAGCGATGTGACTGTCGGCAAGACAGCGTTGCTCAAGATCACACAACTGATTGAAACGATTGACCGCCGCCACCATCGACTCACGCTCGTTCTCTACCAGCAATGCACCATGAACCAAACCGACAGGCCGCTGCCCGCCTTGACTCTGACGCCAGCGCTGAGCGGTACCCACCAGTTTCCGGGCATTGAGATTGACGTTGAAACGCCCATCACAGAACGCACCCTCAACTTCACCCAAAGAAGCGGTGCCACCCAACTGCATCAGCAAATCGCAAATCGGCTCGCACAAACGGCGATAGGCCGTTTCGATACGCCCATGATCGCCTTCACTGCGTAAAGGCGCATAAACCAGTGCAATATTGACCGTCGAGGCGGACTGCGGGACAGGCTCGCCGCCCGTCTCACGCAACAGAATCGGCCAGCCGCTGGCAGCCAACTCAATACTGGCCTGCTCAAAACCCGGCAAGCGACTCAGTCGCCGCGGCATGACCAGCGCCCGATCCGTGGGCTGCCAGAACAGCACCCCTGCCTCCAGCTCTGCGGCACAGACCGAGGCCAGTAAATCCTGCTCGGCCTTGAGGCCGGCTTCGACGGTGAGGTGCTGGATGGGTGCCATGGGATTCCTTGTCAGACACTGAGCCGCTGCAGATACAGGTTCGATCGCTGTGGGAGCGGGCTTGAGGCGCCGCAGCCTGCCAGGAAAATCGCGGGGCTGCTATCGCGAGCAAGCCCGCTCCCACAAGGGGATGAGTCAATCCAGAGTCGAACCCGTCACTGGCACAACACGCTCCGGGAAAAACAGACGCTGCAGTTCATTGCCCGGGTTCTCGGCGCGCATAAAGGCTTCACCAACGAGGAACGAATACACCTCGCTGATTTCCATCAGCTCGACATCCGCACGGTTGAGAATGCCGCTCTCGGTAATCACCAGGCGATCACGCGGTACACGGGGCAACAGATCCAGTGTGGTTTCCAGGCTGACTTCAAAAGTGTGCAGGTTGCGGTTGTTGATGCCCACCAACGGCGTATCAAGGGTTTTAAGTGCGCGCTCAAGCTCGTCGCCATCATGCACTTCAACCAACACATCAAGCCCGACGCTTTTGGCGACGGCTGCCAGCTCTGCCATCTTCACGTCGTCCAGGGCGGACACGATCAACAGCACGCAATCGGCCCCCAAGGCACGGGCTTCGACGATTTGATAAGGGTCGATCATGAAATCCTTGCGGATCACCGGCAAGGTACAGGCCGCACGGGCCTGCTGCAGGTACGCGTCGGCACCCTGGAAGTAATCGATATCGGTCAGCACGGATAAACACGTCGCACCGCCCGACTGATAGCTCTTGGCAATGTCGGCAGGCACGAAGTGCTCGCGAATCACGCCTTTGCTCGGTGAAGCCTTTTTGATTTCGGCAATCACTGCAGGCTGTTTTTTCTTGGCCTGCGCCAGCAAGGCATTGGCAAAACCGCGAACAGGATCCGCCTGAGCGGCCATACGTTCAAGCTCGGCCAGGCTCACGCGCGCGCTGCGCTCGGCAACCTCTTGAACTTTACGCGCCAGAATATTTTCCAGAACGGTTGGCACACTCATGCTTCATTCTCCTGCTTGAAAATCGCGGTAAACGCGCCCAGCTCTTCGAGCTTCTCGCGGGCCAATCCGGTGTGCAGCGCATCATGGGCCAACTCCACACCCTCTTTGAGAGTGTAGGCAAGGTCCGCGGCATATAGCGCTGCGCCAGCATTGAGCACAATCATTTCGGCGGCTTTCTGGCCCGCTTCGGTTTTGCGACGACCCAACGCATCGCGGATCAACTCCAACGATTGCTCGGGGCTGTCTACTACCAGGCCGAACAGGCTTTGGCTCTTGATACCAAAATCTTCAGGCTGAACCCAATACTCGGTGATCTCACCGTTTTTCAGCTCTGCCACAAAGGTCGGCGCTGCCAAGCTGAATTCATCCAGCCCGTCTTGCGAGTGCACCACCAGCACATGCTTGCTGCCCAGACGCTGCAGCACTTCAGCCAAGGGACGGCACAGCGCCTGGTTGAACACACCGACCACTTGATGCAACACACCAGCCGGATTCGTAAGCGGGCCAAGCATATTGAACAGGGTTCGCAAGCCAAGGTCGCGACGCGGAATGGCCGCATGCTTCATGGCGCCATGATGGCACTGAGCAAACATAAAGCCGATGCCCACGCTGTCGATGCATCGGGCGACCTGAACCGGGGTCAGGTTCAAATACACACCGGCCGCTTCCAGCAGGTCAGCACTGCCGCTTTTACCGGACACCGCGCGGTTGCCATGCTTGGCCACCGTGCAACCCGCCGCGGAAATCACCAGCGCCGAAGCGGTGGACACGTTGAAAATGTTCGCGCCATCGCCGCCGGTGCCAACGATATCGACCACGCCATCCAGCGTCTTGAGCTCAACCTTGTCTGCCAGTTCGCGCATGACCGTCACGGCACCGACGATTTCGTCGATGCTTTCGCTTTTCATGCGCATGCCCATCATGAATGCGCCAATCTGCGCTTCGGTGCATTGACCGGTCATGATGTCGCGCATTACGTCGCGCATCTCATCGGTGGTCAGGTCGAGGTGGCCGACGATACGGCTCAGGGCTGTCTTGATATCCATATAAAGTCCTTAGCGCGTGCCGCCGGTTTGTTTTAGAAAGTTCGCAAACAGCTCATGACCTTGCTCGGTCAGGATCGACTCAGGGTGAAATTGCACCCCTTCGATATTCAGCGTCTTGTGGCGCAGGCCCATGATTTCGTCCACAGAGCCATCTTCAAGCTGAGTCCAGGCGGTGAGCTCAAGGCAGTCCGGCAGAGTTTCACGCTTGACCACCAGCGAGTGATAACGGGTCACGGTCAGCGGATTGTTCAGGCCCTGGAAAACCCCTGTATCGAGGTGATACACCGGGCTGGTCTTGCCATGCATCACTTGACGGGCGCGGACCACATCGCCGCCAAATGCCTGGCCTATGGACTGATGGCCCAGGCACACGCCCAGGATCGGCAGCTTGCCGGCAAAGTGCTTGATGGCTTCGAGGGAAATACCCGCCTCGTTCGGCGTGCAAGGGCCGGGCGAGACCACAATGCGCTCGGGCTTGAGCGCTTCGATCTGGGCCACGGTCAATTCATCGTTGCGCACCACCTTGACCTCGGCACCCAGCTCGCCGAGGTATTGCACAACGTTGTAAGTAAAAGAGTCGTAATTATCGATCATCAGCAGCATGTTGCTAAACCTCTGAATTCACTGACATTCAAAACTGTTTTCAGAATTCATTACCCGCAGTTTCGATTGCTGGATTGAACACACCAACCGGGGGGCAGCCATTCATGAAAACGCAGGGGGCAGGTCCGGCGGGGCCGGCAGAGAAATATTAGGCGCGCCAACGCCAACGGCCGTGGGCCTTGAGAACTCGCATAAAGAGTTTGCTGATGATCAACACAGGAAGGGTCTCATTTCTACGTCAGGGCACAGTAACGTAGCCTCGCAGAAGGCGCAACACGGGGCAGCAAATACGGGGAAAAACATACGGACAATACTTTGTGTCTTTATTTTACATGAAACACTTAATACAAATTGTTTTGATAGTGTCCGCGCTCCCAACAATAAAAATAGACCTCCTCATGCGCAGACTTTCACTACTCATTCCCCTGGCGGGATGCATCCTGTCCTTCGTTAGCGAACGCGTACTCGCCGCCCCAACCCCCTACTCCACGATGATCGTGTTCGGCGACAGTTTGAGTGACTCGGGGCATTTTCCTGATACCGGCAGCGGCATGCGTTTTACCAATCGCAGCGGGCCTACCTATAGGGGTGAAGCTTACTCGGCAGTAGCACCGATGATTCTGGGATCAAAACTGAGCATCGCGCCCGGCGACTTGAGCCCGTCCACATCACCGGGCAACGCATTCACCGGCGACCCCGATGGTAACAACTGGGCGGTCGGCGGCTACCGTACGGACCAGATTTTTAACTCAATTACCAAAGTATCGAAGGTAGCTGTACCGCAAGGCTGGTTTCTTGGGGGGACCGTATTACGCAGCCGACGCGGCTACCTTGTGGAAAACGGTTTCAAAGCCGACCCCAAAGCGTTGTATTTCATCTCGGGCGGCGGCAACGACTTCCTCGATGAGAGAGTAAGAAACCCCGCCGAGGCAGCTAAAGCCGCGCAGAATCTGGCAGACAGCGCCTTCGCCCTGCAACAGGCGGGGGCGCGTTACATCATGGTCTGGCTGTTGCCTGACCTGGGCCTGACCCCGGCCATTTACGACACACCGGCACAAGCTGGCAGCAGCTACCTCAGCGCGGTGTTCAACACCGAACTGGCCCATCAACTCAGCCAGATAGACGCCGAAATCATCCCCCTCAACGTCCCGCTCCTGTTCCGGGAAGCGGTCTCCGATCCCGCCCGTTTTGGCCAGGCCACCGGGCACAACCTCGTGGCCACTTGCTTCAGCGGTGACGAGTGCACAGAGAACCCGCAATACGGCATCAATAGCCCGACCCCCGACCCAGCCAGGCTGTTGTTCAACGACTCGGTCCACCCCACCGAAGCGGGACAACGCTTAATCGCCGACTATGCCTACTCATTGCTGGCCGCCCCGTGGGAGGTGACGCTGTTACCCGTGATGGCCCAAGGCACACTGAATGCCCACCAGGACCAACTGCGCACCCAGTGGGGCAGCGACAACCTTCAATGGCAAGCCACTGGGCAATGGCGAGCGTTCGTTGCGGGTGGCGGGCAACGCTTGAATATTGACGAGCAGCACACCTCAGTCAGTGCGGATGGCCGGGGCTATAACGTCAATATCGGCACCAGCTATCGACTGGATGAACACTGGCGACTGGGCGTGGCATCCGGATTTTACCGGCAACGCCTCGAAACGGGCGCCAACGAATCGGACTACAAACTCAATAGCTACCTGGGCAGCGTCTTTGCTCAGTACCAACACAATCATTGGTGGGGTGACGCCGCCCTGACCTTGGGCAGGCTCGATTACGACAGCCTCAACCGAAAGTTCGCGCTAGGCGTGAGTGAGGGGGTGGAGAAAGGGCAAGCCGACGGCCACCTGCGGGCATTGAGCACACGCCTGGGTTATGACATCGCACAGGCCTCGGCTTCGTGGCATCTGTCGCCCTTTATCAGCGCCGACTACTCGCGAGTAGAGGTTAATCGTTATGAAGAAAAAGGACGGCGCTCGACCGCTTTGAATTACGAAGAGCAGACACTCGTTTCAAATCGACTTGGCGCGGGCGTACTCGCCAGCTACCAGTTCACCCCGCAGACCCGGGTGTTTGGCGAAGCCGTCCATGAGCACGAGTTCCAGAATGCGACCCAGCGCCTGAGCATCGCGCTGAACAGCCTGCCCAACAACAGCTTCACACTCGAAGGCTACACACCGCAAAGCAACCTTGACCGTATCAGCCTGGGGATCAGCCACAGGCTGACCGCCGACCTTATGCTGCAGGCGGCTTATAACGTGAGGAAGGGTGATGGGGTGGCTCAACAGGGAGCCAACCTCGGGGTCAGCCTGAACTTCTGATAAACAGAAGCTCTTCGTAGCCGCTGCCACAGGCTGCGTCCGGCGGCGTAGCCGTCGTAAAGCCTGCCAACTCGGCCTTTCAGATGAACCGGGCTATCAGGATTTACGATCGCTTCGCAATCGGACGCAGCCTTCGGCAGCTGCTACGACATAGGGTTGGCAATCAATCCCGTGGAGTCTGCTCGGCCAGTGCCACGGCCCGGAACATGGCGCGACGCTTGTTCAGCGTCTCTTCCCACTCAAGGGCCGGGACCGAGTCAGCGACAATGCCGCCGCCAGCCTGCACGTGCAGTTCACCGTTCTTGATCACAGCCGTGCGGATGGCGATTGCCGTGTCCATATTGCCGTTCCAGGCGAAATAACCGACCGCGCCGCCATACACACCACGCTTGACCGGTTCCAGCTCGTCGATGATTTCCATCGCACGGATTTTAGGCGCGCCGGACAACGTGCCCGCCGGCAGAATTGCACGCAGTGCATCCATCGCCGTCAGCCCGCTTTTCAGCTGGCCTGTCACGTTGGACACAATGTGCATCACGTTGGAGTAACGCTCGATCACCATTTTTTCGGTGAGCTTGACCGAGCCGATTTCAGAGACACGGCCCGTGTCGTTACGCCCCAGGTCGATCAGCATCAAGTGCTCGGCGATTTCCTTGTCATCACTGAGCAGGTCCTCTTCGAGCGCCAGATCGGCCTCTTCGGTGGCACCACGAGGGCGGGTTCCGGCAATCGGGCGCACGGTAATCAGGTTGTCTTCAACCCGCACCAGCACTTCTGGCGAGCTGCCCACGACGTGGAAGTCGCCAAAGTTGAAGAAGTACATGTAAGGCGTCGGGTTGAAGCAACGCAGCGCGCGATACAAATCGATCGGCGCAGCCTTGAAGTCGATGGACATGCGCTGCGACGGCACCACTTGCATGCAATCGCCTGCGAGGATGTAGTCCTTGATCGTGTCGACGGCTTTCTCGTAGTCGTTCTGAGTGAAGCTGGAACGGAACACCGGATCAGCCGCTTGCTGTGCCGTGAAGTCCAGGCCACGACGCGGGGTAATCGGCTGACGCAGCTGTTCAAGCAGGGCCTCGAGCCGGGCCTGACCTTCTTCATAAGCATCAGGCTGCGCCGGATCGACCAGCACGATCGCGTGCATCTTGCCGGCCAGGTTATCGAAGACCACCACGGCGTCAGACACCATCAGCAGGATATCCGGCACGCCCAGTGGATCAGGGTTCGGGCATTTGCCCAGACGCTTCTCCACATAACGCACGCAGTCATAACCGAAATACCCCACCAGGCCACCGTTGAAGCGCGGCAAACCGGCAATGGTAGGCACGTTGTAACGGGCCTTGAATTCTTCAACGAACGTCAGCGGATCTTGCGCTTCGCAGGCTTCAATCTCGACACCGTCATGGGTCACGCTGATCTGGTGATCATGCACCCGCAGCACCGTGCGGCATGGCAAGCCAATGATCGAATAACGACCCCACTTTTCGCCGCCCTGCACCGACTCCAGCAAATAGGAGTTGGGCTTATCGGCCAGCTTCAGGTAGATCGACAGCGGCGTGTCGAAATCAGCCAGGGTTTCGCGTGCAAGGGGGATACGGTTGTAGCCGGCAGCGGCCAAACGCAGGAATTCTTCGCGGATCATGAGGTGCCTCGTGGTCTGAGGGTAAAACGGTCAGGTATGCAAACGTGCCGACTATGCGGCCAGATTCAAGTCAGGCGCGCCAACGCCAACGGGCCAGGGCCTTGATAACTTTCATCCAGAGTTTGCGAGTGACCACCACGATAGAATCTCTTCGAGAGGGGGAAACAGAATTGCCCAACGTTATCTCAGGCGCAGAATCTAAGCAACCGGCTATCAGTTCTTGCAGGTTGCCAATCACCATATCCGGTGACTCTTCTTCAATCGGACGACCGTGGTTGTAGCCGTAGCTCAACGCGACGCAACGAACGCCGGCAGCCTTGGCCGCCAGTACGTCATTGCGTGAGTCGCCGACAAACATCGACTGGGCCGGGGTGGCGCCAGCCATTTTCATCACGAACAACAGCGCGGCCGGGTCAGGTTTTTTCTGTGGCAGGGTGTCGCCACCGATAATCCAGCGAAAAAACCGCCCCAGCTTCAGCTCATCGAGCAAGGGCGCGACAAAGCGCTCGGGCTTGTTGGTGATCAGGGCCATTTCAACGCCCTGCTTTTGCAGCCACTTGAGGCTTTCGCGTACACCGGGATAGACCTTGGTGTGTTCATGGCCGCCGTCGTAGGCCTCCATGAAAATCTCCAGTGCCTGCTCGGCCTGCGCGTCATCAACACCGCTGCCGTCCATATTGCCGGCCAGGGCACGGCGCACCAGCATCGGCGCACCATTACCGATCCACAACCGCACGTTTTCAATCCCGGCGGGTGGTCGACCCAGCTTGAGCAGCATGGTCTCCACGGCCTCTGCCAAATCCGGTACCGAGTCAATCAGGGTGCCATCCAGATCGAACATCACCAATTTTGGCAGCTGGCCCTGAAGTAGCTGCTCAAAGCGGCTCATGGGCGGGCCAACGCAAGCTCGGCACGCATTTTCTGAATGACTTCTTCGTAGTTTGGCGTGTTGAAAATGGCGGAACCGGCGACAAAGGTGTCGGCACCGGCTTCAGCGATTTCACGGATATTGCCAACGTTCACGCCGCCGTCGATTTCCAGGCGAATCTCGCGGCCGGATGCATCGATCAGCGCGCGGGCTTCACGCAGCTTGTTCAGGGTGCCGGGGATGAATTTTTGCCCGCCAAAGCCTGGGTTGACGCTCATCAGCAAGATCATGTCGACCTTGTCCATCACGTACTTGAGCACATCCAGCGGCGTTGCCGGGTTGAATACCAGACCTGCCTTGCAGCCGCCTTCGCGGATCAGTTGCAGGGAGCGGTCGATGTGCTGGGTCGCTTCGGGGTGGAACGTGATGTAAGTGGCGCCGGCTTCGATAAAGTCGCCGATGATCCGGTCAACCGGGCTGACCATCAGATGCGCATCGATAGGGGCAGTGACGCCGTACTTGCGCAGGGCGGAGCAGACCATCGGGCCGATGGTCAGGTTGGGTACGTAATGATTGTCCATGACATCGAAGTGAACGATATCAGCACCCGCGGCGAGTACGTTGTCCACTTCTTCGCCAAGGCGGGCGAAATCGGCGGAAAGAATCGATGGGGCAATAGCGAAGGGCTGCATGACGCACCTTTTAGTGGGCTAAACACGGTGGCGCGCATTGTATACCGCTGGCTATGTGCCGCACACCGCCTTACGGTCGCTTCGCGACCGATCGCAGCCTTCGGCAGCGACTACAAAGACACACATAATCTGTAGTCGCTGCCGAAGGCTGCGAAAAGGACCCAAGCACTTTTCTGCAATATTTTGCGAATAAAGGATCAAGCCACTCCCTCGTTAGCCATCTAGGTTAAACAAATACCCACTGCGTCGAGGGCAAAGGAATGCCACGAGTATTTACCAGCAACCAACTGCTAAAAGGCCGCTACTCCGAACCCGGCCGCGTCTATCTGCTCACCACCGTTACTGAACAAAGACGTCCGGTTTTTTGCGACTTCCATCTGGGGCGCCTGTTGGTGAATCAACTCAGGCAAGCTCATGACGAAGGCATCGTCAGGTCCATAGCCTGGGTGGTCATGCCCGACCACTGCCACTGGCTCTTAGAGCTACGCCGTAAAACCTTGGGCGAGTTGATGTGCCGCTTCAAATCACGCAGCAGCGTAACGGTCAATCAGGCATGTCAATCCAGCGGACGGCTCTGGCAAAAGGGTTATCACGACAGGGCAGTCAGGCAAGAAGAGGACATAAAAAACATAGCCCGCTACATCATCAAAAAACCGATCCGCGCCCAATTGACCACGCGGATCGGTGATTACCCCTTGTGGGATGCTTGCTGGTTCTAGGCTTGTGCCGTGCGTAGCTTCTCGCTACGCCCGCGTAACCATTCAAGCGTAAGCAACAACACCACCGAAAACGCAATCAGCAAGGTCGCAGCCGCTGCAATGGTAGGGCTGAGGTTTTCGCGGATGCCGCTGAACATCTGCCGTGGCAAGGTCGCCTGTTCAGGGCCAGCCAGAAACAGGGTGACCACTACTTCATCAAACGATGTTGCAAAGGCAAACAACGCTCCCGAAATCACCCCCGGGGCAATGAGTGGCAATGTCACTCGGCGAAAGGCCGTCAACGGTGAGGCTCCCAGGCTGGCAGCCGCCCGAACCAGATTGTGGTTGAAGCCCTGCAATGTCGCCGACACGGTAATGATCACAAACGGCACACCCAAGACCGCATGCACCACGATCAGCGAGATGTAGCTGTTACCCAGTCCCAGCGGCGCAAAAAACAGGTAACTGGCCACACCAATGATCACCACCGGCACCACCATCGGCGAAATCACCAGGGCCATCACCAGTGCCTTGCCCGGAAAGTCACTTCGGGTCAGGCCGATCGCCGCCAGCGTGCCGAATACCATCGCCAGTACGGTCGCCAACGGGGCCACGATCACGCTGTTTTTCAGGGCACGCATCCACTCCGCTGAGGCGAAGAAATCCTGATACCAGTGCAGCGAAAAACCCTGCAACGGATACACCAGGAAACTGCCCGAGTTGAACGACAACGGAATAATCACCAGCACCGGTAAAATCAGGAACAACAGAATCAGCCCGCAAAGAATGCGCAAGCTGTAGAACCAGACCCGCTCAACGGGTGACATATAGGGGCTCAGCATGGCGCTCTCCTTAACTCAAACGCAGGCGGCTGGCGCCTACCAGCCAGTTGTACATCAGGTACAGCACGACGGTAGCCAGCAATAACAAGCCACCCAATGCTGTCGCCATGCCCCAGTTGATGCTGGTGTTGGTGTAGAACGCCACGAAGTAGCTGACCATCTGGTCGTTCGGGCTGCCGAGCAAGGCCGGGGTGATGTAGTAGCCAATAGCAATGATGAACACCAGCAAGCAACCTGCTCCTATACCGGCGTAGGTCTGTGGGAAGTACACCCGCCAGAAGCTCGCAAACGGATGACAACCCAGCGAGATGGCTGCACGCATATAGGTAGGCGATATGCCTTTCATCACGCTGTAGATTGGCAGGATCATGAACGGCAACAGAATGTGCACCATCGCGATGTAAACCCCGGTGCGGTTAAACACCAGCTCCAGCGGCTTGTCGATCAGGCCCATGCTGAGCAACGCGCTGTTGATCAGACCACCTGACTGCAGCAACACAATCCAGGACGCGACCCGCACCAGCACCGAGGTCCAGAACGGCAACAGCACCAGAATCATCAACAGGTTGCTTTGCCGTGTTGGCAAGTTGGCCAGCAAATACGCCAACGGGTAGGCCAGCACCAGACAAATACAGGTGATCACAAAGCCCATCCAGAAGGTACGGGCGAAGATGTCCAGGTAGATCGACTGATCGGGAGTGGCCTGGGCGATTTCACCCAGATCATCGATGCGGTGATCGACCGCCGCCAGCAGATAAAACGCAGTCACACTGGAGCTGTTGCGCTTGATCGCCTGCCAGTACGCCGGGTCGCCCCAACGTTCATCAATCACTTCCATCGCATCTTTGTAAGACTCAGGGGCCGCCTTGAATGGCAGCGCCTTGGCGGTTTTCATCAACAGGCTGCGATAGCCGGCCAATTCCATATTCAGACGCTTGGACAAATCGCCCAAGACTTGATTCTTGCGGGCTTCGGCCAAGTCTTCACTCAGGGCCTTGTACACAGGCTCGGCGGGCAAGCCCTTGCCATCCCAGCTCTCCACGGCAACCACCGTGCGCGGCAAACCTTCGACCACCTCCGGGTTACCGACACTTTTGTAGAGCAATGCCGCAATCGGTACCAGAAACACCAGCAGCAAAAAGATCACCAAGGGGGCAATCAGCGCCTGCGCCTTCCAGCGGTTGATCCGCTCGGCATGCGCCAGGCGCTTCTTCAAGGTGGGGCTGGAGACCTCGTTCAGGGGAACGGCGACGGCCATGGCGAACTCCGAAAAACTTTAAACGATGGCAGTGCGACCCAATGGATCGCACCGCATGTCAGCGCTGCTTACTTGGCAGCCCAGGCGTTGAAACGCTGTTCCAGTTGCTCGCCGTTGTCAGCCCAGAAGCTGACATCGATCTGCACCTGGTTGGCGATGTTTTGCGGGGCTGTAGGCATGTCGGCCTGAACCTCTTTAGGCAGCAATGGCATCGCCTCCTTGTTGGCCGGGCCGTAAGCGATGTTTTGCGAATAGACGCTTTGCTGTTGTGGCAACAGGGTGAACGCCATGAACTTCTTCGCCGCGTCCGCCTTGGCTTTGCCCAGGCCTTTAGGGATGGCCCATGCATCAAAATCGTAGATGCCGCCGTTCCACACGATTTTCAGATTGCTTTCTTTTTGCACGGCAGCGATTCGACCGTTGTAGGCCGAACTCATCACCACATCACCAGAGGCCAGGTATTGAGGCGGCTGTGCGCCCGCTTCCCACCACTGAATGCTCGGCTTGAGCTCATCGAGCTTTTTAAAGGCACGGTTCTGACCGTCCTTGCTCGCCAGCACGGTGTACACATCCTTGGGCGCGACGCCATCAGCCATCAACGCGAATTCCAGGGTGTACTTGGCGCCTTTGCGCAGCCCGCGTTTACCCGGGAAGGTCTTGGTGTCCCAGAAATCCGCCCAGCTGGTTGGCGCGGTTTTCAGTTTGTCGGCGTTGTAGGCCAGAACGGTGGACCACACAAAGAAGCCCGCCCCACAGGACTGAATCGCGCCTTTGACGTATTGATCAGGATTGCCGAACAGCGCCGGGTCCAGGGGTTCGAACATGTCCTCGTCGCAACCGCGGGACAGCTCCGGAGATTCCACTTCTACCAGATCCCAGGAGATGCTTTTGGTGTCGACCATGGCCTTGATCTTGGCCATTTCACCGTTGTATTCCCCGGCGATGATCTTGCCGTCGCCCTTGGCTTCCCAAGGGGCGTAAAACGCTTTGACCTGGGCGGCCTTGTTTGCGCCGCCAAACGACACCACGGTCAGATCGGTTGCGGCCAGTGCATTGGCCGCAAACATCAGGCCCAGACTTAAGGCCGTGAACTTGAAGGATGTATGCATTGTTATTCTCCACTGTGCAGGGTTGGTGAAGCCGGGGCGATCAATTCGCCTCTAAGAGAGGGTCCAGCGCACGTACATGTTCGACCTGCCAGCCCAGCGGCACGACATCGCCGACGGCCAGGGTGGGGTCCAGCTCGGCAATCGGCTGTTTCACAAAGAAATCGTTCATGCCGCAGACCTCCAGGCGCACCCGGACGTGGTCGCCCAGGTAGATAAACTCCTCAACCCGACCCGAGAACCGATTGGTGCACGACTCGCTGGAACCATTGAGGCTGATACGTTCAGGGCGAATCGACAGGGTGACCGGATCACCTGTACGACCGACATTCACCGCCAGTGCCTGGACTTTCTCGCCCCGGCTCAGCTCGACTACGCAGCGATCGCCGTCCTGGCTGAGCAGGCGGCCATTGAGGCGGTTGTTCTCGCCGATAAAGTTGGCAACAAAAGTGTTTTTTGGCTCTTCATAGAGCATGCGCGGTGGGGCGATTTGCTGGATTTCACCTTGGTGAAACACGGCAACGCGGTCGGACATGGTCAGCGCTTCACCCTGATCATGGGTCACGTAGACCACGGTCACGCCCAGGCGTTGGTGCAGGTGTTTGATTTCCATCTGCATGTGTTCGCGCAGTTGCTTGTCCAAAGCCCCCAAAGGTTCGTCCATCAGCACCAGCTGCGGCTCGAACACCAGCGCACGGGCCAGCGCCACACGCTGTTGCTGGCCGCCAGACAGCTGGGCCGGGTAGCGCTGGGCGAAGGCGTCGAGCTGAACCATGCTCAGCACCCGCTTGACCCGCTCACTGATATCGGTTCGGTTCAGCCCGCGTACCGACAGGGGGAAGCCGAGGTTTTCGGCCACGGTCATGTGCGGGAACAGCGCATAGTTTTGAAACACCATGCCGATGTCGCGCTTGTGCGGCGGCACGTTATTGATCGAACGCCCGGCCAGCAAAATCTCACCGGCGGTTGGCGTTTCGAAACCGGCCAACATCATCAGGCTGGTGGTTTTGCCCGAACCGGAAGGCCCGAGCAAGGTCAGGAACTCGCCTTTGCGAATCTCCAGATTGAGATCTTTGACGATCAGGTTTTCACCGTCGTAGCTCTTTTGCACGCCACGAAAGCTGACCAGAATCTCATCCGCCCCAGCGCTTGCACCGACCTCACTCATAACCACACCTTTTGTTTTGGACTGCCGTAGCCCAAGACTAAAGAAGCGGCTACCCCACAGAAATCGGGGGGCGAGAGAGATTCACATCAGGAGGCTGGAAGGCTTTGGGTAGGGATTGCCCTACAGAGATGTCGTAAACGGAACGGTTAGGCGCGGCAAACCCTGCAACATGGCACAGGGGTGGCCAATCAGGGTCGTAAACAGACATGTTCGATGGTTGTGGGAGCGGGAGCGGGCTTGCTCGCGATTCAGGCGCTACGGTCTGTCAGGGAAATCGCGGGGAAGCCATCGCGAGCAAGCCCGCTTCCAAAAGAGAATGTTGGACGTCAGACCAGCTTGTGCTCCATCGCGTATTTCACCAGCTCGGCCAGCGACGTGACGTTGAGCTTTTGCATCAGGCGCGCCTTGTGGGTGCTGATGGTCTTGCTGCTCAGCGCCAGCTGCTGGGCAATGTCATTGACGTTAACGCCCTGGGCCAGGCGCTTGAACACCGAAAATTCACGCTCGGACAGCAAGGCATGCAAAGGGCGCGAATCGGTCAGGCCCACTTCAAACACCATGCGGTCAGCCAGGTCCGGGTCGATATAGCGCCCCCCTGCCGCCACTTTGCGGATCGCCATCAGCAATAGCGCCGGGTCGCTGTCTTTGGTGGCATAACCCGCCGCCCCAAACTTCAGCGCCCGCGCCGCCATTTGCGCTTCATCGTGCATCGACAACACCAGAATTGCCGGTGGATTGTTCAAGGCCCGAATACGCGGTATCGCCTCAAGGCCATTGACCCCGGGCATGGAGATGTCCAGCAGCACGACTTCGCACGGCACATGACGCAAGGTTTCCAGCAACTGTTCCCCATTGCTGGCCTCACCCACCACCAGCAGGTCTTTGGCCAGGCCGATCAATTGCTTGATCCCTTCACGCACAATGGTGTGGTCTTCCGCTACCAGTACACGAATCACGGGCAATTCCTCATCAACTTTTATCAACCAAAGGCACGCGTACAATCAGGGTCGTCCCCTCCCCCGGAACACTGTGCAGAGACAAGGTTCCGCCCAGCATCAAGACCCGCTCACGCATCCCCACGACGCCGAAGGACGTCGGCCTGCCAGTATCAGGCACAAAGCCTTGCCCATCATCGCTGATGTTCAGGCACAGCTCCTTGCCTTCCACACTCAAGGTCAGCTCAACCGTGTGCGCGTGAGCATGGCGCATCACATTGGTCAGCGCTTCTTGCAAGATACGAAACAAGCCCACTTCCTTGGCCGCTCCAAGCGGCGGCAAGTGCTCCGGCACCTGCACCAGACACGGGATGTGCGTGCGCGCCTCGAAGCGCCTGGCCTGCCACTCGATGGCCGAACTGATACCTGCATCCAGAATCGGCGGGCGCAGTGACGTGGCCACATCGCGCACCAACTGAAAGAGCTGGGCAATCAGCCTTTTCATGCTGTTGAGCCGCTCATTCAACCCCGGATCAAGCTGCGCGTAAGCCAGCTCGCACATCGAGGTTTCCAGTTTGAGCACCGTCAACATCTGCCCCAGCTCATCATGAACCTCACGGGCGATGCGCGCTTTCTCTTCTTCGCGCACACTTTCGAGGTGCGCCGACAATTCACGCAACTGACCGCGGGAACTGTCCAGCTCAAGTTCAATGCGCTTGCTTTCGCTGATATCCCAGACAATGCCGTCCCACACTACGGTGCCATCATCCAGGCGACGGGTTATCGCCTTGATTTCGGCCCAACGCTGCTGCCCCTGACGGGTCAATATCCGACCCTGCCATGACCAGTCACTGTCGCTGTCGAGCGCCATGTCCTGCACACGATGGTAGTCAGCCCTATCATCAGGATGCACCAGGCTGCGCAGGCCTACCTCGCGCAGGCGCAGTGTTGCCGGAGAAAAACCGGCAAGGCTTTCACTGCCCTCACTGATATAGGGGAAATCCAGTTCACCCGTCAGCAACGAACGCTCCAGACGAAAGACCAGCCCCGGTACGTTGGCAGCAATGCCCTGCAAGCGCGCATCACTTTCTTGCAAGGCGGCCTGCACCCGGTGCCGCTCAGTGATGTCATTGAGGTACACGACCAAGTACTCCGACGTCTGAAAGCGCAGAAAGCTCAAGGTCACATCGGCGGGAAACTCACTGCCATCGGCCCGCACGCAGAGGGTTTCACTGCGGTGAACACCCTCTTTGTGATTGCGCGCACGCCGCCACATATTCAGCCAACGGTCCATGTTCAGACCCGGTTCAAAATCGCTTAACGGTCGATCCAGCACGGCACCCGGCTGATAGCCGAGCATGTCTTCAGCCGCTCGATTGGCATAGCGCACGTGGCTGTCCCAATTGACCCACAAGATACCCACCGGGCTTTGGTCGATTGAGAACTGGCTCAAGCGCAGCGCCTGGGCGCTGGCCGTACGCACGACAAGATCTTCGCGGGCGCTGAGTAACGCGCGCTCCAGGGCCGTTTGCTGGCGACGCTGCCACACCACAATCGCCATGCTGGCCAGCAACAACGCACCCATCAGTAAACTCAGGTTCTGCCAAAAGCCGGGCGATGGCCCAAGGTGCGGATACTTGGGCTGCAGCCAGCGGCTGTGCAGTTGCTCCATGTCCCGTGCCGGGATCGCATGCAGCCCGCGCTCAACGATACCGGCCAACTGGGGCCAGTCGCGGCGCGTCGCAACCCGCAACAGCTGGGGCAAGCCGACATCACCCACCACGGCCAGCTCCGCGAACTCCGGCTCGACCGACAAACGACTGAGCTGGGCTTCATCGATAACGGCATAAGTCGCTTGCTGACTGAGCAGCAGTTGCAGAGCCTGACGCTCCAGAGGCACACCTTGAAGGTTGAGGCCGGGGTAACTGCTGCGCAAAAAATCGGCCGTGGCGCTGGGCATGCGTACCGCGACCCGGGTCTGGCTGTCGACCCGCTCCAGGTCCACGGAACCGGTGCCATTACGTGTGCCCACCAACAACTGCGGCACACGCATGTAAGGATCGGAAAACTGCCACAAACGCAAACCGGCCGGGGTCTGGGTCAAGCCGGGCACAAGATCGATTTCTCCGGCGCGGGCAGCTTGCTCCAGTTGCGCCAGGTCCTGATAGTTACGCCATATCAGCTCAACATCCAGCGCCTGGGCCAGCCACTTCATCAGCTCGACGTTGGCGCCCGAAAGCTGCTGTAACCGTTGATCAAACTTGGCATAGGGCGCCTGCAAGACAAGCCCTACCCGAAGTTCCTTGTGCTGGGCCAGCCACTCGCGCTGATCCGCCGACAATTGGGCCGCAGGCACAGGCGCCGCATTGCCCATTAAGGGCAGCCATAACCAGCCGATAACCCACAGATAGCAAAAACGTCTCATCTAAACGCTCACACCCTGACAAATACTGATCAACCCATTACGCTGCCGGGACTACTTCTGGCCTGGAATCACTGATGTTTTCTTATCGTCTGGTACTACCGGCCTTGTACATGTCGCTGCTGTTGCCACTCGCCTCGCCAGTGTTTGCAACAGAAGCCGAGGCCGATGCCCAGCCCAAACCTGCCGTGCGTGAACCGCTGCCCGAGCGCAGCCAGGAAGACGCAGCGGCCCTTGAGCGACAGGTTCCGCAACACGAACAGCAACAGCTTCAAGCCCCAGGGGACAGCTTTCTTGCCCTCTGGAAACCCGCCAACAGCACCGCCCCTCAAGGTGCGGTGATCATCATTCCCGGGGCCGGTGAAACCGCCGACTGGCCGCTGGTTGTCGGCCCTCTGCGCAACAAGCTGCCGGACGCCAACTGGGCCAGCCTGAGCCTGAGCTTGCCGGACATGCAAAGCGAAGCCAGTCAGGCACGGGAAGTCGAACCAGAAAAAACTCCTACGACATTAGCGACAGACAGTAGCAGCAAAGCAGCCAGCACCACAGCCAAACCCATCGAGCAGGCGGCCAGTGCAGGCACCGAAAGTCCGGAGCCCGAGAGCATTGAAACCGTTGATGCTTTGAGCGAAGCGGATGCCGAGCGCATCTTTGCCCGCATCGACGCGGCCATCTCCTTTGCCCAGAAACAAAACATGCGCAGTATTGTTTTGCTCGGCCACGGCTCAGGCGCCTACTGGGCATCGCGCTATATCAGCGCAAAGCACCCGGCCCAGATTCAGAAACTGGTCATGATTTCTGCGCACAAACCCGCCCAGGCAAAATCAGAGCTGAGCCAACTGACTCCCGCCCTCGACGTGGCACTGCTGGATATTTTCTACAAGGACCAGCCACTTGCCCGCGAAGCCGCCTTGCAACGATTGCAGGCAAGCAAGCGAGCCAACGGTTCGAATTTCAAGCAGGTAGGATTGTTCGCCATCCCGGGGAATCGGGATGGCGAACAGGAGCAACTGTTTCGTCGTGTTCGCGGCTGGCTCAGCCCCCAGCCTGTGGACAAGTAAGCGCCGTTAAAAACCGTGCTGTTCACGGATAAAGGCGTAGGCCTGATGCAGCTCACGGGTTTTTTCCGTGGCCTCTCGTACCTGCAGCGTACTGGCACCTGTGCCAGCAACCTTGTCCGGATGGTGACGGCTGAGCAATCGTCGATAGGCACGTTTGATCTGCGCAGGATCACTGGTAGCCGTAACCCCAAGCAAGGTCAGCGATTGCTGATAAGTCCCGCCGCGAGTCGCCACCGGCTTTTTAGGGGCGTCATATTCGCCCCCCAGTGCCAGAACCTGTTGCCGTGTCCAGCCCAGCCAGCTCCCCCAGCGCGTGATCAACTCACGCTCCTGGGGGGCAACGCGGCCATCAGCCAGTATCATCCGCCAGCAGGCGCGCAACACACCTTCTGCCGCATGGGGCTGAGCTTTAAGACGCCGCAGGTAGCCGCGCAACGAATCATTACCTGACTTGCCGCGATTGAACGCCGCAATGGCACGCTTCTGGGCTGCGGGCTCCATGTCGAGCTGACGCATTTCAAGCCGCGCCTGCTCGATGTGCCTGTCCACGACTCGCCCTCCACTTTTCGCCAGTCGACCGAGCAGCACAAATAACAGCTCATCGTTGCGCAACACCGGCCGGGCACCCAGGCGCTCAAGCAAATGCGCCCAACTGTGCAGCTGCAAGCGCCGGTCCAGCGCTTGCCCCAATAAAGCCCCGAGCATGGCCCCCGGAATGCTGGCTATAAAAAACCCCACTCCGGCTCCAACGAGAGTCCCTGGCCACAGCATTTTAGCGGGAACCCTCAATCAGCGACTCGACCTCGGCCAGACGTTCATGGGTGCCCACATCGACCCAGTGCCCGAGCAAACGCTCACCCGTTACTTGCCCTGCAACCATCGCCTTGCGCAACAGCGGCGCCAGCTTGAAAGCACCTGCCGTGCATTCCCTGAACAACTCCGGGTGGAGCACGGCAATACCGCTGTAGGTCAACGTATCGCTACCTGACACACCATCTTCAACCTGCTTGCCGTTCAGGCAGAAATCACCGGTGGGGTGATGCGCCGGGTTATCCACCAATACCAGGTGGGCCAGCCCCGTCAGCGGTTGACGCAAGGCGCCAAAGTCGTAATCGGTCCAGATATCACCGTTCACCACCGCAAAAGGCTCAGCACCCAACAATGGCAACGCCTTGAAAATCCCGCCACCTGTTTCAAGTGGCTCGCCCTCAGGGGAGTAACGGATGCTGACGCCAAAGCGCGAACCGTCCCCCAGGTGATCTTCAATTTGCTGGCCCAGCCAAGCGTGATTGATCACGATCTCGGTAAACCCCGCCGCCGCCAGTGCCCGCAGGTGGTACTCGATAAGTGGCACACCGCCAGCGCAAATCAATGGCTTTGGTGTGTGCAGGGTCAGTGGCCGCAAGCGCTCGCCCTTGCCGGCAGCCAGAATCATCGCTTTCATGCATCGGCCTCGCTGACGAGTCCAAGGCTGGCGAACAGCTCACCCAACTCGGCCAACTCAGGACGCCGCGCCAACACGCCTTCTATATAAGAGAAGAAGCGCGGCACATCGGCCAGGTAGCGCGGTTTGCCATCACGGTGACAAATGCGGGCAAAAATGCCGATCACTTTCAAGTGCCGCTGCACACCCATCAGGTCGCTGGCGCGCAGGAACTCTTCAAAGTTCGATTGCACCGGGATGCCCAGGGGCAATGCCAGCTTCCAGTAATCCTGCAGCCAGGCACGCACGCGCTCTTCGGGCCAACTCAGAAAGGCGTCCTTGAACAGGCAGGTGATGTCATACGTCACCGGGCCATACACGGCGTCCTGAAAATCCAGCACACCGGGATTGGGAATACTGAGCATCAGGTTGCGTGGCATAAAGTCGCGGTGCACCAGCACCTTGGGCTGTGCCAGCGCACTGTCGATCAGCAGTGTGCTGACCCGTTGCCAGGCAGCCAGTTGCTGTTCATTGAAGTCAACACCCAGGTGAGCCCGTACGTACCACTCGGGGAACAGCTCAAGCTCGCGGCGCAACAAGGCCACGTCATAGCTGGGCAACGGCTCGACCATCGGCAGTTGCTGAAACGCCAGCAAGGCTTCGATCGCATCCTTGAACAGCTCATCGGCATTGGTGCTGTTAATCACGTCGAGAAAGGTTTTATTGCCCAGATCGTTGAGCAAAAGAAAGCCGCGATCGAGGTCCTGGGCATAAACTTTCGGTACGTTTATCTGGCAAGTACGCAACAAATCGGCAATATCGACGAAAGGTTTGCAGTTTTCCTGGGGCGGCGGCGCATCCATGACGACAAAACTGCGACCCTCGCCTTCCCAGCGAAAATAGCGTCTGAAACTCGCATCGCTACTGGCAGCAGTCAGCGTGGCCGGGGGCACAGCACCCCACCCCTCATTCGCGAACAAGGTTGCCAACTGCTCATCCAGCCAAACTTTCAGGTGTTGCAAGCGTACATCTTGGTCAGGCATTACAAGGGTCTCCGACGGTGCTAGCCGTCAAGCGGGTCATGCTTTATTATCCAGAATCTTTTCCAGACCATCGATAGGCGTGCGGTCCCCCACCGCGGGCTGATGGCACGCAGGAAGCCCGGACTAATAAGATGGCATTGAAATCCCCCGCGTTTCGTAAAAAATTTCCGTTGCTGGTAACCGGCAGTTTGCTGGCCATGCAACCTCTAGCCACGCCGTTCGCGTTTGCCGAGGAGCAGTATGACTGTTCCGTGTCGGCTTCGGGTGGCTGGGATTGCGCACCAAAAAACAGCGTGGCGCAACTGCCACCGCGTCCGGCCCATGCCGACGGGTCTGTAGGTGCAAGCGGTGAAACCAGCGAGCAGGTCAAGCAGGCCCCGCTGGTGACTGAGGCCAAAGGCCGTGCGCTAAAAGCGCGCAGTGACGACTACAGCCATCTCGACTGGGTGCCACGTGACAAACTGACCGCAGCGCAACTGGCCGAAACCGGTCCGTACTGCGCCGGTTCGTACGTAGAGCCCATCCGTCCGGGCATGAACGACACGACCAGCAAAAGCGATTCCCCGACCTTTATCGGCGCCAAGGCCTCCCGCTATCAGCAGGAAGAGCAGGTCGCGACCCTGGCCGGTGACGTCGTAATGCGTCAGGGCAGCATGCAGATCGAAGCCGACGAAGCCAGCCTGTATCAGGCTGAAAGCCGTGGCGAGCTCACTGGCAAGGTTCGCCTGCGCGACAACGGGGCCCTGATCGTCGGCGACCACGCCGATGTTCAACTGGACACGGGTGCGGCCAAGGTCGACAACGCCGAATACGTGCTGCACAAGTCGCGCATTCGCGGCAGTGCGCTGTACGCCAAGCGTGCCGAAGACTCGATCATCCGCCTCAAGGATGGTACGTACACCACGTGCGAACCCAGCAGCAACGCCTGGCAACTCAAGGGCAACAACATCACGTTGAACCCGGCTACCGGCTTCGGTACGGCGACCAACGTGACGCTGCGGGTCAAGGACATTCCGGTGTTCTACACCCCGTACATCTACTTCCCGATCGACGATCGTCGTCAGTCCGGTTTCCTGCCGCCTTCCTTCAGCAGCAGCTCCGACACCGGCTTCATGCTCGTGACCCCGTACTACTTCAACCTGGCACCCAACTACGATGCCACGTTGTACCCGCGCTACATGACCAAGCGCGGCTTGTTGATGGAAGGCGAGTTCCGTTACCTGACCGAGTCCAGCGAAGGCCAGTTCGGTGCCGCGTACCTCAACGACGATAACGACGACCGCAAGCGCCAGACCGACTACACCGACAAGCGCTACATGCTCAACTGGCAGCACAAGGGTGGCCTCGATTCCCGCGTACTGACCGAAGTCGACTACACCAAGATCAGCGACCCGTATTACTTCCAGGACCTGGAAAGTGATCAGATCGGCGTTGAAAGCCGTGACTACCTGAACCAGCAAGGTGCCGTCAGCTACCGTGGCGACAGCTATACCGCCAGGCTGAACGCACAGGCCTATCAACTGGCTACTGTTACTCAGATCACGCCTTACAACATGCTGCCGCAGCTGACCCTCAATGGTGCACTGCCACAGCAACCGGGCGGCCTGAACATCGCCTACAACACCGAGCTGGTTCGATTCGATCGCAGCCTCGAAAACGGCAGTTACACCAACGAAGATGGCACGGTAGATCCTCGCCTCGACAACAACGTAACGGGTCTGGCTCGAGCCAACGGTACGCGCATGAACCTGGCCCCGAGTGTCAGCCTGCCGCTGAACTGGAGCTACGGCTACCTCACGCCGTCCCTCAAGTACATGTACACCCAGTACGACCTGGATCTGGATGGTACCGGCAAGACCCAATTGACCACTGCAGGTGGAAAATTCGACAGCTCGGTTAGCCGCAACGTGCCAATCGCCAGCGTCGACAGCGGGCTGTACTTCGACCGCAACACCAACTGGTTCGGCACCAACTACCGCCAGACCCTGGAGCCGCGTGCGTTCTATCTGTATGTCCCTGAGCGCAATCAGGACAACATCCCGATTTTCGACACCAGCGAAAGCACCTTCAGCTATTCCTCGCTGTGGCGTGACAACCGCTTCACCGGTACTGACCGCGTCGGTGACGAGAACAAGCTGTCGTTGGGTCTGACCAGCCGCCTGATCGAAGACAACGGTTTTGAACGTCAACGCATCAGCGTGGGCCAGGCCTACTACTTCAAGGACCGCAAGGTTCAGTTGCCGGGCATCGATGCCGACCGTGCAGACGCAACCTCCAATGTGTCACCGTATGCACTGGAGTACGCCTATCGCTTCAACCGCGACTGGCGTGCAACTGCCGACTACAACTGGGATCCGGAAAGCCACAGCCCGCGTTCAGGCAGTGCGATGATGCACTACCAGCCTGAAGACAACCCGAACAAGGTGGTCAACATCGGCTATCGCTATCGCAACGACCAGGTTCGCTACGACCAGTACACCGGTAAGTGGACTGTGGGCGGCGGCGATTACCTGTCTCCAGGGCAGCCGGGCTACATCAAGGATTACTACAAAATCCAGCAGCACGATTTCTCGGTTATCTGGCCGATCGTGCCTCAATGGAATGCCATCAGCCGCTGGCAGTACGACTACAACCGCAACCGTACCCTGGAAGCCTTCGGTGGCTTCGAATACGACAACTGCTGCTGGAAGCTTCGTCTGATCAGCCGTTATTGGGTATCCAACGACGAGTACACCCAAGCAGCCCCTCAAAATGAGAAGGGCGACCATGGTCTCTTCCTCCAAGTTGTGCTGAAAGGTCTCGGTGGCGTTGTTGGCACCAAAGTAGAGAGCTTCCTCGACAAAGGCATCCAAGGTTATCGTGAACGTGAAGATCAAGCTTTCTGAGTGTCTGCGCCCGCTAATGCTGGGCGCGTTGTTCCTGGGTACTGCAGCCAGCGCTGCGGTACAACCCCTGGATAAAGTGGTGGCCATTGTCGATAACGACGTGATCATGCAGAGCCAACTGGATCAGCGCGTCCACGAAGTTCAGCAAACCATCGCCAAACGTGGGCAGGGTGTTCCCCCTGCCAGCGTTCTGGACCAGCAGGTGCTTGAACGCCTGATCGTCGAAAACCTGCAACTGCAGATCGGCGAGCGTTCAGGCATCCGTATCACGGATGAAGAACTGAACCAGGCCATCGGCACCATTGCCCAGCGCAATAACATGACCATCGAACAGTTCCGTCAGGCTCTGGCCCGCGACGGCCTGTCTTATGAAGATGCCCGCGAGCAGGTACGTCGCGAGATGATCATCAGCCGTGTGCGTCAACGTCGTGTGGCTGAGCGCATCCAGGTCACGGATCAGGAAGTGAAAAACTTCCTGGCTTCGGATCTGGGCAAAATGCAGATGTCCGAAGAGTACAACCTGGCCAACATCCTGATTCCAACGCCTGAAAGCGCGAGTTCAGATGCCATCCAGAACGCCGCCAAGCAAGCCGAAGATGTCTACAACAAGCTCAAGCAAGGCGCGGACTTCGGGCAAATGGCTATCGCTCGCTCCGGCAGCGACACGGCACTGGAAGGCGGCGACATGGGCTGGCGTAAAGCAGCTCAACTGCCACCTCCTTTTGACCGCATGCTCAGCGAGATGCCTGTGGGTGACGTTACACCGCCAGTGCGTACGCCTGGCGGCTTCATCATTCTCAAGCTGAATGCAAAACGCGGCGGCGAGACAGTGGTTGTGGACGAAGTGCATGTTCGCCACATCCTGATCAAGCCAAGCGAAATTCGCAGCGAAGCGGCCACCAAGGCGTTGGCAGAGAAACTTTACGAGCGCATCAGCGCCGGCGAAGACTTTGCAGAATTGGCTAAAAACTACTCCGAAGACCCGGGTTCCGCTCTTAACGGCGGTGATCTGAACTGGGTTGATCCCAACTCGCTGGTACCCGAGTTCCGCGAAGCAATGGCCGACACACCACAAGGCGTGCTGTCCAAACCCTTCAAAAGCCAATACGGCTGGCATGTACTGGAAGTCCTTGGCCGTCGCGCCACTGACAGCACCACCCAGGCACGCGAGCAACAGGCAATGAACGCTTTGCGTAACCGCAAGTACGACGAAGAGCTGCAATCCTGGCTGCGTCAGATCCGCGACGAAGCCTACGTTGAAATCAAGCTGCCAGGCGCAACCGGAACTGACAGCGCAGATCAGGCCGCGCAGTGAAAGCACAGCGCTTTGCCCTGACACCCGGTGAACCGGCAGGCATAGGTCCAGACCTGTGCCTGCTGCTCGCCTCGCAGCAACAGCCACACCCCCTGATTGCCATCACCAGCCGCGACCTGCTCCTTGAGCGGGCCGCGCAGCTCGGTGTGGCTGTCAGCCTGCTGCCTGTAGGGCCTGGCAACTGGCCCGAACAACCGGCGCCTGCAGGCAGTTTGTACGTGTGGGATACCCCCCTGAATGCCACCGTCACCGCTGGCACGCTGGACAAGGCCAACGCAGTCTTTGTACTGCAAACCCTGACCCGCGCCGCCCAAGGCTGCCTGAGTGGCGACTTTGCAGGAATGATCACCGCCCCCGTGCACAAAGGCGTGATCAACGAAGCGGGCATTCCGTTTTCTGGCCATACCGAATTCCTCGCTGACCTGACTCATACCGAGCAAGTGGTAATGATGCTTGCCACTCGCGGACTGCGCGTAGCTCTGGTCACGACTCACCTGCCACTTCGTCAGGTCAGCGATGCAATCACCCCCGAGCGACTGATGCGGGTTACCCGTATCCTGCACGCCGACCTGCAACAAAAATTCGGCATTGCCCAACCGCGTATCCTGGTCTGCGGGCTAAACCCCCATGCCGGTGAAGGCGGGCACTTGGGCCATGAAGAAATCGACATCATCGAACCAACCCTGGAGCGCCTGCGCAGCGAGGGCATGGACCTGCGTGGCCCGCTGCCTGCCGACACTCTGTTTACCCCCAAATATCTGGAACACTGCGACGCAGTGCTGGCGATGTACCACGACCAAGGCCTGCCCGTACTCAAGTACAAAGGGTTTGGTGCCGCAGTCAACATCACCCTGGGCTTACCGATTATCCGCACCTCTGTCGACCACGGTACCGCCCTGGATCTGGCAGGTAGCGGCAAAATCGACACCGGCAGCCTGCAAGTCGCCCTGGAAACCGCCTACCAGATGGCCGAGACCCGTATATGAACGAGCAATACCAACACAAGGCGCGCAAGCGCTTTGGCCAGAACTTCCTGCACGATGCAGGCGTTATTGACCGTATCCTGCGCGCCATCCACGCCAAGGCTGACGATCGCCTGCTGGAAATCGGCCCGGGCCAGGGCGCCCTGACCGAAGGCATTCTCAACAGCGGTGGTCAACTTGACGTCGTGGAACTCGACAAAGACCTGATCCCGATTCTTAATCGGCAGTTCGCAGGGATGAGCAACTTCACCCTGCACCAGGGTGACGCGCTGAAGTTCGACTTCAAAAGCCTCAACGCTGCACCCCGTACTCTGCGAGTGGTCGGCAACCTGCCGTACAACATCTCCACACCGCTGATTTTTCACCTGCTGAAAAATGCCGACCTGATCCGCGACATGCACTTCATGCTGCAAAAAGAAGTGGTTGAACGCATGGCCGCCGGTCCTGGTGGTGGCGACTGGGGTCGTCTTTCGATCATGGTCCAGTACCACTGCCGCGTCGAACACCTGTTCAACGTAGGCCCGGGTGCATTCAATCCGCCGCCAAAAGTTGATTCGGCAATTGTCCGACTGGTGCCGCACGAAGTGCTGCCACATCCAGCCAAGGACCATCGACTGCTTGAACGCGTGGTTCGTGAAGCGTTCAACCAGCGTCGTAAAACCCTGCGCAACACCCTCAAAGCCTTGCTCAGCAACGATGAAATCGAAGCCGCTGGCGTTGATGGCAGCAAACGTCCGGAGCAACTCGACCTTGCCGCCTTTGTGCGCCTGGCCGACAAGCTCAGCGAACAGCCTGTCGTAGCGCCCTCTGCCGACTGATTGCCGAGAAAAACGGGTACTGGGCCGGACGCAACGTCTGGCCTAGTACACGTTGTTTGGCCTAGACTCAGGCATCAGTTTTATCCCGAACTGTGTCTTCGCTTTCACGTAAGGCCTCTCGCATGCACGATCCCCGCTACCTGGTCGACGTCAGTGTCGTCACGCGTTACCTGCCAGAACAATCGCAGCCTGAACATCAGCGTTTTGCCTTTGCCTATACCATCACGGTGCGCAACAACGGCTCAATACCCGCAAAACTACTGTCCCGGCATTGGGTAATCACCGACGGCGATGGCCATGTAGAAGAAGTTCGTGGCGCTGGCGTTGTGGGTTTGCAGCCTACAATCGCCCCCGGTAGCGAGCATTCCTACAGCAGCGGTTCGGTCATCACGACCAAAGTCGGCACCATGCAAGGCAGCTACCTGATGCATGCCGACGACGGTCATGAGTTCAAAGCCGTCATTGCGCCCTTCCGCCTTGCGGTCCCCGGGGCCCTGCACTGATGGCGGTATATGCCGTTGGCGATCTGCAAGGCTGCTTGAAGCCTCTTAAACGCCTGCTCGAACGCGTAGCCTTCGCCCCTGACAAAGACAAGCTCTGGCTGGTGGGCGACCTGGTCAACCGTGGCCCGGAATCGCTGGAAACCCTGCGCTTTTTGTACCGCATGCGAGAATCACTGGTGTGCGTGCTGGGCAACCATGACCTACACCTGCTGGCCGTGGGCCATAACGCCGAGCGCCTGAAAAAAGGCGATACCCTGCGTGAAATCCTCCAGGCTCCCGATTGTGATGAACTGCTGAGCTGGTTACGCCAGCAACCTCTTCTGCATCACGATGCCGAGCGCAATATTGCACTGGTGCATGCCGGAATACCGCCGCAGTGGACACTGAAAAAAGCCCTCAAGTGTGCCAGTGAAGTTGAACATGCGTTGCGTGACGACAACCTCATCGGGCCTTACCTGGACGGCATGTACGGCAACGACCCTGCCAAGTGGGACAACGAACTGACGGGCGTCACCCGTTTACGGGTTATCACCAACTATTTCACCCGGATGCGTTTTTGTACCCGAGAAGGCAAGCTCGACCTCAAAAGCAAAGAAGGCATCGGTAGCGCACCGCCAGGCTATGCGCCTTGGTTCAGTTATAAAGAACGCAAAACCCAAGGGCTCAAGATCATCTTTGGGCATTGGGCAGCGCTGGAAGGCAACTGCAAGGAGCCTGGCATCTTCGCTCTCGATACTGGCTGTGTCTGGGGAGGCGCCATGACTCTGCTCAACGTCGATACCGGTCAGCGCCTGATCTGCGATTGCGACGACCCGGCCCTTGCGGCGCCCTCCATCGCCCTGCAAACCGCCCCACCTTCCCAACCCTTGGGCGCCAGCTAACCGCGCCCGCTGTCAGGCCACAGGAATCTCCCCATGACCGAATTCAAACGTATCCCGCCAGAGCAGGCCCAGGCCTTGCGAGAACAAGGCGCCGTCGTAGTTGATGTGCGTGATCCACAGGCCTTTGCCGCCAGCCATATCAGCGGCGCGAAGCACCTGGACAACCACTCACTGCATGACTTCATCGCCAACGCCGACCTCGACGCCCCTCTGATCGTTGCTTGTTACCACGGCAACTCCAGCCAAAGCGCCGCGGCGTATTTGGTGAGCCAGGGTTTTAGCGAGGTCTACAGCCTTGATGGCGGCTTCGAACTGTGGCGTGCAACTTATCCGAACGAAACCGCGCAAAGCACTGCCGAATAATATTTTTTTCAGCGCCAGCCCCCGTGATCAGAGGGCTGGCGCCCTTCCTGACCAACGGTCAGGCGCAACAATTCATGCATCTCGCCTTGACCTCCCGGATTACCAACTATCCTTTACCTCAGGCCATCCAAATCTGGGGAGAGCCGGTACACCGGCGAATGGATCATCGGTAGTAACTTCAAGGGCTTAGCCACCTTGATGGTGTCCTGGGGGGTACACAGCAGCTGAAATGCTGCTGCATGCCAGCACTCGAACTGACCGATCTATCGCCGACTCCACGTATCGAGCGAGGTGACGTCATGAGTATTTTTAGCCACTTCCAACAACGCTTTGAATCCACACGCCAGGAAGAGCTCACGCTCCAGGAGTATCTGGAGCTGTGCAAGCAAGACAAAAGCACTTATGCCTCTGCTGCTGAAAGGCTACTGCTGGCCATTGGTGAACCGGAACTGCTGGACACCTCAAACGACTCTCGTCTGTCACGAATCTTCTCCAACAAGGTGATTCGTCGTTATCCGGCCTTTGAAGACTTCCATGGGATGGAAGAATGCATTGACCAGATCGTCTCCTACTTCCGCCATGCTGCGCAGGGCCTGGAAGAGAAGAAACAAATCCTCTACCTGCTGGGCCCGGTCGGGGGCGGCAAGTCATCCCTTGCCGAAAAGCTCAAGCAACTGATCGAAAAGGTGCCTTTCTACGCGATCAAGGGCTCGCCGGTCTTCGAATCGCCTTTGGGGCTGTTCAACGCCACAGAAGATGGCGCGATCCTCGAAGAAGATTTCGGCATCCCGAAACGCTACTTGAGCACCATCATGTCGCCGTGGGCCACCAAGCGACTGGCCGAATTTGGTGGTGACATCAGCCAGTTCCGCGTAGTGAAACTCTATCCCTCGATTCTCAACCAGATCGGTGTCGCCAAAACCGAACCCGGCGATGAAAACAACCAGGACATTTCAGCCCTGGTCGGCAAGGTTGATATTCGAAAACTGGAAGAATTCCCGCAGAACGACGCCGATGCCTACAGCTATTCGGGCGCGCTGTGCCGGTCCAACCAGGGCCTGATGGAATTCGTGGAGATGTTCAAGGCGCCGATCAAGGTGCTGCACCCACTGCTGACTGCCACTCAAGAGGGCAACTACAACAGTACCGAAGGTCTGGGGGCCATTCCGTTTACCGGCATCCTGTTGGCCCACTCAAACGAATCGGAGTGGCACACCTTCCGCAACAACAAGAACAACGAAGCGTTTATCGACCGGATCTACATCGTCAAAGTGCCGTACTGCCTGCGCGTCAGTGACGAAGTAAAAATCTACGACAAACTGCTGTTCAACAGCTCACTGGCCAAAGCCCATTGCGCACCCGACACCCTGAAAATGCTGGCCCAGTTCACTGTTCTTTCGCGCCTCAAAGAGCCGGAAAACTCCAACATCTACTCCAAGATGCGGGTATATGACGGTGAGAACCTAAAGGACACCGATCCGAAAGCCAAATCCATTCAGGAATACCGCGACAACGCGGGCGTCGACGAAGGCATGAACGGGCTTTCGACCCGATTCGCGTTCAAGATCCTGTCCAAGGTATTCAACTTCGATCCCCACGAAATTGCAGCAAACCCCGTTCACCTGCTCTATGTACTCGAACAGCAGATCGAGCAGGAACAGTTCCAGGCCGAAACCCGTGAGCGCTACCTGCGCTTCCTCAAGGAATACCTGGCGCCGCGCTACATCGAGTTTATCGGCAAGGAAATCCAGACGGCTTACCTGGAGTCCTACAGCGAATACGGGCAAAACATCTTCGATCGCTACGTGCTGTACGCCGACTTCTGGATTCAGGACCAGGAATACCGCGATCCGGAAACCGGTGAGATCCTCAACCGCGTAGCCCTGAACGAAGAACTGGAAAAAATCGAAAAACCGGCCGGCATCAGCAACCCGAAAGATTTCCGCAACGAAATCGTCAATTTCGTTCTGCGTGCCCGCGCCAACAACAACGGCAAGAACCCTACCTGGCTCAGCTACGAGAAGTTGCGCGTGGTGATCGAGAAGAAAATGTTCTCCAACACCGAGGACCTGCTGCCGGTTATCAGTTTCAACGCCAAGGCGAGCAAAGAGGACCAACAGAAACATAACGACTTCGTCACTCGAATGGTCGAACGCGGCTATACCGACAAACAAGTACGGCTGCTCTCCGAGTGGTACCTGCGGGTCCGCAAGTCGCAGTGAGGCAGCTGTAAGCCTCAAGCCTCAAGCTGCAAGGACCAGGCACGCGCAATTGCCTGGACTTGTAGCTTGCAGCTCACAACTTGAAGCTGCCCGGAGGGCCTAATGAGCTATGTGATCGACCGACGCCTCAATGGCAAGAACAAGAGCACGGTAAACCGTCAGCGCTTTCTGCGGCGCTACCGTGACCACATCAAAAAGGCCGTAGAAGAGGCCGTGGGCCGCCGCTCCATAACGGATATGGAACATGGCGAGCAAATCAGCATTCCCGGCCGCGATATCGATGAGCCGGTGCTTCACCATGGGCGCGGTGGCAAGCAAACCGTAGTTCACCCTGGCAACAAGGAGTTCACCAGCGGCGAACACATTCCCCGGCCTCAAGGCGGAGCGGGCGGCGGCGGTGGACCCGGAAAAGCTGGCAATTCCGGCGAAGGCATGGATGAGTTCGTATTCCAGATTACCCAGGAAGAGTTCCTCGAATTCATGTTCGAAGACCTTGAACTCCCCAATCTGGTCAAACGCAACCTGACCGGAACTGACACCTTTAAAACCGTACGCGCCGGTATCAGCAACGAGGGCAACCCGTCTCGCATCAATATCATTCGTACCTTGCGCTCAGCTCACGCCCGGCGCATTGCCCTTTCAGGCAGCAGTCGGGCAAAACTCAGGGAGGCCAAGGCTGAGCTGGAACGATTAAAACGCGAAGAGCCCGATAACTTCGGCGATATCAAAGCCGTAGAGGCAGAAATCGAGAAACTTAGCGCACGAATTCACCGCGTACCTTTCCTCGATACCTTTGACCTCAAGTACAACCTGCTGGTCAAGCAACCCAACCCCAGCTCCAAGGCCGTCATGTTCTGCCTGATGGACGTTTCTGGCTCCATGACCCAAGCCACGAAAGACATTGCCAAACGATTTTTCATCTTGCTGTACCTGTTCCTGAAGCGGAACTACGACAAGATCGACGTCGTGTTTATTCGCCACCACACCAGTGCACGCGAAGTGGATGAAGAGGAGTTTTTCTATTCAAGAGAAACCGGCGGCACCATCGTCTCAAGCGCACTCAAACTGATGCAGGAGATCATGGCCGAGCGCTACCCCACCAACGAGTGGAATATCTACGCAGCGCAAGCCTCTGACGGGGACAACTGGAACGATGACTCACCCATTTGCCGCGACATTCTGATCAACCAGATCATGCCATTCGTGCAGTACTACACTTATGTAGAGATTACACCGCGCGAACATCAGGCCCTCTGGTACGAATACGAACGCATCAGCGAGGCGTTTTCCGACACCTTCGCGCAGCAACAACTGGTCTCGGCCGGCGATATATATCCGGTCTTCCGTGAACTCTTCCAGCGCAGGTTAGTGACATGACCGCCAAAGAGAATAAACGCCAACCCATCTCCACTGGCTCAGAGTGGACCTTTGACCTGATCCAGGCTTACGACCGTGAAATCGGTCGCCTGGCCGAACGCTATGCGCTGGATACCTATCCCAACCAGATCGAAGTGATTACTGCCGAACAGATGATGGATGCCTACGCTTCAGTGGGCATGCCGCTGGGGTATCACCACTGGTCCTATGGCAAACACTTTTTGAGCACCGAAAAGTCATACACCCGTGGGCAGATGGGGCTGGCCTACGAAATCGTCATCAACTCTGACCCGTGCATTGCTTACCTGATGGAAGAAAACACCATCTGCATGCAAGCACTGGTGGTGGCCCATGCGTGCTATGGGCATAACAGCTTCTTCAAGGGCAACTACCTGTTTCGCACCTGGACGGACGCCAGTTCGATCATCGACTATCTGGTGTTCGCCAAGCAGTACATCATGCAATGTGAGGAGCGCCACGGCATCGATGCGGTCGAAGACCTGCTCGACTCCTGCCATGCCTTGATGAACTACGGTGTAGACCGCTACAAACGACCCGATCCGATTTCAGCTGAAGAGGAACGCCGTCGCCAAAAAGAGCGCGAAGAGCATCTGCAAAAGCAGATTAACGATTTGTGGCGCACCATCCCTAAAAGCGCAGACAAACTAAGCGAGAAAGATAACGCCCGCTTCCCCGACGAACCTCAGGAAAACATCCTTTATTTCATAGAAAAACACGCGCCGCTGCTGGAGCCCTGGCAACGCGAAGTTGTGCGTATTGTGCGCAAGATTGCACAGTACTTTTACCCACAACGGCAAACGCAAGTGATGAACGAGGGCTGGGCCACTTTCTGGCACTACACCTTGATGAACGACCTCTACGACGAAGGCCTGGTGACTGAAGGCTTCATGATGGAGTTCCTCATTTCCCACACCAGCGTGGTGTTCCAACCCGGCTTTGACAGCCCTTACTACAGCGGCATCAACCCTTACGCACTGGGGTTTGCAATGTATTGCGACATCCGGCGCATTTGCGAACACCCAACCGACGAGGACCGTTACTGGTTCCCTGACCTGGCAGGCAGCGACTGGCTATCAAGCATCAAGTTCGCCATGAGCAGCTTCAAGGACGAGAGTTTTATCCTGCAATACCTGTCACCCAAAGTAATCCGCGATCTGAAATTGTTCAGCATCATGGACGACGATCAAAAAGACGACTTGCTGGTACCCGCCATTCACGACGAGAACGGTTACCGCATCATTCGTGAAACCCTGGCTGCCCAGTACAACCTGGGCAATCGTGAACCCAACATACAAATCTGGAGTATCGACCGCCGTGGCGACCGCTCCCTGACCCTGCGCCACCAGCAACATGACCGCAAACCCTTGGGCGAATCAACCGACGAGGTCTTGAAACACCTGCACCGCTTGTGGGGCTTCGATATCCATCTTGAAACACTGCAAGGCGACCAGGTCGTGAAAGTCCATCATGTCCCACCAAAAGGCGATCACGGCGACAATGATCGCGGCCGACTGGATATGGGCGCCATTCACCTGTAATGCACACAAGCCTCCGTTAACACGGCACACGCGCTATCCTGTCGTGCTAACGGAGGTTTTTTATGCAGATCTATAAAGTTGGCGGCGCTGTACGTGATCGCCTGCTGGGCAAGCCTGTCACCGATATTGACTGGGTAGTCGTTGGCGCAACAGCCGAACAAATGCAAGCCTTGGGGTATCGCCCTGTAGGTTCAGACTTCCCGGTATTTCTTCACCCCAAAACCGGCGACGAATACGCTCTGGCACGTACGGAGCGTAAAAGCGGTCATGGTTATGGCGGCTTTATTTTTCATGCCAGCCCCGACGTCACCCTGGAAGAAGACCTGATACGCCGCGACCTGACCATCAACGCAATGGCTGAGGACGATGCTGGCAATATAACTGACCCTTACAATGGTCAGCGCGATCTTGAAGACCGTGTTTTACGCCACGTTTCCCCCGCATTCGCCGAAGATCCTCTCAGAGTCCTGCGGGTGGCCCGCTTCGCAGCACGCTACGCGAGCCTTGGTTTCAACATCGCACCAGAAACGCTGGAATTGATGCGCCAGCTGTCCAGATCCGGCGAGCTGCAAGCCTTGACCCCCGAGCGCTGCTGGAAAGAAATTTCCCGCGCCCTGATGGAAGACCAACCTCAGGTATTTATTGAAGTGCTGCGCAGCTGTGACGCACTGGAGGTGCTGCTGCCAGAGGTGAATGCACTGTTTGGTGTGCCACAGCCCCCTGCCCACCACCCGGAAATCGACAGCGGCGTGCATACCCTGAGCGTGCTGGAGCAATCGGCGCTGCACCAGCAACCACTGACCGTTCGCTGGGCGTGCCTTCTGCACGACCTTGGCAAGGGGCTTACGCCGGAGAAAGACTGGCCCAGACACATTGCCCACGAGCACAAGGGACTACGCCTGATCAAAGCCGTAAATGATCGCTACAAAGTGCCAAGGGATTGCCAGGAATTGGCATTGCTGGTGGGCGAGTATCACACCCACGGCCATCGTGCTCTTGAGCTCAAGGCTTCGACGCTACTCGAGTTACTGCAGCGCTTTGACGTGTACCGCCGCCCGCAGCGATTCGAGGAGTTCATCGTGGCATGCGAGATGGACGCCAAAGGGCGTCTTGGACTGGAAAACCGGCCGTATCCGCAAGCTGACTACCTACGCGGTGCTGCACGGGCCGCACTGGCCGTGGCCGTGCAACCACTGCTGGAGCAGGGCTTCAAAGGCCCAGAACTGGGTGAGGCACTCAAGCGCGAACGACTTAAGGCACTGCAAGCCTACAAGGATGCCTTGTAGAGCAAATCTTGTGGGAGCGGGCTTGCTCGCGATGGTATCGATGCGGTCTGACGCAAAGACCGCAGCGCCAGTATCGCGAGCAAGCCCGCTCCCACAAAAAAGCAGCACCCTGCTGCACATTCAAACGACCTTCAGCCTGCCAGCATCTCCAGCGGCGTCAACTGCTCACCCCGCCATTCAAACGCAGCAGGTGCGAGCACTTGATCGATCTGTGCCTCTGCCCACAGCTGAGCAAGGGTCTTGCCCACACCTGGATGCACTTTGTCTGGCGCTATCAACGATAGCGGCCACAACACAAAAGCATTCTTGAGAATCTCGGCACGGGGCAAGGTCAATCCGTCAAAACCCCCCACCAGATCACCGTAAAACAGCACGTCGATATCCAGTGGCAATCCTTTACGATCTTGAGCATAACGTCCGTTATCAGCTTCGATCAGCTTCAATCGTCGACTCAACTCAATCAGTGGCAAATCGGTTTTCGCCGCCACCACCAGATTGAAAAAAGGCCCGCTTTTGATACCCACAGGCTGACTTTCGAAAACCGCAGAGCAACACATATCGCGCAAAAAACCGGTCAGTGCATCAAGCCCCGCCAGCAAATGCTTTTCGCGCTCGACATTACTGCCCAGCCCGAGATAAACCTGAGTTAGCGACATCCGCGCTCAATCTCCACGCCAACCCCTGTGGCCGCCGCAACGGCGCCGGGCTTGGTCAGCTTGAGGTGCAGCCAGGGAATGTTGAACTCACTCATCAACACCTCTGCCAGACGCTCCGCAAAGGTTTCCACCAGTTGAAATTGAGCGTGCTCGGCAAATGCCTGAATACGCGTGGAAACGCTCGCATAATCGAGAGCCAGCGTCAGGTCATCGCCAGCGGCAGCCGGACGGTTATCCCACGCAAAACTCAGGTCAAGACGCAGGCACTGACGGATGCCGCGCTCCCAGTCATAAGCACCAATTACGGTGTCGACTTCCAGGCCTTCGATAAACACTCTGTCCAAGCACTCTTCTCCGCAGCACGACAAGGGCGCAATGCGCCGTTAGAATCAGGGCGTCCTCGCCCGGAATAGTTAGCATGTTTTGGTTACTGGCGATCCTCGCCTACCTGCTTGGCTCTCTGTCCTTTGCCATTTTGCTCAGCCGCCTGACGGGAACTCCCGATCCGCGAATGAGTGGCTCCGGCAATGCCGGCGCAACCAACATGTTGCGTCTGGCTGGCAAAAAACTTGCCGTCCTGACCTTGCTCGGCGACCTGTGCAAGGGGCTTTTACCCGTCATTCTGGCCTGCCAACTGGATTTCTCGCTCCAGGACCAAGCCTGGATCGGTAGCTGCGCCGTCGTAGGACACATGTACCCTGCGTACTTCCGCTTTCGCGGCGGCAAAGGTGTCGCCACGGCTGCCGGCATGCTGCTGGGGCTATACCCTCCCGCGGCATTGCTGGCTGTCGCAGCATGGCTGCTAACCTTTCAGCTGACCCGTACCAGCTCACTGGCAGCGTTGATCGCCACACCCCTGACCCTGCCATTGCTGGCCTGGCAAGAGCCTGCCGCCGTGCTGCCCATGAGCGTCCTGACGGCACTGATTGTCTGGCGCCACCGCGGCAATTTACGCGACCTGATGGCTGGGCGCGAACGCCATTTCTGAATCTTGCCCGTGAAAAAACCTCACGCTCGATCCAACCCCGGCTCTCACAGGGGCTTCAGCTGCTCCATCGGCCAGCGTGCCTGCACGCTGATTGCCAATGTTTCGTGCTGGCCAGCCTGCAAACGCTGACAACCCGCAAACGCAATCATCGCGCCATTATCCGTGCAAAATTCCGGGCGAGCGTAGTAAACGTTACCCTTCATCTCGCCGAGCATTTTTTCCAGGGATACACGCAACGCCTTGTTGGCGCTCACACCACCAGCAATCACCAGGCGCTTCATGCCCGCGTGCTTCAAGGCGCGCTTGCACTTGATCGTCAGCGTCTCGACCACAGCCTGCTGGAACGCCAGGGAAATATCGCAACGGGTTTGCTCGGTATCGTCGCCCGCGGCCACACAGCGCTGCCACGTGTTCAAGGCGAAGGTTTTGAGGCCGCTGAAGCTAAACTGCAGCCCCGGACGATCAGTCATGGGGCGCGGGAATACAAAACGCCCCGCAACGCCCTGAGCGGCCAGTCGCGCGATCTCAGGGCCACCTGGATAGTTGAGCCCCATCATCTTCGCGGTCTTGTCGAACGCCTCACCCGCAGCATCGTCCAGCGTCTCGCCCAGCAACTCGTACTGGCCGATACCATCAACGCGAACCAGCTGCGTGTGACCGCCCGATACCAACAAAGCGACGAACGGAAATTCCGGAGGCTGTTCTTCCAGCATCGGAGCCAATAAATGGCCTTCCATGTGATGGACACCGAGGGCCGGAATACCCCAGGCAAAAGCCAGCGCCTGAGCGCAAGAAGCCCCAACCAGAAGGGCTCCGACCAATCCTGGACCCGCCGTGTAGGCTATGGCGTCGATCTCGGTCGGCACACAATCGGCCTCGGCCAGCACCTGACGAATCAAGGGCAGCATGCGCTTGACGTGATCCCTTGAAGCCAGCTCCGGCACCACACCGCCATAGGCGCGGTGAAGGTCGATCTGACTGAACAGTGCATCGGCCAAAAGCCCGCGCTCACTGTCGTATAGCGCGACGCCGGTTTCGTCGCAGGAGGTTTCTAATCCCAGTACTAGCATGGGTTTACGCCTTGTAGAGGCTAAATTCGAAGGCGCGCATAATAGTCGCCACTCCCGCCCCCGGCCAGCGGTTTTCGATCAGAGGCTTTGCATTCCGGGCGATGAGGGGTTAACATCCGCAACCCTTAAAAACCGACGTCTTTCAACGCGATTTTTGCCTTGAGACGTTGACCCCGGTAATGAATGAAGGTAGCTCTGGATGCCAGCCGTCAAAGTAAAAGAGAACGAACCCTTCGACGTAGCTCTGCGTCGTTTCAAGCGCTCCTGCGAAAAAGCCGGTGTTCTGGCTGAAGTTCGCAGCCGCGAATTTTACGAGAAGCCGACTTCCGAGCGTAAACGCAAAGCAGCAGCTGCTGTTAAGCGTCACGCGAAGAAAGTTCAGCGCGAGCAGCGCCGCGCCGTACGTCTGTACTAATACACAGACGTTCGTAGCACGCTTCTGCCAAGCCCGGCCTAAAGCCGGGCCGTAGGCAGTTGTTGAAGGTTACATGCTTTATCGTCAAGGCCGCAGATGCGACCGCGACAAGCGTTACATCACGTCAGACCTGGCCTAATAGCCAGCGGTGCACGTCTTTACTGACGAGCCTTCCAAGGCTACCGACGAGCACACCTCTCTGATTTTCCCTAAAGACGATCAGCCCAAGGCACCTCTCCAGTGCCTGCTTATGAGCTATCCGAGACCAGCCATTGGTCAGTGCCGGACTCAGAGCGTGAAAATTACCGATCCCATTCACTCTGATTAAAATGAGCAGACCGGGTTTCGACAGATACACTTCCCCGAAATAATTGAGCTGACGCCCCACGATCGAGCAGAGCATTCGCCTGCACGCGCGATGCCCAAGCCCTTTATACGGACCCATTTCTGCGCAGTGATGACGAGAACGCCATGGCCGGGTTAATCCCCCAGAGCTTTATTGACGACCTTCTGAACCGTACCGATATCGTCGATGTCGTCAGCTCTCGCGTGCAAATGAAGAAAGCCGGCAAAAATTACACGGCCTGCTGCCCCTTCCACAAAGAAAAAACGCCGTCTTTCAGCGTCAGCCCCGACAAACAGTTCTATTACTGCTTTGGCTGCGGCGCGGGCGGCAACGCCCTCGGCTTCATCATGGACCACGACAACCTGGATTTCCCCCAGGCCGTCGAAGAACTGGCCAAAGCCGCCGGCATGGAGATCCCGCGAGAAGAAAGTGGCCGCCCACACAAGCCGCGGCAGCCGACTGACTCTCCGCTCTATCCACTTCTGACCGCTGCTGCCGATTTTTATCGCCAGGCATTAAAAACTCATCCTGCACGCAAAGCTGCTGTGGACTACCTGAAGGGCCGCGGCCTGACCGGCGAAATCGCCCGCGACTTCGGTCTCGGATTCGCCCCGCCAGGCTGGGACAATCTGTACAAACACCTAAGCAGCGACACACTGCAGCAAAAAGCCATGATCGATGCGGGCTTGCTGGTGGAAAACGCCGAGACCGGCAAGCGCTATGACCGCTTTCGTGATCGCGTCATGTTTCCGATCCGCGACAGTCGTGGCCGCATCATCGCCTTTGGTGGCAGGGTCCTGGGCGATGACAAACCCAAATACCTGAACTCCCCGGAAACGCCAGTCTTTCATAAAGGCCAGGAACTGTACGGGCTGTTCGAAGCACGCAAGTTCAATCGCAGCCTCGACGAAATCATCGTGGTTGAAGGCTACATGGACGTCATTGCCCTGGCCCAGCAAGGCCTGCGCAATGCCGTCGCAACACTGGGCACCGCCACCAGCGAAGAACACATGAAGCGCTTGTTCCGCGTGGTACCCAGTGTTTTGTTCTGCTTTGACGGCGACCAGGCAGGCCGCAATGCTGCCTGGCGCGCACTGGAGGCCACACTCCCTTGCCTGCAGGATGGACGGCGCGCACGCTTTTTGTTTCTGCCTGAAGGCGAGGACCCGGACACACTGGTGCGCTCCGAAGGTACCGACGCCTTCAAGGCACGCATCAACCAGCACGCACAACCACTGGCCGATTACTTCTTCCAGCAGTTAACCGAAGAAGCAGACCCGCGCTCGCTTGAAGGCAAAGCCCATATGGCCACGCTGGCAGCACCGCTGATCGACAAAGTCCCAGGCGCCAACCTGCGGACCTTGATGCGCCAGCGCCTGAGCGAAATTACCGGCCTGACCAGCGAGACCGTCAGTCAGCTGGCGCAAAACGCACCTGCGAAGCCCCAGACTCAACCGACCTACGACCCCGGCATTGATTACGATGCAATGCCCGACTACAGCGACTTCCAGCAACCGGACATGTACATCCCGCAACAGGAATGGACGCCGAAAAAGCCTGGCGCTGGCGGTAAAAAGTGGGAAAACAAACCCTGGGACAAAAAAGGCAAGCGTGGCGGCGAACGCGAGCAGGCCTGGATCCCCGTAGGCGTTGAACCGCCTACACTGACAGCCCTGCGCACCCTGCTGCACCATCCGCAACTGGCCAAAAAAGTTGAGGATGCCGGGCACTTTGCTGCAGAAGACCAGACTAACAATCAGTTACTGATTGCGCTGGTAGAGGCCGTACAGAAAAATCCTAAGCTAAGCTCTATACAGCTACTGTCCCGCTGGCACGGCACTGAACAGGGCCGCTTGCTGCAAAGACTGCTGGAAAAGGAATGGCTAATTGATGCCGATAACCTTGAACAACAGTTTTTCGACACCATAACTAGCTTGTCAGCTCGTCAACGCGAGCGAAATCTAGAGCAACTTCTTCGAAAAGCACGTCAAGGCGAGCTAAGTAGCGAGGAAAAAAATCAGTTACGCGACCTTCTAAGTCGCAATAATCCCGCATCAAACCCGACCTCAACTGGCGCGTGAGGTCATAGCTAAGGTATAATCCTCGGCTTGTTTTTTGCCCGCCAAGACCTTCAGTGGATAGGGTGTTATGTCCGGAAAAGCGCAACAGCAGTCTCGTATCAAAGAGTTGATCACCCTCGGCCGTGAGCAGAAGTATCTGACTTACGCAGAGGTCAACGACCACCTGCCCGAAGATATTTCAGATCCGGAGCAAGTGGAAGACATCATCCGCATGATTAATGACATGGGGATCCCCGTACACGAGAGTGCTCCGGATGCGGACGCCCTTATGTTGGCCGATGCCGACACCGACGAAGCAGCTGCTGAAGAAGCAGCTGCCGCGTTGGCGGCAGTAGAGACCGACATTGGTCGTACTACCGACCCTGTGCGCATGTATATGCGTGAAATGGGCACGGTAGAACTGCTGACACGTGAAGGCGAAATCGAAATCGCCAAGCGTATCGAAGAAGGCATCCGTGAAGTGATGGGCGCAATTGCGCACTTCCCTGGCACGGTTGACCATATTCTCTCCGAGTACACTCGCGTCACCACCGAAGGTGGTCGCCTGTCCGACGTTCTGAGCGGTTATATCGACCCGGACGATGGTATTGCGCCGCCTGCAGCCGAAGTGCCGCCTCCTGTCGACCCAAAGGTGAAAGCCGAAGGTGATGACGAAGAGGACGATAAGGAAGAGTCCACCGAGGAAGAGGAAGAGGTCGAAAGCGGCCCCGATCCGATCATCGCGGCTCAGCGCTTTGGCGCCGTTTCCGATCAGATGGAACTCGCTCGCAAGGCACTGAAAAAGCACGGTCGTGGCAGCAAGCAGGCAATTGCCGAGCTGGTTGCACTGGCAGAGCTATTCATGCCGATCAAACTGGTCCCGAAGCAATTCGAAGGCCTGGTTGAGCGTGTTCGCAGCGCCCTGGAGCGTCTGCGTGCACAAGAGCGCGCCATCATGCAGCTGTGTGTACGTGATGCACGCATGCCGCGTACCGATTTCCTGCGCCTGTTCCCGGGCAACGAAGTCGACGAAAGCTGGAGCGACGCGCTGGCCAAAGGCAAAAGCAAATATGCTGAAGCCATTGGTCGCCTGCAACCGGACATCATCCGTTGCCAGCAAAAGCTGTCTGCCCTGGAAGCAGAAACCGGCCTGAAGATTGCCGAGATCAAGGACATCAACCGTCGTATGTCGATCGGTGAGGCCAAGGCCCGCCGCGCGAAGAAAGAAATGGTTGAAGCCAACTTGCGTCTGGTTATCTCCATCGCCAAGAAGTACACCAACCGTGGCTTGCAGTTCCTCGACCTGATCCAGGAAGGCAACATCGGCTTGATGAAAGCGGTAGACAAGTTTGAATACCGCCGCGGCTACAAATTCTCGACTTATGCCACCTGGTGGATCCGTCAGGCGATCACTCGCTCGATCGCCGACCAGGCCCGCACCATCCGTATTCCGGTGCACATGATCGAGACGATCAACAAGCTCAACCGTATTTCCCGCCAGATGTTGCAGGAAATGGGTCGCGAACCGACCCCGGAAGAGCTGGGCGAACGCATGGAAATGCCTGAGGATAAAATCCGTAAGGTATTGAAGATCGCTAAAGAGCCGATCTCCATGGAAACCCCGATCGGTGATGACGAAGACTCCCATCTGGGTGACTTCATCGAAGACTCGACCATGCAGTCGCCAATCGATGTAGCCACTGTTGAGAGCCTTAAAGAAGCGACACGCGATGTACTCGGCGGCCTCACAGCCCGTGAAGCCAAGGTACTGCGCATGCGTTTCGGTATCGACATGAATACCGACCACACCCTCGAGGAGGTTGGTAAACAGTTCGACGTTACCCGTGAACGGATTCGTCAGATCGAAGCCAAAGCGTTGCGCAAGCTGCGCCACCCGACGAGAAGCGAGCATTTGCGCTCCTTCCTCGACGAGTGATAACAAAACCCCCGGCCCTGCCGGGGGTTTTGCTTTATAGCTAACACCCTTCCTGCTCCCTCCCCCTGCCACAGCCCGACTACACTGGATGCATCCAGGCGTTTTAAAGAGACGCGCATGTCACGATTGCTGGCCATCCTGCTACTGTCGCTTGTCGTTTGGACTACGGGTTCCCATGCCCTGACGTTCACCGATGATGAACAACAGTGGCTCAAAGACCATCCTGAGCTGCTCCTTGGTATCGACACCACGTGGCCGCCCTTTGAGTTCCGCGATCAGGAAGGCAACTACAAGGGCCTTGCCGCCGATTACATACAGCTGATCAGCGACCGGCTGGGTATAACCTTCAAACCGGTGGCAGCCCCAAGCTGGAGCGAAGTGCTGGAGCAGACCAAAGAAGGCAAGATCGACTTGCTGCCCGGCATCATGTCGACACCTGAACGTCAAAAGTACCTGGCATTTACCCGCCCCTATCTGGACTTCCCCATCGTCATCCTCGCCCACAAGGGTGGCGCGTCTCCGAAAAACATCGAAGACCTCTACGGCCTCAGGGTCGGCGTCATTGAAAACTACGCCCCCCATGAGCTTCTGCGCGCGCAATACCCGGACCTGAACATCGTCGCACTGCCCAACGTCAGTTCGGCCCTGCAGGCGCTGGCCACGGACCAGGTCGATGCGATGGTCGGTGACCTGGCTTCCAGCGTATGGAGCCTGCGCCAGCTCAAACTCGATGGTCTTTACGTCAGTGGCGAAACGCCTTTTCGCTTTCAACTGGCAATGGCCGTTCCCAAAAGTCAGACCGTACTGCTCGAACTGCTGGACAAGGTGCTGGCTGACATAAGCCCCAGTGAAACCGAAAGCATTCAGCAGCACTGGGTCGGCAACATCAGTGACTACCGGGCCTTGTGGCGCACCTTGCTGGTGTATGTCCTTCCCGGCGCGCTGCTATTGATCACCGTGCTGCTCATTGTCGTGCGCATCAATCGGCGCCTGAGCTCTGAAATTTCCCGGCGAACGGCCCTGGAACAAGAACTGCGCAGCAGCGAGCATCACTACAGGGGAATGATTGAAAGCCTTTCAGCTATCGCCTGGGAGGCACCACTGAACGGCGGCACCTATACCTATGTCTCGCCCCAGGCCGAAGCGTTGCTGGGCTACCCGATTGCAGACTGGCTAAGTATGGGCTTCTGGAATCGAATCCTGCATCCCGACGACCTGGCCCGAGCCCGGGACTTCCGCGAAAAGGAAGTCAACGCCAACTGCGACCACAGCCTGGACTATCGCGTGATCACCGCTGACGGCAACACGCTGTGGCTGCGCGACATCGCCAGCATCACAACCCATAACCTGCAGGTCGTACTGCGCGGCCTGATGATCAATATCAGCGAAACCAAGCAGACCGAAGAGGCCTTGCGCTTATCCGAAGAGAAGTTCGCCAAAGTATTCCATGCCTCACCCAATGGCCTGTTGGTGAGCCGAAAAAGTGACGGCCTGCTGATAGAGATAAACGAAGGTTTCAGCCGTCTCAGTGGTTATGACAGTGCCAGCGCCTTGCACCACTCAACGTTTGACCTGCATCTATGGGTAGATTTCCAGCAGCGGCGCGAAGTGCTGCGACTACTGGAACAGGACGGCTTTGTACGGGACTTCAGCTGTAACTTCCGTCATAAAGACGGGCACATTCGCCTCTGCGAGATCTCCAGCTACCCACTGATGATCGGAGCTGAACACTGCATTCTGACCATCATTCACGACATCACCGAACGTCACCAGATGCAGGAAAAACTCCTGCAAACGGCCACCGTCTTTGAAAGCACGGCCGAAGGCATCATCTTTACCGACCCCCAGCAAAAAATCACTGCAGTGAACCGGGCCTTCACCGAAATCACCGGCTACAGCGAGAGTGAAGCACTGGGTCAGACCCCGAGAATCCTGGCGTCAGGCCAACACGACCGGGTATTTTTTGCAGCCATGTGGCATCAACTGTCGAACGCCGACAACTGGCAGGGCGAAATCAGCAACAAACGCAAAAATGGCGAAATCTACCCCAACTGGTTGACCATTAGCGCCGTGCGCAACAGCGACAACCTGATCACCCACTTTGTGGCCGTATTTTCTGATATTTCCAGCCTCAAACATGCTCAGGCACGCCTTGACCACCAGGCCCATCACGACCCGCTGACCAACCTTCCCAACCGTTTACTGTTTGAAAACCGGTTGTGCGAAGTACTGGCCGATCAGAGGCGAAACGGCCAGCGCAGTGCCGTGCTGTTTCTGGACCTTGATCGATTCAAAAACATCAACGACAGCCTCGGGCATCCAGTGGGCGACCTTCTGCTGAAAGGCATCGCAACCCGCCTCAAGGAACAGCTGCGCGACATCGACACAGTGGCCCGCCTGGGCGGGGATGAGTTCATCATTTTGCTGCCCGGGCTCAAACAAGCCAACGATGCGCAAATGATTGCCAACAAGTTGCTGGCGTGTTTCAACGCGCCCTTCCTGGCAGGCGAGCACGAGCTTTTCATAAGTGCCAGCATCGGCACCAGCGTATTCCCGGACGATGGCGACGACGTCGCCACACTCGTCAAAAATGCCGACCTGGCGATGTACCACTCCAAACTCAAAGGGCGCAACCGCGTCGAACGCTACAGCCACGACCTTGGCTCACAAGCCAGTGCGCGGGTCGTCCTGAGCCATGAGCTGCGCCGAGCCCTGGAACGCGGCCAGGTATCACTGTTGTACCTACCCAAAATCAGCCTGGATGACTGCAGCGTGGTCGGGGCCGAAGCTCTGCTGCACTGGATCCACCCCATACTCGGAGAAATCCCCCACGAGCGCTTGATTCATCTGGCCGAAGAAAACGGCATGATCATACAAATAGGGGATTGGATGCTTGAACGCGCCTGCCAGCAACTGCACTCATGGAACCAGGTGTACGTCCCCTTTGGAGCGATCTCAGTCAACCTCGCAAGCGCTCAACTGCACCAACCCGGCTTACTGGAGCACGTACAGCACCTGCTCAAGACCTGCATGCTCAAGCCCGGCTACCTGCAACTTAAAATCACTGAAAGCTTTATTACGTGCCAGGCCGAAGAAGCCTGTGAAGCCCTGCATCGACTCAAACAACTGGGGGTAAGACTGTCCATTGACGATTTCGGCACCGGCAACTCGTCCCTCAGCTACCTCAAGCGCTTGCCGCTGGACACGCTGAAAATCGACTCGTCTTTTATCAAGGGCCTGCCCGATGACGCACACGATGCCGCTATTGTTCGCGCCATCATTACACTGGGGCACAGCCTGCAATTGACCATCATCGCGGACGGCGTAGAAACCGGGGCACAGCGTGCATTCCTGGCCCAAGCCGGTTGCGAACAAATCCAGGGCGCCATCGTCAGCCCCCCTCTGTCTGCTGAAAAATTCGCAGCAACCTTCCTTCGTATGACTATTTCAGATTTTTCGGATAGCACTACCGAGAAACCGTCGTTATAATCCGCGGCCTACTGAGGGCCTATAGCTCAGTTGGTTAGAGCAGGGGACTCATAATCCCTTGGTCGTAGGTTCGAGTCCTACTGGGCCCACCAAACTCAAAGCCGCGCACTGCGCGGCTTTTGTGTTTCCGGGGTTTGAGATTTTGCTTTTCAAAACACCCTAAAAACCGCTTTCCGTCCACAAACCGTCCACACCCTTGATTCGCGACATCAGAACGTTGGCGTGTATTTCACGCTGAACATTACGTTACGCGGATCACCGTAGTTGTTGTTGCCATTGAGCTGGTTATAGCCCGCAGTGAAGTAGGTTTTGTCGAACAGGTTGTTGGCGTTCATCGCCAGTTCGATCTCCGGCGTCATCTGGTAGCCGACACGGGCATTCCACACGGCGTAACCCGGCACGTTCACGGAGCTGTCATAGCCAATCGTATGGGTTTGAGCGGTGAAGCCAAGGCCCGTGCTCACGCGGCTCCAGTCACCGCTGAACTGGTAGTTGCTCCACACCCGCAGCATGTGTTTTGGCGTCCACCAACTGAAGATTTTGCCTTCGCTTTCCGGGTCTTTAAGGTATTTGGTGGTGTTGTAGGTGTAGCCCGCAAACAGTTGCAGGCTGTCGGTCACTTCACCGCTGATTTCAGCCTCGATCCCCTGGCTGCGCACTTTCCCTGACGCGATTGAGCAGTACCAACCGTCGCAGAGCTGGGGCGATTGCATGTCAGGGACGGCACGGTTTTCCTGGTCATAACGGAACACCGCCAGGGAGGTGTTGACCCGGCCGTCCATCAACTCACCCTTGATGCCGACTTCGTAGTTGCTGCCGATCACCGGCTTGAGCACAGGGCCCGTTACGGTGCGGGCAGTCTGTGGTTCGAAAACGTCGGTGTAGCTGGCGTAGACGGCCCACTCGCGGCTCAGGTCATAGACGATGCCTGCGTAAGGGGTGACTTGCCCGGTTTCGTTGGTGGTGCTGTCCGGGTTGGCGGTAATGCCGGACGCTTTCTGGGTCCAGTACTTGTAGCTGTAGTCGTACCAACTGACCCGGGAACCCAGCACCAGGGTCAGGGAGTCGACCGGCTTGACTCGCCAACTGCCATAGAGCCCTTTTTGGCGAATGTCATAGTTGCTCGGAGTGCCCTGCCCCCCTGGGGAATTAATTAGGCCTTCGTAGCTGATGTCAGGACGGTCATGGTCGATACCGAAAATAGTGTCAGTGCTGTCATTGAAGGTACGGGCGTATTGGTCGTCCGTGGTCAGCTTCGAGTAATTGCCGCCGACCATGATTTCCTGCTGCATGGACCAGGCTTCGAATTTGCCGGTGAGGTTCATGTCCAGGCCGACTTTGGTGGAGTCGAAGTCCGAGTAAAAATCGGCGTACTGCACGCCGCTGCCATCCGCGGCCAAGCCCTTGAGGGTGGATTGCACCCGCTGGTTCTTAGCTATATTGCTCTCGGTCTGGCGCACGGCGCCGACCTTGAAAGCCCAGTCGTCGTTGAATCTGTGCTCCAGATCGGCATAAAGGGTGGTCACATCGATCTGAGAGTGGTTCCACTTCGCGCCGGTGTAGGTGCTGCGCGGCAGATCGATTGCCTTACTGTCAGCGTAACGCGGGAAGCCGCGAACCATCGGCCGTGATTCGCCGCTGGAGTGGCTGACAGCCAGGCCCAAGGTGGTGTCGTCACGCAAATCGAAGTCCAGGGCACCGTACAGCGAGGTGGTTTTACTCCAGGCGGAATCGACGAACGAGTGGCTGTCGTCCTGGTCGGCCACGAAGCGTCCACGGACCGTGCCGGTCTGGTTCAGCGGTCCGCCGGCGTCCAGTTGCAAGCCGTAATGATCCCAGGAGCCCGCCTTGCCGGTGAGGGTCAGAGTGGGTGCGATCTGCCCGCGTTTGCGCACCAGATTCACCGCGCCACCAGGGCTGCCGGTGCCTTGCAGCAGACCGGATGCGCCACGCAGCACTTCCATGCGATCGAAGAAGATCAGGTCCTGGGTTGCCCAGTTGCCCAGTGCATAGGTGTTGCGCGGGATCGGTACACCGTCGTATTGCCAGTCGTCGATCTGGAACCCGCGCGAACTGAGGATCATGCCTTTGCCCACGCCCTGTGCGCCGACCAGTCCGGTGGTCTTGTTGGCCGCGTCCTTGAGGTCTGTCAGACCTTGATCGTCCAGCTGCTTGCGGGTCACTACCGTGATCGACTGCGGGATTTCCTTGAGGGTGTGGGTGCCCTTGCCGATGGTCACCGCCCGCGAGGTGTAGGAGCCAGAACCTTCGGTGGTGGCGTCGGTGCTGAGTTCAACGATGTTGGTAGCCCCCAGTTGCAGCGCGGCAGTGCTGTCCATGACCGGCTCGACGCTGAAGTTGCCCTGGCCCGTCACTCGCAATTGCAAGCCGCTGCCCGACAATGCCTGTTGCATCGCCTGCTCGGCGGGCATCTTGCCGACCACCGCAGGCGCCTGCTTGCCCTTTACCAGCGACGGCTCCAGCGAAACGATGTGTCCACTCTGGCTGGCAATGGCATTCAGGGTGCTGGCGAGCGGGCCGGACGGCAGATTGAAGGTCAGATCCTGCGCTTGCGCCAGAGTGGAACTGGCCAGCGCAGCCAGGGTGACGGCAACGCAAAGGGGATGGGGCCACGGGTTGAACACAGCGTTCTCCTGAAAATGTGAAAGTGTCAGGAGATAGGTGGGGCGAGAAATGAAAACCAGACACGAATGAGAGCGATTTTCAAAAATAACGCTTCAGCCGTGCTATTTCCCACGAATCAATGTCAACCAGGGGCTGTAGCGATCAACACGAATCGGCAGGGTTTCTGCCAGTGCCGCAAACACCCGATCCGGATTGTCTAGCGGGAATACCCCCTGGACACGAAGGTTGCGAACTTCGGGAGCCACCCGCACAAAGCCGCGACTGTAAGGACGCAGTGCGTTGACGACCGCCTCCAGCGGGTCGTCCAGCACGTTCAAGCGCCCGATCATCCAGTCAGCCCGATGATGTTGATCACCGGCGAGCGGAGCAATGCTGCCGGCTTGCATGACGGCTGACTGGCCTTCCTGCAAATCAATGCTGGTGCCGTCGAACAGCCGGACGTTGACCGAGTGCTGCAACACCACTACCCGCGTGGCGCCGTGTTCCTGGGCCACGAGGAATCGAGTCCCCAGAGCGCGAATTTCACCTTCTGCGGTGCGCACGCTCAGCGGACGAAGAGGATCGGCAGCGACCTGAATTACCAGCTCGCCGTGTCGCAAAATCACCAGGCGGCGCTGGGTATCGAAGCGCAGGTCCACCGAACTCTCGGCATTCAGGCTCAGGCGACTGCCGTCGGCCAGAGTGAAGTCCTGACGCTGGCCGCGCCCGGTGTGCAGGTCAGCCAGCAGCGAGTCACCCCACGGGCTGCGCGCACCGACCCAGGTAGCCCCGCCGAGCAAGCCAAGCCCTGCAATTACCCTGAGCGCATCGCGGCGCGAAGCCTTGGGTTGGAGCAATAGTTGGCGCGCTTCTGCGGCCTGGCCGGGCACCCGTCGATCCAGTGTGCGAACGGCACCGAAGGAAGCACCCAGTCGCTCCTGCAAAGTGGCCCAGGCCTGGGCGTGGGCGGGATCGAGTACCAGCCAGGCATTGAAACGCTTCTGCAGCGACACATCCGGTTCGCCCGCACGCAGGCGCACCATCCAGTCGATCGCCTGCTCGCTGACAGGGTCAAGACGCCGCTTGCTCATGATGCACCTTCGCTCAGATAGCACTGACGCAAAGCCTGCTTCATGTAGCGGCTCACCGTGCGCTCGGACAGCTCCAGCTTGCGGGCAATCTCCACGTAGCTCAGGCCATCCAGCTGGCTGTAGAGGAAGGCCGCCTTGACCAGCATCGGCAGGCCGTCAATCGCCCGATCGATGGCCACCAGGGCTTCGATCAACAGCAATTGTTCTTCCGGGGACGGCGCCAGCGCTTCGGGCAACGTGGACAGGCGTTCGAGGTAGGCCAACTCCAGCTTGCGCCGACGATGACGATCGAAGATCAGGCGTCGGGCAATGGTCGACAGGTAGGCACGGGGCTGCTCGATGGCGTCCGGGTCTACCCGTGCCACCAGTAACTGGCAAAACGTATCGGCAACCGTGTCCTCGGCATCGGCGTGATTGCGCAAATGCCGCTGGATATGAGACAGCAGCCAACGATGATGATCGCTGAAAAAAAAGCCCAACTTGCTGGTCGAAGGAGGTTGCACCGAGCGGCCCACCAGATGTAAGTGCGAATTATTCTCAATCTTACCCGCAGGACGATCGCCACTTCAATACTTGGTTACAACTCCCTGCCCCCTTAGATACGAGCTTTGGCAGGCTCGTTGAGGCAGGGGATCAGCGCTCCGTAGCCTCTGCGCACAGAGATACAACTGAGAAATGCTAGTAGTATCATTGCCATCTGTTTCTCCCGGTATTTCTACCCGCCATGACCCCCCTTCCCCCGAACACGGCGCCCTGCGTACTCATCGTCGACGACAGCCGCAAAATTCGCGAACCGCTGGCCGCGTACCTGCGCCGCCACACGTTTGATGTGCGCACGGCAGCGGACGCCGCGGGCATGTGGCAATTGCTCAAGCAACACGCCTTTGACGTGATCATTCTCGATGTGTCGTTACCCGATGGCGATGGCTTTGACTTGTGCAGCAGGCTGCATCGGCGCGCCGACACGCCGGTGATTCTGCTGACCGCCCGGGACACTTCGGCAGATCGGGTACGTGGCCTCGACCTGGGAGCAGACGACTATGTGACCAAACCCTTTGAACCGAGGGAGCTGGTTGCGCGGATCAACAGTGTGTTGCGTCGCCACCGTCCTGGCGCCGCGAAGCAGGTTGCATCGGCAAGCGCCCTGAAGATGAGCCCCTGTTATCGGTTCGCTGGCTGGCTGTATAACCCCAGTCACGCCACGCTGACCCGTGATCAAGGGGCGCAGATTGTGCTCAGCACGGTGGAGAACAAACTGCTGCAGGTGTTTCTCGACCAACCCAATACGCTGCTGCCTCGCGAGCGCCTGATTGACCTCACGACCGCCACCGACAGTGATGTCAGCGATCGCGCCATCGACCGCCAGGTCAGTCGCCTGCGCCGCAAGCTGGCGTTCAGCGCCGGGGAGCCCGAGTTACTGCGCACAGTCTGGGGCGGCGGTTATCTGTTTGCGGCCGATGTCACGTTGCAAGCGCCATGAATCGTCTGCGCGCCCTGTGGCCCCGCAAGATGCTGCATCAACTCAGTGCGTTGTTGTTGCTCGCGCTGCTCGCCTCCAATGTCATCGCCATTGTGTTTGTGCAACACACCGGCGCGTTGATCCATCCCCTGTCGCGCACCATGAGCCTGGAGCGATTGGTGACCGCCCATCATGTGGCCATGGAAGCCCGGGACGAGGTCTTCGACCGGCTGCTGGGGGCGATCACCAGCGCAGATGCACGTTTCTGGATCTCCACCCAGGCCGACGTCGAACCCTTTGCCATGCGTGCCGAAGAACAGCGAATGGCTAACGCCCTGCGCGAGCAACTGCAACTGCCCCAGGACGTGCGCGTGGCCATGCAACTGGAACGGGTCAGCGGCGACCATGCCCGGGGGCGCGTGTTCAGCCCCGACGGCTGGGCCCCCCTGCGGCTGCGCAGCAGTATCGAATTGCCCGACGGCCGCTACCTCAACGCCCTGCAACATCCGGCAGGCGCCTACGAATGGGGAAATATGCTGGCGTACAGTCTGCCGGTGACGACCGTTCCGGTGCTGTTGATCGTGATGTTCTGCATCAGCCGCGTAGTGCGTCCGGTCAAGACCCTGGCCCAGGCCACCGAACGCGTCAGCCGCGGGGAATGGATTGCGCCACTGCCTCTGACCGGCCCACAAGAAGCACGTGACCTGACGGCGGCCTTTAACACCATGCAAGCCAATATCGCCCGCCATGTCGAAGGCCGTACCCGAATGCTCGCGGCGCTCAGCCACGACCTGAACACGCCCATCACTGAACTGCGGCTGCTGCTGGAACTGCTGGAAGAGAGCCCGGCCCGCGAGGACATGCTCGAAAGCCTGGATGAGTTGAGTGCGATGGTAGGTGCAACCCTCAACTTCGTTCGTGACGATGCCGTGCAGGAGCCCACGCTGACAATTGTGCTGAATGACATGCTGGAGGATCTGGCCAAGCGCTACCGACTCATGAAGCAGCCGGTCACCTGGTCAGGCGCGGCGCCGATCATGCTCACCTGCCGTCCCCTGGCGTTGAAGCGGGCCTTGACCAACCTGATCGACAACGCACTGCGTCACGCCGCAGATGCCACGTTGACGCTGTACCAGGAGGACCCCGGCACCCTGCGACTGGAAATTCTCGATCACGGCCAGGGCCTGCCGCAAGAATGGCTCAGCAAAGTGTTCGAGCCCTTCGTACAGTTTGGCGCCGCCGACGGCTCTCACAATGGCGGCATCGGCCTGGGCCTGGCCATCGCCCGCGCCTGCGTGCAAGCCCACGGCGGCGAACTGCTGCTGGAAAATCGACCGCCCGCCGGGTTGTGCGCCGTGGTCAGGCTGCCGATGGCCCCGGTCAGAAGTTCAGCGTAGCCCCCATCCACAAGGTGCGACCGTAGTTCACCGTGCCGTAGGTTTCGTCGTCCAGACGCTTGTCCGTCAGGTTGTTCAGTGAGCTGTTCAACGTGATCGAGTCTGTGAGTTCGTAAGAGCCGCCGATATCAGCCGTGGTGTAACCCGGTGCAGGCACGTCAGCAAGGGTGTTGCCGGTTTCTTCACCGTAATAGCTGACGGACGCCCAGGCCTGGGCACGGTCCGTCACCACCCACTCGCCGCGCACGCTTGCTTTCTGTTTGGGAGTCAACGCCAGCGGGGCGCCGGCGTTAGCGCCGCTTTTCTGTTCAGAGTCGGTGTAGGTGTAGTTGGCCTTGAGCAAGACGCTGTCGCTGACATCCCATTGACCGGTCAGCTCAACGCCCTGGATCACGGCCTTGTCGACATTGACGCGATCCATGACGATGTAGCCATTCCATCGCTCATCAGTGGTGACGGTAGAGAGTTTGTCTTTGAAGTCGTTGTAGAACACCGTCGCGCCAGCCGACAAATTGTCGCGATTGGACCACAGCGCGGACATTTCGTAGTTGGTGCTCGACTCGGGCTTGAGGTCCGGGTTGCCAAACATCACGAAGCGATTGCGGCGCAGGTAGGCGTAGTCCTTGACCACGGCACGCAGCTCCGGCGCCTTGAAGCCACGGGCGATGCCGCCCTTGAGGGTCCAGTTGTCGGTTGCGCGCCACACCCCGTAGATTCGTGGATTGGCGTGGGTGCCGTACTGTTCGTGGTGGTCCAGGCGCAATCCGGTGGTCAGGGCAAAGGTATCGGTCATCGCCCATTCGTTTTCGGCAAACACGGCCTTCTGTACCACTGAGAACTCGTAATCGACGCGATCACCCAGGCCCTGGTTCCAGTCGGTCAGTTGGCTTTCATTCCACTGCACACCGACGGTGCTGACATTGTGCGCGGTCGGCACCACCAGTTTGGCGTCAAACACCGTGCTCTTGATCTCGGGCTTGCGGCCGTAGATATCCGTTTGCGCAGGTGTCGCCTTGCCCTCGCGGCTGGACGTTTCCTGGAACAACGCCATGTCCGACGTCGCCCAGCCCCAGCGCCCCTGATGTGACAGCGACCAGTGATCGCGATTGTTCTCTTGTTCGCGGGTGGCCCAGTTTGCGCTCACGCCATCGCCGTTCTTGAGGCGCGTGGCGCCCGCTTCCAGCAGGATGTCGTGGTCGACTGTCGGGGTGAATGCCAGCCGCGCGGTCAGGTCACGATGATCGGCATTGCTGAAACCATTGGTTTGCTCGATGTCGTCGTCCGCCTGACGGTCCAGATAACGGCCCCAGACCTGCAAACCGAGAAAATCCTCGCGCAGCGGACCACTGAGGTAGAACTGGGTCTGGCGGGCATTCCCCTGGTCGCTGTGCTGGCGCGCCGAGTAGTCGTAGCCCACAGAGCCGCCCCACTGGGGAGACACTTTGCGGGTGATCACGTTAATCACCCCGCCAATGGCATCCGAGCCATACAGCGATGACATCGGCCCTCGAACCACCTCGATGCGCTCAATGGCCGCGGCTGGCGGCACGAAGCTCTGCTCATAACCGCTGTTGCCGTTGACCCGCGACTCACGGGCGCTCTGGCGTTTGCCATCGACCAGAATCAGGGTGTAATCGGCTGGCATGCCACGAATGGAGATATCCGTCTCATTGGCCCCGCCGTTGACCACTACGCCTTCAACGTCACGCACGGCGTCGCCCAGGTCCCGATAGGATTTGCGGCGAAGCGTCTCCCCATCAATCACCGTGATCGAGGCGGGCGCATCCTCGATGCTCTGCTCGTAACCGGAAGCCGTAACGACCATTTCATCAAGGGTCAGTGCTTGCGGATCTGCCGCCTGGGCAGAAGTCCCCAGCGTGCCGGATGCGCCTGCAGCCAAGGCCAGACGAACCCACAGGGGCAATGGGTGAAAGCGAAGAGACGAATGCATGAAGCGTCCTTATGATTCAACTTAAAAGAGAATCGTAATCATCTACACCCCTGTAGATTGGACAAAATGTGACAACCCCGGCGCTCACTCTTAAAATCCGCCCGCCAGCAAAGTGGTGCCGCAGCCCTGTACCATGACCGCCCACCACGCCCATGCCTTTGGAGCTTCACGTGCCTGATACCCGCCCTCCCGCGCTGGATGAAATCGACCGCCAATTGATTGCGGCCTTGCAGCTCAATGCACGGGAAAGCGTTGCGATGCTGGCTCGCCAGTTGGGAATTGCGCGCACCACCGTGACATCTCGGCTGGCACGACTGGAGAAAACGTCGGTGATCACGGGTTACGGGGTTCGCCTGGGGCAGCGCTTGATTGATGGCGGCTTGCAGGCTTATGTCGGGATTACCGTACAGCCACGCTCAGGCAAAGAGGTGGTCCGGCGCTTGAGCGCAATGGCCCAGGTGCAGCAACTGTGCGCGGTCAGTGGCGAGTTCGATTACGTGGCCTGGCTGCGCAGTGATTCTCCCGAGCAACTGGACCAATTGCTCGACCAGATCGGCAGCGTCGAGGGCGTCGAGAAAACCACCACCTCCATCATCCTCAGCAGCAAAGTTGATCGCGGATAAGTCACTTCGACTGCCAGCTTCGTCACATTGACTAAACAAAAGCCATAACGACGACAGTTTGCGTCTTATTACCGTGTTCCACGCTCCCTATCATGGTGCCTGTCTTTTCCTATACTCAACGTTATGCGTGAGTCGCCAGCAAGGTCAGCCATGAACAAGAATAATCGCCACCCTAACGACGGCAAAAAACCCATCACCATCTTCGGCCCGGACTTTCCGTTTGCCTTTGATGACTGGATCGAACACCCGGCGGGCCTGGGCAGCATCCCGGCACACAAGCTTGGGGCTGAGGTGGCGATTGTCGGCGCCGGGATGGCCGGGATGGTGGCGGCTTATGAGCTGATGAAACTGGGCCTCAAACCCGTGGTGTATGAAGCGTCGAAGATGGGCGGACGTCTGCGCTCGCAAGCCTTTGAGGGCAGCGAAGGGGTTATCGCCGAACTCGGCGGCATGCGTTTCCCGGTGTCTTCCACGGCGTTTTATCACTACGTCGACAAGCTGGGCCTGGAGACCAAACCCTTCCCCAACCCGCTGACGCCCGCGTCGGGCAGCACCGTGATTGACCTTGAAGGCCAGACTTTCTACGCACAAAAACTGGCGGACCTGCCTGCGCTGTTTCAGGAAGTGGCCGATGCCTGGGCAGACGCACTGGAAGCGGGCTCACGCTTTGGCGATATTCAGCAGGCCATCCGCGACCGAGACGTGCCTCGCCTGAAAGAGCTGTGGAACACCCTGGTCCCCCTGTGGGACGACCGCACGTTCTACGACTTCGTCGCCACGTCCAAGGCCTTCGCCAAGCTGTCGTTCCAGCACCGCGAAGTGTTTGGCCAGGTGGGGTTCGGCACCGGTGGCTGGGACTCCGACTTCCCCAACTCGATGCTCGAGATTTTCCGTGTGGTGATGACCAACTGCGACGATCACCAACACCTGGTGGTTGGCGGTGTTGAGCAAGTACCCCTGGGGATCTGGCGTCACGCGCCCGAGCGCTGCGCCCATTGGCCTGCTGGCACCAGTCTGAGTTCGCTCCACCACGGCGCACCACGTACCGGGGTCAAGGCCATCTCTCGTTCAGAGGACGGGATGTTTTCCGTCACCGACATACTCGGGGTGACTCGTCCATATGAAGCGGTGCTGGTGACCTGTCAAAGCTGGCTGCTGACCACCCAGATCGAATGTGAAGAGTCGCTGTTCTCCCAAAAAGTGTGGATGGCACTGGACCGTACACGCTACATGCAATCCTCCAAAACCTTTGTCATGGTCGACCGCCCGTTCTGGAAAGACAAAGACCCCGAGACTGGCCGTGACCTGATGAGCATGACCCTCACTGATCGCCTGACCCGCGGCACTTACCTGTTCGACAACGGTGACGACAAGCCGGGGGTGATTTGCCTGTCGTACTCGTGGATGAGCGATGCGCTGAAAATGCTCCCGCACCCAGTGGAAAAGCGCGTGAAGCTGGCCCTCGATTCGTTGAAAAAGATTTACCCCAAAGTGGACATCGCCAGCCGCATCATCGGCGATCCGATCACGGTGTCGTGGGAAGCCGACCCGCACTTTCTGGGCGCCTTCAAGGGCGCACTGCCGGGGCATTACCGTTACAACCAGCGCATGTACGCACACTTCATGCAGCAGGACATGCCCGGCGAACAGCGGGGGATCTTTATCGCTGGCGACGACGTGTCGTGGACCCCGGCCTGGGTGGAAGGTGCGGTACAGACTTCATTGAACGCGGTGTGGGGCATCATGACCCACTTTGGCGGCAGCACCCACGCGGCCAACCCCGGGCCGGGCGATGTGTTCCACGAAATCGGCCCGATTGCATTGCCGGATTGATCCCTGTGGGAGACCTCAAACCGCTTTCGTAGCCGTTGCCGAAGGCTACGTCCGATTGCGTAGCAATCGTAAAATCCAAGTCCCAGATCCATCTGTCACACCGCAGTACCTGGATTTACGACGACTGCGTCGCCGGACGCAGCCTTCGGCAGCTGCTACGAAATTTGTCAGCGGCAGTTTCAACGGGAAATTTGACCACCAGGAGAACCCCATGCGCGTCGCCCTTTACCAATGCACGCCTCTGCCCCTGGATGTCGCGGGCAATCTGCAGCGCTTGAATGACATTGCACGGCAAGCCGAAAACATCGACCTGCTGGTTGTGCCCGAAATGTTCCTCACGGGCTACAACATCGGCGCCCAGGCCGTGGCCAGACTCGCGCAAACCCACGACGGCGACGCAGCCAGACAGATTGGCGAACTGGCAAAAGCCACTGGCATGGCCATTGCCTACGGCTACCCCGAACGCGGTGCTGACGGGCAGATCTACAACAGCGTGCAGTTGATCGACGCCCACGGCAAAAGCCTGTGCAACTACCGTAAAACCCACCTGTTCGGCGAACTCGATCACTCGATGTTCAGCAAAGGCCCCGATTCATTCCCGGTCATCGAACTCAATGGCTGGAAGCTTGGCCTGCTGATTTGCTATGACCTTGAATTCCCGGAGAACACCCGCCGCCTGGCGCTGGCCGGTGCCGAGTTGATTGTGGTACCCACCGCCAATATGGCGCCCTACGACTTCATCGCCGATGTCACGGTGCGGTGCCGCGCCTTCGAGAACCAGTGCTATGTGGCCTACGCCAACTATTGCGGGCATGAAGGCGAGATCCATTACTGCGGCCAAAGCAGTATCGCCGCGCCCGACGGCAAGCAAATAGCGCTGGCCGGGCATGAGCAAAGCTTGCTGATTGCGACCCTGCAACGTCAGCAACTGGCGGATGCCAAAACCGGGAATTTTTACCTGGCGGACCGTCGCCCCGAACTTTATCGCGAGCTGAGCAAGCGCTAAATCCGCTAGCATGAGCGCATCTCTGTTCCGGAAGTGCCCATGCCTGCGCTGAATCACCCTCACCCCCAACGTCTGACACTTGAAAACGGTCTGACCCTCTGCGTGCGCCATGAGCCGCGCCTCAAGCGCTGTGCGGCCGTTGTACGGGTTGCCGCAGGCAGCCACGATGTGCCCGCCGCGTGGCCCGGCCTCGCGCATTTCCTGGAGCACTTGCTGTTTCTGGGCACAGTGCGCTTCCCGGCGGCAGACAACCTGATGGCTTACGTGCAGCGCCACGGCGGCCAGGTCAATGCCAAAACCTGCGAGCGACATACCGACTTCTTTTTCGAGCTACCACCGGCCGCCTTTGACGGCGGGCTTGAGCGCTTGTGCGACATGCTCGCCCATCCGCGCATGGCTCTGGATGACCAGCTTCGCGAACGTGAAGTGCTGCACGCCGAATTTATCGCCTGGGCCCGCGAAACGTCTGCGCAGCGGGAGATGAAGTTGTTTCAGCCACTGAACCCGGCTCATCCGCTGCGGGCATTCCACGCAGGCAACCGTTACAGCCTGCCCGTGCCGCGCGCAAACTTTCAGCAAGCCCTGGAAGACTTTTACCAAGGGTTCTATCAGACCGGGCAAATGACCTTGAGCCTGAGCGGTCCGCAATCAACCCAAGACTTGATCGTCCTGGCTGAACGTTGCAGCGCCGTGTTGCGCCCAGGCGATACCCTGCTGCAGGCTTGCCCACCAGCGCTGCTGACCGGCGTTGAACCCCAGTATCAACACATGGACGGCCCGTCCCTGAGCCTGATGTTCGCCTTGGAACAGTTGCCGCCAGAGTCCGCCCAGGCCCTGGATTTTCTGTGCCACTGGATCAACGCAGAAAAGCCCGGCGGCCTGCTCGCACAATTACGCGAACAGGGCTTGATCGACACCCTGAAAGCCACACCGCTCTATCACTTCAAGAGCCAGGCCCTGCTGCAGATCGAGTTCAAAGCCACCACCGATATTGCCCCGCAGGCCATGCAGATTCGCGACACGTTCCATGACTGGCTGGCGTTTTTCAGCGCGCAGCAGGACTGGCCCACGCTGCGTGAGGAGTTCCGCCTTCTGCAGCAGCGTCAGCAAGACGTCAGTGGCGCGCTGGAGCTGGCCCGCCGTGATTGCGAGCAACCTACCCCCGGCCTGTCGGATCAGGGCGTAATAACCCTCAAGGCTGTGCTCGAACAGATACAACCTGTACCCATACCGTCATCGCAACAGGCCTGGCATTTGCCTGCACCCAATCCGTATCTGCACGCGGCGAAAGAGCCGGTCAGCGCCGGCCTGATTCGTGGGCAAACCAGTGCTCACCGTGGCTTGCGCACCTTTGCCCAGGACCGCTTGCGCACTCGCCGCGACGTGTCTGCCATGAGTTTCAGCACCGCAGTGCCCAGTCACAGCGGCGAAGCGGCGATTTACCTGCGCTGGCGTCTGCCCGCAAAGCCAGCTGACGATCTGCCGGCGTCACTGGAAAACAGCCTGCGCTCGCTGATACTCGATGCCAGACAGGCTGGGGTTGAAGTGTCGCTCAATGGGTCAGGCAATGACTGGCTGCTGAAAATGTCCGGTTTCCACGAGCCAATGCCCGCCATTCTCGAGCACGCGCTGCGCGTGCTAAGCGCACCACCGGCCAAGCCGCCGGGCAACCTGTCCCCTGGCGCCACCTTGATGCCGATTCGCCAACTGATCAAACGCCTGCCCGAGCTGTGCCAGCCAGCCAGCGAGTCTGCACTCAACGATCTGCAACACGACTGGTCCAAGGCGCACTGGGACGGCTTGGCTGTCGGCCTGCCCGCCGCCACGCAGGCCTTGATCACACCTGTGCTGCACAAGGTTCCCGGCAGCCCGGATGCGCATCTGGCGCAGCATGGCGAGCAGCCAGCCCAACGCCATTGGCACACCGAAGCCTGTGATTCCAGCGAACACGCGCTCATCCTGTTTTGCCCGACCCCCGAGGCAACGCTGGCTGACGAAGCCGCCTGGCGCATGCTCGCCCATGTGATGCAAACCCCGTTTTATCAACGCCTGCGGGTCGAGTTGCAATTGGGTTATGCCGTGTTCAGCGGCCTGCGCCAAATCAATGGTCAAACCGGGCTGCTGTTCGGGGTGCAATCGCCTCACGCCTCAACGACGCAGATCTTTGAGCACATCCAGCACTTCCTCGTGGATTTGCCGAAATTGATCACGACGCTGGATGAAATATCTTTCACCCAAGCCCGAACTGCCTTGGCACAACAATTCTCGACCGAGGCCCTGGGCGTGTTCCAGGCCGGTGAATTGTTATGGCAAGCCAAACTGGCGGGCCACCCGTCGGATTACCTGACAGCCCTCTACACAGCACTTATGAGGCTGGATCAAGGCACTACACTGAAGGCGGCCGAGCACATTAACTCGCCGCAAAGCCGTTGGTTATGCTTGGCTACAAGCCCGGAGACTGAAACGTTTTATCAAGGGAGAAGCTGATCGTTACCAACCACGTAACGGGCTTTCTTCGACATTGAGCGTTCAAAAACCGTCAAATTTAGTAACATAGTCACCTAAGCGTTTGAACAACTCCCTCGGGAGCTGGACTAATCAAGAGACACCCATTCACCCACTCACTGAAGGAGTCACCTCATGGCTTGGACTAAACCTGCTTACACCGATCTGCGCATTGGCTTTGAAGTCACCATGTACTTCGCAAGCCGTTGATCTGCCCGGCCTCTTGAGTAAAAGAGCCCAGCAGAGCAGCCCAACGCCTCGGTTCGCCGGGGCGTTTTTATTTTCAGCATCGCAAGAGAACACGCCATGTTCGTCCAGATTCTAGGCTCCGCCGCTGGCGGTGGATTCCCGCAGTGGAACTGCAACTGCGTCAACTGCGCGGGTTTTCGTGATGGCACCCTGCGTGCCACCGCCCGCACTCAGTCCTCCATTGCGATTTCCGATGACGGTGTGAACTGGGTACTGTGCAACACCTCGCCCGATATTCGTGCGCAACTGCAAAGCTTCGCCCCGATGCAGCCGGGCCGCGCCCTGCGTGATACCGGGATCAGCGCGATCATCCTGATGGACAGCCAGATCGATCACACCACCGGCCTGCTCAGCCTGCGCGAAGGTTGCCCCCATGATGTGTGGTGCACCGACATGGTCCACGAGGACCTGAGCACAGGCTTCCCGCTGTTCACCATGCTCAAGCACTGGAACGGTGGCCTGAACTGGAACCGTATCGAGCTTGAAGGCTCGTTCACCATCCCGGCCTGCCCCAACCTGCGTTTCAGCCCGCTGCCGTTACGCAGTGCGGCGCCGCCGTATTCGCCACACCGTTTCGACCCGCACCCGGGCGACAACATTGGCCTGATCGTCGAAGACCTGCGCACCGGCGGTAAACTGTTCTACGCCCCGGGGCTGGGCAAGGTCGATGCACCGTTGCTGGACATCATGGCGGGCAGCGATTGCCTGCTGGTGGACGGCACGATGTGGGACGACGACGAGATGCAGCGTCGTGGCGTCGGTACCCGCACCGGCCGCGAGATGGGCCACCTGGCGCAAAATGGCCCCGGCGGCATGCTCGAAGTGCTGGAGCAACTGCCCGGCCAACGCAAAGTCCTTATCCACATCAACAACACCAATCCGATCCTCGACGAAGACTCCGCCGAGCGTGCCGAACTGGCCCGCCGGGGCGTTGAAGTCGCCTTTGATGGCATGAGTATCGAGTTGTAATAATTCACCCATCCCCTGTGGGAGCGGACTTGCTCGCGATACAAACGAAGCGGTGTGACTGACAAACCGCAGTGATGCCATCGCGAGTAAACCCGCTCCCACATGACTGGAGAACACACGTGACCCAAGCCCCACTCTCCACCGCCGAATTCGAGGCCGCGCTGCGTGCCAAAGGCGCTTATTACCACATCTACCACCCCTATCAGGTGGCGATGTACGAAGGCCGCGCGACCCGCGAGCAGATTCAGGGCTGGGTCGCCAACCGCTTCTACTATCAGGTCAATATTCCGCTCAAGGACGCCGCCATCCTGGCCAACTGCCCGGACCGCGAAGTGCGCCGCGAGTGGATTCAGCGCCTGCTCGACCACGACGGAGCCCCCGGCGAAGACGGCGGCATCGAGGCCTGGCTGCGTTTGGGCCAGGCCGTCGGCCTGGACCCGGACCAACTGCGATCCCAGGAACTGGTACTGCCCGGCGTGCGCTTCGCGGTGGACGCCTACGTCAACTTCGCCCGCCGCGCCAGTTGGGAGGAAGCCGCCAGCAGCTCGCTGACCGAGATGTTCGCGCCGCAGATCCATCAGTCGCGCCTGGACAGTTGGCCCCAGCACTATCCGTGGATCGACCCGGCCGGCTACGAGTACTTCCGCACCCGCCTGGGCCAGGCTCGGCGCGACGTGGAGCACGGGCTGGCGATTACCCTGCAGCACTACACCACCTACGAAGGCCAGCAGCGCATGCTGGAAATTCTGCAGTTCAAACTCGACATTCTTTGGAGCATGCTCGATGCCATGACCATGGCCTACGAGCTTGACCGCCCGCCGTACCACAGCGTGACCCGCGAACGTGTCTGGCATAAAGGAATCACCCTATGAGCTTTGATCGCAGCAAAGTCCCGACCTGGCGCACCGGCTACCGTTTTCAGTACGAACCGGCGCAAAAAGGCCATGTACTGCTGTACCCCGAAGGCATGATCAAACTCAATGACAGTGCCGCACTGATTGGCGGCCTGATCGACGGCCAGCGTGATGTCGCGGCCATCATTGGCGAACTGGACAAACAGTTCCCCGGCGTACCCGAGCTCGGTGCAGACATCGAGCAATTTATGGAGGTCGCTCGTGCAGAGCACTGGATCGAACTCGCCTGACAGCCCGATGGCGTTGCCACCCAAGCCCGAAGTGGGCTTGCCGCTGTGGTTGCTGGCCGAACTGACCTATCGCTGCCCGCTGCAATGCCCGTACTGCTCCAACCCGCTGGACTTTGCCCAGCAAGGCAAAGAGCTGAGCACCGAGCAGTGGATCAAGGTTTTTCGTGAGGCACGGGAGATGGGGGCTGCCCAACTGGGCTTCTCCGGGGGCGAGCCACTGGTACGTCAGGACCTGGTCGAGCTGATCGGCGAAGCCCGCAAGCTGGGTTTCTACACCAACCTGATCACCTCGGGCATTGGCTTGACCGAGCAAAAGATCAGCGACTTCAAAAAAGCCGGGCTGGACCACATCCAGATCAGTTTCCAGGCCAGTGACGAGCAAGTGAACAACCTGCTGGCCGGCTCGAAAAAAGCCTTCGCGCAAAAGCTCGAAATGGCCCGCGCCGTGAAGGCACACGGCTATCCGATGGTGCTGAACTTCGTCACCCATCGGCACAATATCGACAAAATCGACCGCATCATCGAGCTGTGCATCGCCCTTGAGGCCGACTTTGTTGAGCTTGCCACCTGTCAGTTTTACGGCTGGGCCCAGCTCAACCGCGTCGGCTTGCTGCCGACCAAAGAGCAGCTTGTACGTGCTGAGCGCATCACCAATGAGTACCGGGCCAAACTTGAAGCCCAGGGCCACCCCTGCAAGCTGATTTTCGTCACCCCGGATTATTACGAAGAACGCCCAAAAGCCTGCATGAACGGCTGGGGCAGCATCTTTTTGACCGTGACGCCTGACGGCACGGCCCTACCGTGTCATGGTGCACGGCAAATGCCGGTCGAGTTTCCCAATGTGCGCGACCACACCATGCAGCACATCTGGTACGACTCGTTTGGCTTCAACCGTTTTCGCGGTTATGACTGGATGCCCGAGCCTTGCCGCTCGTGCGACGAGAAAGAAAAGGACTTCGGCGGCTGCCGTTGCCAGGCCTTTATGCTCACCGGGGACGCCAGTAACGCCGACCCGGTCTGCAGTAAATCGCCCCAACACGACCTGATTCTCAAGGCGCGCGAAGAAGCAGAGCACGCCACCCAGACCATTGAACAATTGGCCTTCCGAAATGAACGAAACTCACGTCTCATCGCTAAAGGCTGAACCGTTCAGCGCCGCGCTCGCTGTGGCCGCCGGGGTCGATTTCGCAGAATTGCGCGTCGGCCTACAGGGCCTGTTCTGGAACGAATACCGACCACAGGATGCTGCCTGTCGCATCTGGCATTGGCGCGACGGCGAGGCCCGCTGCCTGACGCCCGACGGTTTCAGCGTACGCAGCCGGGTCTACGAGTACGGCGGCGGCGCGTTTTGCCTGAGTGATGACGCCGTGGTGTTCGTCAACGAGGCCGACCAGCAGCTGTACCGGCAACCTCTGGACGGCACTGCACCGCAGCCCCTGACCCAGGGCGCCTGCCGTTATGGCGACGTGCAGTTTGCTGCGGGCCAGGTGCTGGCTGTCGAAGAACACCTCGATCAACATCGACTGGTCAGCATCGACCTGAGCACCCTGGAGCGCCAGGTTCTGGCCGAAGGTGCCGACTTCTACGCAGCGCCCACACCGAGCCCCGACGGCCAGCGCCTGGCCTGGATCGAATGGAGTCGTCCCCATCAGCCGTGGACCTCGACCCGCTTGATGCTGGCTGAAGGCCAAACCGCTGGGCGCTGGAACCCCGCGCATTGCCTGGCGGGCGATCTCGCAGAAGAATCGCTGCAACAACCGCGCTTCGACGAACACAATCGCCTGCATTGCCTGACCGACCGCGCGGGGTTCTGGCAGCCGTGGGCCGAGTCGGGTGAGGGCCTGATGCCTGCACCCAGCGCCCACGCCGATCATGCACCTGCACCTTGGCAATTGGGCGCCTGCACCTGGCTGCCGATGGGCGAGCAGGCCTACCTCGCCAGTTGGACCGAGGCTGGTTTCGGGCATTTGGGTATCCGCGCGGCTGACGGCACCATTGACGACTTCACCGGCGAATACAGTCGCTTTCGCAGCCTGGCACTGGATGATGAGTTCATCTATTGCATTGCCGCGTCGCCTGTCTACCCATCGGCAGTGGTGCGCATCAGTCGCACCGACCACCGCGTCGACGTGCTGGCCGGTGGCGTTGCGCCGCTGCCTCCCGAGCACATCAGCCGTCCGCAGACCCTGTGCTATCCCTCAGGCGGGGGCCAGGCACACGGTTTTTTCTACCCCTCGATGCAGGGCGAAATCAAACCGCCCGTGGTGGTGTTTATCCACGGCGGCCCGACGTCTGCCTGCTACCCGATGCTCGACCCGCGTATCCAATACTGGACCCAGCGCGGCTTTGCCGTGGCCGACCTCAACTATCGCGGCAGCAGCGGCTATGGCCGTGCCTATCGGCAAGCCCTGCATCTGAAATGGGGAGAGGTGGATGTGGAAGACGCCTGCGCGGTGGTCAGCTATCTCGCCGAACAAGGACTGATTGACCCCGGCAAGGCATTTATTCGCGGTGGCAGTGCAGGTGGCTACACCACGCTGTGCGCGTTGGCGTTCAACAACGTATTTCGGGCAGGTGCCAGCCTGTATGGCGTCAGCGACCCGATTGCCCTGGCCCGTGCCACACACAAGTTTGAAGGTGATTACCTGGACTGGCTGATCGGCGATCCGGAGCGCGATGCCCAGCGCTACGCGGCTCGCACCCCACTGTTACACGCCAGCCAGATCAGGGTGCCGGTGATTTTCTTCCAGGGTGAACTGGACGCTGTCGTGGTGCCGCAACAAACCCGGGACATGCTCCTGGCCTTGCAAGCCAACGGCATCCCGGCCAAGGCCCATTACTACCCCGACGAGCGCCACGGTTTTCGCAAGGCCAGCAACCAGGCCCACGCACTGGAACAGGAATGGTTGTTTTATAGCCAATTATTGACGCACTGATCCCGTGGCAGCGGGCTTGCTCGCGATAGCATCAACTCAACCTGCCTGATGGACCGAGTTGCCTGAATCGCGAGCAAGCCCGCTCCCACGCGAATCAGTTGCCGCACTAGCGCTTGGCGATAATCCACACCGCGTGCACGATCCCCGGAATGTAACCGCACAACGTCAGCAGAATATTCAGCCAAAATGCCCCTGCAAAACCCACTTGCATAAATACGCCCAACGGCGGAAGCAGGATGGCGAAGATGATTTTGATAAGGTCCATATTCACAGCTCCCAATGATTGGCGGGCTCAATCAAGCCCTACCGACAATCGACTGCGAGCTCAGGCCAAAGGTTCAGTCAGCACTTATCCACAGACAAAAAAAACGCCCCGTGCCGAAGAAATCAGGCACAGGGCGACGCGTTATACCGCGAGACGGTTCTTTAAATTCTGTGTGGCCGATGCAGTCAGACCGCAACACCGCGACGGCACTGCAACTGAGCCGTGCGAACACGGGCAAAGGCCCGGGCCAGACGCAGCAGCATTTCATCTATGTTGCCCTTGCTGACGCACAGTGCCGGGGTAAACCGCAGGCAATCAGGTTGCGGCGCGCTGATCAGCAGCCCCTCGTACAGCGCCGCCTTGACCACCGCCTGGGCCGAGTCGTCCGATAAGGTCAGCCCCCACAGCAGACCCTGCCCACGCAATTCACCCTGTGCATAACTATTGGCCAAACGACCCAGGCCTTCGCGCAAGTGCTGCCCCGCGTCACGGACCTGCTGCAAAAAGCCCTTCTCCAGCATCGTGTCGAGCACTGCCAAGCCTGCTGCGGTCATCAAGGCATTGCCATGATGGGTGCCGCCCAGTTCGCCTGGCGCCAGGCAGCACGCCTTGCCGCGAGCCAGCAGCGCAGCCAGTGGCACTCCCCCGCCCAGGCCCTTGCCCAGGGTGATGATGTCGGCGCGAATGCCGTAATTCTGCTCCGCCAGCAACGTTCCGCAACGGCCCATGCCGGTCTGGACTTCATCCAGAATCAGCAAAATCCCCAACTCGCGGCACAAACGCTCCACACCCTTGAGGTAATGCTCGGTTGCCGGGATCACGCCGGCTTCGCTTTGCACCGGTTCCAGCATGATGGCCACGGTCTGTGCATCGACGGCCGCATGCAACGCGGGCAAGTCGTTGAACGGCACATTGATAAAGCCCGGCAGTTGCGGCTCGAAACGGTTATCCAGCGTCGCGCTGCCCGAGGCCGACATCGCACCAAAACTGCGGCCATGACAACTGCGGCTGGCCGTGATGATCCGGTGTGCGCCCCCGCGATGCAGTTGCCCCCATTTGCGCGCCAGCTTGATCGCACCCTCGTTGGCCTCAGCGCCGGTATTGAGCAAATGCACTTGATCGCTGCCAGTGCTTTCACACAAGCGATGCGCCAAATCCAGCATCCCCCGGTTTAAAAAACCCGCACCTGGGTTCATCAAGGATTGCGCTTGGTCGGCCATCGCCTTGACCAGCACCGCCGGGCTGTGGCCCAGGCTGTTGGCCGCCCCGCCCTGGGTAAAATCCAGGTACGCACGGCTGTCGCTGTCCCACATCCACGAACCTTGTCCGCGCACAAACACATGGGCTTCGCGCTCAACGCAAGGCATAAGGTACTCACGGGAAGGGTGGTTGCCAGATATCGAGGGTGCCGAATGCGCAGCCATCTCTTCAAGACTGGGGGAATGGCGACGCAGGTTAAACAGGTTCATGCACGCGGACCTTGTGACCATAAACAGATTCGATTTGCAACCTGCGGCTTTTCATATAGAAGGTAAACCTCTCGATGGGTTTATTGCCCTGCCTATGTAAAACGCCGCTGCACATCAGCCTCTCTGGCTCGATGAGCCTTGTGGAATGGGCGTAGACTAGGCGCCTCAAGGCCAATGGGCCATTTCGTTTTTTAAGCATTTTCGATAAGTATTACTTATGGATTTCAAGCAACTGCGTTATTTCGTCGCGGTCTATGAAGAAGGCCATGTGGGCCGTGCTGCCGAGCGTCTTTCTATCTCGCAGCCAGCCCTTTCGCAGCAGATCCGCCAGCTCGAACACAACCTCGATGTCAGCCTTTTTGAGCGCAGCAGCAAACGCCTGCTGCCCACGCTTGCAGCGCACACGTTGTACAACCACGCCTTGCCACTGCTCGATGGTTTGCAGCGGGCCAAGGAGGCCTTGCACCATTTCCAGGGCCAGGCCCTGCGCACGATTGCCATCGGCGTGTTGCAAACCGTGCACACCAGCCTCGTCCCGCACATGCTGGAGCGTGTGCGCCAGGCCCAACCCCATTTGGTGGTACAGATTTACGAGTTGACCGGCATCGAGATCGAAAGGCGCCTGCTCAATGGTTCACTCGATATTGGTATCAGCTACCTGCCGCCACGCCAGCCAGGCCTGCACGGCATGATGCTGTACGAAGACGAGCTTCAACTGGTCATCCCGGCTGATCATCCGCTGCGTGAGTTCAAGAAGGTTTCACTGAGCCAGGCCGCAGAGCTGCCGATGCTGTTGCTGGGGGAAGAGTTCCAGGTGCGCCAGATCTGGCAAACCCAGCTCGCCAACCTCGGCCGTCGACCGCAGGTCCAGGCCGAGTTGAATACCATGGCCGGGATCCTCGACAGCCTGCCCCACAGCAAACTGGCCACCGTATTGCCGGGGCGCTCGCGCCATCAACATGACGACCAGACATTGCTGTGGAAACCCCTGAGTGAGCCTCGCGTACCGCTGAAGGTCGGGCTGGTGTGCCGTGATGTGCAGCGTCAGCAAGCCACATTGGGGCTATTACGCACGCTGCTTGAGGATGTGATGCAGAGCAATGAACAAACGTTGTAGCCGCCTAGCAGCTGCTACGGAGGGATCTAACGTCAAAGTAAAAATTCTGACGCACAAAAAAGAAAACCCCGCCGAGGCGGGGTTTTACAGACTGTTTCCCTGACATCCTTTTCACTCCGCCATCCTGGCAGAATCCTACGTGTCCCTGTTGTTGCTTTGAGCTTCCTGCTCTACGTCCATGGAAAGTAGATTACCTCTGGATCCAATCTGGCGATATGGGAGATTGTCAGCATGCAATGTAAGCAAATGCTTACAAATTAATAAACCCTTTAAAAATGTGCCTCGTCCAGCAGATAAAGGGAATCGCTGCCCGCCTTCACCGACGCGCTCAATGAATGGATCCGCGGCAGCAAACGTGCGAAGTAGAAGCGTGCAGTGCCCAGTTTGCTGGCATAAAAGGCTTCATCGGCCTCTTTGCCCAACGCGGCCCTGGCCATCAACGCCCACATGTACGCATACGTCGTGTAACCAAAAACTTGAAGGTACTCGACCGATGCGGCTCCGATCTCGTTCGGGTTGTTTTGCGAGCGGTCCAGCACCCAGGCTGTCAACTGATCAAGTGTGTCCAAAGCCGACGCCAATGGCTGGGTGAACTCATTCAGATCGCTGTTGGCCGAGGCGATGAACTGACGAATCTCGTCAGCGAACTGGCGATAGTAAACACCCTGGTTACCCACGATCTTGCGCCCCACCAGATCCAGCGCCTGGATACCGTTGGTGCCTTCGTAGATCTGGGTAATACGCACATCACGCACCAGTTGCTCCTGGCCCCACTCACGAATGTAGCCATGACCGCCGAACACTTGCTGACCGTGCACCGTGGTTTCAAGCCCAAGATCCGTCAGGAAGGCTTTGGCCACAGGCGTCAACAAGGCAACCAGGCCATCAGCCCGCTCACGCGCCGATGGGTCTTCGCTGAACTTGGCAATGTCCAACTGATTGGCAACATACGTCGAAAAGGCTCGACCCCCTTCGTTCGAAGCTTTCATGGTCAGCAGCATGCGGCGCACGTCCGCGTGCACGATGATCGGATCCGCCACTTTGCCCGGGGCTTGAGCGCCGGTTGCAGCACGCCCTTGAAGGCGGTCGCGGGCATATTCAACCGCGTTCTGGTATGAGCGCTCGCCACAGGCAAGACCCTGAATGCCAACCCCCAGGCGTTCATAATTCATCATGGTGAACATCGCAGCCAGGCCACGGTTGGGCTCGCCCACCAGATAGCCGACGGCTTCATCGAAGTTCATCACGCAGGTGGCAGACGCCTGAATGCCCATTTTGTGTTCAATCGAGCCGCAGGTAACCGGGTTCCGATCACCCAGGCTGCCATCGGCGTTGACCATGAACTTCGGCACCAGGAACAGCGAAATGCCTTTGGGCCCGGCAGGCGCATCCGGCAATTTGGCCAGCACCAGGTGGATGATGTTTTCCGTCAGGTCGTGTTCGCCGCCAGTGATGAAGATTTTGGTGCCACTGACTTTATAAGAGCCATCCACTTGAGGTTCGGCTTTGGTGCGAATGATCCCCAGATCCGTCCCGGCATGGGGTTCGGTCAAGCACATGGAACCGGCCCACACGCCCGAATACATATTGGGCAAATAGGTGGTTTTCAGTTCATCGCTGGCGTGGGCGTTGATCGACACACAGGCGCCGGCGGTCAACATCGGATACAGGCCGAAGGACAGGCCGGAGGAGTTGATCATTTCTTCGACCTGGGCCGACACCGCCTTGGGCATCCCCATGCCGCCGAACTGTGGATCACCGCCAACGCCGACCCAGCCGCCTTCGGCGTAGGTGCGATAGGCATCGACGAAACCTGCGGGGGTGGTCACCGTACCGTTGTCCCAGTGACACCCTTCTTCATCACCGCTTCGGCTCAGCGGCGCGATGCTTTTAGCGGTGACCTTGCCCGCCTCTTCAAGAATGGCTTCTACCGTTTCAGCATCTACGGTGTCTGCCAACGCAGGCAATTGCGCCCAAAGTGTAGCGACCTCGAACACTTCATTGAGGACGAAGCGCATATCGCGCAGGGGCGCTTTGTAGTCAGCCATGGCAAACCTCGTAATCTGTAAACGGCGATTAATGTAGGACCCAGTCTAGCTTAACGACAATGGCGATACATAGGGTCATGCTGTGACCATATACACAGATCTGGTCATGTGTTTTTTTGTGGGAGCGGGCTTGCTCGCGATTCAGGCGACGCGTTGTTTCAGGAAGACGGTGGTGATGCCATCGCGAGCAAGCCCGCTCCCACATGAGGCCAACCAAAAAAAAACCGCTCCCCCCGAAGGAGAAGCGGCTTTTGCAAGATGACCCGCCAGGACTTAGTAGCCCAGGTCGAAGTCTTCTTCTTTCATGTCCATCAGGTTGGCAGCGCCCGACAGCATGGTGGCAACGTGTGCGCGTGTGCGCGGCAGGATGCGCTGGAAGTAGAAGCGCGCAGTTTGCAACTTGGCTTTGTAGAACGCTTCTTCGGACGTGCCGGCCGCCAGCTTTTCAGCCGCCAGACGGGCCATGTCAGCCCAGAAGTACGCCAGGCATGCATAACCGGAATACATCAGGTAATCGACCGAAGCCGCACCCACTTCTTCACGGTCCTTCATGGCTGCCATACCGACCTTCATGGTCAGCTCGCCCCATTCTTTGTTCAGTGCAGCCAGTGGCGTGACGAATTCATTCAGCGCTTCGTTGCCTTCGTTGTTCTGGCAGAACTTGTGGACGATTTTGGTGAAACCCTTGAGGGCTTCGCCTTGAGTCATCAACACTTTACGGCCCAGCAGGTCGAGTGCCTGGATACCGGTGGTGCCTTCGTACAGCATCGAAATGCGGCTGTCGCGAACGTTCTGCTCCATGCCCCACTCAGCGATAAAGCCGTGGCCGCCGTAGATTTGAACGCCGTGGTTGGCGGACTCAAAACCGACTTCAGTCATGAACGCTTTGGCGATCGGAGTCATGAAGGCCAGCAGTGCGTCGGCTTTCTTTTTCTCTTCTTCATCAACGCCGTATTTCACGATGTCGACTTGCTTGGCGGTGAAGTAAACCATCGCACGGTTGCCTTCGGCGAATGCCTTCATGGTCAACAGCATGCGACGTACGTCCGGGTGAACGATGATCGGGTCAGCCGCCTTTTCAGGGGCTTTTGGTCCGGTCAGCGAACGCATTTGCAGACGGTCACGGGCGTATTTCAGGCCGCCCTGGAAACCGATTTCGGCGTGGGACAAGCCCTGCAAAGCGGTGCCCAGACGTGCGGTGTTCATAAAGGTGAACATGCAGTTCAGGCCTTTGTTCGGCGGGCCGATCAGGAAACCTGTCGCGCCGTCGAAGTTCATCACGCAGGTCGCGTTACCGTGGATGCCCATTTTGTGCTCAAGCGAGCCACAGGACACGGCGTTGCGCTCACCCAGGCTGCCATCGGCGTTGGCGTTGAACTTGGGAACGATGAACAGCGAAATGCCTTTGGTGCCAGCCGGTGCATCCGGCAGGCGGGCCAGAACGATATGGACGATGTTGTCGGCCATGTCGTGCTCGCCAGCCGAGATGAAGATCTTGGTGCCCGAAATCTTGTATGAACCGTCAGCCTGAGGTTCGGCCTTGGTGCGCAACAGGCCCAGGTCAGTACCGCAATGGGATTCGGTCAGGCACATGGTGCCGGTCCACTCGCCAGTCACCAGCTTGCTCAGGTAAGTGGCTTGCTGCTCGGGAGTACCGTGCTCGGAGATGGTGTTCATCGCACCGTGGGACAGGCCCGGGTACATGCCCCACGACCAGTTGGCAGCGCCAACCATTTCACTGACTGCCAGACCCAGCGACTCCGGCAGGCCCTGGCCGCCGTGTTCGACGTCATGGGCCAGGCTCGGCCAGCCGCCTTCAACGAATTGTTTGTAGGCTTCTTTAAAACCGGTAGGGGTTTTAACGCCGGATTCACTCCAGGTGCAGCCTTCGATGTCACCCACGCGGTTCAGAGGTGCCAGCACCTGCTCACAAAACTTGGCGCCTTCTTCAAGAATGGCGTCAACCATATCTGGAGTAGCGTCCTGGCAAGCCGGCAGGCTCTGATAATGCGCTTCGTAACCGAGCAGTTCGTCACGAACGAAGCGAATATCACGCAAGGGGGCCTTGTAGTCAGGCATAGCGATAAACCTCTGCTGATGAATCCGGGGATGAACGACCGCGTGGATTTGTTATGACGGTCAAACAGGTGTTTGAAACATACGTTTACGCCTATTTATTGTCAAGCAGCGCGAAGCCGCCGTTCGTCTTAGGTCGGCTCGTAGGCAAAGGAGGATTGATTTGTGGGAACTGCTGTTAGTCCAGCAGATCCAGTTGCAGATATTCAGCCACGGACTGCGCCGATGCCGATTTCAGCTTTGGCACACGACCCAGGCAGGGTGCGGGCAAACGCTCGGCCAACGTGGCGAGGTTCTCTTCCAGGCGTGAAGTTTTGGGACCAATGATATTGGCCACCCAGCCAGCCAGTTGCAGGCCATCCCGGGCAATCGCTTCGGCGGTCAGTAACGCATGGCTGATACACCCCAAACGCACGCCCACCACCAGAATCACCGGCAGATCCAGCGCTTGAGCCAAATCCGACAAGCTGTCTTGTCCTGAAAGCGGCACGCGCCAGCCACCCGCGCCTTCGATCAGGGTGAAATCTGCCTGCCTTGCCAAAATGTGCTGCATGGGTTCCAGCAGCGAACGAACCGTCAACACCACCCCGGCTTCGCGCGCAGCGATATGCGGAGCGATAGCCGGTTCGAAGGCTACCGGATTGACCTCGTCATAATTGAGCTTGATCGAGCTTTCGGCCATCAGCGCCAGCGCGTCTGCATTGCGCAGGCCCTGTGGCGTGATTTCACACCCGGACGCCACCGGCTTGCCCGCCGCCGTGCTCAACCCTGAGATGCGGGCGGCATACAGAAGACCTGCCGCCACCGTGGTTTTACCCACATCGGTATCAGTACCGGTAATGAAGTACGCAGGGCTCATCGCGCTTTCTCCAAAATGCCGTAGACCACTTGATACGTCGCCGGCAACCCGAGCGGCTGACGAAATTGCTCATAGGCGCCAACCATCCCCTGAAGCCGCGCCCGGCCGCTCAATCCTTCAGGACGACCGGGGTTCAGATTGTGCGCACCCAGCGCTTTAAGCTCATGGGTCAACTGGCGAACCTGAGCGTAGTGCAGCACATGGGGCTGTTTGTGCAAGCCGAGCACCTGCATTCCACTGCTGGCACACAACTGCTCATAGGTCTGGAACTCACGAAAACGATTGACGTGAACCTGACCATCGACCGCTCGCCAACTGTCGCGCAACTCACTCAAGGTGCCCGCACACAAACTGGCAAACGCCAGCACCCCGCCAGGCTTGAGTACACGATGGGCCTCGTTCAGTACCGCCTTGAAGTCCGCACACCATTGCAGCGCGAGGCTGGAGAAAATCACATCGCAGCTATTGGATTGCAGCGGCAGGCTTTCGGCATCGCCAGCAATGAAGTGTTGCGCACCACCCAGTGGGCGGGCGTACGCCAGCATGCCCTGGGCAATGTCTACCGCCAGCCCCTGGCTATCGACAAAACGCTGACCCAGCACGCGACTGAAATAGCCCGTGCCACTGCCCAGGTCCAGCCAGCGTTGCGGACTAAGACCGGCCGGCAGCCGGGCGATCAATTCATGGCCAACGGCCCGTTGCAGCTCGGCAACGCTGTCGTAACTGGCAGCCGCACGGGAAAACGAGACCGCTACCTGACGCTTGTCCGGCAAACTGGCCGCAAGCATCGCAATACTTAAATCATTCATCGCCCGACTCGTGTAAAAACGCCTGGATTGCCGCCGCCAATTCGTGGGGAGCTTCCAGTAAAAAAGCATGACAGGCCTGTTCAATCAGACCCACTTCGACATCGGGTAATAACGCCAGCACATCGGTCGCTGCCTGCACCGGCACCAGCGCATCAAGCCCGGCAAACAGGTGCAGTTGCGGCCCGCTAAAACGTTGCAAGGCATCACGGGCATCCAGCTTGCCCAACAGTTCAAGACCGGCCAGCAGGGTGTCGGGTTGAGCATGGGGCGCTGCGCCCAACAGCAGCCCGGCCAGTGCCCGAGACTCAGGCGAGCCTTGGCTGCACAACAGGCAAAAGCGTTTGAGGGTGGTGTTGGGTGCATCGCGAAAACCGCTGAGGAACGGTTCGAACGTCGACACGGGCATGGCGCTCGGCCAGTCCTCGCGACTGACAAAACTCGGGTTGCTGGCCAATGTCACCAGGCCACAGCAACGGTCGCCCCGGCGTGCCGCCAACTCACTGGCGAGCATCCCGCCCAGTGACCAGCCGCCCAGCCATACGTTGTCAGGCAGGGTCGAATCGAGCTCGTCGAGCCAGTCTTCAAGATCGGCAGACAGCAGCACCGGCAGCGGTTCGATCTCGACCCGCAAGTGCTCGTCCAGAGCGCGCAATGCCTGGGCCAGAGGCTCCAGGGGTGACACCCCCAGGCCCCAGCCCGGCAATAAAACCAAACGATCACGCATGATCTGGCTCCAACGTCTGCCAACAGTCTTCGAGTGCACTTAACAATAGCTGCACCTGTGCCTCTGTGTGAGCGGCCGACAAGGTTACGCGCAAGCGTGCGCTGCCTGCAGGCACGGTTGGCGGACGAATGGCCGTCACCAGCAAACCGCGCTCGCGCAACCTCTGCGACAGGCGAATGGCCCGGCCACTGTCGCCCACCATGATCGGCTGGATCGGGGTAAAGCTGTCCATCAACTGCAAGCCGATTTGCTCGGCGCCACGACGAAACTGGCCTATCAAGGTGTTCAGGTGCTCACGTCGCCAATGCTCGGTGCGCAGCAGTTCAAGGCTTTTCAATGTTGCGCAGGCCAGGGCAGGGGGCTGGCTGGTGGTGTAGATATATGGCCGGGCGAACTGGATCAGGCTTTCGATCAGCTCTTCGCTGCCCGCGACAAATGCACCGCTGGTGCCAAATGCCTTGCCGAGCGTCCCGACCAGCACCGGCACATCGTCCGCACTCAAGCCGAAGTGCTCGACAATCCCGCCGCCATTGGCGCCCAAGGGGCCAAAGCCGTGGGCATCGTCCACCATCAACCAGGCGCCTTTGGCCCTGGCTTCACGGGCCAGCGCAGGCAAGTCGGCCAGATCGCCGTCCATGCTGAATACGCCATCCGTCACCACCAGCGTATTGCCGCAGGCTTTCTCAAGGCGCTTGGCCAGGCTGACCGCGTCGTTATGCAAATAGCGATTGAAGCGCGCGCCGCTCAGCAAACCGGCATCCAGCAACGAAGCATGGTTCAGCCGGTCTTCCAGCACCGTATCGCCCTGCCCCACCAGCGCCGTGACGGCGCCCATATTGGCCATATAGCCGTTGCTGAACAGCAGTGCCCGCTCACGGCCGGTGAACTCGGCGAGGGCTTCTTCCAGTGCGTGATGCGGGGTGCTGTGGCCGATGACCAGATGGGACGCCCCTCCCCCCACCCCCCAGCGTGAAGCACCGGCCTGCCAGGCTTCGATGACCTGCGGATGATTGGCCAGCCCCAGATAGTCGTTGTTGCAGAAGGCGAGCAAAGGCTGCCCGTCGACCACCACTTGCGGCCCTTGAGGGCTTTCAAGCAGCGGGCGTTGGCGGTACAGATTGTCGGCACGGCGAACGGCCAGGCGGGCGCTTAGATCAAATGACATGCTGGCCTCGATGAGCGGTCGTAGCAGCTGCCGAAGGGACGAGGCTGCGTCCGGCGGCGCAGCCGTCGTAAAGTCAGATTGCACATTCCTTCAGTCAAACCATGCCTTCCGGATTTACGACGGCTTCGCCGCCGAACGCAGCCTGCGGCAGCTGCTACGGGGAGTGGGTTAAACCACAGCGTTATAAAACTGCTCGCTGGATTTCTGATCCCTGAGCGCATGCTCGATCACGGCCTGATGCACCTCGTCCGCATGGTCTTCACCCGCCTCGGGCAAGATGCCCAGACGGCTGAACAGCTGCATGTCCTTGTCCGCCTGAGGGTTGGCCGTGGTCAGCAATTTGTCGCCGTAGAAAATCGAGTTGGCCCCGGCAAAGAACGCCAGTGCCTGCATTTGCTCGTTCATTGCCTCACGGCCCGCCGACAGGCGTACATGGCTGTGCGGCATCATGATCCGCGCCACCGCCAGCATGCGGATGAAGTCAAACGGGTCGATGTCTTCTGCGTTTTCCATCGGCGTGCCGGCCACTTTCACCAGCATGTTGATCGGTACCGACTCGGGGTGCTCAGGCAGATTGGCCAACTGGATCAGCAGGTTGGCGCGGTCGTCCAGCGACTCGCCCATGCCCAGAATCCCGCCGGAGCAGATTTTCATCCCGCTATCACGCACGTAACTCAAGGTTTGCAGGCGTTCGCTGTAAGTACGGGTGGTGATGATGCTGGTGTAGAACTCGGGCGAGGTGTCGAGGTTGTGGTTGTAGTAATCCAGACCTGCGTGGGCCAACGCTGCGGTTTGCTCCTGATCGAGCTTGCCCAGGGTCATGCAGGTTTCCAGCCCCATGGCCTTCACCCCTTTGACCATTTCCAGTACGTAGGGCATGTCTTTGGCCGACGGGTGCTTCCACGCGGCGCCCATGCAGAAACGGGTGGCGCCGATGGACTTGGCCCGCTGTGCTTCTTCCAGCACCTTCTGCACCTGCATCAACTTCTCTTTAGCCAGGCCAGTGTTGTAGTGGCCCGACTGCGGACAATATTTGCAATCTTCCGGGCAGGCGCCGGTCTTGATCGACAGCAGCGTCGAAACCTGTACCCGGTTGGCATTGAAGTGCTTGCGGTGAACGGTCTGCGCTTCGAAAAGCAGGTCATTGAAGGGCTGGGTGAACATCGCCCGGACTTCGGCTAAAGACCAATCATGTCGCACGTTGGCAAGGCTGCTGGCGCTCATCGGCGTTTCTCTTGTTTATGCTTTGACTAGAACCCGAGGGCAAAAACCCACGGGCACGGCACGGATCTCGGCATGTTTAAGGATGTGACATGAACTGTCAACCACAATGGATAAAGCTGGTTTACATCTGGTTATTAAATAACCAATTCTGTTTATTGTGTGATGAGCGCTGCTGCACACCCCATGCCCTGTGTGTCGCCTGCGAACTGGAATTGCCCTGGCTGGTTGATCGCTGCAAGCGCTGCGCATTGCCATTACCGATGGCCGGGCTGGTATGCGCCCACTGCATCAAGCAGCCGCCAGCCTTTGAGCAAGTGCATGCACCCTGGGTGTACGGCTTTCCGATCGACAGTCTGATCATCCGCTTCAAACATCACAGCAAGTGGCCTTATGGACGACTTTTAGCCGAACTTCTCGGCCAATCGCTGCTCGATAGCTTCAACTCAGGCAGCCCGCGACCCGACTTCCTGCTACCGGTGCCCTTGTCCAGCAAACGTCTGCGCCAGCGCGGCTATAACCAGGCCGCGCTGCTCGCCCAGTGGCTAAGTGCTGCGCTGAACATCCCTCGACACGAGCACTGGCTGCTGCGTACCCAGGACACGGACGCGCAACAAGTCCTGGACGCCAAAAACCGCAAGCGCAACGTGTTACAGGCCTTCAGGCTGGCACCGGGCGTGCAGGTCACCGGGTTGCACCTGGCGCTGGTGGATGACGTGCTGACCACCGGCGCCACGGCGCAGAGCCTGGCCCGGCTGCTGGTCAAGGCCGGGGCCAGGCGGGTCGATGTGTATTGCCTGGCCCGCACGCCAAAACCCGACGGGCCTCCTTGACGCCACCCGGTTGAGCAGGCACTTTCCGGGCACGTCCCGCCTTGTGAATTCTCCGTCATGCACCTGCCCGCCCTCCTCGCCCAACACATGGTCCGTCGCCCGCAACGCATCGCGCTGCTGCAGCACATTGTTGACCAAGGCTCGATCACGGCCGCCGCCAAAAGCGCCGGTATCAGCTACAAAGCCGCGTGGGATGCCATTGATGAACTGAACAACCTGGCGCAAACCCCTCTGGTTGAGCGCAGCATCGGCGGCAAAGGGGGCGGCGGCGCTCGACTGTCCGTGGCCGGTGAGCGCGTGTTGCGGCTTTATCAGCGTTTGCAGGCGCTGCAAACCCAGGTGCTGGACGCCGCCGAAGACATTCAGGACCTCGACCTGCTGGGACGCCTGATGCTGCGCACCAGCGCCCGCAACCAGTTGCACGGCACCGTCATTGCCATCCACCGCCACGGCCATAACGATCTGATTCAGCTGGAACTGCCCGGTGGCCTGACCCTTCACGCACAAATCACCCGCGACAGCACCCTGCGCCTGGAACTGGCAATCGGCAGCCAGGCAGTGGCGTTGATCAAGGCAGGCTGGCTGCAACTGCTCGATGCCGCATCCCCTTCCAACGCCGAGCACAATCACCTGCACGGACGCATCGAGCAGATCCTGCACACCGACAACGGCCCCAGCGAAGTCCGTATCACCCTGCCCAGCGGCCAGACCCTGTGTGCCCTGACCGAACCGCAACACCTAGAAACACTTGGGCTGACCGAGGGTAGCGAGGCCCAGGTGCACTTTGCGCCATCGCTGGTATTGCTGGGCACCGCGCTGTAAGTGCCGCCAGCTCCCGCATCCGCTCCTGACTGAAACATCTCTGTCATACCCGCTGCTTATGGTGTTTGCCAAAACCGTCAAGAGCCAAGCCAGCCATGAGCCTATTAGAAGAAAACCAATCCACCGACCTGGAGCAGATCATTGGCCTGAGTCGTCGCGGCTTTATCAGTGCCGGCGCCCTGTGCGGCGCAGCGATGTTTCTAGGCGGTGGCCTGCTCAGTCGCAGTGCCCTGGCAGCCGGTGTCAGCGCCGCCAACAGCAACCTGCTGGGCTTCGACAGCATCAATGCGGCCACCACTGACACCATCAGCCTGCCACCCGGCTATCGCTCCTCGGTGCTCATCAGTTGGGGGCAACCGCTGCAAGCCGACGGCCCGGTGTTTGATCCTTCCGGCAACGGCACTGCCAGCGCCCAGGAAGTACAGTTTGGCGACAACAACGACGGCATGAGCCTGTTCGCCTTCGCGGATGATCCGAACCGCGCCCTGATGGCGATCAACAACGAATACACCAACTACCGCTACCTCTTCCCCCATGGCGGCTCACCTGTTTCTGCAGAAGAAGTGCACAAGGCCCAGGCCACTGAAGGCGTGTCGGTGATCGAGATCCAGCGCAAGGGCGACGGCTGGCAGTTTGTCCAGGGCTCTCCCTTCAACCGACGCATCCACGCCAACACGCCCATTCGCCTGAGCGGCCCCGCTGCCGGTCATGAGTTGCTGCGCACCCAGGCCGACGCGACCGGCACCCGCGCACTGGGCACCTTCCAGAACTGCGCCAATGGCAAAACCCCGTGGGGCACCTACCTGACCTGCGAAGAAAACTTCACCGATTGCTTCGGCAGCTCCGACCCGAAGCAAGCGTTCGATGCCGCGCAAAAGCGCTATGGCGTGGTCGCGGCCAGCAAAGACATCAACTGGCACCAGCACGACCCGCGCTTCGATATGGCCCTCAACCCCAACGAACTCAATCGCCACGGCTGGGTCGTTGAAATCGATCCGTTCGACCCGCTTTCAACACCGGTCAAACGCACCGCACTGGGCCGTTTCAAACACGAAAACGCCGCCCTGGCCGAAACCGGCGACGGCCGTGCCGTGGTGTACATGGGCGACGACGAGCGCGGCGAGTTCATCTACAAATTCATCAGCCGCGACAAGATCGACCACCAGAACCCCAAGGCCAATCGCGACCTGCTGGACCACGGCACGCTGTATGTGGCGCGCTTTGACGCTGGCGACAGCAACCCTGATCGCCCCAAGGGTCACGGCCAGTGGATTGAACTGACCCACGGCAAAAACGGCGTTGATGCCGCGAACGGGTTTGCCAGCCAGGCCGACGTGTTGATCCATGCACGCATGGCCGCCAGCGCCGTCGGCGCCACCCGCATGGACCGCCCGGAATGGATCGTGGTCAGCCCCAAGGACGGCCAGGTCTATTGCACCCTGACCAACAACGTCAAGCGCGGCGAAGACGGGCAACCGGTCGGCGGCCCCAATCCCCGGGAGAAAAACGTCTACGGGCAGATCCTGCGCTGGAAAGCGCGCAATGCCGATCACGGCGCAGATACCTTCGACTGGGACCTGTTCGTCGTGGCGGGCAACCCGGCCGTTCACGGCAAACAACCCAAGGGCGGCTCCGCCAATATCAACCCGCAGAACATGTTCAACAGCCCCGACGGCCTGGGATTCGATGACGCAGGGCGCCTGTGGATCCTGACCGACGGTGATGCCAGCAACAGCGGCGACTTTGCAGGCATGGGCAATAACCAGATGCTGTGCGCCGACCCGGTCAGCGGTGAAATCCGCCGTTTCATGGTTGGCCCGGTGGGCTGCGAAGTCACCGGCATCAGCTTCTCGCCCGACCACAAAACCTTGTTCGTGGGCATTCAGCACCCTGGCGAGAACGGCGGCTCCACCTTCCCCGAGCACCTGCCCAACGGCAAACCGCGCTCTTCGGTCATGGCCATCAGCCGGGAAGACGGCGGTATCGTCGGCGCGTAAAAGCTTGAACCCGCTTTTGTGGGAGCGGGCTTGCCCGCGACAGTGTCGACGCGGTTTGCCTGATACACCGCAGGGACTGCATCGCGAGCAAGCCCGCTCCCACAGGCCGGTGCATTAACCTGCCCTTCCATACCCCGGTCTGCGCTAACATGCATGGCCGGACGCGGCAGCCTGCTGCGCGCAGGAGTCAGCATGTCTCATCCGTTTGCAACACTTACCCCTGATCTGGTGCTCGACGCCGTCGAGAGCATCGGTTTCCTGAGCGACGCCCGCGTGCTCGCGCTCAACAGCTACGAAAATCGCGTGTACCAGGTAGGTATCGAAGACTCGGAACCGCTGATCGCCAAATTCTATCGCCCCCAGCGCTGGACCAACGAAGCCATCCTCGAAGAACATCGCTTCACCTTCGAACTGGCCGAGCTTGATGTCCCGGTGGTTGCACCGATGATTCACAACGGTGAAAGCCTGTTCGAACACGCAGGTTTCCGCTTCACCCTGTTTCCACGCCGAGGTGGACGCGCGCCAGAACCGGGCAATCTCGACCAGCTGTATCGCCTCGGGCAACTGCTCGGTCGCCTGCATGCCGTAGGCGCGACCAAGCCGTTCGAGCACCGCGAAGCACTGGGGGTGAAAAACTTCGGTCACGACTCGCTGACCACCCTGCTTGAAGGCAACTTCATTCCACGCAGCCTGCTCCCGGCCTACGAGTCTGTCGCCCGTGACCTGCTCAAGCGGGTCGAAGACGTCTACGCCGCCACCCCACACACCAACATCCGCATGCACGGCGATTGCCACCCCGGCAACATGATGTGCCGCGACGAAGTGTTCCATATCGTCGACCTCGACGATTGCCGCATGGGCCCTGCTGTGCAGGACCTGTGGATGATGCTGGCCGGGGATCGCCAGGAATGCCTGGGCCAGCTGTCAGAGCTGATGGACGGCTACAGCGAGTTCCATGACTTCAACCCCCGCGAACTGGCGCTGATCGAGCCGCTGCGCGCCTTGCGCCTGATGCACTACAGCGCCTGGCTGGCTCGGCGCTGGGACGACCCGGCCTTCCCCCACAGCTTCCCGTGGTTTGGCAGCGAGCGTTATTGGGGCGACCAGATCCTGGCATTGCGCGAGCAATTGTCGGCCCTCAATGAGGAACCGCTGAAACTGTTCTGACCACACCCCATGCCTGCTCTCGTGGGAGCGGGCTCGCTCGCGATGCAGGCGTCATGGTCTGTCAGGCAAACAGAAGTGATGCCATCGCGAGCAAGCCCGCTCCCACACAAAAAACGTCACGATCTGACAGGTCTCACGCAGGACACATCTGCAAAACCTGCTTACACTCTGGGTCTCTGCTGTACCCGTTAGTTGCCTAAGCAAGGATTCTGCATGCAAGCCGCAAACCCGCGTCGCGGGTATATTTTAGGCCTCACGGCCTATGTCATCTGGGGCCTTTTCCCGCTCTACTTCAAACTGCTGGCCAGCGTTCCGGCTGCCGAAATCATCGTGAACCGGGTGCTCTGGTCCGCGTTGTTCGGTTCACTGTTGCTACTGGTGTGGAAACACCCCGGCTGGTGGCAGGAACTGCGCGACAACCCCAAGCGCATTGGCGTTTTGACCTTCAGCGGCCTGCTGATTGCCGCCAACTGGCTGACGTATGTGTGGGCCGTGAACAACGACCGCATGCTCGAAGCCAGCCTGGGGTACTACATCAACCCACTGGTTAACGTATTGCTCGGCATGTTGTTGCTGGGGGAACGCCTGCGCCGCCTGCAGTGGATTGCAGTGGGCCTGGCCGTTGTCGGTGTGGCACAACAGGTATGGCAAGTGGGCAGCCTGCCCTGGGTGTCCCTGGCGCTGGCACTGAGCTTTGGTTTTTACGGGCTGATCCGCAAACAGGCCCCGGTCAAGGCATTGCCGGGGCTCGTGGTCGAAACATGGATTCTGGTCCCGGTGGCCATCGTCTGGTTGCTGCTGCACCCCGAGGCCAACAGCGCCCATGCCGACTTCTGGAGCACCTCAGAGGCCTGGTTGCTGGTCGCCGCAGGCCCGTCCACGCTGATACCCCTGGTGTGTTTCAACGCCGCCGCACGGCATCTGCCCTACACAACCCTGGGCTTTATGCAGTACATCGCGCCGACGCTGGTCTTGATTCTGGCGGTATCGGTTTACGGCGAACACTTGTCCGAAAGCACCTTGATCGCCTTTGCATTTATCTGGGCCGGCCTGGTGGTGTACAGCCTCGATGCCTGGTTCAGCCTGCGCAAGCGCAGCTGAACCGACGACGTTACTCCTCGGTGCTGAACTTCAAATCCACCAGCAGCTCATCTGCCAGGGTTTCCAGACGTTTTTGCAGCACATCCAGGGACAAGGTCAGGGGCACCGCCAAAATGGCCTCGGCATGAAACAGCGGCTCGTTGCTCATCGGCGCGGGCCGCACGTCTGTCACCAGCCGCTCCAGGCTCACGCCCTGCTCCGTCAGCACCCGGGTGATGTCGCGCACAATGCCGGGACGGTCGTTGCCCACCAGTTCCATGGCGATGGGCTTCCAGGTGCAGGACTGCTCGATGCCGCTTTCGGCAATCAACACCCGAATCCCTTCCTTGCCCAGATGCTGCAACGCATCGACCAGCTCATCGTGAGCTTCGGCGGGCACACCCACGCGCAGGATTCCGGCAAATTGCCCGGCCATGCGCGACATTCGACTCTCCAGCCAGTTACCGCCATGCTCGGCGATGCATTGAGCAATGCGCTCGACCTGCCCGGCCTTGTCCTGGGCAAACACCGTAATCACAAGATGGTTCATGGCGGGGGTCTCTCTTATTAGGGGGTCGAGTGAGTATAGGCACTCCCGCAAAAGGGATTCAAAATCACAAATTGTGTACTGTTTTTAGAATTATCTGGAACAACCTGCATGTTTCTTGAGAACATCCTGTTCTTCTGTGTGACCGATAGCGTAAAAACGGTCGCAGAACGACGTGATTGGTCTGATTTTCACATCTGCAATTGATCATGTAGTATGCCTCGGCGACCACTACATAACTTGCAACATGGTCCGCCAAGGTGTCTGCTGTACCCCGTCCAACCCCGCCAGCATGAGCCACGCGGTGTTTTAAGAAGCGCTCCAGGCTTTAAATAAAAATGAGTGAGGCAAGCAATGACTGAACACGTTCACGTCGGTGGCCTGCAGGTCGCCAAAGTCCTGTTCGACTTCGTAAACAACGAAGCTATCCCCGGTACCGGCCTCACCGCCGATCAGTTCTGGGCCGGTGCCGACAAGGTCATCAATGACCTGGCACCCAAGAACAAAGCACTGCTCGCCAAACGCGATGATTTGCAGGCGCGGATCGACGCCTGGCACCAGGCTCAGGCCGGCAAGGCCCATGACGCCGTGGCTTATAAAGCCTTCCTCCAGGATATTGGGTATCTGCAGCCAGAAGCCGCAGATTTCCAGGCAACAACGCAAAACGTCGATGACGAAATCGCCCGTATGGCAGGCCCGCAATTAGTCGTGCCGGTCATGAATGCGCGCTTTGCCCTCAATGCTTCGAACGCCCGCTGGGGCTCGCTGTACGACGCGCTGTACGGCACCGATGCCATCAGCGAAGCCGATGGCGCCACCAAGGGTCGCGGCTACAACAAGGTTCGCGGCGACAAGGTCATCGCCTTCGCCCGCGCCTTTCTCGACGAAGCCGCGCCTCTGGCCAGCGGCACTCACGTTGACTCCACCGGCTACGCCATCGTTGACGGCGCCTTGCAGGTCACCCTCAAGGGCGGCGCCAGCACCGGCCTGCGCGACACCGCGCAACTGATCGGCTACCACGGCTCAGCTGCGGCACCGACCGCCGTGCTGCTCAAGCACAACGGCCTGCACTTCGAAATCCAGATCGATGCCGCAAGCCCTGTCGGCCAGACTGATGCCGCAGGCGTCAAAGACGTGCTGATGGAAGCGGCCCTGACCACCATCATGGACTGCGAAGACTCGGTTGCCGCCGTGGATGCCGATGACAAGGTGGTGATCTACCGCAACTGGCTGGGCCTGATGAAAGGCGACCTCAGCGAACAGGTGTCCAAGGGCGGCGAAACCTTCACCCGCACCATGAACCCGGACCGCGAGTACACCGCGCCAAATGGCGGTACCGTCAGCCTGCACGGCCGCTCACTGTTGTTCGTACGCAACGTGGGTCACCTGATGACCATCGATGCGATCCTCGACAAGGACGGCAACGAAGTACCCGAAGGCATCCTCGACGGCCTGCTGACCAGCCTGGCCGCGATCCACAGCCTCAACGGCAAGGCCACGCGCAGCAACAGCCGCACCGGTTCGGTCTACATCGTCAAACCGAAGATGCACGGCGCTGAAGAAGCCGCGTTCACCAACGAGCTGTTCGGCCGTATCGAAGACGTACTCAAGTTGCCACGCAACACGCTCAAAGTCGGGATCATGGACGAAGAGCGGCGCACCACGATCAACCTCAAGGCGTGCATCAAGGCTGCCAGCGAGCGCGTGGTGTTCATCAATACCGGTTTCCTGGACCGCACTGGCGATGAGATTCATACCTCGATGGAAGCCGGGCCGATGGTGCGCAAGGCCGACATGAAAGCCGAGAAGTGGATTTCGGCCTACGAAAACAACAACGTCGATGTCGGCTTGAGCACTGGCCTGCAAGGCCGTGCGCAAATTGGCAAAGGCATGTGGGCCATGCCCGACCTGATGGCCGCGATGCTGGAGCAGAAAATCGCTCACCCGCTGGCCGGTGCCAACACCGCCTGGGTGCCATCGCCGACCGCCGCCGCCTTGCACGCGCTGCACTACCACAAGGTTGACGTGTTCGCCCGTCAGGCCGAACTGGCCAAGCGCGCCCCTGCGTCGGTGGACGATATCCTGACCATCCCGCTGGCAGTGAACCCCCAGTGGACGCCGGAACAGATCCAGAACGAACTGGACAACAACTCCCAGGGCATCCTGGGCTACGTGGTGCGCTGGATCGACCAGGGCGTAGGGTGTTCGAAGGTGCCGGATATCAACGACATCGGCCTGATGGAAGACCGTGCCACGCTGCGTATTTCCAGCCAGCACATCGCCAACTGGCTGCGTCATGGCATCGTCAGCGAAACCCAGGTCCTGGAAAGCCTCAAGCGCATGGCGCCTGTGGTCGATCGTCAAAACGCCAACGACGCGCTGTACCGTCCGCTGGCGCCAAACTTCGACAGCAACATCGCCTTCCAGGCGGCCATCGAACTGGTGATCGAAGGCACCAAGCAGCCGAACGGCTACACCGAGCCGGTACTGCACCGTCGTCGTCGCGAGTTCAAGGCCAAAAACGGCCTGTAACCCGTCACGATAAAAAAGCCCCGAACATTCGGGGCTTTTTTTATGGCCTTGACCCACCTTCCCGCAGCAAGCCCTAGATCCCCAGCTCCTGGCGGATCAGCTTGAGCAACTTGGCGGTATCAATCGGCTTGAGCAGGAAGTCCACCACATGCAGATGCATGGCATCGATGGCATCGCGCACACTCGCATCCCCCGACATGATGATAATCGGCAAGGTGGCCTGATCCGACTCGCGCACTTTACGAATCAAGTGCAAGCCATCGTGGGGCAGCATGCGTAAATCGGTGATCATCAGATTAATCGGCTTGTCCGATGCCAACAGCGCCAGCGCCTGCTCTTCATTGCTGGCCGTGAGGCTTTCGATTGCATTGAGTTCCAGAAGCTCCGCCAACAACTCCCGCGCCACTGGATCGTCCTCAACAATCAACACACATGACGAAGCCGAAGCAGGGGTCAGCATGACCTCTTTCAAGGCCTCACGTTCGGCGTCAGTCAAAATGTCGTGCTCAGTCATACGCTTCTCTAAAGCAAACTTACAGGCGAAATATCCTAACAGCGTAGTCGGTTATCCCTGACCATTTGCCAATGTGCACTTAGCCATTCGCATTTCCAAGCCTTGCAGTACAAATAACGTACAAAAACCTGTTCGTCTTTTTGAAAGCCGTCTCAGAACCCTGGCCCCATAGACTTACGTCCAATGGGCACCCGCGTGCAGACCGCCGAGCATGAGGGATAGAAGTACGCCATGGGGCGAAGCCCTGTCCGGTCATAACAACAACGGTTAACCACCAACAACGCGGTATCAGTAATGAGTAAATCGGATGCGTTTCTCCAGGCAGGGAAAACCGCGGTGCTACAGAACATTCACGGCACCATGCAGTTTTTGCAGCGATTCCCGCCCTTTAACCAAATGGAAAACACTCACCTGGCGTATCTGGTCGAGCAGTGCCAACTGCGCTTCTATGCCCCCGGCGAAAGCATCATCCGACCAACCGACGGCCCGGTGGAACACTTCTATATCGTCAAGCAGGGCCGTGTGGTGGGCGAACGCACCCACGTGGGCCGCGAAGAAGCCCAGACCACCTTCGAGATCACCGCTGGCGAGTGCTTCCCGCTTGCCGCCTTGCTGGGCGAGCGCGCCACCCGCACCGAACACCGCGCCGCCGAAGACACGTTTTGCCTGCAACTGAACAAACTCGCATTTATCAAACTGTTTGGCCTGTCCGACGAGTTCCGCGACTTTGCCCTGCGTGGCGTCAGCAGCCTGCTCGACAAGGTCAATCAGCAGGTTCAGCAAAAAGCGGCTGAAACCCTGGGCACCCAATACTCGCTCAATACCCGCCTGGGCGAACTGGCCATGCGCCACCCTGTGACCTGTGCGCCCACCGTCGCGCTGCGCGAAGCCGTGCGGCTGATGCACGAACAGCAAGTGGGCAGCATTGTGATCGTCGACGAACACAAATCGCCCCTGGGGATTTTCACCCTGCGCGACCTGCGTCAGGTGGTGGCCAATGGCATTGAGGATTTTGCGCAAGCCATCGAATTGCACATGACACCCGACCCGTTCTACCTGAGCCCGGATAACAGCGCCTTCGACGCCGCCATCGCCATGACCGAACGGCACATTGCCCACGTGTGCCTGGTCAAGGACCAGCGCCTGTGTGGCGTGGTGTCCGAACGCGATCTGTTCTCTCTGCAACGGGTCGATCTGGTCCATCTGGCGCGCACCATCCGCCACGCACCACGACTGGATACCCTGATCAACCTGCGCGGTGAAATCGGCCAACTGGTGGAGCGCATGCTGGCCCACGGTGCGTCCTCCACGCAGATCACCCACATCATCACCCAGCTCAACGACCACACCGTATGCCGGGTAATCGAACTGGTGCTGGCTGACAAGGGCGACCCCGGCGTACCGTTTACCTGGCTGTGTTTTGGCAGTGAAGGCCGACGCGAGCAAACCCTGCACACCGACCAGGACAACGGCATTCTGTTCGAGGCCAGGGATGACGCCCAGGCCGCCGAGATTCGCCAGCGCCTGCTACCCATCGCCCAGCAGATCAACCAGCACCTGGCCGCCTGCGGCTTCACCCTGTGCAAAGGCAACATCATGGCCGGCAACCCCGACCTGTGCCTGTCACGCGCCGAGTGGGCCCGCCGATTTGCCGCCTTTATCCGCGAAGCCACCCCTGAAAACCTGCTGGCCTCCACCATTTATTTCGACCTGCGGGTGGTCTGGGGCGATGAGCAGGGCTGTGAGCAACTGCGCCGCGGCATGCTTGGACAGGTCGCCGACAACCGTCTGTTCCAGCGCATGATGGCCGACAACGCACTGCGTCATCGCCCGCCCGTGGGGCGCTTTCGTGAGTTTGTGCTGGAACGCAAAGGCGGCGACAAGGCCACCCTCGACCTCAAGATTCAGGGCCTCACGCCTTTCGTTGACGGCGCGCGCTTGCTGGCGCTGGCCAACGGGGTCGAAGCCAACAACACCCTGGAACGTCTGCGCCAGCTGGTCGCCCTGCACGTGATCGAGCCACTGGACGGGGCCGCCTATGAAGAGGCCTATCACTTCATCCAGCAAACCCGCATGCAGCAGCACCAGCTGCAAACCCGGGAAAACCGTGCGTACTCCAACCGCGTCGACCCTGACAGCCTCAACCAGCTGGACCGACGCATCCTGCGTGAAGCCCTGCGCCAGGCCCAGCGCCTGCAAAGCAGCCTGGCCCTGCGGTATCAGCTATGAGCCTGCTGTCATGGTTGTTGCCACGCAAAAAACCGGTGCTCAGCCTTGAGCAGCATCAGCGCCTGCTGCGACTGCCGCCCGCCTGCGGGTTGAGCGAGACACCCATGCGCACGCAACGCTGGGTGGTGGTCGATCTGGAAACCACCGGCCTGAACCTCAATCGCGACCAAGTGCTGTCGATCGGTGCGGTGGTCATTGAGGACGGCGCCATCGACTTCAGCCAGGGCTTTGAACGCACCCTGCTGCGCCCCGACAACCCCTTGAGCCCCAGCATGTTGCTCCATGAGCTGGGGCCTGCCGCCATTGCCGCAGGCAGCGACCCGGTCGATGCCCTGCTCGACTTCATGGACTTTGTGGGCGACAGCCCGGTGCTGGCGTTCCATGCGCCGTTTGACCAGCACATGCTCGCCCGTGCCCTCAAGGACAGCCTGGGCTACCGCTTGCAGCATCCGTTTCTGGATGTGGCGGCACTGGCGCCCATGCTTTGTCCCCAGGTGAATCTGCGCGAAGCCGGACTTGATCAATGGATCAACCACTTCAACCTGCAGGTCGAAGACCGCCACAACGCCAGCGCAGATGCCCTGGCCACCGCCGAACTGGCGTTGATCCTGTTCAGCCGTGCCCGCACCCAAGGCATCGACACCCCCCAGGCCCTGCAACAGCGGCTGAACCAGTGGCAACGGCGCAAGCAGATGCACGGTTTTTAATCTGTGGGAGCGGGCTTGCTCGCGATTCAAACAACCCGGTCCATCAGACACACCGCAGCGCTTTCATCGCGAGCAAGCCCGCTCCCACAAAAAATGGTTTTTAACCCTCCCGGTCTGCCATCCGATGAGCGTCAATTGCGTAGGACCATTCCCTCTGACACAATCGCGAATAATTATCGTTAGTTAAAACTTGCCGTCGGTGATGTCTTTGTCGTCAGTCCAAAACCCACACAGTGAGCTGGTTGGAGCGCTTTATCGCGACCATCGCGGCTGGCTGCTGGCGTGGTTGCGGCGTAACGTGGCCTGCCCGCAGCGGGCCGAAGACCTGAGTCAGGACACGTTTGTGCGCCTGCTCGGCCGCCCCGGACTGCAAGCCCCCCGCGAACCACGGGCATTGCTGGCGGCCATCGCCAAGGGCCTGCTGTTCGACTATTTTCGCCGCGCGGCACTGGAGCAGGCCTGGCTCAACGAGCTGATGCTGATCCCCGAGGCCGAACACCCCTCACCCGAAGCCCAGCACCTGATCCTTGAAGACCTCAGGGCCATCGATCGCCTGCTGGGCAAGCTGTCGAGCAAGTCCCGTGCAGCCTTCCTCCACAGCCGTCTGGATGGCCTGACCCACGCTGAAATCGCCGAACGCCTTGGCGTGTCTGTGCCCCGCGTACGCCAGTATCTGGCCCAGGGCATCCGCCAGTGCTATATCGCCTTGTATGGCGAACCGACATGAGCCAGGCCAACACCAAACCGGTCTCCTCCCAGGTACTGGACGCCGCCATCGCCTGGCAGTTGTGCCTGGATTGCGGCAGCGGCAGTGCCGTTGAGCAGGCCGAATTTGCCAAGTGGTACAGCGCCAGCGAAGAACACGCCCGCGCGTGGCTGCAACTGGGCATGCTCGATCAGCGCTTCAGCACCACCAGCATCCCGGCGCGCAACGCCTTGCTCAATGCCCGCAACGGCGTACAGGGGCAGGTGCGCAAAATCGGCAGTGGCCTGGCCAGTATCGCGCTGGTATGTGGACTGGCCTTGTTCGCCGGTAAAAACTACCTGCCTATTGATTACTGGATGGCCGACCAGCGCACCGCCACCGGCGAACAACGCCAGTTGCGCCTGGCCGATGGCACGCTGCTCAACCTCAACACCCACAGCGCAGTCGATGTGCAGTTTGATGAAACGACCCGACGCATCATCCTGCAGGAAGGCGAGATCATGGTTGAGACCGGCCATGGCGACCCTCGACCGTTTATCGTGCAAACCCGCGACGGCAGCCTGCGCGCACTGGGCACACGGTTCATGGTCAAGCGCGAAGACGACGGCACGCGCCTGAGCGTGCTGCAATCGCGAGTCGAAGCGCACCCAGAGAACAGCGCAGAACACATCATCTATAGCGAAGGCCAGCAGGTCCTGATGCGCCACGACCGCCTGGGCCAGATGCTTACCCTCAGCCCGGGGGCAGACGCCTGGACGCGGGGCATGCTGGTGCTGGACAACGTGCGCCTGGCCGACATGGTCAACGAACTCAGTCGCTACCACGTCGGCCATCTGGGCGTAGGCCCCGAAGTCGCCGACCTGCGCATCACCGGCAGCTTTCCACTGAACAACATCGAACGGTCGCTCAATGCCTTGCTGCCGACCTTGCCAGTGCGTATCGAGCAACGTACCCCGTGGTGGATCACCGTCAGCGCCAAGCCGTCGGCGAACTGAATCTAAATTATTTTCAATCAGCCCTATCACTTTTCAACTCTCATCCGGCAGATAGGCATCAGAAACATTTCCATTCAGGAACCCGCCGAATGTCCCGCTCCCTCGACACGTTGTTGCGCCCCAGCCTGTTAGCCATCGCCATCGCCCTCTGCGCCCCGTTGACCAGTACCGTTCTGGTTGCTGGCGAGCAGGCATCGTCTGCGCGCAGCTACAACCTGCCCGCCGGACCCTTGGCGGCCACCCTGAACCAGATCGCCAGCCAGGCCGGCATCACCCTGGCCATCGACTCGTCCTTGCTGGCGGGCAAAACTTCAGCGCCGGTCAAAGGTACGTTCGAGGCCACGACTGCCTTGCGTGAGGCGTTGCAGGGGAGCGGGTTGCAGCTGGTGCCGGGCACTGCTGGCAGCTTCACACTGATCGAAATCCCCCAGGGTGCGTTGGCCCTGGAGGCAACGACTATCTCTGGCCAGGGCAATTACGAAAGCGCCTGGGGCCCGGTTGATGGCTACCTGGCCCAGCGCACAGCGTCGGGCACCAAAACCGATACCTCTTTGGCAGAAGCTCCGCGCTCCATCTCCGTTGCCACACGCAGCCAGATGCAGGACAGGGCAGTGCAGAACCTGGATGACGCGGTGCGCTATATGCCCGGCGTTACGGCCAGCAGTTACGGCAGCGACAGCCGCTCGGAGTGGTTGAAGGTACGTGGTTTTGAACCGACCCAGTTTCTGGACGGCCTGCCGCTGCCCAAGGGTTCCTACACCATGCCCAAGCTGGAAACCTGGGACCTGGAGCGCGTAGCCCTGCTCCGTGGCCCGGCATCATCGGTTTACGGCCAGACACCTGCTGGCGGCTTGCTGGACATGGTCAGCCGTCGCCCGCAAGACACCCCAAGCCATGAAGTGCAGGTACAAGTCGGCAGCTACCAGCGCAAGCAGATCAGCTTCGACAGCACCGGCCCGATTGATGATGAAGGGCAATTCTTGTATCGAGTCAGCGGCGTGGTACGCGACAGCAACACCGCGATCGATCATAACGAAGACAAACGCTACAACATCGCGCCCAGCCTGACCTGGAACATCAACGAAGACACCAAGCTGACTTTCCTCAGCCAGTTCAATCGTGACGACACCGGCATCACCAGCCAGTTTTTGCCGATCCAGGGCACCAAAGTGGACTCACCAGCGGGCAAGGTGAAGTTCCACGAGAACCTGGGTGATCCAAAGTGGGAGTTCTACGACAAAACCTACTACGCACTCGGCTACGCCTTTGAACACCGTTTTGATGATGTGTGGCAGTTCCGCCAGAACCTGCGCTACACCAAAAGTGATCTGTCCTTCCAGGGCATCACGGCAGGCGGTTATTACGGTTCGGTTGCCGACGACGGCACTGTGCAGCGCGGCGCCAACATCGTGAACGAAGACATCAGTCAATTCGCCGTGGATAACAACTTCCAGGCGGACTTCAACACCGGCACCCTCAAGCACACGGTACTGATCGGGCTCGACCACCAGCGCGTCAACACCAACTACAAATGGCAATACGGCGCTGCCCCGGCCAGCAACATAATCAACCCGGTCTACGGGCAAGACTTCAGCAACGTCCAATACACCGCCTATAACGACTACAACCAGAAAACCCGTGATACCGGTCTCTACCTGCAAGACCAGATGGCGCTGGATAACTGGCGTTTGACCCTGGGCGGACGCCAGGACTGGCTGCACACCGACACCACGTTCTACAACGAAAACAACGCTCGCGACAAACGTGACGACAGCGCCTTCACCGGCAATGCCGCGCTGAGCTATGTGTTCGATTCAGGCTTCACACCTTACGTTTCCTATGCCGAATCGTTCCAGGCCGAGCCGGGGGGCTTTGGCGGCAAGGCCTTCAAGCCCGGCACAGGCAAGCAATACGAAGTGGGTCTCAAGTACCAGCCACCCGGCACCGAGATGCTGTTCACAGCAGCCGTGTATGACCTGACCCGCAAAAACATTGTGCTCAGCGATACCCTGGGTGTCAGCCGACCACTGGGTGAAGCCAACGTACGCGGTGTAGAACTGGAGGCCGTGGGAAACGTCAACGACAACCTGAAGCTGACAGCCGCCTACACCTACGCCAACACCAAAATGACCAAGGTGTCGGACCCGCTGGACAAGAACCGTCCACTGCCACTGACGCCTGAACATCAGGCGTCCATCTGGGCTGATTACACCTGGCACAAAGGCGTGCTGGATGGCTTCGGCGTGGGCTTTGGCGCTCGCTACATTGGTGAAACCGACAACATTGCGATCGGCAGCATGGCCTATGTGCCGGATGCTTCCTACGGGCACACCGATGCTTACACCGTCTACGACGCAGCCGTGCATTACGACCTCTCCAAGGTCAGTAAAACGCTCAAGGGTGCCACGGTCTCGGTTAATGCCAACAACGTATTCGACAAGGAATACCTGTCGACCTGCGACGGTTTCTACTGCTACTACGGCGATCGCCGCAACGTAATGGCCAGCGTCAACTACAAGTGGTAACCCGCCAAGGGACACCTGACTCCTGTGGGAACGGGCTTGCCCGCTCCCACAGAGGGTTTACGCATTCAGGATTTTCATGAAAAGCAAAACCATCCGCCGCTGGTCTTTTGTCCACACCTGGACCAGCCTGATTTGCACCGCGTTTTTGCTGATGCTGGCTCTGACCGGTTTGCCGTTGATTTTTCACCATGAAATCGACCACCTGCTGGGCGATGCGCCGCAGGTCAAGGAACTGCCCGCCGACACCCCGACGCTCGACCTGCAACAACTGGTACGCGCCGCCGAAGCTCATCGGCCTGGCGAGGTCATGCAGTACTTCGGCTGGGAAGAAGACGAACCCAATGCCGTCCTCACGATCATGGCGGCCACCGCGGGCACCGAGCCCAACTCGTCGCACACCTTTATGCTCGATGCGCGCACCGGCGAGGCCATAGAGGTTCCGTCAGCCAATGGCGGGATCATGATGGTCATGCTGCGCCTTCACGTAGACATGTTCGCCGGGCTGCCCGGCAAGCTGCTGCTGGCCTTCATGGGGCTGCTGTTTGTGCTGGCGATCATCTCCGGCACGGTGCTGTATCTGCCCTTCATGCGCCGCCACGAATTCGCGACGGTGCGCACCGACAAGTCCACCCGCTTGCGCTGGCTCGACCTGCACAACCTGCTTGGCGCCGTGACCCTGACCTGGGCCCTGGTGGTGGGCGTGACCGGCGTGATCAGCGCCTGCGCCGACCTGATCATCGCCGCCTGGCGCAATGACAGCCTCAGCGCCATGATCGAACCCTACCGCGAGGCCCCGCCCCTGACCCGTCTCGCCCCGGCCAGCCAACTGCTGGAGATCGCCGCAAAAGCCGCGCCCGACATGCGCCCGGACTTTATCGCCTTCCCCGGCACACGCTTCTCCAGCGAACACCATTACGCCGTGTTCATGAAAGGCAGCACGCACCTGACCTCGCACCTGCTGACACCGGTATTGATCGATGCCAGCACCCTGGCCGTCACTGCGGTGGCCGGACGGCCGTGGTACATGGATGCGATGGGCATGTCCCAGCCGCTGCACTTTGGCGACTACGGCGGCATGCCGATGAAAGTCCTCTGGGCAGCCCTCGACCTGCTGACCATCGTGGTGCTCGCCAGCGGCTTATACCTGTGGTGGGTGCGTCGACGTGCAGCCAGGGAGAACGCTCGATGAGGCCGCGTCAGTCGAACTTCTGGAAGGTGTTTTCCATCCCGCTGGCCATTGGGCTTGTGAGCGTGACCGGATTGTTCAGCGCGCTACTGGGTGACGGCGCGTGGGACATCTTGAGCTGGATCGGGCTGGGGATCCCGGTGTGGATCAGTGTGCGCGGTTTGCTCAAGCGCTGAGCAGGTGGGAGCTGGCTTGCCTGCGATGCAATCGACTCGGTCTTGCAGTTAAAGCGCGTCGATACCATCGCGAGCAAGCCCGCTCCTACCTAAATCAGCAATCGGGCTTGTCTGCCGTGTAACGACGGGCCGGGTTCACCGCGGCACCAAACTCGCGCAGCGCCTTGGCGCCGATCAGCAACGGATAGTTGAAGCTGCTGCGATCGGTGAGATTGACCTCCACGGTGCGCTTGACGTTACCCAGGCACATCTCCAGGTCGACCACCGGGCGCTTGGCACTTTCGGGGACTTCTTTCTCATCATCTTCATCGGCGCGGCTCTTGATTTTGCTGATGCGCGCCACTTTATGCTCGTACACCTTGCTGCTCGCGCCTTCGGTCGCCAGCTGGAAGCGGACCCACTCGTCACCATCACGGGTAAAGGTCTGAATGTTCTTGGCCGACAGCGACGCCGTCAGGGCACCGGTGTCCATCTTGGCTTTAAGGGTTTCACCAATTTCCGGCAACTTGATGTATTCGTAACGCCCGTACAGGGTCGGCTCGGCCGCCATCACCGGCAACGCCAATACAGACAGCAACACGAAAACAGACCTCATACGGGCACTTCCTTTTAAAGAGAATATGGTGTGAAAGTTGCCAGCCTTAAACGCCCCAGGCGCTGCCCAGCTTGCTCAGCAGCGAAGTGCTGACGTTCTGGCCCTTGAAGTACTCCAGCAATACCGGGGCAAACTTGGCAACCATACCGTCCTGCATGCCCAGGGCTGTGAATGCACTGTTCAGCTGGTCGGTGTTGGCCACGTTGCTGACGGCGCTGGTCGCGGTCTCGGACACGCCACTGGATTTGCCCAGCAAACCGCCCAACTGGCTCAACTGGCCCAGTGCACCGGCACCAGCCAGTTTGTTGACGCCCGGCACTTGCTGGGTCAGTTCGGAATAGTCGCTGGAGGTCAGCTGGTTTTTCGCCAGGCTCAACATCGCGCCGATACCGCCCGCCGCCTGCTCAGGCTTTACACCCAGCTCGTTGACTTTGGTCAGCATTTGCACCGCTTGCGCCGACTTGTCGGTGGTCGCGCCATTGCCGTTGGCACCCTGCACTTGCGCCGCCACGTTGGCCACGTCGCTCAGGCTGAAACCTGCAAACACCGGGCTCGCTGCCACGGTCATCAATGTTGCCAGTGCCACGCCGCTCAACTTATTCATCGCTTCAACCTCTAGAACCAAAAAACCGCCTGCAATAGAGACGGTAAAACTATGTCTATGACCCAAAACCCCAGCAGATGTTCCCAGGTGCCACTATCGGATCAAACGGGCCGCAATCTTAATTGAAAACCGCTGCATCCGCTGTGCCCTTGCCTGCGTATACAGGACACAGAGGTGCCACATGATTGGAACAACCACACAGCCTGAACTAACCTCAACCGACGACTGGTCTGATGCCCTGACTGTGTTTGACGGGAGAGTGGCTATTTTAATTACCGATGCCGATGACCTTGCAACGCTCTTGGCCCAATGTTCACTGGGCAATCGCCGCGCCTTCGAAACCCTCTACCGCACCGTGGCGCCGCGCCTGCACAGCGTGGCACTGCGCTGCATGGGCCGCAGCGACCTGGCGCAAGACGTGGTACAGGAAAGCTTTGTGCGCATCTGGCACAACGCCTCCCGTTATGAAGCCCACTTGTCGGCCCCCCTGACCTGGATGATCACCATCACTCGCAACCTGGCCATCGACCAGCTGCGCAAACATCGCGAACTGCCCTTGAGTGACCTGCAACAAGACGCCTTGGCCGATGAGAGCCCCAGCGCCCATGAGCAACTGGACAGCGCCCGGGCAGCCAGCGCTCTTGGCCATTGCCTTGAACGACTGGAAGGCATGCAGCGCCAGAGCATCACCATCGCTTATTTTCAGGGGCTGAGTGCCAGCGAACTGGCGCACACCCTTGATGCACCGCTGGGGTCGGTCAAATCCTGGATCCGCCGGGGCATGGAGCGGCTGCGCAGGTGCCTTGAATCATGAACTATCAAACCCCTGAACGGCGCCGTGCGCTGGCCGCCGATTACGCCATCGGCCTGATGCCGCCCACCGCCCGCAGACGTTTCGAAAACCTGCTGCTGGACGATGCCAACCTGCGTAGCGAGCTGGCCCACTGGCAGAACCACCTCACCCAACTGACCGAGCCCCTGATCGAGCAACCTGTGCCCGAGCACGTGTGGCACGCCATCGTGGCGCGCATTGAACCGCAAACACTCCATGTACCGCCAAAGCGTGCGTTCTGGAACTGGCTGCGGTTGGGTGCGGTTGCCTGTTCGTTGCTGGTCGCCTTGGCCGTGGGCCTGCTCTACAACCACGACAGCGTCCAGTACAAGGCAACCCTGCTCAGCGGCACCGCTCAGCCCGGCCTGAGGATCGAGGCCCACGCCGATTACCTGAAGGTTCGACCGCTTGAGCTGAGCGCGGTAGAGGCAGGACGCAGTCTGGAATTGTGGGCGATTCCGGTTGAGGGCAAACCGGTATCCCTGGGGCTGATTCCCGCGGATGGCGATGGTCGGATAGCCCTGAGCCAGAGCCAGCGGCAATTGATCAGGGTCCCGGTGGTACTGGCGGTGAGTCTTGAGCCGCAGGGCGGCTCACCAACCGGGCAGCCAACCGGCCCCGTGCTGTATCAGGGGCCGCTGGCGACACTGTAAACCAACCTGTAGTCGCTGCCGCAGGCTGCGATAAGGGCCGCAGGCCCTTCAAGGCAGGATCGCTGCGCAATCCATCGCAGCCTGCGGCAGCGACTACACAGTCAGTTGTGGCTTTTAAGCCTTGCTGAACATCCGGTGCGGATCGATCACAAACTTCTTCGGCACACCGGCATCGAACTCGCCATAGCCCCGTGGTGCCTCGTCCAGGCTGATCACCTCAACGCCCACGATATCCGCGATCTTGATCCGGTCCCACATGATGGCCTGCATCAGTTGGCGGTTGTATTTCATGACCGGCGTTTGCCCGGTATGGAAGCTGTGGGATTTGGCCCAGCCCAGACCAAAGCGGATGCTCAGGCTGCCCATTTTCGCGGCGGCATCGACGGCACCCGGATCTTCGGTGACGTACAGCCCCGGAATACCGATTTTGCCCGCCACCCGCACCACGCCCATCAGTGAGTTGAGCACCGTGGCCGGCGCCTCGTGTTTCACCCCGTCATGCCCGTGACCCCGGGCTTCAAAGCCCACGGCATCGACGGCGCAATCCACTTCCGGCTCGCCCAGCAGCTCGGCAATCTGTTCGTGCAATGGCGTGTCTTTGGACAGGTCGGCAATTTCAAACCCCTGTGCCTTGGCGTGGGCCAGGCGAATCGGGTTCACGTCACCCACGATCACTACCGCAGCACCCAGCAAACGCGCCGAAGCCGCCGCGGCCAGGCCTACGGGGCCGGCGCCGGCGATATACACCGTACTGCCAGGGCCAACACCTGCGGTGACAGCACCGTGATAGCCGGTGGGCAGGATGTCGGAGAGGCACGTCAGGTCACGAATCTTTTCCATCGACGCGTCACGATAAGGCAGCTTGAGCAGGTTGAAATCGGCATAAGGCACCAATACATATTCAGCCTGACCGCCGACCCAATCGCCCATGTCCACATACCCATAGGCACCGCCGGGACGGGCCGGGTTGACGGTCAGACAGACGCCGGTGTTTTGCTCCTTGCAACTGCGGCAACGCCCGCACGCCACGTTGAACGGCACCGATACCAGGTCGCCGACTTTCAGATGCTCCACATCGCGCCCGGCCTCGATCACCTCGCCGGTGATCTCATGGCCCAGCACCAGCCCGGTTTGCGCCGTGGTACGGCCACGCACCATATGCTGATCGGAGCCACAGATGTTGGTCGATACCACACGCAGAATCACGCCGTGGTGGATGGGCTTGCCTTGAGGGTTTTGCATCTTCGGGAAAGGAATGCTTTGCACTTCAACCTGGCCATTGCCCAGGTACACCACACCGCGATTGTCAGCCATCGTATTCACCCTTGTTGTTATTGGAGAGATTACTTGCTGCAGCCAGCTTAGAACGTGCCGCGCCCCTACAGCACCACCGTACGACCTCCATTTAGGAAAACGCGCCGCTCTATGTGATAGCCCACACCGCGAGCCAGCGTCTGGGCCTCGATGTCACGGCCCTTGGCGATCAGGTCTTCGGGGTAGTGGCTGTGGTCGACCACTTCCACGCCCTGGGCAATGATCGGGCCTTCGTCCAGGTCGTTATTGATGTAGTGCGCCGTAGCGCCCACCAGCTTGACGCCCTTTTCGTAGGCCTGGTGGTAGGGCTTGGCGCCCTTGAAACCGGGCAGCAGGGAGTGGTGAATATTGATCGCCTTGCCGTCGAGCTTGCGACACAACTCAGGAGACAGCACTTGCATGTAACGGGCGAGGATCACCAGTTCGGCGCCAGTGTCTTCGATCACCTGCCACACCTTTGCTTCTTGCGCCGGTTTGTTGAGCGGGTCCAGAGCGAAGTGGTGGTAAGGGATGCCGTGCCAGCTTGCCAGCGGCTCCAGGTCGGGGTGATTGGACACCACGGCCACCACGTCCATCGACAACTGTCCGATGCGCTGGCGGTAGAGCAGGTCATTGAGGCAGTGATCGGCCTTGGACACCATGATCAGCACTTTGGGCCGGTGATGGGGTGGCGTCAGTTCGAACGTCATGCCGAACGCCTGGCCACGCTCGGCCAGGCCTGCGCGAAAGTCGTGCTCGTCAAACCCGTCGGGCTGACGAAACTCCACGCGAATAAAGAATCGCGCCGAGCGCTGATCGTCGAAGGAATGGTGCTCGGTGACGTAGCAACTGTGCTCGAACAGATAACGCGTAACCGCATCCACCGTGCCCAGCAGGCTCGGGCAGTCCGCGGTGAGAATCCAGGTATCGGGCGCGCGGCTCATGGGGTGCTCCTTGATGGGTATTGGAACGCACACGACCTGTGTGGGAGCGGGCTTGCTCGCGATGCAAACAACACGGTACATCCGGTTGACCGTGGTGCTGCAATCGCAAGCAAGCCCGCTCCCACAGAGGCGCAGGCAGGATCATATTTACGCTTCGACGTTCAGCCCGTACTCCGCTGCTGCATCCTGCAACCATAACCACCAGTAGTCCGAAAAGCTGCGGCGGATCAGCAGCTCCCATGTGTCTTCAGCCGTGTGGCGAATCACCAGCTGCGACTTGGCGAACACGGTGCCCACCGCCTTGCCCACCGGGAAGTTGTCCGGATGGACGTCATAGCTGGTGGACTTCATCAGCACTTCGCGCACCTTTGGCCCGCTCAGCTCCAGCAGTTGTTGCCCGCCGCTGACGTTGACCACCGAGATATGCAGCCCGGCCAGTGCTGCGCGCAACGCTTGCTCCACGGCGAACTCCTGGCCACCGGGTACGATCAGCAACCACTCATCCGGCCCCATCCATTGCAACGATGTCTCGTCTTTGGCCACCAGGCTCAGGGCCACCGGCAATTCCAGGCCCAGGGCCTTGTGCACGCCTTCGGCAAAGGCCGGGTCTTTGGCGTCGCCGCGAAGGGTCAAATGGCCCAGCAGTTTTTTCTCGCGCACGGTCACGCCAGGGTTTTTGCGGCCCTTGCCGATCAGGCCCGCGAGATTGGCCTGGTGTAACGATGACTCGGCTTTGGCGCCCGAGTCCGGGCGCTGTTGGTATACGTTGGCTGTGGTCATGGGTCACCCGCTCAATTCTGTGTAGTTTGGTCTGCCGTCATCGCGGGCAAGCCCGCTGCCACAGGTGTCACTCAAATATTCTGGCGCTCGCCTTTCGGGTCGAAGAACACCGAAGACACGATTTCAGCCTCGATCACGCTGCCGTCGGCCTGGGGCGAAAACACACGTTCGCCTATGCGCTTCAAGCCGCCCTTGACCACACCCATTGCAAACGAATAACCCAGTGAGTTGTGGGCATAGCTGGAGGTCACGTGCCCCACCATCGTCATCGGGATTGCCTGCTTGGGATCGAACACCAGCTGCGCGCCCTCAGGCAGCCACTTGGTCGGATCTACCGGCTTGAGGCCCACCAGCTGTTTGCGTTGTTCACGCACGCAGTCTTCGCGGTTCATGCCACGCCAGCCGAGCCACGAGAACGGCTTGGTACGACCCACACACCACCCCATGTTCAAGTCGTCCGGGGTCATGGAGCCGTCGGTGTCCTGGCCGACAATGATGAAACCCTTCTCGGCCCGCAGCACGTGCATGGTCTCGGTGCCATAGGGGGTGAGGTTGTATTGCTTGCCCGCCTCGACGATTTTTTCCAGCACGCCCATCGCGTAGTCCGCCTGGATATTGACCTCGTACGACAGCTCGCCCGTAAACGAGATGCGGAACACCCGCGCCGGAACACCGCCTACCAGCCCTTCTTTCCAGGTCATGAACGGGAACGCTTCACGGTCCAGATCGATATCCGTGACTTCGCTCAGCAGCTTGCGGCTGTTGGGCCCGGACAGGGTCAGCGTCGCGTAGTGGTCGGTCACGGAAGTGAAGTACACCTTCAGTTCAGGCCATTCGGTCTGCTGGTAGATTTCCAGCCATTGCAGTACCCGTGCTGCGCCACCGGTGGTGGTGGTCATGACAAAGTGATTGTCGGCCAGACAGGCGGTTACGCCGTCGTCGAACACCATGCCGTCTTCTTTGCACATCAGGCCGTAGCGAGCCTTGCCCACATCGAGCTTGGTCCAGGCGTTGGTGTAGATGCGGTTGAGGAACTCCCGCGCATCCGGGCCCTGGATGTCGATTTTGCCCAGGGTGGAGGCATCGAGAATACCGACGCTGTCACGCACCGCCTGGCACTCGCGCTTGACCGCTGCGTGCAGGTCTTCGCCATGACGCGGGAAGTACCACGGACGCTTCCATTGGCCCACGTCTTCAAACTCGGCACCCTGCTTGACGTGCCAGGCTTGCAGCGCGGTGTAACGCACCGGTTCGAAAATATGCCCGCAATGGCGACCCGCCACGGCGCCGAACGTCACCGGCGTGTAGTTGGGGCGGAACATGGTGGTGCCCATCTGCGGGATGGTTACATTCAGCGAGCGTGCGGCGATGGCCAGCCCGTTGACGTTGCCCAGCTTGCCCTGATCGGTACCGAAGCCCAGCGCGGTGTAGCGTTTTACGTGTTCGACCGACTCGAAACCTTCACGGGTTGCCAGTTCGATGGCCGCGGCGGTGACGTCGTTCTGCAGGTCGACAAATTGCTTGGGCGCCCGTGCAGTGCCCTTTTCATGGGGTACGTGAAACAGTGCCAGTGTTGGCTCCTGGTGCTGGTTCAGGGCTTTGGGCAACACGCCCTCTACCGCTTTGAAGCCGGCTTCGCTGGCAGCATGCACGCCCCCTTCGAACCCATCGGCCAAGCTGTCGCCCAGCCCGTAGACACCGTTGATGCCGCCTACGCACACACGTTTTTGCGGTGCTTCGCCGGGTACGAAACCCAGAATATCTTCGCGCCAGGTGGGTTTGCCGCCCAGGTGCGAGGCCAGATGCACCACCGGGCTGTAACCGCCCGAAGTGGCAACCAGATCGCATTCCAGCCATTCGCCGGGGCTGGCGACACTGTTGGTTTTAAGGTCAATCGCGGCCACACGGGCGCCGGTCACGTGCTTGCTGCCACGGGTTTCGATCACCGCGCTGGCGGTCAGAATGCGGATGCCCTTGGCCCGCGCCGCTTCTACCAATGCGCCGCGAGGGTTGCTGCGCGCATCGGCGACAGCCACCACCTGCTGGCCTGCATCGATCCAGTCCAGAGCAACGCGGTAGGCGTGGTCATTGTTGGTACTGAGCACCAGTTTTTTACCCGGTGCCACGCCGTAACGGCGCACGTAAGTCGACACTGCGCCCGCCAGCATATTGCCCGGCACGTCGTTGTTGCCGTACACCAATGGCCGCTCGCAGGCTCCGGTCGCCAGGACTACACGCTTGGCCCTAACCCGGTGAATGCGCTGACGAACCTGGCCAATCGGTGCGCGATCGCCCAGATGGTCGGTGAGGCGCTCGTGGATGGTCAGGAAGTTGTGGTCGTGATAGCCGTTGACGGTCGCCCGAGGCAACAGCGTCACGCCCGGCAATGCCTTGAGTTCAGCGATGACTTTAGCAACCCATTCCATCGCCGGTTTGCCGTCCAGGCTTTCGCGGCTGTCGAGCAGGCTGCCGCCAAACTCTTCCTGCTCATCGGCCACGATCACCCGCGCGCCGCTGCGTGCTGCAGCCAGTGCCGCCGCCAGGCCTGAAGGCCCTGCGCCGACGATCAGTACGTCGCAGTGATGGTTCATGTAGTCGTAGGTGTCGGGGTCGTTCTGGGTCGGCGAACGGCCCAGGCCTGCCGCCTTGCGGATGTACTTCTCGTACGTCATCCAGAACGATTGCGGGTACATGAACGTTTTGTAGTAGAAGCCCGGCGGCATCAGCTTGCCGCCAACCTTGCCCAGGATCCCCATCACATCATTGTTGACGTTGGGCCAGCCGTTGGTGCTGGTGGCAACCAGGCCCTGGTACAACGCCTGCTGCGTAGCGCGCACGTTAGGAATCTGGGTCGCTTCGGTGGCGCCGATCTGCAGCACCGCGTTGGGCTCTTCGGCACCGGCGGCATAAATGCCCCGAGGCCGGGAATATTTAAAGCTGCGACCAATGACGTCGACACCATTGGCCAGCAGCGCTGCGGCCAGGCTGTCGCCCTCGTAGCCTTTGTATTGTTGACCGTTGAAGGTAAAGGTCAGAACTTTGCTGCGGTCTACGCGGCCGCCATTAGGCAAGCGATGGGTCTGGCTCATACCTTTTCTCCCTGCTCGCGGGTGGCCGTGGTGATCAGTGGTGCCGCCTGTTCAGTGAACTGCGGCTGGGTGCCAATCAGGTAGGTTTCAAGAATTTCGTAGGTCACGGTGTTGCGCGTGGCGTTGAAGAACTGGCGGCAACCGGCGACGTGGTTCCACAGTTCGTGGTGCAGGCCGCGAGGGTTGTCACGAAAGAACATGTAGTCGCCCCACTCGGCGTCGGTGCAGGCCGCGGGGTCCAGCGGGCGCGGGATGTGCGCCTGGCCGCTGGCATGGAATTCCTCTTCGGAGCGCAGTTCGCCGCAATGGGGACAGAAGATATGAAGCATGAGTGTTTCTCCTGTTAGTGGGCGACAGCGGCAGCGCCGTGTTCGTCGATCAGGGCGCCGGTGTGGAACCGGTCAATGGAAAACGGTGCAGCCAATGGGTGCATCTCGCCCTTGGCCAGACTGGCGGCAAACACGTTGCCCGAGCCCGGCGTGGCCTTGAAGCCACCCGTACCCCAGCCGCAGTTGAAAAACAGATTCGGCACCGGGGTCTTGGAGATGATCGGGCAAGCATCGGGAGTGGTGTCGACGATGCCGCCCCACTGGCGGTTCATGCGCACGCGGGACAACACCGGGAACATTTCCACAATGGCCTGAATCGTGTGCTCGATCACCGGGTACGAGCCGCGCTGACCGTAGCCGTTGTAGCCGTCGATCCCGGCACCGATCACCAGGTCGCCCTTGTCGGACTGGCTGATGTAGCCGTGAACCGCGTTGGACATGATCACGCTGTCGATGATTGGCTTGATCGGCTCCGACACCAGCGCTTGCAGCGGGTGGGATTCAATCGGCAGGCGAAAACCGGCCTGACGGGCCATGTGCCCGGAGTTACCGGCCGTCACCACGCCTACGCGCTTGGCACCGATAAAACCCTTGCTGGTTTCAACGCCGATGCACACGCCGTTTTCCTTGCGAAAACCGAGCACTTCGGTTTGCTGGATCAGGTCTACACCCAGCGCATCCGCAGCCCGGGCAAAACCCCAGGCCACGGCATCGTGACGGGCCACACCGCCACGGCGCTGTACGGTGGCGCCGATAATCGGGTAGCGGGTATTTTTTGAGCAATCGAGGTACGGGATCTCGTCCGCCACTTGCTTGGCGTCAAGCAGTTCACCATCCACGCCGTTGAGGCGGTTGGCGCTGACCCGGCGCTCCGAGTCACGTATGTCTTGCAAGGTATGGCACAGGTTGTAGACGCCGCGCTGGGAGAACATGACGTTGTAGTTCAAGTCCTGGGACAAGCCTTCCCAAAGCTTCATCGCGTGTTCGTACAGGTGCGCCGACTCGTCCCACAAATAGTTGGAACGCACGATGGTGGTGTTGCGCGCCGTGTTGCCGCCGCCCAGCCAGCCCTTCTCGACCACGGCCACGTTAGTGATGCCGTGCTCCTTGGCCAGATAGTAGGCAGTGGCCAGCCCGTGGCCGCCACCGCCGACGATGACCACGTCGTAGACCTTTTTAGGGGTCGGCGTGCGCCACATCTTCTGCCAGTTTTCATGGTGGCTGAGGGAGTGTTTGAAGAGGCCGAAGCCTGAATACCGTTGCATAGGGTTTACTCCAAAAACGCGCTCAGCGATAAACCGGGAAGTCTTTGCACAGCGAGGTCACCTGGCGTGCCACGTCGGCCTCGATATCGGCATCGCCGAGGTGATCGAGGATGTCGCAGATCCAGCCCGCCAGTTCCGTGCACTGCGCCACTTTGAAACCGCGCGTGGTCACTGCCGGGGTACCGATGCGCAGGCCCGACGTCACGAACGGTGATTGCGGGTCATTGGGCACCGCATTTTTATTGACCGTGATATGAGCACGGCCCAGGGCTGCGTCGGCGTCTTTGCCGGTCAGGCCCTGACGGATCAGGCTGAGCAGGAACAGATGGTTGTCGGTGCCGCCCGAGACCACGTCGAAGCCACGCTTGATAAACACTTCGGCCATCGCCTGAGCGTTGTCGATGACCTGCTTTTGATAGGTCTTGAAGCCCGGCTCCAGGGCTTCTTTAAAGCACACCGCCTTGGCCGCGATCACATGCATCAGCGGACCGCCCTGGCCACCGGGGAACACGGCCGAGTTGAGTTTCTTTTCCAGGGCTTCGTTGGACTTGGCCAGGATCAACCCGCCGCGGGGGCCGCGCAGGGTTTTGTGGGTGGTGGTGGTGACCACGTCGGCGTAAGGCAGCGGGTTGGGGTACAGCCCCGCCGCGACCAGGCCGGCCACGTGGGCCATGTCGACAAACAAGTAGGCACCCACCTTGTCGGCAATCTGGCGAAAGCGTGGAAAGTCGAGGAATTTGGAGTAAGCCGAGAAGCCGGCAATGATCATCTTTGGCTGATGCTCAACGGCCAGACGTTCTACTTCGTCGTAGTCGATCAGCCCGGTAGTGGTGTCGATGCCGTACTGCACGGCGTTGTACAACTTGCCGGAGAAGCTGACGCTGGCGCCGTGGGTCAAGTGCCCGCCGTGGGCCAGGCTCATGCCCAGCACGGTGTCACCGGCATTGAGCAACGCCAGGTACACCGCCGCGTTGGCCTGGCTGCCGGAGTGAGGTTGCACGTTGGCATAATCGGCGCCGAACAGTTGTTTGGCGCGGTCGATGGCCAACTGCTCGACTTTATCCACATGTTCGCAGCCGCCGTAGTAGCGCTTGCCCGGATAGCCTTCGGCGTACTTGTTGGTCAGGCCGCTGCCTTGGGCCTCCATCACACGCTGGCTGGTGTAGTTCTCGGAGGCAATCAGCTCGATGTGATCTTCCTGGCGCTGATCTTCGGCATTCATGGCCGCTAACAAGGCATCGTCGTAACCCTGGATCTGATCCTGCTTGCTGAACATTGCGTGTCTCCCAGCGCCAGCGCGCCTTTGGTCTCGGTGGGGCGTATGCCCTTTGAGCCAGATGGTAGAGCTGGCGCAGGCAGATCAAATGCCTATGGACGCCACGCAATGGTGCGTTTACGACATGGTTTCGCATAACCCTGTGGGAGCGGGCTTGCTCGCGATACTGGCGGCGAGGTTTGTCTGGCTAACCCGGGCGATGCCATCGCGAGCGAGCCCGCTCCCACACTTTTATTGCGGGACTTTGAGCTATTCTTTTGTAAGGGTTTTCCGCACTTTGAGTCGTGCCTGTGCACCCGACAAAATCTTGGATAAAGTGCACGACACAATTCGACCAAGGAACCGGGAAATGACTGACAAGAGCCAACAATTCGCCAGCGACAACTACTCCGGTATCTGCCCTGAAGTCTGGACCGCCATGGAACTGGCCAACCACGGTCATCAACGTTCTTATGGCGATGACGAGTGGACCCTGCGCGCTGCCAACGACTTTCGCAAACTGTTCGAAACCGACTGCGAAGTCTATTTCGCCTTTAACGGTACTGCGGCCAACTCCCTGGCCCTGTCATCGTTGTGCCAGAGTTTCCACAGCGTGATCTGCTCCGAGACCGCCCACGTCGAGACCGACGAATGCGGCGCGCCTGAATTCTTTTCCAACGGCTCCAAGCTGCTGATCGCCCGCACTGAAAACGGCAAGATCACCCCCGAATCGATCCGCGAAATCGCCCTCAAGCGCAAAGACATCCACTATCCAAAACCGCGAGTGGTGACCATCACTCAGGCTACGGAAGTCGGCAGCGTGTACCGCCCTGAAGAAATTCGCGCCATCAGCGACACCTGCAAGGAACTGGGCCTGTTGCTGCACATGGACGGTGCCCGCTTCTCCAACGCATGCGCCTTCCTCGGCTGCACGCCCGCAGAGCTGAGCTGGAAAGCCGGTGTGGATGTACTGTGCTTTGGCGGGACCAAAAATGGCATGGCGGTGGGTGAAGCGATTCTGTTCTTCGACCACACCCTGTCGGTGGACTTCGACTACCGCTGCAAACAGGCCGGGCAACTGGCGTCGAAAATGCGCTTTTTGTCGGCACCCTGGGTGGGCTTGCTGGAAAACGACGCATGGCTCAAACACTCACGCCACGCCAACCACTGCGCGCAGTTGCTGAGCCAGTTGGTGAGTGACATCCCGGGGGTTGAGCTGATGTTCCCCGTGGAAGCCAATGGCGTGTTCCTGCAACTGTCGGAACCGGCCGTGGCTGCGCTGACCGCCAAGGGCTGGCGCTTCTATACCTTTATCGGCAAAGGCGGCGCACGTTTCATGTGTTCCTGGGACACCGAAGAGGCACGGGTACGGGAACTGGCGGCGGATATTCGCGAAGTGATGGCGGGGTAAACATTCAATAATGTGGGAGCGGGCTTGCTCGCGATTCAGTCAACGCGGCTGGTCTGAACCACCGCGCTGAGACTCTCGCGAGCAAGCCCGCTCCCACAGGGCGTGATCGTATTGCGAAGCGTCAGGATTGCCCTAACGTTCGCTCAATCACATCGACCGTGGCGCTGACTTGCTCTTGATAACGGTCGAGTTCCTGTTTGTGGCTCAGTTGCAGCTCAATCTGCTTGGAACACAGATTCAGCGCTGCCAGCACCAACAGCTTGTCCCCGATCAGGCTCGGGTACTTTCTTTTCGTTTCGGCCAGGGCGGCTTTCAACATGACCGTGGCCGCCATCAGGGTCTTTTGCTCCCCCTCCGGCGCTTTGATCGTGTAGTCGTTACCCAAAATCGAGACGACATTTACTCCGTCTCTGTCCACGCTCATGCGCTGACAGGGCTCGCGCGCTCAACCAGTGCCTGAATGCGGGCTGCGGTTGCGCCTTGTTTCTCTTCCTGTTCCATCAGGGTCAGTTGCAGGCTTTCGTTTTCGTCTTTGGCCAGAGCCAGTTCAGCGCTCAGTTGTTCGTTGGCGTCCAGCAGTTCTTGCTTTTGCTGAACCAGGTCGCTGACCAGTTGTTCCAGTTTGCTAAGGGATGACTCAATCATGGTGGTGTTCTCAAGCAGTTTCGGAGGGCGCGTACGATAAAGAAAAGTCACCGCCTAAGCTAGCGGCGACCTTGCTTTACCCGCCTTAAAGACTGCCTATTTGCTACTCAGTTCCCCGCCCGGTGACCCAGCGGCACGTTTCAAGCGGTAAAAACCACCCACGACCTGCTTTCACTGGCAGTGAAATGTGCCCTTGAACCCGCTGCTACACGACACGCTATAGCCATCGAAAACAAATCCCGGCTATCCAAGTGCGCAACTTGTTGCACACTTGGACAAAGACCCTTTTCTTATTTACCGCTACTAATCAAGCCACTTTTAACCTGTAGAAAGTGCGCAACTTCTTGCGCACTTCATAAAATAATTCAAATAATTTTAATAAACTTCAGCCCTTTGAATTTATACAAGCTATTGATAACTATGAATTTTTATATAAGTCAAACAAATCTTTATATATAGCCAGGCACTTCAACAACAAATAACCATCGGTCATACTCTTTGACCCACAGGCTTTCAATGCCCTTATTTAAACGCCCACCCCGAAGGTCATTGCATGTTCGTACCGGCCAACACGGCACACTTCGCGCTGCACATTCCCGATATCCGCAACGACTTCAAAGTGCTCGGCTTTGAAGGATTTGAAGCCATCAGCCAACTCTACGAAATCAACATTGAACTGGTCAGTGAAAACCCAGACATCAATCTTGAAACATTGCTCAGCCTGCCTGCCTTTTTGCAATTTGGCCTCAACGGCGAAGGCATACACGGGCGCATCGAAAATGTTTGCGTGGGCGAATCCGGCAAGCGCCTGACCCACTATCACTTGACCCTGGTCCCCGCACTCCACTATTTGCAGTTCAGCTACGACCAGCGAATTTTCCAACACCACAGCGTGCCGCAGATCATCGCAAAAGTCCTGCAAGGCCACGGTATTCAGGCTGACGTATTTACCTTTAATGTCCGCACCAGTCCTGTGCGCGAGTACTGCACTCAATACGGCGAAAGCGATTATTCCTTCCTGCAACGCCTGTGTGCCGAAGACGGTATTGCCTGGCATCACCAGCATACGAAAGACGGCCACCTGCTGGTATTCACTGACAGCCAGGCCTATTTTCCTGCGCTGGGCGAAACGCCCTACCAGCAAGGCACCGGAAACGTCGCCGATTACCCGGTGGTTGAGCAGTTTTCCCAACGTTTCAGTACCCGCACCAGCACGGTTACCCGTCGTGATTTCGACCTTAACCGACCAAGCCTGCTGATCGAAAATGCCTTCACCGCCAAGTTCACCCCCGCGCTGGAGGATTACCACTACCCGGTACTGATCAGTACCGAAAAGCGCGGCCAACAGTTGGCCCAGCAAGCCCTCGAACGCCATCGAACCGACTACCAACTGGCCGAAGGCAAAAGCGATCAGCCCACGTTGCGCAGTGGCCACTTGTTCACCCTGAGCGAACACCCGCGCAAAGCCTGCAACGACCTGTGGCTATTGCTCAGCGTGAACCACGAAGGCAAGCAGCCCCAGGCGCTGGAAGAATCGATCACCAGCGATGCAACACCCGCTGACGGCTTCACCCAAGGCTACCGCAACACGTTCAGTGCGATACCGTGGGACGTGTTCTTCCGCCCCCCCCTGCCACCCGCCCGCGTACCACTGGTCGCGCAAACCGCCCGCGTGACCGGCCCCCAAGGTCAAGAGATTTATTGCGACGAGCTAGGACGGGTAAAGATTGAACTGCCCTGGGACCGAGCTGAACTCAACAGCGAAAAAAGCAGCTGCTGGGTCAGGGTGTCATCCAGCTGGGCCGGGGACAACTTCGGCGCCGTGACGATCCCGCGCATCGGCATGGAAGTGGTCATCAGCTACGTCGAAGGCGACCCCGACAAACCGCTGATCACCGGTTGCGTCCCCAATAAGACCAACCCGATGCCTTACCCGTTACCGGCGCACAAAACCAAAACCGTGCTGCGCAGCCAAAGCTCGCCACACACCGGTGGCTATAACGAACTGTTGATCGAAGACCGTGCAGGCCAGGAAAAAATCTACCTGCGGGCCCAACGTGACCTTGAGCAGGTAATCCTCAACAACAGCGACACCACCATTGGCAACGACCGCCGCGAGCACATCACCCGGGACAGCCACAGCCTGATCGAACACGACCGCTTCGAGCAGGTCGACCGCAACAGCTCCAGCCTGATTGAAGGCGACGAACTGCACACCACCCAGGGCCTGCGCAACACCGTGATCGGCGGCAACGAGCTGTTGTCCATCCGCGGTAACAGCAGCACCACGGCCGATGGCTCACTGGTGATACAGGCAACCGGCCAGGCACACCTCAGCGCCGCCAACGTAGTGATCGATGCAGGCATGAGCCTCACGCTGGCAGCGGGCGGCCAACACATCGTCATCAGTGCCGGCGGTATTTTCAGTAGCCAACCCATCGTCGTGGGCGGCGCACCGGCGGTGGGAATAGGGGCCATGCCTGCGGCTTCGGTGGTTCCGGTAGCCGCGGGTGCGTGGGGGGTGCCCTCATTGCCTGCGCAAAAAACGGCCGTGAGGAAGGCCTCGCAACAGGCCACCTCTATTTGTGCGGTGTGTCAGAAGCTTGAGGAGTCGAAGGCATGAGTCAGGCGTACCTGTTACTTGATCGCACCCAAATAGACAATCTGGCGCACCGGTTGTTCGAGGTCGCGCCCGGCGTGCAATTGCATTCCCTGTATCAACGGACCGCCTACAACGCACTGGATGAAGTCAGCCCGGTGCTGGTCCCGGTGACGCCCAACAGCCCTCTGGCTCAGACCTTTACCGAGCAGTGGAGCGCCACGGCGGGGATCTGGCTGGAATCACTGGCTGATGAAAAAACCGTAGTCGAGCATCTGCGCAGCCTCGTCCATGCCCGCGTCGAGGGCGAGGTCACGGTGTTATTCCGTTTCTACGACCCCCGGATTACCGCCTTGTGGCTAGCCGACTTGCCTGCCCATGAGCGCGCCCCCTTGATGGGGCCAATACAACTGATACGGCTGGCGCACTCAGTGATTCATCAGGCTCAACCTGATCAGCCCGCAGCACGGTATGCAGACACGCCCTGGCTGCGTCTGCCCGCAGAACAACTGGATCACTTGAACAGTGCCAAGCAACAGGGCTTTACCCGGCGCTTGATCGAACATTGCGAAACTTACTTCCCCGACTATCTGCAAGGTCAGGACATGAGCGCAGAACAATGGGTCGCCCACTGCATAAACACTGCCGAGCGATACGGCTACAGCGCCGCCGATGAGATTTTTTTGTGGGCCCGCTTTCAAGCGGTGCTGGGGACAGACTTTCCTCAAGGCCCGGCCCATGGTGCTTATCGTCTGATACTGGCTGAGCCCGGCGTAACCCCCGAACAACGTCTGGATAACCTGAACACCGAGCTGACGTACCAGTTGCTCACCAACAAGGAACCCCGTGCATGAGCGCTCAAAAACTGGCCATGATCGATAACGCCGCGCAGGCCGAACGCGCCGCCAGGGTCCAGCCTCACGTCGATGTCAAAAGCCCCCTGACGCCATGCCCGGCTCACCAGCCCGAAGTGTTCGTGGTGCCCGTGCGCTACGCCCTGGCGCAGGAACAGGCCACTCACCCCTGCTGTTCCCCCGGCGTGACCACCCAAAGCCACCCCATGGCTGCCCGGCGTCTGCGGGCCGGTTTTTTGTATATCTGGCAGGAAAAAGGCCCGCTCCAGCGCTATGCCGTGTCGACCGACGGCAGGCTTCAGGCGCAGGCGCTTGAGGACGACTCCACCCTCTTGCTTAAAGGCACGCTCACAGGGCTGATGCTGAACAAAATCCATGACGCCTGGATGCTCTACAGCGAGTTCCCACTTAACCCGCAACACTGCGCCTTGCTCAGCGAGAACCCCGCCAAGCGCAGTGCGCACATGCGTCATGTGGCCTTGCGCACCGTGGCCAACGAGCTGCAAGCCGAACACTGTCCGCCCCTGGAAAACGCCACCGAGGTGATGGCTGAACTCATCCCCGACACCTACGCCCAATCGATGAAGGCCGATCAAAAAGCCGGCGGCGATGACACCCAGGCGTTGGGCGCAACCGTGATGAAAGACCCCACCAAGGCCAACATCAAGGCTTACACCGATGCCATGTACCGCGCCCGGGAGCGCGAAAAAATCATCGCCCAACACCCCGACACCCCTGACCAGGCACCCGACGAGTGGAGTGCCCAACCGTGGGACGGCCAGGGCACCCAGACCTGGCTGGAGGCCGCCACGGCTGAGGCCAGGGCGCTGTACCCGGTATTCGTGTGCCTGGACGACGACCTGGGGGTGCTGCGCGACATCAACCATGAGCAGGAACGGGTTGAATCGAGCCACGAACAGTGGGTGGGCGACAATAACCTGCGCTTGAACATCGGTGGCTTTATTCGCAGCCTGATCACCGAAGAGGGTGCTGAGGTGGCCGCGATTTTGAACCACCACTACAAGGGCCGAGGCATCAACCTCACACCCGAGCAGGGCAACATCATGCTCGATGTCCAGCGCCAGCTGGACCAAGAGTCCGAGGCTAAACTCCACAACGGCCTCTATGGCGGCCGTCCGAGCCTTGGAGAAGCCAGGGCCCGTGATGCTCGAGTCCAGCAAATCGTTGCCCCTGTACGAGCCTTTATTTCGCCCGACCTATACACCGAAGTGGACGATTTCGTGCGTGCCTACCACGCCGAAAAAAAGTCCAACCTCGACAACGACCATTTCAGCGCCAAGGTCAGCGAGTACATTGACGTGCCGGCCATGAACACCTGGCTCGACACCACCGCCCCGGCCCATTACCAACACGTCGAACAGCGCCACAACGCCTTGTTTGCCGACCGAGGCCAATACCTCACACGCTCCCACAGCGGCACCTGGTTCGTCGATTACTACGACGTTGAAAGCCGCCAGTGGCTCACCGAACTGGCCACCGGCTGCCTGAGCGCCCAATGCACCCGGGCCAAGGGTGCAGAGCAATATGCCGACTACGTGCGCGCCCCCGACGAAGGCGCACTCAAACACCTGTTCCACGCCTGGACGCCCTCGATCGATGCGGGCATTGTCGGCACCGGTCG
>NZ_CAXAOU010000016.1:0-146082 GCF_963970465.1 Pseudomonas sp. RL_5y_Pfl2_69 | reverse complement strand
CGATCATCTTGATCAGACGGATAAAGATATCGCCGGCAGGTTGCAGAACGTTACTGATCCACCAGGCCTTTTCAGCACTGAAATGGTTGAGCAGCGCGCCGATTGCAATCCCGAGGACCAGACCAATGAGGATCTGCCAGGCGAGGCTAAGTTTTGCCTTCTTCATATTATTTTTTTTCTACCTTTACTTCAGTTTGATGTAGGTAATTGCCTGAACAGGAACGTTCATTTACCGAAAAATCTGTGTAAATAGCCGGGATAGATCGCTTGGAAGTGGTGCTTGTCGCTCACTGGCAGACCGCTCAGGCGGCGCGACTATTCCAATGCCGGAGGGCGCCGTCTAATGCTGTAAATGCCTACCCTATGCTCAATGTGCATGGCATTAATCAAAAAAACGCATGGTTTAAAGCTGTTCGAATACGCCATTTCGGGAGGCATAAGTGCCGTGCACCGGCCCTTGCAGAAGACGTGACGCGTTTTTTGGCAGGAGAAATGAAGGGCTGGATCCAGGGGGTGTTTGAGCAAGCAACCTCGGCAAAAAGGCGCAATTTATTCTGGTCGGATGTCGACGGGCTGGCGTGCATTCGCCACCTGAAGCCATCAAGGGGAGGGTTTTGCTATCGGGAGGTGCATGAGGAATGGGTGAAGCATCGGGAGCACTTTGAAAAAGCCCGACACTGAGTTGCAAAGTTGTGACTTAAGCGATTCCTGACTTTATGGGAGCGAGCAAGGTCGCTCCCACACTTGAACAGCACTGCGACACTGAGCCGGGTTTATCGGCGGTGCTTGTTCTTCTTGTTTTTGTTTTTCTTGTGATGCTTGCCACCGGAGTTGTGTTTGCTGCCATCGTCGGCAAGATTGTTGCCTATCGCCCCGCCAGCGGCACCGCCAAGACCCGCGCCGATGGTGGAGCCAGTAGAGCCTCCCAGTCTGTTACCGATGACCGATCCGCCGGCCGATCCGAGACCGCCACCAATGGCGGCTTCGGTTTTGCTGCCTCGTGGCGCACCGATCGCACTCCCTGCAGCGCCACCGACTCCGGCGCCAACGGCGGCCCCCGTGGATCCTCCCAGCTGTTGGCCCACGATATTACCCAGCGCGCCGCCAACACCGCCTCCGACAGCGGCGGTTCCGTCACCGGCAGCCATTGCTCCTTGTGCAAACAAAAGGCCCAGAACTAGCGCAGGTAGTGTCATTCGCATCTTATATACCTCAATGGGCAGTAATCAGTGCACCCGCTACATTAGGGATGCCTGAGAATATAGACGGGGCGATAACCCTCAAGTTCTATGTTGGCAACCACTGTGGCTGATAAAGCTGTAACAAGCTATTGCGGTGACAGGTTCCAGTCTTTGTGGGAGCGGGCTTGCTCGCGATGGTCGTTAACGATGGCGTGTATTTAATGAGTATACGCGGCGATATGAAGACCATCGCGAGCAAGCCCGCTCCCACACTTGAGCAGCGTTGCTCTTGAGTGAACAGCATCAGCGCAAGGTGAGGGATTTCCTCCCTTCACTTGACCTCAAGTGCGGCCTGAATCTGATCAGCATACTTGCTCAGCCGATTGAGCTCTGTTTGAAGCTGCCCGGCACCGCTTGAATTTAGAACCTTGGCCTGGATCAAGGTTAAAGCCGCGGCAACAGCCAGTTCTCGTTGGCTCTGCGGGCTTGCGGCGCCAAAGGGGGTATCGCCCCTCAGGCCTTTGAAGTGCTCAGACATACAGTTCTCCTTATTTCTGATCCGCATTTCACTTTTTCCGACAACTTTATCCAGTGTAGAAGGATCGGTGTCCGCGTGAAGTGCTCAGAACCCGCATCCCGGTCCATCCGTCTGCCTGCACCAGGCCCGGGGCAGTCGGGTCGGAGTATTGGTGATTTATACAGCGTCAGCAGCGCCAAATATAAATCCTGATTCGCGTCAATTAAATGGCTAATAAGTTTATTTATTACGTGTTTACCAAGATACTAATCCTATTTCGTTCAATTTATTGACGATGCCATTGTGATGGCTTATTTTGGCGCGCTGCGGCTGGTCATGGGTCGTTAACAGTCAGAAAGCAGGAAGCCTTCCTATGAGCCACAAAGACGACATATCAAATCTATTCAGTAGATTTGGCGCGACTTCAGACAGCTATCACGAGTTCGAAACCCCGCTCGACTACCCGTGCGCAGCACCGCAAAAGATGCCGCTGCCTGCCGAGCCAGCGCCTTTGCCTGAAGTTGTGGCTCAAGTAATCGAGAACATGGCGGCCGAGCCGAAAATTGAACAGGCGCCATTCCGGTCGTTACCGTTTTCGGTGGTTACGCCGGGAGCGCAACCCTTCATGCAATCTGCAATGCCAGTCGTTGAGTCATCGCGCCCCCAGCCTGAAGCACCATTGATGACCTCTGGAGACGTTGCAACCCCGTTGCGTAACCTGCTCGCCGAAGTCGCCCTTGCCCGTCAGGCCGAGATGCACGCCCAGGCACAGCTTGGGGCTCGTGTGCCGAAGTGCAAGGCACATATCGTGGCACTGGTTTCGGCCAAGGGTGGCGTAGGCAAGTCCACTCTGGGCGCCGGGTTGGCCAGCAGCTTGTGTCTGGACGCATGCAAAACCATCGCCATCGATCTTGACCCGCAAAATGCGTTGCACTACCACCTCGGGATTGAATCCGGTGTGACGGGAATGGGCTCTACGAGCGAGGATGGCACCACTTGGGCCGACAAACTTCAGCAGGGTTTCGACGGTGCTCAAGTGCTGCCCTACGGCGTATTGAGTGATGACGAACGTTGTGCCCTGGAACGGGACATGAGCCAGGATCGCCATTGGTTGGCCCGGCAACTGGCTCGCCTGAATCTGGATGAAAACGACGTAGTGATTCTGGACACACCGACCGGCCGTTCGATGTATCTGGAGCAAGCGCTGGATGTGGCTGATCAAGTGATCGTAGTCACCACCGCCGACGCCGCCAGCTTTGTTGCCCTGGATCAGATGGATCGCCTGATGGGCTCCGTCCCCCCCCGTCCTGAGTCCCCGGCCTGCAACTACGTGGTCAATCAGTTCGATGCCACCCGCGAGTTTTCGCGGGACATGCTTGAGGTCCTCAAACGTCGTTTGGGCGGGCAGATGCTCGGAGTCGTTGCGCTGGATAACACCCTGGGCGAGTCGCTGGCCTATGGTCGTAACCCGCTGACTTCACCGAACGCATCTGCAGCCTGCCAGGATATGGTATGGCTGGGTAAACAACTCAAGGCCGGGTTTGACAACGGCTCTGCTACAGCGATGTCCGCGCTGTGATCAAGACCAGCACTGAGCCGCCTGTTGTACAAACCCGTCTGCAACGTTGGGCGCAGTCCGTGGCTGATCGTATTGAACGATGGCCCGTTGTGGCACGCCGCGCGCTGACCATTGGCACGATAGCGTTCTGCACGCTTGTGGGCTTATTGATCGTCACCGCCCCGTTTGATTTCTATGCCCAGTGCATCTTTGCACTCGGCTGCTTTGGCACGGCGCTGATATTGCGCAGGATCCCCGGCCGGCTGACCATCCTGATCATGATCTGCCTGTCGCTGACTGCTTCGCTGCGCTACATGTACTGGCGTCTGACGGCGACCCTGGACTTCGATGAGTGGATCGACATCGCGTTCGGCTACGGCCTGGTACTGGCCGAGCTTTATGCCTTGGTGGTGCTGATCTTCGGTTACTTGCAGACGGCATGGCCGCTGCGGCGCCAACCGGTATTGCTCAAAAGCCCGCCCAGCGAGTGGCCGGTAGTTGACGTGTTCATCCCGTCCTACAACGAAGCCCTCGATATTGTGAAGTTGACTGTCTTTGCCGCCCAGGCCATGGACTGGCCGCAGGACAAGCTGCGGGTCCACGTGCTCGATGACGGGCGTCGCGAAGACTTTCGCGAGTTCTGCGAGCAGATCAATGTCAACTACATCACCCGTGACAACAACCGGCATGCGAAGGCCGGGAATCTCAACGAAGCGTTGCAGATCACCAGCGGTGAGTTCGTGGCGTTTTTCGATGCCGATCACGTACCGACCCGTTCGTTTTTGCAAGTGAGCATTGGCTGGTTTCTGAAAGACCCGAAGCTGGCGATGCTGCAAACGCCGCACTTTTTCTTTTCCCCGGACCCGTTCGAAAAGAACCTCGATACCTTCCGCTCGGTACCGAACGAAGGCGAGTTGTTCTATGGCCTGGTCCAGGACGGCAATGACCTGTGGAACGCCACATTCTTCTGCGGCTCATGTGCTGTGATCCGGCGCAAGCCGCTGATGGAGATTGGCGGGGTCGCAGTAGAAACCGTGACCGAAGATGCCCACACCGCGCTCAAACTCAATCGCGCCGGCTACAACACGGCGTATCTGGCCATTCCCCAGGCGGCCGGCCTGGCGACGGAAAGTCTGTCGAGCCACATCAGCCAGCGCATTCGCTGGGCCCGGGGCATGGCGCAGATTTTCCGCACCGACAATCCGTTGTTCGGCAAGGGTCTGAACCTGGGGCAGCGCCTGTGCTACCTCAACGCGATGCTGCACTTCTTCTATGGTTTGCCGCGCTTGGTATTTCTGACGGCGCCGCTGGCCTTCCTGTTTTTCGACGCGCAGATTTTCCACGCTGCGGGGTTGATGATCATGGCCTATGCATTGCCCCATATCTTCCATGCCAGCCTGACCAACTCCACCATTCAGGGGCGCTTCCGCCACTCGTTCTGGAACGAGGTCTACGAGACCGTACTGGCCTGGTACATCATGGGGCCGGTGCTGGTGGCGCTGGTCGATCCCAAGCATGGTGGTTTCAACGTGACCGACAAGGGCGGGATCATCGACGAGAAATTCTTCGACTGGAAACTCGCCCGTCCCTACATCGTGCTGTTGACCCTCAACCTCGCGGGCATGGCCTATGGGATCGCGCGGCTGGCAATGGGTGAGGAGGGCGCCACAACCACGGTGCTGATCAACCTGATGTGGACGCTCTACAACGTCATCATCACCAGTGCTGCAGTGGCAGTGGCCAGCGAAACCCGACAGGTACGTGCTGAGCCGCGGGTAGCAGCCAAATTGCCTGTGCGCCTGACCTGTGCCGATGGCCGCGTGATAGAGGGTGTAACCCAGGACTTTTCGCAAAAAGGCATGGGTTTGATTTTGCCGGAAGGCGTCAGCTTGCCTCAGGGTGAGCAGGTACAGATTTCCCTGTTTCGCAATCAACACTCGAGTGTGTTCCCGGCAGTGGTCGTGTTCAGTCGCGGCGATTTGGCGGGCGTGCAGTTTGATGCCCTGACCTTGCGTCAGCAGAGTGACCTGGTACGCCTTACATTCTCCCGCGCCGACACCTGGGCTTCGACCTGGGGCAGCGGGCAGGTCGATACCCCGCTTGTCGCCTTGCGTGAGGTCGGTCGTATCGGCCTGCGCGGTATCCACGAACTTTTCAAAGCCTCGGCCATGGAAGTGCGCAGCTTGCTGCGCCGTCGCCGCGTCACCCCTTCCACGCTAGACAATGTCCTGGACAAGTGATGAATTCAACGTCTTCAGCCTTCGCCGCCTTGCGCGATCTGCGCCGCGCGCTGGCCCGCCTGACGTGCGCCTTGCTGGCTTTCAGCGCGGGCGCTGCCAGTGCCCAAACCCTGCCTGCGGCCACGGCGCCCGGAGCGAAAAGCTACACCGTTACCCTCAAGCAATTGGGCCGCAATTATCCGATGAACCTGCGTGGAGTGGAGGCGACAGACAGCGTCAGCTTCGATGTGCGGGCCGACTCGATCGTCACCGGCGCCAGGCTGAACCTGCAGTACTCCTACTCCCCGGCGCTGCTGGCGGAGCTGTCGCAAATCAACGTGCTGGTCAACGATGAAGTGGCCGCAAGCCTGCCATTGCCCAAGGACAAGGCCGGGCAACTGCAACAACAGGTTGTAGAGATCCCGGCTCATCTGATTACCGAGTTCAACCGCCTGAGCCTGCAATTTATCGGGCACTACACCATGAGCTGCGAGGACCCCCAGCACTCCAGCCTGTGGGCCAAGATCAGCAATGCCTCGGAGTTGGGCATCGACGTATCGCCGCTGGCCTTGCCTGACGACCTGTCGATTATTCCGCTGCCGTTTTTTGATCGTCGCGACGCCCGTCCCCTGGACTTGCCGTTCGTGTTCGCCGCTGCGCCCGACAATGCCACGCTGGAAGCCGCCGGAGCCCTGTCGTCGTGGTTGGGTGCCCAGGCCAGCTATCGTGGTGCGCGGTTCTCATCGGGTTACAACCGGATTCCGGCCAGCGGCAATGCCGTGGTGCTGGTCAGTGGCCCGGATGCCCTTCAGATCGACAGCCTGAGCCTGCCGCCCGCCAAGGGCCCGACCCTGACCGTGATGACCAACCCCAACGACGCCAATGGCAAGTTGCTGGTCGTCAGCGGTCGCGACGGAGCTGAGCTCAAGCGCGCTGCAACGGCGCTGGTGCTGGGCAATCAGGCCTTGTCGGGCAATAGCGTTGTCATCGACCGCCTGGATGTGGTGCAGCCACGCAAACCCTATGACGCACCGAACTGGTTGCCCAGTGATCGCCCGGTAAAACTGGGTGAGTTGTTGCCAGCCAAGGAACTGGCGGTGTCCGGCTACAACCCGGGCGACATTACCGTGCCGCTCAACTTTGCCCCGGACCTGTTTACCTGGCGCGAAGGCGGTGCGCCGTTGAACCTCAAGTACCGTTACACGCCTCAAGAGAACTCCAACAACTCATCGTTCATCATCAGTTTCAACGATGCGCTGATTCAGTCGCAGAACCTGCCGTCCCAGGACAAGCTTCCGAGCGGCGTACTCAGCGCGCTGAAGTCCGACGACAGCCTGGGCCGCGAAACCACCGTGATGCTGGCGTTGAACTCGACTGCCCTGCAGTCACGGCTGCAGCTGCGATACATGTTCGATTACATCAAGCAGGGGGAATGTAACGACATCATCATCGACAACATGCGTGGGGCCATTGACCCCGAGTCGACCATCGATGTGAGCGGCTACGACCACTTTATCGCCATGCCCAACCTTGGCGTGTTCAAGGATGCCGGATTCCCGTTCACACGCCTGGCCGACTTGTCGCAAACAGCCGTGGTGTTGCCGGATAACGCAGGCACCGCGGACCTGGATGCCTACCTGACCGTACTTGGTCGTTTCGGCAGCTCCACGGGTTATCCGGCCACCGGCGTACAGGTGATCCAGGCCGCGCAGGTTGGGAGCGCTGCGGACAAGGACTTGCTGGTGCTGGCATCCGGTGCCAATCAGCCGTTGCTGACGCAATGGGCTGATCGTCTGCCCGCTGCCGATGGCGAAGGACTGCAGAGTTTTCATCTGTCCGACCTGCCAATGCGGGTACGTGACTGGTTCAGCCCCGACCCTGAAGCCAATCTGCGCAGAACCCGGCTGGCGATGGCATTTTCCGGTGGTGCGCGCAGTACCTACCTCACCGGATTCGAGTCACCGCTCAAAAACGGTCGCAGTGTCGTGGTGATCGCCAGTGGTCAGCCCCAGGGTCTGGCCGACGCGACCAATGCCCTGATCGGTGGTGAGGATTACACCCAGTCGATCCAGGGCAGCCTGGTGGTGGTACGCGGTAAAAATATCGAGCCACTGGTTGCGGACGAGCAGTACTACGTCGGTAGCCTGGGCCCGATCAAATACCTGCAATGGCTGATGTCGCGTCACGTGGTACTGGCGCTGATACTGACCGGCCTGGGTGTGATCCTGCTCAGTGGTCTGGCCTATCTGGCATTGCGGGCGCGTGCCAACAAGCGTCTGGGTGGCTGACGGGGCATGAGTTTCTTCGCGATCTTTCGCAATAAAACCTCAACGAGGCGCCTGCATACGGCGCTTCGTTTGCTCGCCTGTGCTTTCGTAACGTTCACGCTGACGCCTGCGGTGGCTCAAGACGAGGCGTGCAAAAATGCTCAGTGGCCGCTTTGGCAAACCTATGCCTCGCATTTTGTGCAGGCTGACGGCCGGATGCTGGAGTCCAGTGCTCAGGTCAATCAAAGCTCTTCCGAAGGCCAATCCTACGGGATGCTTTTCGCACTGATAGGCAACGATCAGGCGCGCTTTGAAAAGTTGTGGCAATGGACCTTGGCCAACATGGCGGGAGCCGATGTGAGCAAGCGTCTGCCGGGCTGGCTGTGGGGGCAGGGCAAGGATGGCACATGGCAATTGCAGGACGCGAACTCGGCGTCCGATTCGGATTTGTGGATCGCTTATTCGCTGCTGGAGGCAGCGCGTTTGTGGCAGCGGCCGGACTATCGCGAAGCCGCGTTGCAGCTGCTTGCAAACATAGAAACCCAACTGATAGTGAGCTTGCCCGGTTTGGGCAAAATGGTGTTGCCGGGGCCACAGGGCTTCGTGCAGCCCGATCACCTGTGGCGGTTGAATCCCAGCTACCTGCCATTGCCGCTGCTGCGTCGACTGGCCAAGGAGTCACCGGCCGGACCTTGGAAAGAAATAGCCGAAAACACGGTGAAAATGATCAAGGCTTCCAGCCCCAAAGGCTATGTGGCCGACTGGGTTGGTTACCGTGCCACCGGGCCGAAAGCCGGTTTGTTCGTGGTTGATCCGATCACAGGCGAGCAGGGCAGTTATGACGCGATTCGCGTGTACCTGTGGGCTGGCATGACGCCCAAGTCCGATCCACTGGCAGCCCCCTTGCTGGCGATGCTGGACGGTATGTCAAACAGTACTGCGTCCACCGGTATTCCACCGGAAAAAGTCCAGGTCATCAGCGGTGCACTCGAGGGTCAGGGGCCTTTCGGGTTCTCGGCTGCGCTGATCCCGTACTTCCAGACCAAAGGCCAGCCCTGGCTGGCACAGGCCCAGCAACGTCGAACCGTACAAGCGTTGGACAAGGCACTGGCCACTGTCGGCGGCGAGCGTACCGAACCGTTGTATTACAACCTCATGCTCAGCTTGTTCGCACTCGGCTGGGCTGAAAATCGTTTTCAGTTTCGTGATGACGGAACACTCAAATTGTCTTGGGAGACGTCATGCGTCCGCACCGCCACTCGCTAGCCATAGGTTTTTTAACCGCCATGATCAGCACTGCCGTCCACGCCGACACACGGGACGTGCAATCGCAGTTGGTCGAGCAGGGCCAGTACTGGCAGGGCCGTGACAATTCACAACGAGCTGCTGAAGCTTGGGAAAAAGTGTTGCGTCTGGACCCCAATCAAGTCGACGCCCTTTACGGTATGGGCCTTGCCAGCATCAAGCAGAAAAAGTCCGCGCAAGCCAGGCAATACCTGGAACGCCTGCAGGCTTTGTCGCCCCGCCCTTGGTTGGCTGCGCAGCTGGAGCAGGACCTGGCCCTTACCGAGCCGCAGAACATCGCGCTTCAAGCCGAGGCTCGCCGTCTGGTCGATAGCGACCAGCGTGACCAGGCGACTCAGGTGTTTCGCAAACTCTTTGCCGGGCGCACACCGTCAGGCACTTTAGGCCGAGAGTATTACAACAACCTTGCATTCAATCCTGCAGGCTGGCCGGAAGCTCGCAAAGGCATGGAGCGTTTGCTGCACGAAACGCCGAATGACTCGATTCTGGCGCTGTTTCTTGCCAAGCAACTGGTTCGTCACGAAGACACTCGCCCCGAAGGTATTCGTGCCCTGGCCAAACTGTCGACGCGGCCCGACATCGGTGGTGACGCTGACGAGAGCTGGCGTCTGGCGCTGGTGTGGTCCGGTCCTCCGAGCGCTGCCCAGGCTCCTTTGTTCGAAGCTTTTTTGAAGGCTCATCCGGAGGATCAGGAAATACGCGATCTTCTGAACAAAGGTAAATCGAAAGCCAGCACTGCTGGCCGGGTAGCGAGCTGGCAACCAGATCCACTGGTAGAACGTGGATTGCAAGCCCTTGAAAAAGGCGATCAGGCAGGTGCCGAGCAAGCTTTCGCCGCACGCCTGAAAAACAAGGCCAATGACCCTGATGCACTGGGGGGGCTTGGTGTTGTGCGCCAACAACAGAATCGTCTGGTTGAGGCTGAGCAGTTGCTCAACCGTGCCATTGGCAATGGGGGGGCGCGATGGAAGCCCGCATTGGACAATGTGCGCTACTGGGCCTTGCTGCAACAGGCGCGCAACCAGGCCAAGGCTCAACCCGACAAGGCCCGGCAGAACATTGCACAGGCCATGCGTCTTAACCCTAAAGGCGTCGAAGCGCGCCTGGCCCTGGCAGATCTCCAGGCCCAGAACGGTCAACTGGATGAAGCCCAGGCCAGTTATCGCCAAGTATTGAGTGTGCAGCGAGATAATGCGCAGGCCGTACAAGGGCTTGTGAATGTGCTGTCGCAATCGGGGCAGGCCGATGAGGCATTGCGCTTGCTCGATACCCTGACTGCAGCCCAGCAGGCCGAAATGGGCGGCGGTGGTCGGCTGCGTGCGCTGCGCTCCACCCAGGCGGCTGCATTGGCCGAACAGCGGGGTGATACCCGTGGTGCGCAACAGGCGTTGGTGCAAGCCGTCAAGGACGACCCGGATAACGTTTGGACCCGTTTTGACCTCTCCCGCCTTTACCTCAAGACCGGCGAGCCACAAAAAGCCCGAGACCTGATCGACAGCTACCTCAAGGCGCATCCGACCGACGTTGACGCGCTTTACACCAGCGCTTTGCTCTCGGTGGAAATGGAGCAGTGGGACGCTGCCCAGGCCGCCATCAGTCGCATTCCTGCGGGCCGCCGCACCGCTGACATGAGCGAGCTGGCCGACCAGATTACCCTGACGGTGCAAGTCAAACTCGCCGCTACCATGGCCAAGCGCGGCCAGCGCCAGGAAGCCCTGGCCCTGCTTGATCGTTTGCAACCGATGGCCAGCCGCAGCCCGGACCGGATGGCGACGCTGGCGTCGGCCTATGTCGACACCGGTGACGCCACACGTGCGTTGACCATGATGCGCGACGTCATTAACCAGACACCGACACCGTCCGCCGACCTGATGTTGCAGTACGCCAATCTGCTGTTGAAGACGGGCAATGATGCTCAGGTCAATTCGATTCTGCGGGGCCTGCAAAATCAGCCAATGAGCCTTGCTACACGCAAGCGCTTCGATGATCTGCTTTACCAGTATCGTATTCGTCAGGCAGACCTGCTGCGTGAAGGCGGTGATCTGGCAGGCGCTTATGACACGTTGGCACCGGCGCTGGCGTCACGCCCCGGGGATGCGGGTGCGGTTTCGGCACTGGCGCGCATGTATGTCAGCAGCGGTGACAATGCCAAGGCATTCGAGCTGTACAAACCCTTGCTGCAGCGTCAGCCAAACGACCCGCAGATCTTGCTCAATGCAGCGGACGCCGCCGTTCTGGCCCGTGATAACGGCTACGCCGAACGTGCGCTGGAGCAGTTCGTGAAGCTGCAAAACTACGACCCGCAGTCCTTGACCGAAGCGGCACGGATCTACCGCAGCATGGGCAAGTCTGCTCAAGCCACCCACCTGTTGCGCAAGGCCGTAGACATCGAGCAGACCGAGAAAAAACGCAGTCTGGCGACGCAGGCTGCCGGTACGGGCGCGGCGCCCAACCCTTTTGCAGGTTTGTCGGGGCCGGGTAATCAGGTTGGCCGCGGGGCGATCGACGGGATTCCTGCTCCGGCGCAAGCCGTGCTGGATTCGGCATCGTATAGCGCAGGCAACAATTCGTTATTGCCCCAAGACGTCTATCCAGGTCAGCAACAAGCCCGCGTGGCAGCCGCAATCCCGAGCCGTGCGGCCGTGCCCTCCGGGCGATTTGGCAATGCCGGGGCCAATCCTTTCGCGCCGCAAGGCACGGTCAATGTAGCGGTAGATCAGGCCAGTTCTGCCCAGCGGGCACTGGACAGCATCCTTCAGGAGCGCAGTGCTTACGTGACTCAGGGTGTGACCGTGCGCACCAATGACAGCGAGCCGGGCCTGGGCAAGATGACCGATATCGAGACGCCGCTGGAGATTAATTTCCCGGCAGGTGACAACCGTCTCGCTGTGCGTGTGACGCCGGTATCCCTGAACGCAGGACGGGTGGGTGTGTATGCCGCTGAACGCTTCGGTAGTGGCAACGCGTCAACCGAAGGTATTGGTGCCCAGCGTGAAAGTGGTGTGGGTGTGAGCGTTGGCTTCGCTCGTCCGGATGAAGGCATCAAGGCTGATATCGGCACTACGCCAATCGGCTTTCAATACAGCACCGTCGCCGGTGGTGTGAGTGTGGATCGCCCGCTCGCCAGCAATTCCAATGTGCGCTATGGCGTCAACGTCTCGCGCCGCCCGGTAATCGACAGCGTGACGTCGTTCGCCGGTACTACCGATGAACGTAGCGGGCAGTCGTGGGGCGGTGTGACGGCTAACGGCGGTCGTGGCCAACTGAGCTACGACGACCAGGCGATTGGCGCCTATGGCTACGGCGCGTGGCACAAGCTGTTGGGCCATAACGTAGAGTCCAACAGCCGTGCCGAACTGGGCGCCGGTGTTTACTGGTATCTGCAAAATGATGAAGACAGCAAGCTGACTCTCGGCCTGAGCGCCACTGGCATGAGCTTCGACAATAACCAGAACTTCTTTACCTACGGTCACGGCGGCTATTTCAGCCCGCAAAGCTACTTTGCCCTTGGGGTGCCGGTGGCCTGGTCGCAGCGCACCGAGCGCCTCAGCTATCAGGTCAAGGGCTCGGTGGGTGTCCAGTACTCCCATCAGGCGGGTGCGGACTACTTCCCTGGCGACAGCACGCTGCAAGCTGAAAACGACCAGCGCTACTCCAGCGAGAGCAAGGCTGGGGTTGGTTACAGCCTCTCCGCAGCCGGTGAGTACAAGTTTGGTTCAAACTTTTTTCTGGGGGCCAATCTTGGTCTGGACAATGCCCAGGACTACCAGCAAGTCACGGGTGCCATGTACTTGCGTTACATGTTTGAGGACATGAACGGCCCGATGGCGCTGCCGGTCAGCCCCTACAGTTCCCCTTATTCCAATTGATGTCCTGGAGACTTTAAATGCCTTCATCCGTTCTAGCCGGTATGACCCTTCTTGTTCTTGGGGAGAGTCACATGAGCCTGGCCAATCACCTGATGGAACCACTGCACGCCAACTTGACCCAGCAAGGCGCGAATGTGCATTCGATTGGCGCGTGCGGGGCCAGCGCTGGCGATTGGCTTATCACCAAAAAAGTCGATTGTGGGGCTGAAGAAAAAGGCAGCGGCAAGATTGTGATCAAGGGGCGTGATGCGACTACAACCCCAATCAAGGACTTGATTGCCGCCGACAAGCCGGACCTGGTGGTGCTTGTGATTGCCGACACCATGGCCTCGTACGACAAGCCGGTATTTCCCAAGGCCTGGGCGTGGCAGAACGTGTCTGCACTGGCCAAGGAAATCACCGCCAACGGTGCCAAATGCGCATGGGTAGGCCCGGCGTGGGGCAAAGAAGGCGGCATGTACAAGAAAAACGATGCGCGCACCAAACTGATATCCGCGTTTTTGGCAACCAACGTCGCGCCTTGTACCTACATCGATTCCCTGGAGTTCTCCAAGCCCGGGCAGTGGGTGACCACTGACGGCCAGCATTTTACTGTTGCGGGCTACAAGTCCTGGGCCAATGCCATCGGCAATGCGTTGGGCAAACTGCCGCCTGAAGCGGTCAGTGCCAAGGGAGAGAAGAAGTGATTCGTCCACTGACGGGTGCGATGACACTGTTATGTAGCATGTGCACCCTGGCTGCCGATTTTGCCCTGTATCCCACCGGCCCCAGCCAGGACGCAGCCTTCATCCGCTTCGTCAACGCCACCACGGCGCCCCTGGACGTCATCGGCCAGGCAGGACAGCCGCCGTTGCGCCTTGAAGTGGCGCAACCGGCGTCGCTATTGTTCCCGGTGGACTCGACCAGTCCGGTCAAGGGTTCTCTGGTCAGTGGCGGGCAACAGCTGGCGCTGGACCTCAAGGTCGAGCCCGGGGAGTTCGCGACGATTGTTGTCGTGTCGCAGGGTGCGGGTATCGAGCAAGTCGCCGTGCGCGAGACACCTGACGATTTCAACGGCCTCAAGGCTTCGCTGGCGTTTGTTAACGTCGATAAATCCTGCAGCGATGCCAGTCTGCGTCCTGCCGGGCGCAGCGCCGATCTGTTCAAGGCGGTGCCCGTCGCCAGCCTGCAACGGCGCTCGATCAATCCGGTGAACCTTTCGGTGCAACTGGTGTGCGCCAACGCCAATGTGGGTGCTGCGCTGGATTTGGGCATGCTCAAGGCGGGGGAACGCTACAGCGTGCTGCTGGTGCCTTCTGCCAGCGGGCCACGTCTTTTGAGCGCAACGGACACTCTGTCCCACTGATCGGATTCTGCCGCTGCCATGGTCTTCGCCTCACTCGAGTTCCTGACGCTGTTTCTGCCAGCCTTCATGCTGATTTACGCCCTGGGCAAGCCCCAGTGGCGTAACGTCATTTTGTTGATCGGCAGCTGGTTGTTCTATGGCTGGCTGAACCCGATGTTCCTCGCGTTGCACGTGGCGTTGACCATCGTTGCCTGGGTCGGCGGGCTGCTGATTGATCGCTCCCGCGAAGACTCAAAGGGCAGGGTGCGGCTGTTGATTGCGCTGATCGTGTTCAACACCGCAGTGCTGTGCTGGTACAAGTACGCCAATATCCTGGCTGCAACCTGGATGGAATGGATTACCTGGCCGGGCGCGATGCCCCTGGAGTGGCAGCGGGTGGCGCTGCCGGCAGGGCTGTCGTTTATCGTGCTGCAGGCCATTTCCTATCTGGTGGATGTGCACCGCCATACGGTGCCGGTGGAGCGCAGCTTCATCAACTACGCCACCTACATTTCGATGTTCGGTCACTCCATAGCAGGTCCGATCATTCGCTATGACTGGGTGCGTCGTGAGCTGACCCGGCGCTATTTCGACTGGCAGAATTTTTCTCTGGGCGCACGCCGTTTCATGGTTGGCATGTGCATGAAAGTGCTGGTGGCAGACACTCTGTCGCCATTGGTGGACGTGGCGTTCCATCTGGATAATCCGTCCTTTGTCGACGCCTGGATCGGTTGCCTGGCCTACTCGTTGCAACTGTTTTTCGACTTCGCGGGCTACAGCGCCATGGCCATCGGCCTCGGCCTGATGCTGGGCTTTCACTTTCCGGAAAACTTCAACCAGCCTTACCTGGCCAGCAGCATTCAGGATTTCTGGCGGCGCTGGCACATGTCCTTGTCCAGCTGGTTGCGCGACTACCTGTATATCGCCCTGGGCGGTAACCGTAACGGGGCCTGGAAGACCTATCGCAACCTGTTCCTGACCATGGCCATTGCTGGGCTTTGGCATGGCGGCGATAGCTGGAATTACCTGCTGTGGGGGGCCGCTCACGGGGTGGCGCTGTGTGTGGACCGGTTGTGGTCGCGATCGAGCCTGCCGAGTATTCCTCCACTGTTCTCCCATACCCTGACACTGATGTTTGTGTTCATGGCCTGGACCCTGTTCCGTGCGCCGGATTTTGCATCGGCCCTGACTATGTATGCCGGCCAGTTCGGCTTGCACGGGTTTGCCTTGGGCGACGCGTTGGCCGTGACGCTGCGCTCGGCTCACGGCCTGGCGGCGCTGCTCGGCGTGGCATGCATTATCGCGCCGCTGTTCAAGGACCGTGTTGAGCAGCGTTTTGGTACTCAAGTGTGGTTTGTTCCTATAGCGGCCCTGTGGCCGGTGGCGGGTTTTCTGCTCTCGTTCGCGTTGATCGCGAGCCGCGAGGCGGTGCCCTTCCTCTACTTCCAGTTCTGATGGCCGCGCCCATGTCTTCTTCAACGCCCCAACCGGCTGTACCGACTGAACTCACCGCCCGTGTCAGCAGGTTGGGCGGCGTTGTGTTTGTCGTATTTCTGGCCGTCAGCTTTGCCTCGTCGATGTGGCTGTTGATCAGCGGCAAGGTCCAGATGCTGCCGCCCGACCTGACCCGCGACGGGGTGCTGCATGGCGAGGTCACCCACAAGATCGCCAAGCAGTTGTCAGAGGCTGGGGTGCCGCGAAAGGCGGCAGATCTGGAACGCGGCGCGAGCTGGCTGATGCTGCACGACACCGGCGCACGGGTCCGTCCGGGATGTGATGGCTGGTTGTTCTTGACCGATGAAATGCGCATCAACCGTCATGCTCAGGCCAATGCACAGATCAAGGCGGCGGCGGTGCGTGATATCCAGCAGCAACTGTCGTTGCGAGGCATCCGCTTGCTGGTGGCCGTGGTGCCGGACAAGAGCCGTATTGCCAGCGGGCAGCTGTGCGATTTGCGTCGTCCGGTGCAGTTGCACAATCGTGCAGTGGCCTGGGTTGAAGCGCTGAACAAGGCAGGGGTAAGTGCTTTGGATCTGGCGCCAGCCCTGCAATCACTGGGCAGCGAAGCTTACCTGCGCACCGACACCCACTGGAGCGAAGCAGGCGCCTCGGCGGCGGCCAAGGCCATCGCTGTGCGGGTACAGGCGATGGGGATCACTGCCACACCCCACAAGGATTATGAAACGGCACTGCAAGACCCGGCGCGTCGCCCGGGAGATCTGGTGCGCCTGGCCGGTCTTGAATGGTTGCCAGCAGGTTTGCAACCCGCAGCCGAGTCTGTGGCGGCGAGCCGGTTCAGTGAGAAAGCCGGGGAATCGCAGGGTGATGCAGACAGCCTGGATGACCTGTTTGGCGACGATAACCTGCCGAACGTGGCACTGATTGGCACTTCGTTTTCTCGCAACTCCAATTTCGCCGGGTTTATGCAACAGGCCCTGGGTGCGCCGATTGGTGACTTTGCCAGGGATGGAGGCGAGTTTTCCGGTGGTGCCAACAACTACTTCAATAACCCGGCATTCAAACAGACGCCCCCTGCGCTTGTGATCTGGGAAATCCCCGAACGTGATTTGCAAACGCCTTACAGCGACGTGATCAGGCTGTTGTAAATCGCCGGTCTGTAGTCGCTGACGAGCCGTGCGAGGCTGCGTCAGGTTTGGTGCGCCACTGCGACGCAGCAGTCGTAAAGTCAGCCTCCTCGGTTTTTCAGGCACACCGCGTGTTCCGGTTTTGCGACCGCTTCGCGATCGATCGCAGCCTCGTTCTACTCGTCAGCGACTACAACAAGAGTTGGTGGCGAATCTGTAGTCGCTGACGAGCCGTGCGAGGCTGCGTCAGGTTTGGTACGCCACTGCGACGCAGCAGTCGTAAAGTCAGCCTCCTCTGTTTTTCAGGCACACCGCGTGTTCCGGTTTTGCGACCGCTTTGCGACCGCTTTGCGATCGATCGCAGCCTCGTTCTACTCGTCAGCGACTACAACAAGGAGTTGGTGGCGAATCTGTAGTCGCTGACGAGCCGTGCGAGGCTGCGTCAGGTTTGGTGCGCCACTGCGACGCAGCAGTCGTAGAGTCAGCCTCCTCGGTTTTTCAGGCACACCGCGTGTTCCGGTTTTGCGACCGCTTCGCGATCGATCGCAGCCTCGCTACGCTCCTCAGCGACTACAGGTCGCGGGGTCCCATGGGGCCGAGAATCTGCTTACGGCAAACCTCGAGAATTTCATCTGCCAGCGCGCTGTTATCAGGGCAGGCCCGGGACAGCACGATCGCACCAATGGCATGGGCCATGGTGTCTATTATCCTGTCCCGCATGTCCTGTGGCTCAACGCCGGCGAACGTGGCACCTGAGCGCTCAACGGCGGCCAGCATGTTTTCGAGCCCTTGGGCAAAGGTTGTCTTGACCTCTTCAGGCTGTCGCGCTGCGTCCCCGCACAAGGCCGCCAGGGTGCAACCCTCTCCCGGCGCATCACGGTGCTGGCGGGAGAGGTACTGGTCAAAGAACCCGGCAATATCGTGCTCTGCGCTTTTTTCCAGCGAGCTTGCCAGTCCACACGCGGCAGCTTCGGCCATCAGGTCAGCCTTTGAGCCAAAGTGCTTGTAGAACCCGCCATGGGTGAAGCCGGCCGCGGCCATGAGATCCGCCACCCCCACACCGTCATAGCCACGCTCGCGAAACAGCCTGGAAGCCGTCTCGACGATGTGTGCCCGGTTCGCCTGCGCCTGTGCTTTTGTGACCCTCATCGCTTTATGCCTCGTTCAAACCACTGACAATCAAGCGCTCACTATACATGGATGTCGATCATCATCAAAATAGTTGACGATTTAGATTATGATCATCATCATAAAGCCTCTTCGATCGATAGGCCGCATTCCGCGGCTGGATTTATTCTTGAGAGAGCGCCTCCATGACTACTCATTCCTCAGTCCTTATCACGGGCGCTTCCAGCGGCATCGGGGAGACCTATGCCGAGCGCTTTGCACGCCGTGGCCACGATCTGGTGCTGGTTGCCCGCGACAAGGCGCGACTGGAAGCCCTGGCAACACACTTGCGCCAGCAATACCGTGTTGCCGTCGATGTGTTGCAGGCAGACCTGACCCAATCCAGTGATCTGGAGGTGGTTGAAGCGCGGCTGCGTGACGACTCCAGCATAGGCATCCTGATCAACAATGCGGGCATTGCCCAGTCGGGCGGTTTTCTGGAGCAGACAGCGCAGAGCCTCACGACGATTATTGCGCTCAACACCGTTGCGCTGACGCGACTGGCCAGCGCGATTGCGCCACGGCTGGTGCAGGCCGGTGAGGGGGCGATCGTCAATATAGGTTCGGTCGTAGGCCTGGCGCCGGAGTTCGGCCAGTCGGTCTACGCTGCAACCAAGGCGTTTGTGCAGCTGCTGTCACAAGGGCTGAGTCACGAGTTGTCGCCCAAGGGGGTTTATGTCCAGGCGGTTTTGCCTGCCGCAACCCGCACCGAAATCTGGGAGCGCGCAGGTATCGATATCAACGTCCTGCCTGAGGTGATGGAGGTGGGTGAGTTGGTCGATGCCGCGCTGGTCGGTTTCGACCGCCGTGAGCGAGTGACCATTCCGCCTTTGCATGACGCTGCCCGTTGGGATGCGCTGGATGGCGCCCGTCAGGCGCTGCTGGGGGATCTGCGGATGGCCCATGCTGCCGATCGCTATAAAAACTGATTGATGCGGGGTTGCCGCACCGGGGGCAGTTGCCGCTCGGTGCCTCAACCCGGAGCCGCCTGCTATGAAAGCTTTTTTTATCGATGGATATGGCAAGGACACTGGACGGATAGGGCACTTGCCCGACCCTGAAGTTGGACCCGACGAAGTGCTGGTCAAGGTGCATGCCGCCAGCGTCAATCTGCTGGACTCCAAAATCCGCAAGGGCGAGTTCAAACTGATCCTACCCTATCGGTTCCCGCTGGTTCTGGGCAACGATCTGGCGGGCGTGGTGCTGCGTGTGGGCGACAATGTGCGCCAGTTCAAGCCTGGAGACGAGGTCTATGGACGTCCTCGCGAGGAGAGCATGGGGACTTTCGCTGAGCTTATTGCGGTGTCCCAGGATGCGCTTGCGCTTAAACCCGTCAACCTCGACATGGCGCAGGCAGCGTCCATCCCTTTGGTCGCGCTGACGGCCTGGCAGGTGCTGGTAGAAACCGCGCAACTGAAAAAAGGGCAGAAGGTGCTCATTCATGCAGGTTCCGGCGGGGTGGGCAGTATTGCCATTCAGTTGGCCAGGCACGTGGGCGCTTTCGTGGCCACGACCACCAGCACCCGCAACGTTGAATGGGTGAAGGCCCTCGGGGCCGATGTCGTGATCGACTACAAGCAGCAGCACTTCGACATGTTGCTGCACGACTACGACGTGGTGCTGAACAGCCTTGACGCGGGGACCCTCGAAAAATCCCTCAAGGTGCTGAAACCGGGAGGCAGGCTGATTTCTATCTCCGGCCCACCTACCGCGCAGTTTGCCAAGGCTCAGGGGCTGAACTGGGGGTTGCAGCAGGTCATGGGCCTTCTGAGCTATGGCATCCGCCGCAAAGCACGCAAGCAGGGTGTGAGTTATTCATTTGTTTTCATGCGCGCCAATGGCGAGCAGTTGCGTGAAATCAGCGCGCTGATTGAGTCTGGTGTGATCAAACCAGTGGTTGACCGGATGTTTGAGTTCAGCGACACAGCGCAGGCGTTGAGTTATGTCGAGCAAGGCCGGGCCAAAGGCAAGGTTGTCATTCGTGTGCCCTAGCTTCAAGTGCTAGGCTGGCAGGCAGACAAAGGCCGTGAAATCCATCGTGGCCCATGATCTTCCCGGTCCCGATACCATGCCCGCAAGCAATCAGGTCAGTACCCTTGCCGTCGATCCAGGCTGCGCAACTCCGAAATTCTGGAGGGATGCGCAGTTGCCTTTTATCGAGGCGCGCTCAATCGCCGATGGCCGCAAGGTCTGCTATGCGCGGCACTCTCACGAGATATTTTCAATCGGTGCGATCACTTCAGGTTGCTGCAATTACCTGCATGAAAAAACCTCCCACACCATTAGCGCAGGTACGGTGGTGCTGATGAATCCGGGGGATGTTCATGCCTGTAATCCGGTCGATGATCAGCTGTGGTCATACGTGATGTTGTATGTCGATGCCCACTGGCTGGCAGGTATTCAGCACGGTTTTGAGGCGGATGCCAGCGGGGTGTTTCATCCCGTCGCGGCCACTCACACCCAATCCCCAGCATTGTTCAACGGTCTGACCGCCCTCTATGCGCAACTGGTCGACCCTCGGCTAGAGGTGCTGGCCAAGCATGAGGCGGCGATCCTGTTTTTTTCATCGATGCAGCAAGAGCTGGGCAGTTCGGTGGCGCTGCGCAAGAGCGCCAATGTGCGGGTGGAGCGGGCCGCCGACTATATTGATGCGCATTTCCTGCGCACGATTCGACTCCAGGACATCTGTGAAGCCGCCAGCCTGTCAGAGGCTTACCTGATTCGCGCATTCGAGCAGCGTTACCACATGACGCCCCACGCCTATCTGATCAACCGGCGGATTCAACATGCGCAGACGCAGTTGCGCGAAGGTGCGCTGATCGCCGATATCGCTCATCAGACCGGCTTTGCCGATCAGGCGCATTTTCAGCGGGTATTCAAAAAGTACCTCGCCGCCACGCCCGGTCAGTACAAGACTTAAAACCACAGCAAAGAGACCGCACAGCCCGCCAGCATGGCCGCCATGCTGCGGTTGAACAGGCGAATGCGCCTGGCGCTGCGCAGATAACGGCTCAGGAATGCCCCGGTGTAGGCCCAGCAAGCCACGGACGCGTAGCAGACGACAAAGTAGATCAGCGCGAACGACCAGATCAGCACGGCCTCACCGCCGGCGACAAAGGCGCCCATGCCCGCGACAGCAGCCAGCCAGGCCTTGGGGTTGAGCCACTGCATGGCCGCGCCTTTTAAAAATGAGGGGTGAGGCGTGTCACCCTCGAACTCGATCCGGCCGTTATCCATCGCCAGCTTCCAGGCCAGGTAAAGCAGGAAGGCCATGCCTGCCCAGCGAATCAGGTCGGTCAGTATCGGCCACTGCTTGAGCGCTTCATGCAGGCCGAAACCGGTAAACAGCAGCAGCACGACAAAACCCACCGTTGCGCCCAGCACATGGCGCAGGCTGGGGCCCAGGCCAAACTGCATGCCGGAACTCAGGGCGACGACATTGACCGGTCCGGGTGAGATGGATGCTGCCAGGGCAAACGCCGCCATCGAAATCAACACGCTCATCGTTACTGTGCTCCGTTCAGGGGTGTGCCAGAAGGTTAATGGGCGGGCACTTTGGCGTATTGAACAAAACTCCCCTGTGATGACGTTGGCGGATCCGAGCAGAGCAACCGTCTTGCGCTTGTGAAATTTAACCTGTAATTTTTCATGAAATTAAATTACTAAAATTTCACGGCGGCCCGGGATGAACAAGCAAGAAGAGATGGCCGCGTTGGCGATCCTTATCCACGACCTGCGCAAACACAAGAAATACACCCTCAAGGAACTGGCGGACAAAATCGGCCGCTCGGTGGGTTTTTTGTCCCAGGTCGAACGCGGGATATCGCAGCCGACAGTGGCTGACCTGACAGCGATCAGCGAAACCCTGGGCGTGCCGACTACCTATTTCTACAGCTTGCCAAAACCCAAGCAGTTGCCCTGGGTGACCCGTCCCGATGAGCGCCGCACGTTGTATCTGGGCAACGGAATTACCGACATTCTGGTCTCGCCAAAAATCCGCGCCTCGTTCTCCATGCTCGAGAGTCTGCTGGAAGCTGGCGCCAACAGCGGCGAGCGGCATATGACGGACAGCTCGGAGCAGGGCGGTTACGTGATCGAAGGTCAATTGACCCTGTGGCTGGGCGACGATGATGAGCCCGCCACCCTGTACGCCGGGGACAGTTTTCAGTTCGACAGCCACACGCGCTGTCGCTACGCCAACCTGACATCGCAGCTCACGCGAGTGCTGTGGGTCTACACCTGATAACAATAAAGGAACTCCCATGATGGATGCTGCATGCTCCGATTTGCTGGCCGAAGTGCGTGCCTTTCGCCAGCACAACCCCGAGGTGCGTTATGTCGACCTGATTTCCCTGGATATTCCCGGGCATTTCTACGGCAAGCGCTACCCCATCGACATGCTTGAAAAAGTGGCGGCGGGCAGCGTGCTTAAATTGCCGCAAAACTGCGTGTTATTGGGTGTGCAGGGCGGGCTGTTCAAAATTGGTGACTACTGCTTCAACGACGGCGACCCGGATGCCGTACGACGCCTGGTGCCAGGCACGCTCAAGCCGGTGACCTGGGAAGGCAAGCCGCTGGGCCAGATGCTGATTACCTCCGATGGCACCGAAAAACCGATTGTCTTCGAGCCCCGGGAAGTCCTCGCCCAGGTGTTGGCCCGACTGGCGCGAAAGGGCATTCACCCGGTGGTGGCGTTCGAGCTGGAGTTTTACCTGTTCGACAAGCAACTGCGTGAGGGGCTGGTGCAGTTTCCTCGTGATCCGTTAAGCGACGATGCCGATGACCAGCCCAATATGCACATCGAGCGCTTGTCGCGCTTTTCTCCAGTGCTTGATGACATGGTCGATGCGGCGCAGGCCCAAGGGATCGACGCAACCGTGATCACGGCCGAACTGGGGCCGGGGCAGTTTGAAATCAATTTTGGTCATCTCGACGACGGTCTACGCGCGGCGGACTGGGCGGCCCTGTTTTGTCGCAGCACCCGGGGCGTTGCCCTCAAGCACGGCTATCGTGCCAGCTTTATGGCCAAGCCCTATCTGCAGCATCCTGGCAGCGGCATGCATGTGCATGTCAGCCTGTATGACGCTGACGGCAACAACCTGTTGGCACTCAATCAGCAGCAGCCGCTGCGGCATGCCGTTGCGGGTTGCCTGGCGTTATTGCCCGCGAGCATGCCGATTTTTGCTCCCAACCAGAACGCGTTTCGCCGACTGGGCGGCACGACCAATATCGCTACCCAGGCCAGTTGGGGTTTTGAAGACCGGGATGCCTGCTTGCGGATTCCGGAGTCTGATGCAAAAAACCTGCGTATCGAATATCGCCTTGCGGGCGCCGATGCCAACCCCTATCTGGTGCTGGCGGCGATTCTGGTCGGGTTGGAGCATGGGCTTGAGGCGGGCAAAGAGCCGATTTTGCCGCTTAACGAAGACCGCAACAGCGGTATCGCTTTCCCGCTTGAGATGCTTGAAGCCGTGCGGGGCATGCAGCACCAGCCTCAGTTGCGCGAAGGCTTGGGCGGCGAATTTGTCGATGTTTACTGCGAGAACAAGCGTCAGGACCATCTGGCATTCATGCAGGAAATCAGTGCCCGGGAATATCGCTGGTTTTTGTAAATGCCTTATGGGGTAAAGACTTATTGGCGCCGGCAATGACTGCACCTGACAGCAGATTTTCAGGGGATACCTGCTATACCTACTGGTTAAATCCATGACCGGTTAATCAGGGCAATGAGAAAACAGACTGTCAGATGTGCGTCTGCGGCGTTGCCGCTGGTGTTTTTCCTGCAGATGGCGCAAGGGAGTGAGTCGTTAGCAACCACCAATACCCGTGACTCTGAATGGTTGTTGTTGGCGAGCCCCTTTGTGTGGGCTCCGTCAATGAGCGGGCAAGCGGCGCTTGGCGGGGTCAATACAAAAGTGGATGTACCGTTCTCGGATGTGATGGAAAATTTGAGTTCGGTTTTCATGGGTAATCTGGAACTGACCAATCGCACCCTGGGGTTTTATGTCGATGGCGTGTATGCGAAAACCCACCAGTCCGAGAGGGTGTTCGGGCGCAAGGTAGGTCTGGCAATCGCCCAAAGCACCCTTGCGGTGGGTGCGTATTACCGTGTCTATGAGTATGAGTTTGGCGGCTCCACGATTTTTGGCGAACCTCGCGCCTGGCGCGTCGAGCCCACGGTCGGTGTGCGCTGGACCAAGCTGTCGACAAAACTGAGCGTCGACTCTGTGGGTTTCAGCACCAAGAAAAAAACCGAGTGGACAGACCCGTTCGTGGGCTTGCGCATGCAGGCCGACCTGACGGACCGCTGGCTGCTCTCCGGCGAAGCCGACACCGGCGGGCTGGATACGTCTTCCAAAAAAACCTGGAACGCCCAAGGGTATCTGGGTTACCGGATGTTCCTGGCGGATCACCCCACGATCATCCGTGTCGGTTATCGGGTGCTGGCTCAGGACTATCGAACCACCGACTTTACCGGCAACAAGTTCAAGTACGACGTGACCCAGCGCGGCCCGGTACTTGGCTTGTCCATGCGCTTCTAAACCCGTATTGAGGATTCAAGTGAATGAAGTTGCTCAAACACACCCAACATCTGACGTTGGCACTGGCAGGCTTCATGCTCGCGTTGCCGGTCGCCAATGCCTGCACCCGTCTGGTTTATCTGGGTGACAACGACACGGTGATCACGGCGCGGTCCATGGACTGGAAGACAGACGTGGCAACCAATCTGTGGATCTTCCCCCAAGGTATGCAGCGCACCGGGGAGGCAGGGCCGGGTTCGCTGAAGTGGACGTCCAGATACGGCAGTGTGATTGCCACGGGCTATGACATTTCAACCACTGACGGGGTCAACGAAGCCGGGTTGTCGGCAAACCTGCTGTGGCTGGTGGAGTCTGAATATCCGCCGGTCAATAAAGACAAACCCGGGTTGAGCATTTCTGCCTGGGCCCAGTATGTCCTGGACAACTTCAGCACCGTTGCCGAAGCGGTCGATGTACTCAAGACCGAACCCTTCACCGTTGTCACTGCCAATGTGCCGGGTGAAAGTCGTTTGGCAACGTTGCACCTCTCAATGTCCGATGCCTCGGGTGACAGTGCGATCATTGAGTTTATCGATGGCAAGCAAGTGATTCACCACGACCGCAGCTATCAGGTCATGACCAACTCCCCGGCGTTCGATGCGCAGTTGGCAATGAATGCGTATTGGCAATCCATTGGCGGGACGGTGATGCTCCCCGGCACCAATCGTTCTGCAGACCGTTTTGCCCGGGCGTCTTTTTACGTCAATGCGGTGCCAAAGAATCAGGACGCGCGCTTGTCACTGGCCAGCGTATTCAGCGTGATCCGCAACGTTTCAGTACCGTACGGCATTACCACGCCCGGCGAGCCGAACATATCCTCGACCCGCTGGCGCTCCGTGATCGATCACAAGCAGGGGTTGTACTTTTTCGAATCGGCCGTCACCCCGAACACGTTTTGGGTGGACTTGAACAAGGTCGATTTTTCAAAGGCAACGGGCACCGTCAAAAAGCTGAACCTGGGCCCGGACCAAAGCACCATTTACTCCGGGGAGGTCTCAAGCCGCTTTCAGGTCACTCCGGCGTTCAAGTTTGAGGGGGTTTAATGCTGTTGCTAAGGTGGGGTTATCCGGGTGTTGCATCGTGCTCCGGCACCAAGCGGATCTCTACGCGTTGACCTAGTGCTCGGGCGGCGCTGGCCAGGGTTGCCAGTGTCATGCCCGGGTCATTTTCATCAAGTGCCCGATCGACCGCCGTACGGCTGGTGTGCATCCGGTCAGCCAGCGTTTTTTTGGTGATATGTTGCTCCTTCATGGCCTCGGCTATCTGCCAGGCAATGACGCGTTTAAGTGCAGCGGCCGAAACCTCTTCTGCGAGGCCCTGCTCCGAGAGGAAGTCGTCAAAATCGGAGCCGATGTGGTTATTCATGCGCTGTACCTCATAGTTTTGCATTGCGCTGTCTGGCTGTTTGAAGATCAACCGCCGGGGTTTTCTGGCTTTTCTTGATGAATCCGTGAAGCAGGATCATCTGCGAGCCGACAACCGTAAAGATGATGCGAGCAATGATGCCATCCAAATCCGAGCGAACCTCCCACAATTTAGGCTCCAGCTTGCGTACAACCGGCATGCCAATCGGCCAGCCAAGTTGTACGGTCTTTATATCGGTTCCAATCAGGCGCCTCTGCTCGCGCTCGAGACTGGCCAACCATTCACGCACAGGTTCATTGCCTGCGAGCGTGCAAAAAAATCGAACATTCAGAATGGGAGGGACAGAGTTCATGCATTGGAGTGTACCTAATTTGGTACTTCTCTCAAGCCCGGCCAGTGTTCAACTGATCAGCGGCCAGGGGCGATCTTTACAGGCCCTGTACGCAGGGCCCCATTACGGGGCCCGCGCAGATCAGCTGGCCAGTGCGTCGCGGCTGTGCTTGCCGTCAAGCAAGCGCTGGATACCCAGCGGGTTGGCATTTTTAAGCGCGTCCGGCAAAAGGCTGTCCGGATAGTTCTGGTAGCACACCGGGCGCAGGAAGCGGTCGATGGCCAGCGTGCCCACCGAGGTGCCACGGGCATCGGATGTCGCCGGATAAGGCCCGCCGTGAACCATCGCATCGCACACCTCGACGCCGGTCGGGTAACCGTTGAGCAGTAACCGTCCGGCCTTGTGTTCAAGCACCGGTACGACCTCGGCGAACGCCTGCAAGTCAGCGGGCTCGGCAATCAGCGTGGCGGTCAGTTGGCCATGCAAGCTATGCAATGCCTGCATCAACTGCGCCTTGTCCGCGACTTCGACCACCAGGGTGGTCGGTCCGAAGACCTCTTCTTGCAACACCTCGGCGCCATCGATCAGCAGGCTGGCATTGGCCTGGAACAACTGCGGGCTGGCCTGATTGCCTTGTTGCGGCGCGCCTGCAAGGTGGCGGATACCATCGACCCCTGCCAGGCGCTGGATACCTTTGCTGTAACTGACCAGGCCCCCGGCATTGAGCAGTGTCTGCGGGGCCTGAGCGTTGAAGAACTGGCTGAGTGTCTGGACAAAGGCACTGAACCCGGGTGAGCGGATACCCAGCACCAGGCCCGGGCTGGTGCAGAACTGGCCTGCGCCCAGCATCACCGAACCGCCCAGCTCCCGTGCAATCTGCTCGCCGCGGGCAAGCAGCGCCTGAGGCAAGACCAGCACCGGGTTGATGCTCGACATCTCGGCAAAAACCGGGATCGGCTGCGGCCTTGCTGCGGCCATGTCGCACAGGGCACGGCCTCCGGACAGGGAACCGGTAAAGCCGACAGCGTGAATCGCCGGATGCTTGACCAGCACAGCGCCCACCCCCGCACCGTAGATCATGTTGAACACACCGCCAGGCATGCCGGTGCGCTCGGCGGCGCGCACGATGGCAAGCGCCACCCATTCGGCGGTTGCCATGTGCCCGCTGTGAGCCTTGAACACCACCGGGCAACCGGCCGCGAGTGCCGAAGCGGTATCACCGCCAGCCGTGGAGAAGGCCAGCGGGAAGTTACTGGCCCCGAACACGGCCACCGGCCCTACGCCCATTCGGCACTGACGCAGATCTGCACGGGGCAAAGGCTGGCGATCAGGCAGCGCCTGATCGATGCGCGCGCCGTAAAAATCACCACGGCGCAGCACGTTGGCAAACAGGCGCATTTGCCCGCTGGTGCGCCCACGCTCGCCCTGGATGCGCGCGGCTGGCAAGGCAGTCTCGCGGCAGACAATGGCGATGAAATCGTCGCCCAGCCCGTCAATTTCTTCGGCAATGGCCTCCAGGAACTCGGCCCGTCGGGTGGCGGGCAAGCTGCGAAAAGCTGGAAACGCGGCGCTGGCCGCACTGACAGCGGCATCCACTTCGGATTCGGTGGCCTGGATAAAGTGGTAGGGCAGCGCTTCGCCGGTGCTGGCATCCACGCTTTGCAGGTGCACGGTGCCAGCACCGCTGCGGTGTCCGCCAATAAAGTTCTGTCCGGTGATGCGTGTCATATCAATGTCCCTTCAGGCCAGTGCTACAAGATTTTTGTGCCAGCTGCGAATCAGGTATTCGCGCCGCAGGTCTCTCAAAAGGGAACCCTCAGGCTCCTTCAGGCGGCCACTGTAGTTTTTGTCGAAGAGGCTGCCCAATGACGAATGTGGATTGGGCGATAACCATTGCTCATACCTCAGGCTCGCGCAGCCTCCCACATGCCCATGATCTGAGTGATCGCAGCATCCATTACCGAATGGGGTACGCCGTCGCGGGCGAGGGTGGTCAGTCCCAGCAAAAAGCTCTCGAATCCTGTGGCCAGTGCAATCGGGTCGATGTCTGCCGACAGCTCGCCGGTACTGATGCCACGCTCAACGCAGGCAATGAATCCGGCACGGTTGCGGGCGCGAGCCTGGGCCAGCGGCGCGCATATGGCCAAGGTCTGTGGTGAGCATGCACTCATCAGACCGAGCGCAACCAGACAACCGCGTGGGTGATCGGTCCCGCACTGCATTTTTGCGGAACTGCGCAACGTTCTTTCGATGGCCTCGCGTGCAGGCAACTGGGGATCGAACAAGCTTTCGGTCACTTTGCCGTGACTGTTCAGATAGCGCTCCATCACCTCTTTGAACAAGGCTTCCTTGGAACCGAAAGCCGCATAGAAACTGGGTGCAGAAATGCCAGAGCCAATATTCGCCTTGAGCTGGCTAAGGGATGTTGAATCGTAGCCGTGCTCCCAGAACAGGTGCATGGCCTGCGTGATAGCCGCGTCCCGGTCAAATGTACGCGGGCGTCCCATCTGTGCCATTTGAGTCTCCTTCGTTACGAGACATAAATACTATTCGATACAAAAGTCGTTGACCAATACTTTTCCTGTCTCTACATTTGTACCTATCGATACATAACTTGGCAGGTCAGAGCACTCATGGCATCAGAGCAAAACACCACTGAACGATTACCCCTGGGCGCGCTGCTGGCGCTCGCCATGACCGGGTTTATCTGCATCGTCACCGAGACATTACCCGCAGGCCTTTTGCCGCAGATAAGCAGTGGACTTGAGGTGTCATCGGCCCTGGCGGGTCAGATGGTTACGGTCTACGCGCTGGGGTCCTTACTGGCTGCGATCCCGCTCACCATTGCGACCCAGGGCTGGCGGCGGCGCAATGTACTGCTGCTGACGATTCTCGGTTTTCTGCTGTTCAATTCGATTACCGCATGGTCTTCACACTATGGCGTGACCCTGATTGCACGCTTTTTTGCCGGCGCATCAGCCGGGTTGGCCTGGAGCCTGCTGGCGGGTTATGCACGGCGCATGGTCGCGCCGGACCTGCAAGGCAGGGCCATGGCGGTGGCAATGGTAGGCACCCCGATCGCGTTGTCACTGGGGGTGCCGCTGGGCACCTGGCTGGGGGCACTGGTGGGTTGGCGCACGGCATTTGGCCTGATGTCGATCCTGACGCTGGTGCTGATTGTCTGGGTGGTGGTCAAAGTGCCAGATTATCCGGGGCAGACCGCCTCGCAACGCATCGGCCTGCGCCGGGTTCTGTTCACGCCGGGGGTGCGTCCGGTGCTCGCTGTGGTGCTGACCTGGATGCTTGCGCACAACATGCTCTACACCTACATCGCTCCTTTCGTGGCATCTGCGGGCCTGGGCAATGAGGTCGACATTGTGTTGCTGGTCTTCGGGCTGGCTGCACTGGTCGGGATCTGGATGACCGGGCGGCTGGTGGACCGGCATCTGCGCAACGCCGTGCTGGCAAGCCTGGCGACGTTTGCCGCGATCTCCCTGCTGTTCGGGCTTTTCTCACAGTCGGTGGTTGTCGTGTACGCCGGTATCTTCGTTTGGGGATTGTCCTTTGGCGGTGCCGCCACTCTGCTTCAAACAGCCTTGGCCGATGCCGCAGGCGAGGGCGCCGATGTGGCGCTGTCGATGAACGTCGTGGTCTGGAACAGCGCCATTGCCGCCGGGGCATTAACCGGTGGTGTATTGCTCGACCAGGTCGGGGTCGGCGTCTTTCCCTGGGTATTGCTGGCGCTGTTGCTGGCGGGGTTATGGATCGTGTTCAGTGCCCGCACCCACGGTTTTCCCAAAGGCCAGCGACAAGCAGGCGCGGCGGTGGTCGGGCATTGACCCCGCCAAGGGTGTTGGCCAGGCAACAGTTGCAACACAGACTGTTGCCCTGGCAACTCCGGATGTTTCTGGTTTTTCGTAAGCAATTGATTTTTATATATAAAATAGATGGCATGGTTTCTGCTCTCACCCATTTAACGGTCGCTCCTGCTGGCGACCCATTATGAGTAACGAGTGAGAAGTCCATGTCGTACGCCCCTGCCGATGCCCCGTACCCCCTTTCTGTTGCCAATGCCCATGTCATCCGCACGGATGCTGAAGCCATCGACGTCGCCCATAAAGTCGCGGCGTTTCTGCTGGAGGGTGACGCTGAACGTGATCGGCTGCGCCAGGTGCCTGCCGAGGTAGTGGATGTGTTCTCCAACAGTGGCTTGTGGGGCATCACCGTGCCCGGGGAGTACGGCGGCGCGCAGGTGTCATACGCCACACTGGCCGAAGTGATCACCATTATTTCCGCGGCGGATGCTTCCCTCGGGCAGATCCCGCAGAACCATTACTGCCTGCTCGAAGATATCCGCCTGCAAGGGACGCCAGAACAAAAGGCTTTCTTTTTTGACCTGGCACTCAAGGGCAATCGTTTCGCCAATGCCATCTCGGAGACCGGCGGCAAGACGGTGCAGGACATCCAGACGCGCTTTGTCCGTGACGGCGATGAGGTGCTTGTCAACGGTCGCAAGGGTTACTGCACCGGCTCTTTGTATGCTCACTGGCTGGGTGTGCTAGCGCTGGATGACGAAGACAGGGCGCATCTGGCCTTTGTGCCGCGCAACAGCCCGGGGCTCAGTGTGGTGGACGACTGGTCGAGCATCGGCCAGCGCAACACCGCCAGTGGCACGGTGCTGGTGCAGGATCTGCGGGTGCCCGGGTTCAATGTCTTCAAAACCTACCGCTCCTATGAAAACCCGACCCTGGCCGGTCCCTTTGCCCAGATCACCACGGCCGCCATTGACGCCGGGATTGCCCGTGCAGCGTTGCGCGACACTCTGGTTTTTGTCCGCGAACACGCCAGGCCCTGGATCGACTCGGGGCTGGAAAAGGCCAGTGATGATCCACTGACCATCATCCAGATCGGCCGGCTGAGCATCCAGCTGGATGCCTCTGAAGCCTTGCTCGAACGCGCAGGCAAAGTGATGGACAGCGTACGCGCGGCACCCGATGAAGACGGTGTGGCGCGTGCCTCGGTGGCGGTGGCCAAGGCCAAGGTACTGACCACCGAAATTGCCCTGGAAGCCAGTACCCGCCTGTTTGAACTGGGCGGTACGCGCTCTTCGCTGGCCCGCCATAACCACGACCGTCACTGGCGCAATGCTCGCGTACATACCCTGCATGACCCGGTGCGCTGGAAGTACCACGTGGTGGGTAACTGGCTGCTGAACGGGATAAACCCTCCACGTCACGACTGGTCATGAGCATGGTCGAGCTGCTGGTCAGCCTCAACTGGCCGGAAATCGGCCAGGCCTGCATTGCCACGCTGAGCATGCTTGGCGTGGCGCTGGTTTTTACCGCTCTGCTGGGCCTGCCCCTGGGGGTCTTGATGTTCCTGACCGGCAAACAGCAACTTCACGCCAAACCCGGTGTGTACCGGCTGCTGTCGATGCTGGTGAACATGTTCCGCTCCCTGCCGTTCATTATTTTGCTGATTGCGCTGATCCCCCTGACCGCTTTTCTCATGGGCACCTCTTTGGGGGTGAAGGGGGCTATTCCACCGTTGGTGGTGGGTTGCACGCCGTTCTTTGCACGGCTGGTTGAAACCGCTCTGCGTGAGGTCGACCACGGGGTGGTGGAGGCCACCCAGGCAATGGGCGCCAGCACCTGGCAAGTGGTGCGGCACACCTTGTTGCCCGAAGCGCGCGGCGGGCTGATCGCGGCTATCACCGTTACCGCCATTGTTCTGGTCGACTGCACCGCGATGGCGGGGGTGATCGGTGGTGGCGGGCTGGGGGATCTGGCGATTCGTTTCGGCTATCAGCGTTTTCAGACTGACGTGATGGTGATCACTGTGGTGCTGCTGGTCCTGCTGGTTCAGGGCCTGCAAGTCAGCGGTGACCGTCTGGTTCTGCACTACAGCCGTCGCTGAGACGGCCCATTTATATTGTTCGGAGTTCTGCCATGAAAAAGCTTGTTGCCCTTGCGGCTGTTTTTGCTGCCCTCACGGCTCACGCCGGTGAAAAGCTGGTGGTGGGTGCCAGTCCGGTGCCCCACGCCGAGATTCTTGAGTTCGTTAAGCCCGAGCTGGCCAAGCAAGGCGTTGATCTGGATATCAAGGTATTCAGCGACTTTATCCAGCCAAACGTGCAACTGGCCGAGAAGAATATCGACGCCAACTACTACCAGTATCGACCGTTCCTGGATGAGTTCAACAAGACCCGTCACACCGATCTGGTGCCAGTGATTGGTGTGCACATCGAGCCTTTCGGCGCTTACTCGACGAAGATCAAACAGATCTCCGAGTTGAAGGACGGTGCGTCGGTGGCCATCCCCAACGACCCGGTCAATGCGGGCCGTGCCCTGGTGCTGCTGGATGAGGCAGGGCTGATCAAACTCAAGGATCCGGGCAACACCCTGTCGACGACCCGGGATATTGCCGAGAACCCCAAGCACCTGAAAATCCGCGAACTGGAAGGCGCGTTGCTGGCGAGGTCGGTGAATCAGGTTGATCTGGCGTTTGTGTTTGCCAACTACGCCCTGGAAGCGGGCATCGACACCAACAGTGCGTTGATTGTGGAGAAGGGCAAGGATCTGTACGTCGAGTATCTGGTCGCACGCCCGGACAACATTCAAAGCCCGGCCATCCAGAAACTGGCCCGGGCACTGAACTCGCCGCAAGTGCGCGAGTTCATCCTGACCCGTTACAAAGGCCAGATCGTGCCGGGGTTTTGAGGGTTGTCAGCTGATCTGACCGCCGCTTTCCCGTACATCGTGGAAGGTGTCCAGCGCCGTGATCACCGCGATGCGCAGCCCCTCGGTCTGGATTGAGAGTGCCATGGATGGCCCGCCGCATTGCTCCGCCTGTTCCGGCAGTGCAGGCACATGGATAAACCCTGCGCGCACCGCAGACCCGGCCAGTGCATGTTGCAGGCAATAGAACACCTGATTGCAGACAAAGGTGCCCGCCGTGTGCGACACCGAAGACGCAATGCCAGCCTCCTTTAACGCCCGAACCATTGCCTTGATGGGCAGGGTGCTGAAGTAGGCGTCCGGGCCGTCCGGTACCACGGGTGTGTCGATTGGCTGCGCGCCCAGGTTATCGGGAATGCGGGCGTCGTTGATGTTGATTGCCACCCGCTCGATGCAGATGTCAGCGCGGCCGGGCCCCAGCCCGACTGCGATCACCAGCTCTGGCTCAAACTCTTCCAGTAACTGGTGCAGACGTGCGGGTGCCAGGGCAAACGCGCAGGGCAACTGGCGACCGACGATGCGCACATCGCCATGGGAGGTGCCGTCCAGAAGGCGCACGGCCTCCCAGGACGGGTTTACGGTGTCTTGGTCGAACGGTTCGAAGCCGGTCAGCAGTACAGTGCGCATACAGTCCTCACATCAGCACGTAAAGAAGCACGATATTGACCACCAGCATCATCAGCGCGGTGGGCATTTGCGCCTTGATCACGGCGTATTTGTCCGGCAGTTCCAGCAGGGCAACGGGCACGATATTGAAGTTGGCCGCCATCGGCGTCATCAGGGTGCCGCAGTAGCCGGAAAACATGCCGATTGCAGCCATGACCGCCGGGTTTGCATCGTAGATGCCCACCAGTACCGGTACGCCGACACCGCCGGTCATCACCGGGAATGCGGCAAAACCGTTGCCCATGATCACGGTAAACAGCGCCATGCCCAGGACGTAGACCATCACCGCAACCAGGCGATAATCCATGTTGATGTACGCGGTGGTGACATGGGCAACAGCGGTGCCCACACCTGCGTCGTTAAATAACAGGCCTAGCATGGCCAGCATTTGCGGCAACACCATGGTCCAGCCCAGGGCTTCGGTCAGGCGTCGTGATTCACGCAAGCCTTGCAGCGGAGTGTCGCGGGTCAGGATGCACGCCAGGACCAGTGCCACCATGCAGCCGATGCCCAGTGACACGAACGTGGTGTTTTTTGGGTCGAGCAGCGGCACGCCACCGATCTGAGTGTTTTTCAGCAGGATGGAACCAATCACCGTCACCAGCGGAATCGACAGGGCCGGAATGAACAGCTTGTGGCCCAGGCGCCCGGCACTGGCCCGCGCAGCCTTGATATGCAGCTCGGCGTGAGTGCCACGGCCTACGCCACCGATGCCTGCAATGGCGGCCATGACCAGAACGCCAACGCCGACCACAAACGGTGACAGACGATCGCCAATCAGGAACACCAAGGCGAACAACGCCCAGAACAGGCCGCTGGTCCAGCGTTTCGGGTGGGTACGGTCACACACGATCATGCCCGCAGTGATCATCAACAGCACACCGGCCAGCCAGTAGAAGTACTCGATAGAGATAATCATCGTGCCAGCTCCCGGGTTGCGTCAGCTTCTTCGCGGGCAACTTCGTCCATGCTGCGTGACAGCATCAGGTCGAAGCGGTACAGGCGCAGTGCGTGCACGATAAAGGCACAAATGGCGGTCGGGATGCCCCAGAACGCAATGTGCAGCGGCTCGACATCAAGCCCCGAACCCAGCAGGAAGGTGTGCATCAGTGCGATTGCACCAAAGGCGACAAACACGTCTTCGCCAAAGAACAAGCCGATGTTGTCGGTGGCCGCGCACATGGCCAGGACTTTTTGCCGTACCGGGGCAGGCAGCTTGCCGTACTTGTTTTCAGCGGCGCCCTCGGCCATCGGTGCCAGCAGCGGACGGACCATTTGCGGATGCCCGCCCAGACTGGTCAGGCCTACTGCTGCCGTGGTCTCGCGCACAAACAGATACATGATCAGCAGACGCCCGACGGTGGCACGCTGGAAGCTGGCGATCCAGTTTTGCGCATGCAGGCGCAACCCGTGGCGTTCGAGGAGGCCGATCACGGCCAGAGGCAACAGCAGAATCAATTGCAGGGCACGGGTTTGCAGGAAGCCTTCACCCATTTCGCTGATGATTTTTTCCAGCGGGAAGTTGGCGGCAAGGCCGGTGACGATGGCTGCCGCGCTGACCACCAGCAGTGGATTGAAGCGCAGCACAAAGCCAATGATGATGACGAACACGCCAATCAAGGGCCATAGATTTACGACGGTTTGCATGAGGGGGGAATCCCTTTAGCTGATTGCCGCTGCACCAGGGCAGGCTGGTGAGAGCAAGTCGAAAGCGGTCAGGCACACTTTCGAAAAATCGGTACGCTGCCGGACTCAGCGTGTTTTTTTATTTTTGACGCCCGATGAGCGTCATTGGCCGATATGGTTGGTGGCTTTGGGTTGTGCGTCCAGTCAATAAAAGTTGTCACCGCTGAACAGAAAAGTTTTACCAATCACCGACTTAAGCCGACTGGCTTGCGGCTGCGGCAAGGGTTTACAGTACGGCCCTGCTTTTGATTGGGTGAGGCGTCCTAAATGAACATGCGATTTCTTCTGACATTCGTCTGGGTGGCGCGCCTTGGCAGCTTTCGACTCACGGCCGAAAAGCTCTCAAGCACTCAGGCGGCCATATCGAGTCGCATTTCAGTCCTCGAAACCGAGCTTGGCGTGCAGTTGTTTCAGCGCGATTCCCGTGGGGTAAATCTGACCCGTGAAGGCCATCAAGTGCTGGGTTACGCCGAGGAAATGCTGGCCACCCAGCAGCGCCTGTTTCAATCCCTGGGGCAGGCAGACAGCTTCGCCGGGCGCTTGCGTATCGGGGTGATGGACACCGTCATCCACAGTTGGCTGGGGGATCTGATCAGCGCCCTGAGCCGCGATTACCCGCAGGTCGAGGTCGAATTGACGGCCGATACGGCGCTGAACCTGAATGAGCAACTGCTCAAGGGGCAGCTGGATCTGATCTTTCAAACAGACCTGCTGCGCGCCGATGGCGTACGCAATGTGAAGTTGGCCAGTTATCCCCTGAGCTGGATCGTTGCCAAGGATGCTGCCCTGGATCGCAACTACGAGAGCCTGGCTGATTTGTGTCAGGAGCGGCTGCTGACCTTCTCTCGCCTGTCACGGCCACATCAGGACATGCTCAATTTTTTGCATCAGCACGACATTGCGGCCCCGCGCATCAGTTGCATCAATTCGGTGGCGGCCATTATCAAGCTGGTGGCCGACGGGTTCGGTATTGGTGCCTTGCCACCGGTGCTGGTCAGCCGCGAGCTGCAAAGCGGCGCGATGATCGCCCTGGGGATCGAAACTGCACCGGGCTTTGCGGTGTACGCCAGCTGGCGGGCAGGGGCGGGGCTGGAATTGAATGAAGCGGTGGTGAGCCTCAGTCAGGCTGTGGTTGCCGAGTATCAGCGCAGCGTTGTCCCTGAACACTTTGTTTTACCCGGCATCTGATCCGTATTTTTTTGCGTTATCTGCGACTGTTATGTATGCAGATTGCGGCGCAAAATTCCCGTCAACCTTTCGAGACAGACGAGGACGTGAGTACACAGCAACACTCGCGTGTGGTCGGCTGATGTTCTGCGCCTGTTTTATTACGAACGTTTGACGGGGAATTTCATGAACAAAATGGCATGGTTTTTGGGCGGCTTTTTGGTGCTGACCATCGGTATCGGCATTTTGGCGACAATTCCGCCGGGTTAACCGGCACGCTTCGCCGGCATCAGCGGGCACACCTGTTTTGCCCGCTCGGCCAGGGCACTCCTGAGGTGCTGCAACTGCTCGATGCGTTGATCAATAGCCTGCAACTTCTGGGTAAAAATCTCGGCCAGCACCTGTACCGGCGTCTCTGTCGACGTCCACAGCATGGGCAGGTTTTCGCCGATTTCGGCCAGCGAAAAACCCAGTTGCTGCGCCATCTTGATGTACCCCACCAACTGCACCGTCTCAGGGGCATAGCAGCGATAGCCGTTGGCGCTGCGGGTTGAGCCGATAAGCCCTTTTTCTTCGTAAAAACGCAAGGCGTCCGGGCTGGTTCCGGTCAATCTGGCGACCTGGCCAATTTTCATCGTGTTCCCTCATGAGTGTTGACTCTGGACTTAGGTCCAGGGTTTAGCCTTGCGTTTCCGATAGTGAGGGAACGTAATGATCGACTCAAGAATGAACCTGAAAATTGTCCGCGCCAGTGCCTGGTATGACCTGGTAGTCAACAGCGCCCTGATGACGCCCTGGACGGCTGCAATCGTGCTGTCTCTGCTTGCCAGCCTGTCTGCGCAACTGGGGCTGGAGCGGGGGTTTGCCCCGCTGGATGCCATGCCGATGATGCTGGCCAACCTGCTGGGCAGTGTCGTGGTGGTGTGGTCGTTATGGCGTGTGCGTCATGCCAGCCAGCGGGTAGGCCATTACGATGTAATCGCCAGGGTGCTGTTCGCGGTGTGGCAGGTGTATGCCGTGAGCCAGGGAGCCAGTTATCTGATTCTGGTGGTGACGGCGATGGAGATCGTGTTCGGTATTGCCCAGTTGCTGCCTGTGCGTGAAGCGGGCGATCAGCCGCAGCGGGTTGCCTGAATCGCGAGCAAGCCCGCAGCCACAGGTTATTGAACCGAACTTGTGGGAGCGGGCTTGCTCGCGATGTCATTCCCTCAAACCAACAGACTCACCCTCGCACCTGCAGCGCCTGCTCTATATCCGCCAGCAGATCGGCAACATCCTCAAGCCCCACGGCCAGTCGTACCAGCCCCTCGGAAATACCGTGTCGTGCCCGCTCTTCAAGGGTGTAAGTGGAGTGGGTCATGCTCGCGGGATGCTGCGCCAGCGATTCGGCGCCGCCCAGGCTGACTGCACGGCTGAACAGTTGCAGGGCATTCATGAACCGCTGACCTGCGGCCATACCGCCTTTGAGTTCAAACGCAATCATGCCCCCCGGCAGTTTCATTTGCCGGGATGCCAGGGCGTATTGTGGGAAAGAGGGCAGGCCGGGGTAGGCAACCCATTCCACGGCGGGGTGATCCTGCAACATCTGCGCGATGACCTGGGCACTGCTGCAATGGCGCTCCATGCGCAACGCCAGGGTTTTGATGCCGCGCATCAGCAGGTGCGCATCATTGGGCGACAGGACCGCACCCGTCAGGTCCTTCAGTCCCTGCAGGCGAATCCGGTCGGCCAGGTGTTGGCGGGTGACCACCATCCCTGCGGTGATATCGCTGTGCCCGCTCAGGTACTTGGTGGCCGAGTGCACCACTACGTCTGCCCCCATTTCCAGGGGGCGCTGCAAGTACGGGGTGCAGTAGGTGTTGTCGATCACCACGAGCAGGTCGTTGTGTGCATGGGCGATGGTTGAAACCGCAGCGATGTCCACCAGTTGCATGTTCGGGTTGGCCGGGGTTTCAAAGTAGATCATGCGCGTTGCAGGGCTGATGGCCGCTTCGAGGTCGGCCGGGTTGGACATGTCCACGTGCTTGACCACGACCCCGAACTCTCCGATGCCGTGATGCAGCAGCGCAAACGTGCAGCCATACAGCGTGCGGTTGACGATGATTTCATCGCCGGGCCTGAGCAAGGTCCAGAACGTTGCCGCAATCGCCCCCATGCCGGAGCTGAATGCCACGCCCGCTTCGCCGTTTTCCAGCGCCGCCATGCGCGACTCAAGCAGGGCCAGGGTCGGGTTGGAAATACGGGTATAGAAATGCCCGTTCTCTTCACCGGCAAAACAGGCCGCTCCGTATTCCACCGATGCAAAAGCAAAGGTCGACGTCAGGTAAACAGGGGGGATCAGTGCACCGTGGTTCTCCAGTGCGTTGTAGCCGTGGTGGATTGCGCGGGTAGAAAAGCCGAAGTTGTTGTTTTTATCGTTCATGCTGAACTCTCCGATATTTCCTACAATGCTATGCTTTAAATAGACGTGGAAAATTCCAAATTTACCTGCAAATACTGAATGGATTAGAACAAAACCCAGTCAAAGTTATATTTAGAGGCACAACATGCCAACAACTCTGGATCGAACGGATAAAGCCCTTCTCGCTGCACTGCAAGGTAATGCCCGACTCACCGTCGCCGAGTTGGCCGAGAGCGTTTCGCTGACGACGTCGCCCTGTTGGCGTCGGGTAAAAATACTGGAAGAAAGCGGGATTATTACGGGTTATCAGGCTGTTCTTTCGCCCAAGGAACTGGGTTACGGAGTCACGGCTTTTGTCAGCGTGATGATGGAGTCCCATTCACAAGAGGTGGCCAGGAATTTTGAGCAGCGCTTGCTGGAAATCCCTGAAATCATTGCCTGTCACAACGTTTCGGGGCGTTATGACTTTTTGTTGGAAGTTGTGGCCAAAGACCTGGAGTCCTTCGGCGAATTTGCCCGTGAGGTCCTGCAAGCCTTGCCTGCGGTCAAGGAGATTTATTCGAGCTTTTCCTATAAGTCGGTCAAGCCACGGCGAGTGGTCCCCGTCATTGGTTGAGGACGGTTATTGAGTGTAAAACTGTGAAGTATGCGAACTTTTCATCCGCCATATTATGGAGCTGTAGGTGTGTTCTGAAAAAGGTGTAGCCCTGGTCTTGTGGTAGTTATTTGGCAGGCTGTAAAAGTTTTAAATGGTTCACTTTTAATTTCATTTATTAAGAGTAAGTAGCCATGTTGACCCGTGAAATCATGTTGCAGGTTTTTCCAAAAAGCGCTGCATTTGTTGATGTGTATATGCCTTTTTTACAGGCGATGACTCGCCAGCGGCAGATCAATACTCCCAGGCGCATGGCCGCCTTTTTAGCTCAGGTCGGGCATGAAAGTGCAGGTTTCACCGTCCTTGTCGAAAACCTCAATTACAGCGCTGATGGTCTGGCCGCGACCTGGGGTTCACGTTTCGCGCAGAAAAATTCGGCTGGCCAATACCTCACCGTGATGGACGGCGGCCGTGCACGGCGGCTGCCCAATAGTGACGCGCAGAAGCTGCATCGCAGGCCAGAAGCAATAGCCAACCGGGTCTACAGTGACCGCCTGGGCAATGGCTCCGAGGCGTCGGGAGATGGCTGGCGGTATCGTGGTCGGGGGCTGATCCAGGTCACGGGCAAGAGCAACTATCAACAATGCAGCCTTGGACTGTTCGGCGATGAACGATTACTGGCCACCCCACAACAATTGCAGGAGTGGCACTGGGCAGTTGAGTCCGCAGGCTGGTACTGGAGCTCGCGCAACGTAAATGCCCTGGCGGACGGGGATGACTTCGAGCGGGTCACGAAGGCTATCAATGGCGGGCTCAATGGCCAGGTGCATCGTGTTGCGCTGTACCGCCAGGCACTGAGTTTATTGCAGACGGCCTGACCGTTTTTATTTCAGTCAGCCAGACAGCGATATCGGTCCATAATGCCCGCGCACTTTGCCCTTAGCCATGTTGGAGTCATAGATCAGTGATGTTTGAATTACAGCCGATGAACCCCGAGATTTATCGTCAGCAAACCCGGCGTAGCACCCTGTACATCGTGCTGACGTTTGTCGCGCTGTCGTTGCTGTTGTCCGGGCTGGCGGTCATGGTGCTGGGCGTTGCAGGCGGCGATAATTTTCGCTTGAACCTGGCGGGAGTCATTGTCGCCCTGATCACGACCATTGTGCTGGTGCGCTACCTCTTCTGGTCACAGCCCTGGATGCGGCCTGCCGCGTACGGCTGGCAGCTCAAGCGCAGCCTGATGAAAGTGACCAACGTCATGCATCACGTAACGGCAGGGGTGATGGCTGGGGATAGTGCGGCGATGAAATTGCTGCGTTTTTATCATCTTGGGGTGAGCCAGATGTACCAGCTGGACGCCAACTCCAGTGCGTTGAGCCAGATGGTTCTCGAGATGGATCTGCACAAGGCGCGCCTTGAAGCCCTGGGTATCGACCCCGAGCAGACCCGGCTGGATCCTGCCTGGATTGAGGCCGTGAAAAAACATGCACCCTTGAAGTGATCCCTCTGCGGGCAGGCCAGGCGATGTGCGTGATGACACTCCGCGTTCGCTTGGCAAGCCCTTGAGGATGGGTGTTAGCTTACGACTCGATAGCACGGCTCATAGGCCGCACCGCCTGGCAGTTTCATGCGGTGTTGCTCGACAAATGCCTGCAGCAGTTTATCCAGCGGCTTCATGATGGCCGCGTCGCCGTGGATTTCGTACGGGCCATACTGCTCGATCAGGTGGATACCTTTCTCTTTTACGTTACCCGACACAATCCCGGAAAAAGCCTGGCGCAGATTGATTGCCAGTTCGTGGGGCGGCATGTCGCGGCGCAGTTGCAGGCTGGCCATGTTGGCGTGGGTCGGGTCGAACGGACGCTGAAATCCTTCATCGATTTTCAGTAGCCAGTTGAAGTGGAATGCGTCATTGCGCTCGCGACGGAACTGCTTCACCGCCTTGAGCCCGGCAGTCATTTGCCGCGCAACTTCGGCCGGGTTGTCGATGATGATCTGGTAGTGCTCTTGGGCTTCTTCACCCAGGGTCGCCCCGACAAACTCATGGAGTTGCTGCAGGTAGGGTGCGGCTTCTTTGGGACCAGTCAAAATCACCGGGAACGGCACATCGCGGTTTTCCGGGTGCATCAGAATCCCGAGCAGGTACAGGAACTCTTCGGCGGTCCCGGCTCCGCCCGGGAAAATGATCACGCCGTGGCCAACGCGGACAAAGGCTTCAAGACGCTTTTCGATATCCGGCAGGATCACCAGTTCGTTGACGATAGGGTTCGGCGCTTCGGCTGCAATGATGCCCGGCTCGGTAAGCCCCAAATAACGGCCACCGGTCAGGCGTTGTTTGGCGTGGGAAATAGTGGCGCCCTTCATCGGGCCCTTCATCACGCCGGGACCGCAGCCGGTACAGATATCCAGGCTGCGCAGCCCCAGTTCGTGGCCCACCTTCTTGGTGTACTTGTACTCTTCGGTGTTGATCGAGTGACCACCCCAGCACACCACGATTTTTGGCTCGACGCCCGGACGCAGCGTGCGGGCGTTGCGCAGCAGGTGGAACACGTAATCGGTGATGCCGGCCGAACTGCTCAGGTCGATACGCGGGCTGTCGAGGCCGCTCTGGGTATAGACGATATCGCGCAGGGCGCTGAACAGCATTTCACGTGTACTGGCGATCATTTCGCCATCGACAAACGCATCGGCGGGAGCGTTTAACAGTTCAAGGCGCACGCCACGGTCTTGCTGATGAATTCGAACCTCGAAGTCCAGGTAGGCTTCAAGGATGGTTTTTGCGTTATCGACGTGAGCGCCGGTGTTCAGAATAGCCAGAACGCACTGGCGAAACAGCGTGTAGCTGGTGCCTGAGCCAACTTCGCTCAGCTGTTGTACTTCGCGTTGAGAGAGTGTTTCCAGGCTGCCCTTTGGGCTGACTGAAGCGTTGATGACTTGTCTTTGGACCATTGCGGGCTTCCTTGAGCGGGGTCGAAAAGTTGCTTGGCGCAGCCATTGAGTTCATGTCAGCAGTGCAGATTTGCCGAGCGAGGCGTCCCAACTCTTACGTCTTTAGATTCATCTGCTTTAAGCATAGTAGCCTTTGGTCATGTATTTAGAAGAGCCTGCCGTTCACTCTGGCTACAGTAGCAGCAGTGATCAGGACAGCGATAAGGTAACCTTTCAAGTCTCTGAAACAGAAAAGGAAAAGGGCGGGCTGATGATTATTACCACCACTCATAGCATTGATGGCCGAAAAATTACCGAATACGTGGGCGTTGTCAGCGCCGAGTCGGTTCACGGGATCAACGTGGTGCGAGATTTTTTTACCGGCGTGCGCGACTTTTTTGGCGGGCGCTCACAGACGCTGGAGCGAGCCCTGAAGGAAGCGCGGGCAGAGGTCACGGATGAAATCCGTGACAGGGCAAGAGCCATGGGGGCCGATGCCATTGTGGGACTGGATTTTGAAATCAGCATGCCGTCAGGTCGAGGCGGGATGCTGGTGGTGTTTGCCACTGGCACCGCAGTGCGCTTGAACTGAGGGGCAAGCATTCGACCGCGCAACGCGGTCGAATGGGGCGGTGCAGGTTTAAATCGTTTTGGTCAAAGTGGCGCCGGAAGTGGTTTTGGACAGTGCGTCCTGCAACTTCTGCTCTTGTTCAGGAGACAGGGAAGTGCGTAATACCTTGCCCTTGAAGTCCGAGTCTTCCAGTTCCTTCAGGACTTTTTCAGGCTGGAACTTGCGCAGCAGGACGAACAGGGCCGAGGAATCGTTGGGGATCGTTTCGCTCAGCGACTTGATAAAATCGTCATCAATCCCGTAATCGCTCAGCGAGCCCGAGAGGGCGCCGGTGCCAGCGCCCAGCGCGCCACCGATGGCAAAGCCTGCCAGCGGGTTTAGAAACAGCAGACCTACCAATGCGCCCCACAGGCCGCCAGTGACCAGGCCGGATGTCGCCCCAATGGCTGTCAGGTTCACGCTTTGCTTGATGTGGATTTTGCCTTCGGCATTGCGCACAACAATGACCGCATCTTCCAGCTCTACCAGGTGCTCTTTACTCAGCGAGACCATCTTGGTGAGGGCGCGATCTGCTTTTTCGGTGTCTGAAAATCCCACTACGATTAAATCGGACATGTCTTTCATTCCTTGACGGTACAGGTCCAGCCCGGTGACGGGCTGAATTGAGGAGGAGTTTCTCAAGGCGTCACAACGCAAACGCCCTGGCGCGCAGTGGTTCAGATGTGAGCCTTCTGCGAGCAGTGAGCGTGGTCGCTAACCTTGAAACGGTCAAGTCGACAGGACATATCTCTTGGCAAAGAGAGAGGTCTGCAGGGAAGAGGGGTGATGCTTTGGCAGGCGCACGTATCGGATGATTTGAGGAGGGCTGGCTGAGCAGCCCTGACACTCAAGCCTAGGGCTGAAACCTCACAGGCTTACGGCTGATCGTTCTTTTCAGGGGCATTCAATCCAGCCTGGATACGTTGGTAAATTTCTTCACGGTGAACGGCCACATCTTTCGGCGCGTTGATGCCGATTCTGACCTGTTGTCCGCTGACACCTAAAATAGTGATCGTAATATCGTCACCGATGTTTATGCTTTCACCAACTTTACGGGTGAGTATCAGCATTTTTTTCTCCTTGATGGCTTTGTAAGGCCCGTCTCTGAGACGGTGCGGCTTCGGTCATGACTACAGAATACTGCTTAGTGCGTATAAATGCGCCGCTCATTACAGACGACATGGCCAGATGTTTGATTCCCTATAAGGGGAAAATTCTTGCGCATGAACCATAAATTGGGGCGTTTTGGATTTGTTCAAGGAGAGCAAAGGCCGCTGTCCCAGTGATAAAATCTACCCATTCAAACAGACAGGGGAAACGCAGTGCGTAAAGTCATCGTGATGACAGCAATATTGGCCTTGACGGCTTGCGGTCAGGAGTCTAACGATAAAATCCAGCGGGCTAAAGCAGCTTCTGAAGCAACAGTGGTCCAGGCGCCTGTTGCGCAATGGGCGCTCGAGATCACTGAAGGCCAGAGAGCTACAATTCCCGACACCACTGGAAGGCTTCTTGACAACGGTTTTACTCCTTACATTTTCGAGAATGGCGGTGTTCAGCACTTCCTCATCGGGCCGTTTACTTCTGAGGCTCAAGCACTTGAGGCCCAGGAAAAAATGAAACTCAAGCCCAAACTCGACGGTATTGAAACCAATGTGATCGAGTTGCCCGCTGCCCAATAAACGGGTTCAGCGTCGCGTATTCGCCTAAGCGTAGCTGCCGTAGGCGTTATTCGACGCTTTGTGCAGGAAATATTTGCTCATTCGGCGTACATCAAAGAAGCACGACGGCAAGGGCACCAGGCATGAGCAATCACAAGATCGAAATTCGGCGTAGCAATGTCGAAAAAATCCTCCTCGGGGCCGAAAAGATTTTTGCCGAAAAAGGATTTGCCGGAACGGCAATGGCGGACATCGCGGCGCAAGTTCAGCTGCCACGCTCAAACCTGCACTACTACTTCAGTACCAAAACCGAGCTCTACAGTGCCGTATTGCTGGGGTTGCTCGAGGTGTGGAAGCAGGATGCGCTGTGTTTTGAAACCTACGACGACCCTCGGCTTGTGCTCAGCAGCTATATCCGCGCCAAAATGAACCACTCGCGCACACGGCCCCATGGCTCGAAGGTCTGGGCCAATGAAATGATCCACGGTGCTCCGACTCTGGGCCTGGCGCTGGATGCCAGTCTGTATGACTGGGCGAAGATGAAAGAAGCCAAAATCCGTCAATGGGTGCAGGACAAGCGAATCCTGCCCGTGGAACCGTCCAGCCTGCTGTACATGATCTGGGCTTCCACCCAGCATTACGCCGACTTCGACCATCAAGTGATGATCATCAACGATCACCAGCCATTGTCCGACATTCAGTTTGAGCGGGCGCTGCAGACCGTTACGAGCGTGATCCTGAGGGGGATCGGGCTGGAGCCTTGAAACTCCTGGTTTGTAGTCGCTGCCGAGGCACGAAGGCTGCGAGCCTTTTGCAAGACAAGAGCTCGCAGCCTTCGTGCCTCGGCAGCGACTACGGGCTAACTACGAAGCCACGCAGTACGGGTTACGCGGATCATGGTTCCAGTCCAGAAACGGCAGGCCGTTGTTGTGCGGGACCATCTCGATACAGGCCTCGACCGGGCAGGTGATCTGACACAGGTTGCAGCCCACGCACTCATCCTCGATCACTTCATAGCGGTGTGTCCCGTCAGGCTGTTTCAAGCTGGCGATGGCCTGGTGCGAGGTGTCTTCGCACGCAATATGGCAGCGCCCGCAGCCGATACAGGCGTCCTGATCGATTTTGGCAATGACCTGATAATTTATGTCCAGATACTTCCAGTCGGTGGTATTGCCTACAGCGCGTCCAGAGAAATCGTCCAGGCTTGTGTAGCCTTGACTGTCCATCCAGCGCGACAAACCATCTTTCATCTCGTCCACAATCCGAAAACCGTGGAGCATTGCCGCAGTACAGACTTGAACCGCCCCACAGCCCAGAGCAATAAACTCTGCTGCATCACGCCAACTGCCAATGCCGCCGATCCCACAAATAGGCAAGCCCTTGGTCAGCGGGTCGCGAGCAATTTCTGCCACCATATTCAGAGCAATCGGCTTGACCGCCGAACCGCAATAACCCCCGTGTGTGCTTTGGTTGCCCACCATCGGCAACGCGACCATACGCTCCAGGTCGACGCTGGTGATCGAGTTGATGGTGTTGATCAACGACACCGCATCGGCACCACCGCGATGGGCTGCGCGGGCGCTGAGGCGCACGTCGGTAATGTTGGGCGTCAGCTTGACGATGACCGGCAGCGAGCAATAGGTCTTGCACCAGCGCGTGACCATTTCTACGTACTCGGGCACCTGGCCCACCGCCGCGCCCATGCCGCGCTCCGGCATGCCGTGGGGGCAGCCGAAATTCAGCTCAATGCCATCGGCCCCTGTGGCTTCCACCAGCGGCAGAATGAATTTCCATGACGCCTCTTCGCAGGGCACCATCAGGGACACGATCAAGGCACGGTCCGGCCAGTCCTTTTTGACCTGAGTGATTTCCCGCAAGTTGATTTCGAGGGAACGGTCGGTGATCAACTCGATATTGTTGATGCCCATGACTTCACGGTTAGGCCCGAAATGCGCCGAGTAGCGCGACGATACGTTGACCGCCGCCGGGTCTTCCCCCAGGGTTTTCCAGACCACCCCACCCCAGCCGGCCTCATAGGCGCGCACTACGTTGTAGGCCTTGTCGGTGGGTGGCGCAGACGCCAGCCAAAAAGGGTTGGGCGCTTTGATACCGGCGAAAACAATCGAGAGATCGGCCATTTACGCAGCCTCCTGATCAAGCATGAGTTGGGCATGCATGGCTTCTGCGGCCAGCTTGCCGTGTTGCACGGCCTGTACGGTCAGGTCCTGCCCCAGGGAGGTGCAATCGCCCCCGGCATAGACTCCGGGAATGCTGGTGCGCAGGTGCTCGTCCACCTCAATCCGGTCGCCCACCCGTTTAAGCTTCTGCGCCAGGGGATCGCCCAGGGCTTCATCATCAAATGTCTGGCCGATAGCCTTGAACACCGCGTCAGCCGCCAGTTCGAAGCTTTCACCGGTACTCACCAGGCGCCCTTCCTCAAGGCGGGTGCGGGCAAAGCGCATGCCGCGTACGCGGCCCTGCTCATCCAGCAACACCTCTTGTGGCTGGGCCCAGGTCATCAGCCGCACTTGATTGGCCTTGGCAATGTCCTGTTCGTGCCCGGTGGCGCCCATGTCTTCGAGCCCCCGGCGATACACCAGACTGACCTCGCGGGCACCCAGGCGGGCCATCTGCACGGCCATGTCGATCGCGGTATTGCCCGCACCCAGCACAATGCAACGTTCGGCCAGGGGGAGTTGGGTCAGGTCATCGCTCTGGCGCAGCTCGCGGATGTAGTCAGTGGCGGCCAGCAGTCCCGGTGCATCTTCGTTGGGCAGGCCGAGCAACCGGCTGGCGGCCAGGCCCAACCCCAGAAACACCGAATCAAATTGCTGATGCAGTTCGCTTAAGGTCAGGTTGTCGCCCAGACGCTGACCGTGGCGCACCTCGATGCCGCCGATCTGCAAGACGAATTCCACTTCGCGCTGGGCGAAGTCATCCACCAGTTTGTACTTGGCAATCCCGTACTCATTGAGCCCGCCGGATTTTTCCCGAGCTTCGAAAATCACCACCTCATGGCCGTGCAGCGCCAGGCGATGGGCGCAGGCCAGACCGGCTGGGCCTGCACCGACCACGGCGATGCGCTTGCCCGTGGGTGCAGCCCGCGTGAAGGGGTGCTCGCTGAACTGCCCGTTGTCGACCGCATAACGCTGTAACAAACCGATCAGCACCGGGGCGCATTCCTGGCTGTTATTGCGCACGCAGGCTTGCTGGCACAGCACCTCGGTAGGGCAAACCCGGGCACAACTGCCGCCGAGGATGTTGGCCGAGAGAATCTTCTGCGCAGCTCCCTGGACGTTTTCCTGCTGGATATTGCGAATAAACGACGGGATATCGATGTCGCTGGGGCACGCATTAACACAGGGTGCGTCGTAGCAATACAGGCAGCGCGAGCTCTCCAGTACGGCTTGGCGGGCACTCAGGGGGGGCGCCAGATCGGTAAAGCGACTCGCCAGCACCTGCGCATTTTCATGGGGGTGCGGTAAATGATTCAGGGACTTGATCACGGTGATTGCCTCACGGTTGTGGGGGGCGTCCTGCCTCTGTCGGGCAGTGGTTTGCAATTCAGCGTTTAACGGCCACGGGCTGTTGATGCTCAGCGCGCTTTTTCAGCAAATCGAACACGGCTGGATAGGCCGGGCGTTCGATATAACGGCCTGCACCGCGTTCTGCCCGCAGATCGCCATCGGCCCACACCACACGGCCCTGGCTGATGGTGTGGCTGGGGATGCCACGCACGGTCTTGCCTTCAAAAATATTGAAATCGACTTTTTGATGGTGGGTCTTGGCGCTGATGGTGCGTGTCCCTGTCGGGTCCCATAGCACCAGATCGGCATCGGCGCCGACCCGGATCGTGCCTTTGCGCGGGTACAGATTGAATATTTTGGCGGTGTTGGTAGAGGTCAGTGCGACGAACTCCTGCATCGACAGGCGTCCCGTATTCACGCCCTCATCCCAGAGCACTGCCATGCGGTCTTCGATGCCTGCGGTTCCGTTGGGGATCTTGCTGAAATCGTCGCGCCCGGCGGCTTTTTGCTCGGCACAGAAGCAGCAATGGTCAGTGGCTGTGGTGTGCAGATTGCCCGACTGCAGACCATGCCAGAGCGCCTCCTGATGGCCGCGCGGACGGAAGGGCGGGCTCATCACGTAACCGGCGGCGGTTTGCCAGTCCGGATGTTGATACACGCTGTCATCGAGCAGCAGGTGTCCGGCCAGTACTTCGCCATACACCGGCTGCCCCTGACTGCGGGCGTAGGTGATTTCATCCAGTGCTTCACGGGTCGACACATGCACCAGATACAACGGTGTGCCAATGGTCTGGGCGATGCGGATTGCCCGGCTTGCAGCCTCGCCCTCAACCTGAGAAGGGCGTGAAAGCGGATGAGCTTCCGGCCCCGTCATGCCCTGGGCCATGAGCTTGCGTTGCAGGTGGTACACCAGTTCGCCGTTTTCGGCATGCACTGTGGGTACAGCGCCCAGCTCCAGGCAGCGCTCGAAACTCGCCACCAGCGTGTCGTCAGCGGCCATGATCGCGTTTTTGTAAGCCATGAAGTGTTTGAAGCTGTTGATGCCATGCTGGCTGACCAACTCGGCCATTTCCTCGCGGACCTGTTCGCTCCACCAGGTGATGGCGACATGAAAACCATAGTCCGACGCCGACTTCTCGGCCCAGCCGCGCCATTGATGAAAGGCCTCCAGCAAGGACTGCTGAGGATTGGGAATGACGAAATCGATAATGGAAGTTGTGCCACCCGCCAAACCGGCGGCCGTACCACTGAAAAAGTCTTCGCTGGCCACGGTGCCCATAAAGGGGAGTTGCATATGAGTGTGCGGATCAATTCCGCCGGGTATTAAATATTGACCGCTGCCATCGAGAACTTCGCAGCCGGGCGGAACATCAAGATCAGTACCGATCGCTCGGACTAGACCGTCCGCACAATAAACATCAGCACAATAACTTTCATCATGGGTCACAAGCGTAGCGCCACGGATTAACAGTGACATACCGAGTTCCTCGCAGGCTGACCGGCTATAACCGGTTCTAAATGTTGTTATTAAAGTTAGCGCACAGGTTGGTTCCTGTCACTGGTGTCAGGAATGAAATCTAGAGGGTTGTTGAAAAATGATCAAACTTTATTTTTGTTAAGTTGTTATTAGTGTAAGTAACTGATTTATATATAAATTATTTAAATATCACCAAAATGTGGCACGGCCTCACCATTTTGACGCACTTGACAGGATTCAAATATAGGCGAAGTTTCTTATGCTAAATCAGGCGCTTGAGCCTGTAGGGGAGAGGAGGTAACGCAATAAAAATAAATAAGCGTGCACCGTGTTGTTTCGTTTTGCTATATCAAAAAACAGTAAGTGAGCGGTAAACGCTCCCAATAGGAATGAGAGTCATTCGGTTCGTTATTTAAAACAGCGTTAAACCAGGGCGTTGCAAGTAGTAACAGCCAGTGTGCGGAGGCGAGGCAAGTAACACGGCACAGTTCTTGATTGTCGCTGCCACAACCGGACGGGCCGATCCATACAGCAGTGTCCAGGCAAGGGAGCCGCTCTGCGTCTTAACGCAGGGCCTCAAAGCGCAACCAAGAGCACCACAACAAGAGAGTGATCGAATATGCAACCGAGCAGATCCCGAGTCACCGAACGTAACGGTTTGTACGAATTGGACGCTGGTCCTGAAGTCCTCGATAGCCCCCGGTACAACCACGATATTGCCCCCACCAAAGTTCACGAACGCACCTGGAACAAATGGCATATCACGGCCTTGTGGGTCGGTATGTCCATTTGTGTACCCACTTACACCTTGGGCGGGGTACTGACCGCCTACTTCGGACTCTCGGTCGGCGAGGCGCTGCTGGCGATTCTGCTGGCCAATATCGTGGTGCTGATCCCGCTGACCCTCAACGCGTTTGCGGGCACCAAGTACGGCATTCCCTTCCCTGTGTTACTGCGGTCTTCCTTCGGCATCATCGGCTCAAACGTCCCCTGCCTGATCCGTGCCCTGGTGGCCTGCGGCTGGTTCGGTATCCAGACGCTGTTTGGCGGCCTGGCGATTCACCTGTTTCTGGGCTCTGTGTTCGAGGGCTGGAAAAGCCTGGGCGGCACCGGAGAAGTCATCGGCTTCATGGTGTTCTGGGCACTGAACCTGTGGGTGGTATTGCGCGGTGCCGAGTCGATCAAATGGCTTGAAACCCTGTCTGCTCCCTTGCTGGTACTGGTCGGCCTGGGCCTGCTGGTGTGGGCATTGCCCAATGTGTCGATGACCGAACTGCTGGCCCAGCCACCCAAGCGTCCCGAAGGCGCCAGCGTGTATGGCTACTTCTTTGCCGGTTTGACCGCGATGGTCGGGTTCTGGGCCACCTTGTCCCTGAACATTCCTGACTTCAGCCGTTACGCAAAAAGCCAGAAGGACCAGATACAGGGGCAGATTTTTGGCCTGCCGCTGACCATGTTCCTGTTTGCGGCCCTGGGTGTGGTGATGACCGCCGCGTCGGAAAAACTGGTGGGTGTCACGGTGTCCGATCCGGTCAGCCTGATCGGTCATATTCAAAGCCCGGGCTGGGTGGCCCTGGCGATGGCGCTGATCATCATCGCAACCCTGTCGACCAATACCGCCGCCAACATCGTGTCGCCTACCAATGACTTCCAGAACATAGCGCCCAAGCTGATCAACCGCACCAAGGCGGTGATGCTGACCGGCCTCGTGGGGCTTGCGCTGATGGCCCACGAACTGCTCAAAAAGCTGGGTTTGCTGGTGTCGGATGTGAGCCTGGAAACCGTGTATTCCAACTGGCTGCTGGGCTACTCCAGCCTGCTGGGGCCGATTGCCGGGATCATGGTGGTCGACTATTTCATTATCCGTCGGCAAAAACTCGATCTTGCAGGGCTTTACCAGGACGGGGTGTACCCGGCGTGGCACTGGAACGGTTTTATCGCGTTTGGCGTGCCGGTGGTGCTGACCTTGCTGTCGTTGGGTAGCAGCGCCTTCAGCTGGTTCTACGACTTTGGCTGGTTCACCGGGTCATTGCTCGGCGCCGGTATTTATTACGGGCTGCATCGCTTGGGCAGCCAGCAAACAGAGACCGTCAAAGGCACGGTTTAAAAACGACTCTTATAAAAACTGCCTGGGGAAAACATCATGAACGCATCGCACGACCTTCAGCAGCAACCCTTGCAATCGATCAATGGCGACCGCCTGTGGGCTTCGCTGATGGAAATGGCACAGCTTGGCGCTACGGTAAAAGGCGGCGTGTGTCGTCTGGCCTTGACTGACCTGGACCGTCAGGCACGTGACCTGTTCGTTCGCTGGTGCGAAGACGCGGGCTGCACCGTCAGCGTGGATGGGGTGGGCAATATTTTTGCCCGCCGTCCCGGCCTCAATCCCGACTTGCCGCCCGTGATGACCGGCAGCCATATCGACACCCAACCCACGGGTGGCAAGTTCGACGGCTGCTTCGGCGTACTTGCCGGGGTAGAAGTGATGCGAACGCTCAACGACCTCAACATCCAGACCCAGGCCCCCTTGGAGGTCGTGGTCTGGACCAACGAAGAAGGCTCGCGTTTTGCGCCGTGCATGATGGGTTCGGGGGTCTTTGCAGAGAAATTCACCCTCGAAGAAACCCTGGCCAAAACCGATGCCCAGGGAGTGACCGTCGGCGAAGCCTTGACGGCCATTGGTTATGCGGGCAGCCGCAAAGTCAGCGGTCATCCGGTGGGGGCTTACTTCGAAGCCCATATCGAGCAGGGTCCGATTCTTGAGGACGAGCGCAAAACCATTGGTGTGGTGCTGGGCGCCCTGGGGCAGAAATGGTTCGACCTCAACCTGCGCGGCGTCGAGGCCCACGCCGGGCCGACCCCCATGCACTTGCGTAAAGACGCACTGGTCGGTGCGGCTGCCGTGGTTGCAGCGGTCAATCACACCGCTCTTGGCCATCAACCCCACGCCTGCGGCACGGTAGGCTGCCTGCAGGCTTACCCGGGATCGCGAAACGTGATTCCCGGAGAAGTGCGCATGACCCTGGACTTCAGGCATCTGCTGCCTGAGCGACTGGATGCGATGATTGAACAGGTTCGCGGGGTGATTGAAGCCACGTGCCAGCAACATGGCCTGAGCTTCGAGCTCACCCCTACGGCGGATTTCCCGCCGCTGTACTTCAACCCTGATTGCGTCAACGCCGTGCGTGAGGCGGCCAACGAACTGGGCTTGTCCAACATGGATATTGTCAGTGGAGCAGGGCATGACGCCATATTCCTTGCCGAACTTGGGCCGGCGGGCATGATTTTTGTGCCATGCGAAGGAGGCATCAGCCACAACGAAATCGAAAACGCCGACCCCGGGGATCTGGCAGCGGGGTGCGCGGTCCTGCTTAAAGCCATGTTGGCGGCTTCCAACAAATAGTTTTTTGTAATCGCTGAGGAGCGTAGCGAGGCTGCGACGGGTGCGCAGCGCCCCTTCGCCTCGTCCAAAAGCGTAGGCCCTGCGGCCCTTGTTGCAGCGGCTTGGTTTCGTCGTCAACTGCGCGTCGTAGCAGTTGACGAGTAGAACGAGGCTACGTTCGATCGCGAAGCGGTCGCAAAACCGGTACACACGGTATGCCTGATAAGCCGTGAAGTTGATTTTACAACGGCTACGTCGGGGTGCCGCATCACGCCGGACGCAGCCTCGTTCTACTCGTCAGCTGCTACGGATAGCGAGTAGCACCCACCAGGCCGGTCGGCCGCCTCGGTGCGCAATCTTCGAGGGGCAAGCCTCTTTGGATGCATTTTCGCGTCTGGAACAAGTGCTTCGCCGTAAGGGCGAACTCCGTAGAAAGTCGTGACACATCGAATGGATATGCCCTCGGCATAGGTGTGGGGCATCGCAAAACAACTGGCACACGGGGTACATATCCGGCATTCGCGGTTAACTGAAATGATGGTTTCGCCCTTACGGCGAGTCCCTTTTGTCAAACAGCCACAAAAGGAACCAAAAAGGCCTTGCCCTGGCGTACGGCCCTCGCTGCGCTCAGGTTCCCTCGTTCCGGTCCCGCTCCGTGGGCCCGCCGTGACGGGCCATCCTTGGCCCAACACGGCTCTCCCGGCATCCATGCCGGTCGACCCACTACGCAGCACCTGCTCTCGGTCTCCCGAGGGGCGGACAGATCAAAATCCCGCCGAGGCGGCCGACCGGCCGACCTGTTTGGTGCGCATCTACTGCGCCATCTTGTGTAGTCGCTGAGGAGCGTAGCGAGGCTGCGACGGGTTGCGCAGCAACCCTTCTCCTTGACCAAAAGCGAAGGCCCTGCGGTAGCGATTACAGGTTTGGTGCTGACTGATCCCAACCACCCGGTTGAGGGCAACTGTTTGGGGGTGATGGGCAGTTTCTGTTAGAGACGACTCAGTGATAGGAGGCGATTTATATCCAGCACTCTATTGATGCTTTGATTGCTGATGAATAAGTTTTACGGTTTGTTTCCTGTGTTTAAAATTAAACCAAATGTTCTTGACTGGATTTTTCGTCTGAACAGTGATTTAAGTGTGTCTTAAGGCTAGGTGTGTAGTCTGATGTAGGGCGTTTCTAAATATTTATGATTGTATTAATTTTTATGTTGGGATAGGTTTTGGTGCGCTGATTGTAATGATTGGTTGTGGTGTGAATGATCTATATCGATCTTCTGCTAGGTGCTCGGAGGTTGAAATGAATTTGGCCAGTATCGGTAATACACCGCTGGTGGAGCTAACGAAGCTTGCCTTGAACGGAGGTCGATTGTTTGCCAAGTGTGAACATATGAATCCCTCAGGTAGTCATAAGGACAGGACGTACTTAAATATTGTCACGGTGTTGGAGCGCGAAGGATTTATTCATAAAGGTATGACCCTTGTTGATTGCTCCACTGGGAACGGTGGTGCCGCACTTGCCTGGATTGGAAGAGAGAAAGGTTATAAGGTTAAAATATTCATGCCTGAAGGGATGACTCAGGAGCGTAAGGATCAAATACATGCTTATGGCGCAAGCTTTGTTGAAACACCGAAAGAAGCTTTTTTAATCGGAGCTGCCAATGCTGCTCGGGAGTATGTCCAGCATCATTCTGACGGGCATATGTTCTTTCTAGATCAATCCAGTACGTTGCTAAACAAGTTTGCCTGGCATGGCTGTGGTGAAGAAATTATCACTGACCTGAATAGATGCTCTCTGACGCCCGATTATTTTATTTGTGCGATCGGCACGGGTGGGACGTTTTGTGGTATTGCTGAGGTGTTGAAGCGGGAATATCCAATGATCAAGACTGTCGGCATCGAGGTAGAGAGTTCTGCACCGTTATATTCCGCTAGGCGAGGGTTGGAGTTCGAGCACCGTCCTCATAATTTAATGGGGTTGGGTGCAGGGGCGTTGTCAATCAATACAGTGACTGAATTGATAGATGATGTAGTGGTAGTTGCAGGCGATGCTGCTTGGGATAGGATGAAAGCGTTTATGGCCGAAGATGAGTTTGATATTGGTCCCACCTGTGGAGCCAATCTGATAGTGTGCGAGCATTTAGCGCAATTAAATCAGGATAAAAATATAGTCACTGTTTTTTTTGATAATGCCTGGAAGTACAAAAGTCGTTGGGGTGGAGTGTATCCTGAGTACGTGGAGATAATATGATGCTCCTTAAAGAAGTATACGAAAGCGCTAAAGTTGTGAATGCGAAGGGTGTTTTGATAACGGTAAATGAATTCACGGATCAATTGCCTGCCTTGCGTCCAAAGGTACTTTTGGACGTTGCTCATGCTGTGATAAGGCTGATGGATCTGAATGTCGATAAAATCGTAACGGAAGAGGATAAAGGTGCACCGCTGGCAACGGCGATATCCATTTTGACGGGTATTCCCTTGGCAATGGCACGATGGTACTCATACAGCCTTGACGAAGTGAATGGTGTCTGTGTGGATATTCGCTCCGAATATTATGAAGGAAAACTCTATCTCAATGGTATTGAGCCTGGCGATAAGGTAGCTATTGTTGATGATACGCTAAGTACGGGGGGTGCCGTCATTTCACTGGTAAATGCTGTAAGGAAAAGTGGTGCTGAAGTTGTTGACGTAGTGTGTGCGGTGGAAAAGGTTCAAAGTATGGGATGTCGTCATGTGCTCGATAAAACCGGTATTACAGTTAAAACACTGATGAAAATCACACTGATGGAAAATCGTGTCACGGTGTTAGGTTGATGTCGGTTAACCAGTAACCATAGTGGTGTTGGTTATGCATCCAATAAAAACAGGTGTGTTGCTCGGGTTGTTATTCTGTTTTATCAGTGCTGCATTTGATGTGTACGTAGCCTTTGTGACGCAAACGCTCGATACCCTGGTGGTGATTTTATATTGCTTTACCTCATCCATGCTGGTGTTTCTTGGGTATAGCCTGTGGCGGGGCAGGTACTCGTTATTAATCAAGTGTCAACAGTATTGGCTATTAATCGTAGTGGCAAACATCTCGGTGTTGTTGAATTGGGGAGGCCTGTTTTATGCATTGCGCTTTCTGGAGCCAGCAGTCGTCGGGGTTGCATCTGTGGCGTGTGGGCCGGCATTAACCTTGATTGTTTCTTCATTTATAAAAGGCATGGGCAGGGCTCGTAGTGCAGAAATAATTGTCGCCATCCTTGTGTTGTTGTCGGTCGCTATCATGCTTTTCAACTCATTTCTCGGGGAAAGTGGTATTTCATCCATGTCAGTCGAGCAAAGAGTTATCGGTATTATCAGTGTCGTATTGTGTGCATTGGGCACGGTGCTTTATACGATTGTGTCCAAGAAATTATTTAAGCGCCATTGGCAGATTTACGAAATTCTGGCGGTCAGGAACGTGTTGATAGTTGTGGTCTGCAGTCTGTTTGTTGCATTTAGTGATGTGTCGTACAGCCTCACCGTAGAGTGGGTGTTGCCTATGTTGGTGCTGGTCGTTGTCGGTCACCTTTTGCCCATCTATCTGATTCAAAAAACCATCTTTCATCTCAGCGCAATCAATGTGGCGTTTGTGTTGCTGACGTTGCCGGTTTTTACCCTGCTGCTTCAATTTATGGATGCGCGCGTTTCATTCTCGATGCCTAGCATTGCAGCGGTTGGGATTATCGTGACGCTCTTGGCTTCGCTGACGCTGTTCAATCGACAGGCAAACAATCGAGGTCCAAAATGATCAGGGTCGTTGTGGTTGACGGTTTTTCTTCGGGTAAATTGCTGGCCAGAGAACTCCATGCGCAGGGCTGTCTGTTATTCCATATGGCGTCCAGTTCTACCATTGATGATTATTACTATGCAGGTTTTGAGTTTGGTATTTACCACGCGTTCATGACTCACGCGGACAATGGCTCCACACTGTTGGAGATAAAGAATTTTGCCCCCGATTACATCGTCGCGGGGGCTGAAAGCGGGGTGCTGCTGGCCGACCAGTTGAATGAGCAGTTGGCGCTTGAATACACCAATGACTTTTCCAGGAGCCTGGCGCGCAGAAACAAGTTTCAGATGATCCAGTGCATTACCGATGCTGGTTTGCCCGCTCCAGCCCAGTGTGCGGTTGATACATGGAATGCGGGAAGAGACTGGGTTCAGGCTCGGGGCACGTTCCCGGTCGTGATCAAGCCCCTTGAGAGCGCAGGGGCGGACGGGGTTTTTATTTGCCATGACCTCGCCACTTGCGAACGTGCATTCACCCAACTGCTGGGCACGCGCAACAAGCTCAATATCGAGAACAGCCAAGTATTGTTTCAGGAGTACCTGGCGGGCACCGAGTATGTGATCAATATGGTGTCCCAAGGCGGGCGTCAGTTAATCACTGAGGTGGTGAAGTACACCAAACGGGTGCTGGACACCGGCAGCATTGTGTATGACATCGACCAACTGCTCGACGCCACGGTAGCGCCCTATGCACAACTCGTGGCCTACACCCGCAAGGTAGTGACGAGCCTCGGTATCCTCAATGGGCCCAGTCATGCTGAAGTCATGTACACCTCAGAAGGACCGAAACTGGTTGAAATTGCCGCCCGTACAGACGGGATCCTCAGAACTGGAGTCAGTGCACAAACCACCCGCATGGGGCAGATCAATGCGTTCGCGCTGTCGATCACCCGTCCCCTTGAATTTGAACGGCTACTGATGTGTGGCTCTGACTATGTACGGTTCAAGCACACCTACAATGTCAGCCTGATCAATCGTTCAGAAGGCCTGTTTACCAACGAAGCATTTATGGAAAAGTTGTCCGGACTGGCGTCGTTTTACGAGGTGGTTTTCTACGTCGTTAATGGACAGCACATTGCGAGTACAAAGGATGTGTTCAGCCAGCCGGGTACTGTGTATCTGGTTCATCCCGACCTCAACCAGATCGAGGTGGATTACGCCTGTATTCGCGAAATGGAGCAGGCCGGGATTTATTTGCAGAGCTCATAACGGGTTAATGATCGTTCCAACCACCCCCCAACGCTGTCAACAATCCCACGCTGGCCTGCAACTGCCGGGTGCGAAGCGACTGCACCTGGCGCTGGGCTTGTAGCGCTGCCGTTTGTGCCGTCACCACATCCAGATAACTCACCGCCCCGGCCTCATAGCTGTTGGTGGCAATCACCTGGGTGTGTTCGGCGGCATTTGCTGCGGCTTGCTCGTCGAGGCTTTCCTGTTGCAAGTCGCGCAGTTGGGCAAGGTTGTCTTCGACTTCGCGTACCGCGTGCAGCACTTGCCCCCGGTAGTGGGCCGATGCTTCTTCAAATTCGGCCCTGGCCTGGCGCTCCTGGCCCTCGAGTCTGCCACCGTCAAAAACAGGCAGGCTGATCAGCGGCCCCAAGGCCCAGAAACGGTTACTGGCAGCCAGCAAATTGCCGCTGCCCTGGGTTTGCCCGCCCAGCAGGCCGGTCAAACTGAAGTCCGGATACCAGGCCGCTTTTGCCACGCCGATCGCCGCATTGGCGGCAAACACCCGGCGCTCCGCCGCGGCAATATCAGGGCGGCGTTGCAGCAGGGCACTTGGAAGAGTTCGCGGCTGATCAGGCAGGTTCAGCATCTGCTCTCTGGCCGCCAGCTGGAAGTTGCTGGCGGGTTCGCCCATCAGTTCACCAATAGCGTGTTCGGTCAGGTTGCGCTGGGCACGGATGTCGTCCAGTTGGGCCTCGGCTTCGGCCAGTTGGCTCTGGGCGCGGGTAAGGTCCAGCTCGGAGGCTATTTGCCCCTGATATCGGGTACGGGTCAGTTGCAGGGCCTGGCTGTAATCATCCAGTGAGCTGGACAGGATGCGTCGCTGGGCGTCCAGTCCGTCAAGTTGAACATACAGGCTGGTCAGCTGACGCTGCAGGCTTAAACGGGCGACAGCCAGATCATCCGCCGAGGCTTGTGCCTGGGCATCGCCCGCAACCACCTGATTGCGGATTTTCCCCCACAGGTCGAGGTCGAAATTCAACGCGAATCCTGCGGTGTTGCTGTTATAGACCGACGGTTGAGTCGTGCCGCGCAAGGGGCGGTTGTCCGATTGACGTTGGCGCAGCGGTTGCCCGCTGGCTGTTATTTGCGGGAAGAGTCCGGCGTGTAACTGGCTGGCATAAGCCTGCGCTGCATCAAAGTGGGCCAGCGCCGCTGCCAGGTCAGGGTTGGCCTTGAGCAACTGCTGTTGCAGGCTGTTCAGGCGCTCATCCTGATACACCCGCCACCACTGCGGTGACAGCTGGTCGGCAGGTTGGGCGCTGTGCCACGGGCCGTCACTGCTTTGCTCGCGGTAGTGCGCGGGCACGTCCAGCGTCGGGGTGTTGTAGGTGGGCGCCAGGGAGCAGCCCTGCAACGCCAGGGCCAGCAGCAGGGCCGCGCGCTTAAGCCTTGGTTGCATGGTCGGCTCCTGTTGCGGCCAGTTTGACCCTGTCGCCTTCGCGCAAAGCATCGGGGGGGTTGTCTATGACGGTATCGCCTGCTTCAAGGCCCTGATCGATCACCAGCCGCTCCCCAAGGTCGAGGCCGATATGGATGTTCTGCAAATGCACATGCTGCGCGCTGTCGATCACGGCGACCTGGGTACCCTGGGCGCGAAAGATCAGCGCACTGGCCGGAATGCTGACGCCGTGAGTGTCCGGCGGGATAGCCAGGGTGGCTTCGGCGTAGTCCCCGGGCATCAGGGCGTCGCCGGGGTTTTGCGCCACAAACTGCGCCATCAGGGTGCCCGAGCGCGGGTCAATCGAGGTCGAGTTGCCGATCAGGCGGGCGCTGAACATGTGCCCCGGATGCTCCGGCACGCTGAGTTGCACCTGCATGCCGGGGCGGATCACGCTGGCGTAGTTCTGTGGCACCGGCACATAGAGGCGCAGTTGGTGGGTGTCGGCGATGTCAAACAGCTCGGTGTCGCTGTCGGTATCGGCCTTGATCAACTGGCCAATGTCGGTGTGACGCGCGGTGATGGTTCCGGCGAAGGGCGCGCGTATGGTCTTGTAGGCTTCCAGCGTTGAAAGGCGTGCGTAATCGGCTTCTGCGGCTTGGGCATTGGCGTGGGCCGCGGCGGCGTTGGAGTGTTTTTCGTCGGCCTCCTGGCGCGACACCGAATGACTGGCCAGCAGGTTTTGCCAGCGTGTGTCAGTGGTGGCCGCGAGCCTGGCATTGGCTTGTTCCTGCACCATATGAGCGCGGGTTTGCGCCAGTTGCTGATCAAGATCGGGGCTGTCGATAACGGCCAGTATCTGACCCTCTTTGACCTTGCTGCCGATATCGGTTTGCCAGCTTTTCAGGTAGCCGTTGACCCGCGCATGAATGGGCGCCTTGCTCCAGGCTTCCAGGTGCGCGGGCAGGCGCAGGGTATCGCCGTGGGCGTTATGCATGGGCTGAAACACGCTGACAATCGGCAGGGCCGCCGCTTCGGTCCATTGGCTCACCGCGTGTTCATGGCGGCTACGTGCTGCCAGGCCATTGGCGACCAGCAGGGCAGCCAGCGTCAGGCCACCGATGCCCAGGTACATCAAGCGCTTGCGCGAGGGTTTTTGATCAGACGACATGGGGCGTTTCTCCAGCAGCAGGGCTATTTTTTTCACGGCCATGCACCAGGCTGAACACCACGGGCACGAACAGCAGGGTGGCAACGGTGGCCAGCATCAGACCGCCAATAACGGCGCGTCCAAGGGGGGCGTTCTGTTCTTCTGACAAGGCCAGCGGGAGCATGCCGATCATCATCGCCAGTGCGGTCATGCACACCGGTCTGAAGCGCGTGTAACCCGCTTCGAGCGCCGCCTTGAGGGCGTCGCCATGTTCGGCCAGGCGTTCACGGCAAAAGCTCACCACCAGAATCGAGTTGGCCGTGGCCACACCCATGCACAAGATGGCCCCGGTCAAGGCGGGCACCGATAACGAGGTGCCACTGAGAAAGAGCATCCACACAATCCCGGCCAGGGCGGCGGGCAGGGCGGTGATGATCACGAACGGATCGACCCACGACTGGAAGTTGACCACGATCAGCAGGTAGATCAGCACCACCGCCCCCAGCAAGCCCAGGCTCAGGCCACTGAAGGCTTCATGCAGGGCGTCGATCTGCCCGTGCAGGCTGACAATTGCGCCTTTGGGCCGCAGGTCGGACGCGCCATCGATCACCTTTTGCACATCGGCCGCCACCGCGCCCAGATCGCGGCCCTGAATGTTGGCGTACAGGTCCAGCGTCGGCTGGATGTTGTAGTGGGTGACCACGGCCGGGCTCTCGACCCGGCTGATGGTCGCCAGCCCGCCGAGGATTTGAGACTGGCCGTTGCTGCCCGTCACCGGCAAGGCTTCAAGGGCGGGCAGGCTGTCCAGGCGATATTGCGGCGTGGCGGCAACCACGCCGTAAGACACGCCGTTCTGAGGGTTGAGCCAGAAGGTCGGCGCTACCTGGGAACTGCCCGCCAGGGAGGCCACCATGCTGTTGGTCACATCACGCTCGGTAATCCCCAGGCCATTGGCCCTCTGGCGATCCACATTGACTTGCAGCGACGGGTAGCCCACCGATTGCTGAATCCGCAGGTCCGCAATCCCCGGCACATGCTGCAAGCGCCGTTGCAGTTCCAGTGCATAGGCGCGGTTGGCCGCGTCATCACGCCCGGAAATTTTCACGTCCAGAGGAGCAGGGGCGCCGAAGTTGAGAATCTGGGTGCTGATGTCCGCAGGCATAAACGCAAACTGGCTGCCGGGGAAACGCTCGGGCAGGGCTTCACGCAAGCGTTTCACGTACTCGGCGGTGGGGCTGTGATCTGCCTTCAGGGCGACTTGAATATCGCCGTCCTGTGGGCCGATAGTGCCGCTGCTGCTGTAGGCCATGTCGATGCCACTCAACGGAATCCCGATATTGTCGATGATGGTGTCCAGTTGATCGGCGGGGATGATTTCCCGTATGCGCGATTCGATGCGATCGAAGTCGGCGGCGCTTTCTTCAATCCTGGTCCCCAGCGGCAAGCGCACGTGCAGGGCCAGGGCTCCGGCATCGGTGGCCGGGAAAAAGTCCTGGCCCAGGCTCGGCAGCAGCGCAAACGAGACCAGCACGCAGGCCATGAAACCCGCCAGAAAGCGTTTGCGATGGGCCAGTGCCAGCTCCAACACCCCGTAGTAGGCATCACGAACGGCCGAAAAACGGCGCTCGAACCCGAGCTGGAAATTCAGCAGCGCGCGCACGGGCGCCGAGTGTTGGCGGGTGTGTAGATCGCCTTCGTGATGGTTGATGTAGCCGTCTTCCGGGTGATGCCCGGCACCTTGCTCCGGCACATGTGGCTTGAGCAGCAACATTGCCAGGGTGGGTACCAGGGTACGCGACAGAATGAACGAGCTGCCCATGGCGAAAATCACCGACAAGGCCATGGGGCGGAACAGGTATCCGGCAATGCCCTGCAACATGAACATCGGCACAAACACGATGCAGATACACAGCAGCGACACGAAGGCCGGGCCGACAATCTGTTTGGCACCGTCGAGAATCGCATCACGCACCGTCTTGCCTTGCTCAAGGTGCCAGTTGATGTTTTCGATGGTCACGGTTGCATCGTCCACCAGAATCCCCACCGCCAAGGCAAGCCCGCCCAGGGTCATGACGTTCAGGGTTTGCCCGCTGATGGCCAGCAGGGCAATGGCCGACAGCACGGCCAGCGGGATCGACACCGCAATGATCAGGGTGGAGCGCCAACTGCCCAGAAACAGCAAAATCATGGCGCTGGTCAGCAAGGCGGCAATGATCCCTTCCTGGGCCACGCTGCCCACCGATTGTTTGACGAACACCGAGGCGTCGCCCAGCAGTGAGGTCTTGAGGGAGGGCGGCAAGGTTTCATTGATACGCGGCAGCATCCCGCGAATGCCGTCGACGATGGACAGGGTGGAGATAGTGCCGTTCTTCAACGCCGGCATCAGCACGGCGCGATGACCGTCGACACGCACGATATTGGTTTGCGGCGGCGAGCCGTCACGCACATGGGCCACTTGGCCGATGGTGATCAGCGCGCCATTGACGGTCTTGATGGGCAAGTCATTGAGTTCGTCGATGGCCTTGGGGCTGTTGTTGAGCAGCACCGTGTATTCATAGGTGCCGAGCTTTGCCGTGCCCACGGGAATGATCTGGTTTTGCGCCGCCAGTGCCGTGCCCACGTCCTGTGCCGACAGGCCTTTGGCCGCCAGCGCTTGGGGGTCAAGGTCGAGGGTGATCTGACGCTGCTTGCCGCCCATGGGCGTCGGCATGGCCAGACCGGGCAGGGCGCTGAGTGGCAGGCGAATGTTGTTCTGCACCAGGTCGCGGATTCTGGCTTCCGAGAGTGTGGGGCTTGAGAACGCCAGTTGCAGGATCGGCACCGTGGAGGCGCTGTAATTGAGGATCAGCGGGGGAGTGATGCCCGGCGGCATTTGCTTGAGCACGGTTTGCGACACGGCGGTCACTTGCGCGTTGGCCGTACGGATATCGACACCGGGTTGAAAGAAGATTTTAACGATGCCCATGCCGGGCAATGACTGGGACTCGATATGTTCGATGTCGTTGACGGTGGTACTCAGCGAACGTTCGTAGGTGTAAATCACCCGTCCTGCCATATCGGCCGGTGCCAGGCCGGTGTACTGCCACACCACGGCGACCACCGGAATGCCAATGTCAGGGAACACATCAGTGGGGGTGCGTACAGCCGCCAGCGGCCCGATGATGCAGATGAAAATCGCCAGCACGATAAACGTGTAGGGCTTGTGCAGTGCGGTCTTTACCAGCCCGAGCATGCCTGGACCTCCGGGGAGTGGAATTGCAAACCTCGGCAGTCTCACCGCCCACACCTAACGATCAGCTTTCAGCAACGTGAAGGATCCTTTAGGAATGGCCTGAAAATCCCTTCATTTTCATTCATTTGGCGCGGTGTACGGTGCGCTTCAAGCTTGAGGCCTACTCATTGTTTCGAGGCGTACCTGCGATGAACCTGAAACCGCTGTTGTTGATTCCATCTCTGAGCCTGGTGCTGTTGTTGTCAGCCTGCGCGGGGCCCATGCCCAAACAAGACCCGGGCGAAGCCTGGATCGGCCTGAAAGAAGAGGGCAACAGTGACCTGATGGCCGAGCGCGTAGACGGTAAAAACATCAACGATGGACGCTATTTTGAAGTCATCCCCGGCGCCCACCGCCTGGACGTGACGTTGTACGAAGGCGCCACGGGTGATGAGAATCAGGTGGATTGCCAGGGCAAGGTCAATTACACAGGGTTCAGGGCCGGTGAGCGTTACGAGCTGATCGAGTCGAGCCTTGGGCCTGAAGTCAGCGCACGGCTGGTGGACGGGCAGGGCAAGGAAGTGGCGCACACGGCTGATTTCACCTGTATGCCGGGGTAGGTGCCTCTATACCCTTGTGGGAGCGGGCTTGCTCGCGATGCAGGCAATGAGGTCTGTCTGATACGCCCTTGCGGACCTGTCGCGAGCAAGCCCGCTCCCACAAGGGCTGTTGTCTAGAACGAACGCACGATCTTGCCCAGGGTTTCCATGGCCTTTTCGCTGGCTTCATCCCAGGGGCTGCCGTAGTTCAGGCGGATGCAGTTGCGAAAACGCTGGGTGGCCGAGAAGATCGGCCCCGGCGCGATGCTGATGCCCTGGGCAAGGGCCATCTGGAACAACTTGAGCGAGTCCATTTGCTCGGGCAGTTCCAGCCACAGAAAGTAGCCGCCCGAAGGCTGGCTGACACGGGTCTGGGCCGGGAAGTAACGGGCAATCGCCGCCAGCATCGCGCTCTGTTGTTCTTCCAGGGCATAGCGCAGTTTGCGCAAATGACGGTCGTAGCCGCCGTGCTGCAAGTAATCCGCAATGGCAGCCTGGGCGGGCATTGAGGCGCACAGCGAGGTCATGAGCTTTAGCCGTTCTATTTTCTGCGCGTATCGACCCGCAGCCACCCAGCCGATGCGGTAGCCCGGCGCCAGGCTTTTGGCAAACGAGCCGCAATGCATCACCAGGCCTTCGGTATCAAACGCTTTGGCCGGTTTGGGAGCGTGCTGGCCGTAATACAGTTCGGCGTACACATCGTCCTCAATCAACGGCACCTGATGGCTGCGCAGCAACTCGACCAGGACCTGCTTCTTGGCCTCGGGCATGGTCGCGCCAATCGGGTTCTGGAAACTGGTCATGCACCACACGGCCTTGATCGGGTGGCGCTCAAGGGTGTGTGCCAGCACGCCGAGATCGATGCCATCACGCGGATGCACCGGAATCTCCACCGCCTTGAGTTTGAGCCGCTCAAGGACTTGCAGGCAGGCATAGAACGCCGGGGCTTCAATGGCCACCAGATCACCGGGCTCGGTGACGGCCTGCAGGCACAGGTTCAGGGCCTCCAGCGCACCATTGGTGATCAGCAGTTCTTCCATGGGCAGCATCAACCCGCCGACCATGTAGCGCAGGGCGATTTGCCGGCGCAGTTGCGGGTTGCCGGGTGACATGTCGGTCACCACCATGCGCGGGTCCATCTCGCGGCTGGCGGTGGCCATCGAACGCGCAAGCCGCTGCAGCGGAAACAGCATGGGGCTTGGGAAGGCCGAGCCGAAGGGCACGGTGTGCGGGTCTTTGATCGAGTCCAGCACCGAGAACACCAGGGCGCTGACATCCACCTGGGTGGATTCGGTGACATGGCTGCTGAACACCGGCTCGCAAAAAGGACTCGGTGAATGGGTGTTGACGAAGTAGCCAGAGCGCGGCTTGGCCCGAATCAGGCCGCGTCGCTCCAGGAGGTAATAGGCTTGAAACACGGTCGAAGGACTGACGCCATAGGTCTGGCTGGCATAGCGCACCGACGGCACGCGCTGACCGGGGCCGAGCACCCCTGAGCGGATCAGTTCGGCAATATCGTCGGCGAATTTTTCGTAGCGTTTCATGGGATAAGGCTCGGTCCGGCGTGAGTTTCAAACATCACAAATCTGTGGGAGCAGGCGTGGCGTGTGAAGCGGGCTTGCTCGCGATACAGGCGGCGCGGTGTCTCGGCGACAGCGCAGCGATCTTATCGCGAGCAAGCCCGCTCACACACTAACGATTAAGCGGTGCAACAAAACGGCTTTTGGCCACGCTGCGCACGTCTGGCTGATCGGTGTCGGTCACCACAAACTCGAGGGTCTGAGAACTGCTCTTCGGGCGATCGGCCAGCAAGGCAACAGATACCGGCACATCGACGATCTCACCCGGGGCCAGGCTCAGTTCGGTTTTACCCTGCAACTGGAAGTCCTCGCTGTTTTGCAACGACACTCGGTACTGCTGCGGCTCCTGAGTCTTGTTGATGATTTTAAGGCTGTAGATGTTCTCGATCTGGCCCTGGCTGTTCTCGCGGAACAGGCCCCGGTCCTTGATCACATCCAGGGACACCATCGTGCGCTGGTTCAGGGCCACCACCAGCGCCCCGATCATCACCACCAGCACCACGGCGTAGCCGATCAGGCGTGGGCGCGCCAGGTGGGTCTTGCCGCCTTGCAGTTCGTGCTCGGAGGTATAGCGCACCAGGCCCGGGGCATAGCCCATTTTCTCCATGACCGAGTCGCAGGCATCGATACAGGCTGCGCAACCGATGCATTCCATCTGCAAGCCATCGCGGATATCAATCCCGGTCGGACACACCTGCACGCACATATAGCAGTCGATGCAATCGCCCAGGCCTTCTTGCTTGGGTGCAACCCCGCGTTTGCGCGGACCACGGTTTTCGCCACGGGCCACGTCATAGGAAATGGCCAGGGTGTCTTTATCGAACATGACGCTCTGGAAGCGGGCATACGGGCACATATGCATGCACACCGCTTCACGCAGCCAGCCGGCGCTGATGTACGTGGCACCAGTGAAAAACAGCATCCAGAACAGGCTGATGCCGGCGATTTCCAGGGTCAGCAGTTCAGTGGCCAACGGCCGGACCGGCGTGAAGTAACCGACAAATGTCAGCGCGGTCATTACGCTGATGGCCAGCCACAGCGTGTGCTTGGCGGTACGCCGCAGGATCTTGTTCAGGCGCCAGGGGGCTGCTTGCAGTTTTATGCGCTGGTTTCTGTCACCTTCGGTGATCTTTTCGCACCACATAAACAGCCAGGTCCAGCTGCTTTGCGGACAGGTGTAACCACACCACACCCGCCCGGCAAAGACCGTGATCGCAAACAGCCCGAAGGCGGCAATGATCAGCAATGCCGACAGCAGGATGAAGTCCTGCGGCCAGAACGTTGCGCCGAAAATATGAAACTTGCTCTCAGACAAATCCCACAGGACTGCCTGCCGGCCATCCCAGTTCAGCCAGACCGTGCCAAAGAACAGCAAAAACAAAAAGCCTGTCCCCACTATTCGCAGTGTGCGAAACAGGCCAGTGAAGCTGCGGGTGTGGATCATGTTGTCGCTGGACTTGTTTTTATTTTTTGTGGCTCTGGGTCTAGAAGCCTCAAATGACTCAAGTATCTGGACGGGAATTTGTTCGCTCATGGTCTTTCGCTCATCAGCCTCCATCAGGCATGAGCACTATGCCCAGCGAACTGTTTGCATAACAGACTCAGTTATTTGAATAAAAACCGGATCAGATGGTGTTTTGTAACGGCCTGCGACAATGTGCTGCACCCTGGCCAATGCCCCGTTGTCATTGGCTTTGTGCGCCTATAACCGACGTCTGTTGAATACAGTGTGATCGAGGTCAAGTAAATCACCGAATCACGGCGGCCAGCCCTGTCCCGGTTGAAATGAGCATGTGTCTTGCATTGATAACGACCGTGATGCCCCTGAGGCTTTTTAGACCCGGGCTGGCTCTTGCAGTGACCTTAAAGCAACACATTGCACTGTTAATGTGCGAAAAGAGTGCATCGGGCGTAAGCCCGTCACGGGTTATTTATGAATGGATACAGATTGTCTGACAACAGCTAGTCTTTGCTCTGTCTATGAGTTAGAGGACACAACTCATGTCGATGGCTAAACGCGTGCTGGGTCAGACGTAACCTTTACCGGATGGAGAACAGCATGATTTCGAGCAAGCAAACGGGTAAAGGTAAAGACTCGTTGTCACCCGCAGACCCGGATGTCGAGGCGTTGGCACGGGCAGAGCACGCCGATCCGTTTTCGGTATTGGGTCCCCATGGGGATGGCGAGGGCGGGCAGTATATTCGGGCATTTCTGCCGGGCGCAGTGAGTGTGGATGTGCTCGCCCGCGATGACGGACAACGGCTTGGCAGTCTTGAGGCTTCACAAGTGCCTGGCCTGTATACCGGGCATTTCGCACAAACCCGGCCGTATCTGCTGCAGGTTGACTGGGGCGACGCTGTGCAAGTCAGCGAAGATCCCTACAGTTTTGGCCCGTTGCTGGGTGAGATGGATCTGTATCTGTTTGCCGAAGGCAATCATCGTGATCTGAGCAGTTGTTTCGGTGCGCAACTGATCTACGTTGAAGGCGTGCACGGCGTGCGTTTTGCGGTATGGGCCCCCAATGCGCGGCGGGTTTCGGTGGTCGGCGACTTCAATGGCTGGGACGGTCGTCGTCACCCCATGCGCCTGCGCCATCCGAGCGGAGTGTGGGAGCTGTTTGTTCCGCGCCTGCAAGCGGGTGAGGCGTACAAGTATGAAATTCTGGGCGAGCAGGGGATCTTGCCGCTCAAGGCCGATCCCGTGGCGCTGGCCACCCAGTTGCCGCCCGATACCGCCTCAAAGGTAGCTTCGCCCCTGAGCATCGAATGGCAAGACGATGACTGGATGCACGCGCGTGCCCAACTGCAGCGTCATGATGCGCCGCTGTCCATCTACGAATTGCACGTGGGCTCGTGGCAGTGTGAGGTCGATGATGTCGGCGAGGTCGCGCGTCAGTACACCTGGCCTGAGCTGGCGGAGCGCCTGATTCCCTATGTGCAGCAACTGGGCTTCACCCACATCGAGCTGATGCCGATCATGGAGCACCCGTTTGGCGGCTCCTGGGGCTACCAGCCGCTGTCGCAGTTTGCACCCACCGCCCGTTACGGCTCGCCCGATGATTTCGCGGCGTTCGTCAACGCCTGCCATGTGGCCGGGATCGGGGTGATTCTGGACTGGGTGCCCGCACACTTTCCCAACGATACCCACGGCCTGGCGCAATTTGATGGCACCGCGCTGTACGAATACGCCAACCCTCTTGAAGGGTTTCATCAGGACTGGAACACCCTGATCTACAACCTGGGACGCACCGAAGTACACGGCTTTATGCTGGCGTCGGCCCTGCACTGGCTCAAGCACTTCCATATTGATGGTCTGCGGGTCGATGCCGTGGCGTCCATGCTGTACCGCGACTATTCGCGCAAGTCAGGGGAGTGGGTGCCCAATCGTCACGGAGGCCGGGAAAACCTCGAGGCCATCGAGTTTTTGCGCCACCTCAACGATGTGGTTGCCCATGAGGTTCCGGGCGCCCTGGTGATTGCCGAAGAGTCCACGGCGTGGCCGGGTGTCAGTCAAAGCACCGACCAGGGTGGGCTGGGCTTTTCGTATAAATGGAACATGGGCTGGATGCATGATTCGCTGCATTACATTCAACAGGATCCGGTGTACCGCGCCCATCATCACAATGAGTTGAGCTTTGGCCTGGTGTACGCCTGGACCGAGCGTTTCATCCTGCCGATTTCCCATGATGAAGTGGTGCACGGCAAGCACTCGCTGATCGACAAAATGCCCGGTGATCGCTGGCAGAAATTCGCCAATCTACGGGCGTACCTGAGCTTCATGTGGGCCCATCCGGGCAAAAAGCTGCTGTTCATGGGCTGCGAGTTCGGGCAATGGCGCGAGTGGAATCACGATCAGCAACTGGACTGGTATTTGCTGCAATACCCCGAGCACCGGGGTGTACAGAAGCTGGTGAGCGACTTGAACCGCCTGTACCGCGAGCAACCTGCGCTGTATGAGCAGGACGACGTTGCGCAGGGGTTCCAGTGGTTGATCGGTGATGATGCGGCCAACAGCGTTTACGCCTGGCTGCGCTGGAGCAAGGACGGTTCGCCCTTGCTGGTGGTGACCAACTTTACCCCGGTACCTCGCGCAGGCTACCGCATCGGCGTGCCGTTTGCCGGCACCTGGCAAGAGGTGATCAACAGCGATTCGGCCACCTATGCCGGTTCTGACTACGGCAATGGCGGCGGGGTAGTGACCGAAGACGTGCCCAGCCACGGGCAGAGCGTGTCCCTGGCATTGAATCTGCCGCCGTTGGGGGTGTTGATACTGCGGCCGGTGTAAGCCTGTGGGAGCGGGCTTGCTCGCGATGGGATCGACGCGATTCAACCGGGAAATCGCACCGCCTGCATCGTGAGCAAGCCCACTCCCACAGAAGCACCGCCAACAACAGAGAGGTGCAGGCCTACAAATGCACCTCAACCGCCAGCGGCAAATGATCCGATAAATGCGTCCACGGCTTGTTGCCGAGGATCTTTGGGTCGTGGCTGGTGGCATTGCGCAAGTAGATGCGGTCCAGACGCAGCAGCGGCCAGCGCGCCGGGTAGGTTTTGGCCACCTGGCCATGATGGCGCTCGAACACTTCGTGCAGGTCGTCCCGTTGGCGCAGGGCAGCATTGCCTTGTTGCTTCCAGTCGTTGAAGTCCCCGGCAATGATGACCGGTTCGTCAGGCGGCAGGGATTTGAGCAGTTGGTTAAGCAGTACGATCTGTAGCTGGCGATGGCTTTCCAACAGGCTCAAATGCACGCAAATGGCGTGCACATTGCTATGGCCCGGCACGTCCAGGACGCAATGCAGCAGGCCGCGCCGTTCAGGCCCGGTGATGGACACATCGAGATTGCGCGAGGCCTTGATCGGGTATTTGGACAGCAGGGCATTCCCGTGATGACCATCTGGATACACGGCGTTACGGCCGTAGGCGAAGTCGCTCCACATACTGTCGGCGAGAAACTCGTACTGCGAGGTGGCTGGCCAGTCTTCGTAGCGCGATGCGTGTTTGTCATGCTCGCCGAGCACTTCCTGCAGAAACACCAGGTCGGCGCCGGTACTGCGCACCGCCTCGCGCAGTTCAGGGAGGATGAAGCGACGGTTGAAGACGGTGAATCCCTTGTGCGTATTGACCGTCAGTACCTTTATTTGATGGACAGCAGGCGCTGTTGCCGTAGTGGCAGATAAAAGTGTATTGCCGACAACATCTTCAGCGGGCATGGTCACTCCTCTGTCAGTGGCAGTTTTGAGCGGCAAGCTCAAGGCTGTAGTCTGCCGCTTTTGATGGGGGTGGACTTGATGTTTATCAATACATTCACGACACCTCGGTGTGTTGCAGTTCAAACATCACCAGCGACCGTCCCGTGACCTCGTAGGGCTTGTTGAATGGCAGATGCTGGGGGCCTTTGATGCCCGGGTCAGTGGTGTCGAGCTTGCACGACCAACTGATGCCGTGGGGCACTTTGGGCAAGTTGAAGTTGATCGAGTCGTGGTTCGCGTTGACGACGATCAGCAGTGACGCGTCATCCCCGGACCGTTGAACCCCGGACACTTGCGCCCGGCCATCCAGCAGCATGCCCAGGCACCGGGCCTGACCGTCATGCCACTGTTCGATGGTCATCTCGTTGCCGTCGGGTGCCAGCCAGGTGACGTCTTTAACCCCGGGGGCTTCGCTGGAGTGCCCCTCCAGAAACAGGCCACGACGCAAGATGGGGTAGTGCAGGCGCAGCTTGATCAGGCGTTTGACAAACGCCAGCAGCGATTTGCCGGGCTTGTCCAGTTCCCAGTTGATCCAGCCGATTTCGCTGTCCTGACAGTAGGCGTTGTTGTTGCCGTGCTGGGTGCGGGCGAATTCGTCGCCGGCCACCAGCATCGGCGTGCCTTGGGCCAGGAGCAGGGTGGCCATGAGGTTGCGCATCTGGCGCTGGCGCAGCGCATTGATGTCGGGATCGTCGGTTGGGCCTTCGACTCCGTGGTTCCACGAAATGTTGTTGTTGCTGCCGTCCTGATTGTTTTCCTCGTTGGCTTCGTTGTGCTTGTCGTTGTACGACACCAGGTCGTGCAAGGTGAAGCCGTCATGGGCAGTGATGAAGTTGACCGAACTGTAGGGCCTGCGGCCACGGTGGTTGAACAGATCGGCAGAGCCGGTCATGCGTCCGGCAAAGTCGGCCAACTGGCCTTCGTCGCCTTTCCAGAAGGCGCGCACGGTGTCGCGAAAGCGATCGTTCCACTCTGCCCAGCCGGGGGGGAAACCCCCGACCTGATAGCCTCCGGGCCCGCAGTCCCAGGGTTCGGCGATCATTTTGACCCGGCGCAACAGCGGGTCCTGGCGGCACGCCACCAAAAAGCTGTGCCGTTCGTTAAAACCGTCGTGATAACGCCCCAGAATGGTCGCCAGGTCGAAGCGGAAACCATCGACGTGCATTTCCCGGGCCCAGTAGCGCAGCGAGTCGGTGACCATCTGCAAGACGCACGGGTGGCTCAGGTCCAGGGTGTTGCCGGTGCCGGAATCGTTGATGTAGAAACGTTTTTCTTCGGGCATCAGCCGATAGTACGAGGCGTTGTCGATGCCGCGCATGGACAGGGTCGGGCCTTGCTCGTTGCCTTCGGCGGTGTGGTTGTAGACCACGTCCAGAATCACTTCCAGGCCGGCCTTGTGCAGGCGTGCGACCATTTCCTTGAACTCGGCGATCTTGCCGCTGGCCAGGTAGCGCGGGTCCGGGGCGAAAAAGGCGATGCTGTTGTAACCCCAATAATTGGTCATGCCTTTTTGCAGCAGGTGCTGGTCGTTGACGAACGCGTGGACCGGCAACAACTCGATGCTGGTGACGCCCAGGCCGGTGATGTGCTCGACCACTTCATCCACCATCAACCCGGCAAAGGTGCCCCGCACCGCATCCGGTACGGCAGGGTGGCGCATGCTGATGCCGCGCACGTGGGCCTCGTAGAAAATAGTGCGGTCCCAGGGCACGTTGAGCCGATGGTCATGGCCCCAGGTGTGCGCCGGGTCGATGACCTTGCATTTGGGTACAAACGGCGCGCTGTCGCGCTCGTCAAAACTCAGGTCGGCGTCCGGGTGGCCGATGGTGTAGCCAAACAGGGCTTCGGACCATTTGAGTTCCCCCACAAGCTGCTTGGCGTAGGGATCGATCAGCAATTTATGGTGGTTGAAGCGGTGGCCGTTTTCCGGCTCGTACGGGCCGTACACGCGATAGCCGTAAACCTGGCCGGGGTGTGCGTCTGGCAAGTAACCGTGAAATGTCTCGTCGGTGTACTCGGGCAGTTCGATACGTTCCAGCTCGACTTCACCGGCGGCGTCGAACAGACACAGTTCGACTTTGGTGGCGTTGGCTGAGAACAGGGCGAAGTTGACGCCCAATCCATCCCAGGTGGCACCCAGGGGGAAGGGCAGCCCTTCTCGGATGCGCAAGGGGTCGCCAGTGGGCGCGGCTGACGTGTGTTTACTCATGACCTGCTCCTGCGTATTAAGGACTTGAGGCGCGTGCGCGCGCTATCACCACTGTTTGAAGGGCCTCATGTTGCGTAGCAGTTGCCGCAGCCTGCGCCAGCTGCTACGGGTTCATAGGCACCTCAACTCTCCTGCAGCGCAGTGTTCTCAAGATGAGGCAGGTTTGCGCGGTGCCCGTGGCTTTTTCTCGGCAGCAGGCTTTGGCGCTGCCTTGGCCTTGGCAGCCCGTGGCTGGGCCTTGGACGGGGCCAGGGCTTGTGCCTGGGCCAGTTTGTGAGCCATGTCCCAGTGGCGTGCCTCCTGGCCATCGGGGCGCCCTTCGGACTCCCAGATCTGGTAGGCAAACTCACGAATGTGTTTGTCGTCGTTACTCATGGCGAAGCTCCTTGACTCATGGGTGAATTATCGGTCTCTTTCGTGGGCTTGCTGGCGGGCGCAGGCCAGCAGTTCGAAGCGTTGCGTTGCATCAATCGCGTCCAGCAACGTGTTGCAATCACCCGGCATTCGGCGGCGCCAGTTGGGGTGGCCGCTGACGGTGCCGGGCAAGTTGGCTTGCTCCTCAAGTCCCAGGGCATCCTCGATCGGCAACAGCACCAGGGGCGCACGGGTGTGCCCCAGAAAACGGATGCTGGCGTCCAGCGTCGGGGCGTTGCCCTGGGCTTCTTCCTGAAAGTTCTGTGGATCCTGGCGCAAGGCCCGGTCCAGGCCTTCGCACTCGCGCTGGCGTTCCTCGCGCCAGCGTTGCGCGGCCACCGGGTCGACCAGGTTCAGGCGTTCGTTCCAGTCGATATCGCGCCCGTGCAGCCAGCCGGTGAGCGTGGGCAGGTCGTGGGTGCTGGTGGTGGCCAGGGCGTCGTAGGGCCAGTCCAGGATCGGTTTGAAGCGCGCGCCGTAGTCCTGCTCGAACAGCAGCACGCGAATACCGAGGATGGCCCGTTCGCTGAGCTTTTCCCGCAGTCCGTCCGGCACGGTGCCCAAGTCTTCACCGAGGACGATGGCCTGGTGGCGCACCGATTCAAGGCAGACCAGGCGCAGCAGATCGTCGATCGGGTAATACAGATAGGCCCCTTCGTCGGCCGAGGCCCCCAGGGGGATCACCCACAGGCGCTGCAAGCCCAGCACATGGTCGATGCGCAGCCCACCGGCATGGGCAAAGTTGGCACGCAGCATCTCGATGAAGGCGCGAAAGCCATTGCGCTTGAGGCCCTCGGGGGAAAACGCGGAAATCCCCCACCCCTGGCCTGCACGGTTGAGAGCGTCCGGCGGTGCGCCTACGGTCAGTTGGGCCAGCATTTCGTCCTGGCGACACCAGGCCTGGCTGCCTGCACCATCGGCGCCCACGGCCAGGTCGGCGATCAGGCCGATGGCCATGCCGCTGGCCCTCGCGGCCGTTTGAGCACGGCCCAGGCAGCGATCCATCAACCACTGACAAAACGCGTAGTAAGCGATGACATGCTGATGTTCTTCGGCGAACTGCAGCAACGCCGGGCTGTCGGGGTTGCGCCATTGCTCGGGCCAGTCACGCCAGTCCAGGCTGTGATGCTCGGTCACACACGACTCTTGCAAGGCTTCGAAGCGGCAGTGGTTTTCCAGGGCTTCGCCGCCCCGCTGGCGAAAACCCTTGAAGTCGTCATGGAGCGGGTGTTCGTTCTGCACAAAGTCGTTATAGAGCTGGCGCAGCAGTGTCTGCTTGGCCTGGGTCACGGCAGGCCAGTCGATCAGGGGCAACTGTTCAAGCCGGTGGAGTTCGTCTTTAAGACCGGTGGCGTCAATGGCCCTGTGCAGGGCTTCCTGCCCCAGGATGCTGGCGGGAGCGGCGTACAGGCTGTTGAGAAATAAACGGCTGGACGGTGAATAAGGGCTGTAGTGCTTGGGGGCGCTGCTGAACATAGCGTGCAACGGGCTGATCGCCAGTGCGTCGGCGCCGCGTTCACCGAGTGCCTGCAGCAGGGTTTCCAATGCCTGGGTATCGCCAAACCCGCCATCGCCGTGGCGATGCAGCGAGTACAGCTGAACGCTCACCCCCCATGCGCGTGGAGCAGACTGGTGCAAGGCATCGGCAATGCTGAAGCACTTTGTCGGGGCCACGGCCAGGGTGAACTGCTGGTCGTCCAGCTGTACCCGGTGGTAGCCGATGGGAATCATGCCCGGCAGCACGGCGTCGGCGTCCAGCTGGATCGGCAGCGCATCACCGCTTTCCAGGTGCACGATGCACTGGCTGTGGGGCTGGAAATAGCGTGACAAGTCCAGGGCCTTGCCGACGTCTGCGGTCAACAAGGGCGGCAGACGTTTGTTCTGTTGCTCCAGTTGCAAGTTAAGCAAGCTGGTTTCAATGGCCTCGGCGCTGTCGGCGGGTAATCCCAACCCCGCCAGAATGGCCTCCAGCACCTTGGGTGTGACCCTTTGCGGTTGGCCGTTGGCATCAATCCAGTCAACGGCCAGGCCGGCTCGGCCGGCGAGTACTTCGAGTTGCGCTTCGCTCATTGGCGGGCTCCCTTGGCGAGAAACGGTCGGGCGTCAGGCAGATCCGCAGGTTGCATCACTCACGGCTTCACGGAGCGAAGCAATGACTTGGCAACCAGTTGTTCATAAAGCTCTGCATAGGGTTCAACGGCCTTGCACCAGTTAAACGGTGCGGCCATTGCGCGGCAGCGCATGGCGTTGAAGAGTGTCGGGTAGCTGAAGACTTTGAATGCCCGTTTCAGGGCTTGCTCGTAACTGGCGACGGTGGACTCATCGAACAGGAAGCCGGTGACGCCATTCTCGATGGTGTCGGCCAGGCCGCCCGTGTTGCGAGCCACGGGCAGCGAGCCGAAGCGTTGTGCATACATCTGGCTCAACCCGCAGGGTTCGTAACGCGAGGGCATCAACAGAAAATCGCTGCCCGCGAACATGCGTCGGGCATCGGTTTCATTGAAGCCAATGCGCACCCCGATCTGCCCCGGAAAACGCAGGGCCAGTTCGCGCATGGTCTGTTCTTCTTCGGGCTCGCCGCGCCCGATGATGCAAATCTGACCACCGTTGGCCACGATAAAAGCCGCCACGGCTTCTGTCAGGTCCAGGCCTTTTTGGTACACCAGACGCGAAACCACGGCGAACAGGGGGCCCTTGGACGGTTTCAGCCCGAACAGGGTGCGCACATGGGCGGTGTTCAAGGCCCTTGCATCCCAGTCACCGATGCCGAACGGGGCAACCAGATGGGGGTCGGTCGTGGCTTCCCAGCTTTCATCGATGCCATTGGGGATGCCGCTCAGCAGTCCTTGCTGGGTCTTGCTGGCCAGAAAGCCATCCAGCCCGCACCCAAAGGCCGGGGTCGTGATTTCTGCGGCGTAGGTGGCGCTGACGGTGGTGATATGGCTGGCGTAGGCCATGCCCGCTTTCAGGAACGACAACTTGCCATAAAATTCCATGCCGTCCTGCTGCAGGGCATGGTGCGGAATACCCAGCTCCGGGCAGCAGGCGCGGCTGAATACGCCCTGATAGGCCAGGTTATGGATGGTGAACAGTGTCGGGGTACGCTGGCCGCGCCAATGCATATAGGCAGGCGCCAGGCCGGCGGGCCAGTCGTGGGCGTGTACCAGATCGGGTTGCCAGTGAATCTGCGCCAGATTGGCCGCAATATCGGCCGCGGCCAACCCCAGGCGGGCGAAGCGAATATGGTTGTCAGGCCAGTCGCGGCCGTTATTGGCGCCGTAGGGGCTGCCTTCGCGCTCATACAGTTCGGGGCAAATCAGCACGTAGATGACCAGCCCGTCCTTCAAGTCCATGCGGCCGATCTTGCAGGGGGGCAGGGCAGCATGGCCGCCGAGTTCGCCAATGATATGAATGGGATTGTCGCTGTTGAGTACTTGCGGGTAGCCCGGGATCAAGACACGCACATCATGCAAGTGACGCATGGCCCGCGGCAGAGCGGCCGACACATCCCCAAGACCACCGGTTTTAACCAGGTCGGCCAGTTCGGACGTGACAAACAGCACTTTCTTTTTGTTGGGATTGGCACTTGCCTGCGGCAGTTCGGGCCTTCCCGCAGGGGCCAGGTCTGGCAGAGACAACAGCTCAGTCACCACTTGCGGGGTCAGACGTTCTTCTTGATGTGGCGCAGCCGCACTGATCATGAATTTCTCCCGTTATATTTATTGATCCACTTACGGCCACCCGGCCGGTACTTCCCCGCTTGCGATTGGCCATGTCATCCATGGCGTAAATGCTCAAAAGATGAATAAGGCACTGCAAGGAATGCACCAATAATGGCAACCCCAGCCTTAGGTAGACCTACCACGGGCGAAGAAAATTCGATTGTCTGATTACGGCAATTAGACGCCGTAGACACGACAGCGTTGAGTGTAGGAGAGATACTTCAAGGTGTTAGGTGTATGAGGTGTTTTTTTGTAGGACAAAGATAATTATCGCGTAGGAAAAATATCTATCACGGGATGTGTGTCACTGTTATTTCAGTGCCGGGTGATGCGTCGCTTCTTTGTAGTCGCTGCCGAGGAACGAAGGCTGCGAGCTCTTGATCGTGCGAACGGGACAATAAAGCTCGCAGCCTTCGTTCCTCGGCAGCGACTACAGGTCACTTAATGCTCCAGAGGATTTCAAAAACAATACGGGGCGCACCATTGCGGTGCGCTGCGTGCTGAAATCTCAGTTGCCGGGATACTCGGCCACCACCTGATCACTGCCATCGTTGCGCAGGCCGATAACCTGATACGCGTCCTTGCGGTCACCCATTTCCATTCCCGGCGAACCCATAGGCATGCCCGGTACCGCAATCCCCTTGAGGTCATTGCGCTTGGTCAATGCCACCACTTGCTCGGCCGGGACATGGCCTTCAACGAATTTGCCGTTGATCACGCCGGTATGGCATGAAGCCAGGCGCGGCTGGACACCGAGGCGCTGCTTGACACTGCTCATGTCGGCTTCCACATGGTCATTGACCTTGAAACCATTGGTTTCAAGGTGGGAGATCCAGGCTTTGCAGCAGCCACAGTTGGCATCGCGGTGCACATCAATGGTCAGTTGTTCGGCGGCCTGAGCCAGCGAGGACAACAGCAGGGCCGAGAGTGCGACAAGGCGCAATGGGGTTTTCATCGAGTTCCTCAATACGTAAAAAATGTGAGCCTGATCATTAACGACTGTCAGGTAACTGATGACCAGATGACAATTTTGTCAGGTTGGAGCTGCCTTGCTGCTTTTCAAGGCGTCAGTCGCAAGCTTGCACGGATGCCCTTGACCTCGGGTTCGTTGGCTTTGTAGCCGTCTGCCGGGCCTGCGTATGAAAGGGCGTAGGCGCTGTTGCCCTGAGTGGCGGCCACCAGGGTCTGGGTGATGACGTGGTTGCCGTTCTGGGTGATTTTGCAGGTGGTTTGCAAGGCGTCCAGGCCCCCCAGGGTACTGCTGTTGATTTTGCTGCAAGCGCTCTGATAACCGCCTTTGGCGAAGTTTTGCTGCAGGGTTTTGCGCATCTGCAGCAAAACGGCCTCCATATTCACCTTGTGTTCAGGCACCAGAGTCGACTGGGTCAGCTCCATGACCATCTGCGGATCGCCATTGGCATCGTTCTTCACGGCCCGCTGGCGCACGCTGCTGTCGTCGGGCTCAGGGGGGATGGTCTGAATCTCCCAGCCTGCGGGCCAGGTAATTGTCAGTCCGTCGGCGTGGGCCAGGGGGAGCCCGACAAGCAGGCATAAACCGATAAAAACGGGGAAACGGCGGGCAACGTGCATAGGTCTCGGGCCTTTTGGGCAGGATTTTGGCAGTAATAGTGTATCAATAGGTGTCGAAGTCTTGCTTTGCAGCCTGACATCATTTTCGACCATTGCTCAGCTAAACCTTTGCTTCTTATGTCTAATCCCGGACAATCGCGCCCCTCTTATGGCCGGGGCGATGTCAGCAAGGTGTTTCTTGTCCGCTCCGGCTGCGTGGTAACGACCGGCTAGCGGAGATTCGACCGGATGAATGACCAGGCTAACAGCGTCGACGAACGCTTCGACGAGACCCCGGCGACCTTAAGTCGCTGGAACCGTCATGACACCACCTGGATGCTGGGCCTGTTCGGCACAGCGATTGGCGCAGGTACCTTGTTCTTGCCCATCAACGCAGGGCTTGGCGGCTTTTGGCCGTTATTGATCCTGGCGCTGTTGGCGTTCCCGATGACCTTTTACGCACACCGTGGCTTGACCCGCTTCGTTCTCTCCGGGCGTGAAGGCTCAGATATCACGGATGTGGTGGAAGAGCATTTTGGCCTTAGCGCTGGTTCCCTGATCACGCTGCTGTACTTTCTGGCGATTTTTCCGATTCTGCTGATCTACAGCGTAGCGCTGACCAACACGGTCGGCAGTTTTATGCTCAATCAACTGCACATCACGCCACCACCACGGGCAATCCTGGCGTTGGTACTGATTCTGGGCTTGCTGATTGTTGTGCGCTGCGGCGAACAAGTGATCGTCAAGGCCATGAGCATGATGGTCTACCCGTTCATTGTGGCGTTGCTGTTTTTGGCGGTGTTTCTGATTCCGCACTGGAATGGCGGCATTCTGAGTACCGCGACCACGCTGCCTGAACCTACTGCATTGCTGCACACCTTGTGGCTGGCGATTCCGGTGATGGTGTTCTCCTTTAACCATTCGCCCATCATCTCGGCCTTCGCCGTTGATCAGAAGCGCCGCTATGGTGCCAATGCCGATGAGCGCAGCTCGCAGATCCTGTCCCGCGCCCACCTGCTGATGGTGGTGATGGTGCTGTTCTTCGTGTTCAGCTGTGTGCTCACGCTCTCGCCTGAGCAACTGCTTGAGGCCAAGACGCAGAACCTGTCGATCCTGTCCTACCTGGCCAACCACTTCAGCAACCCGACCATCGCTTTTGCTGCGCCGCTGATTGCGTTTGTGGCCATTGCCAAGTCGTTCCTGGGCCACTACATCGGCGCCAGTGAAGGCCTTAAAGGCCTGGTACTGAAAACCGGCAAGCGCCCTGCAGCGAAAAACCTCGACCGCATGACTGCAGCGTTCATGCTGGTGGTGTGCTGGGCGGTGGCCACGCTCAACCCGAGCATCCTGGGCATGATCGAAACCATGGGCGGGCCGGTCATTGCAGCCATCCTGTTCCTGATGCCGATGTACGCGATTCGTCGGGTCCCGGCTATGCGCCAGTATTCGGGCCAGATCTCCAACGTGTTCGTCACGGTTGTGGGCCTGATCGCGATCTCGTCGCTGGTGTACTCCCTGATCCCTTGAGCCTTGCCCCTGTCGCCGCCGTTCTGTGCGGCGACACTGCGTGATTGACCCTCGCAAGCCGCCCAAGGCTTGAGTCTGGCCAGTACTGCGAATATGATTGCGACCCATTCCTATTCGCAGTGTGCTGACAGCACGTCCCGAGGGTTCCCGTGTCGCCATCCCCGTCGAACCCACCGTTGCTGCATGCACACGTGCATAACCTGTATAGCGATCACCACAGCTGGCTGGTGAACTGGCTGCGGCGGCGTTTGCGTGATACCGACAATGCTGCCGACATGGCGCAGGACACCTTCCTTTATGTATTGGGCAAACCGGAGCAGGTTGCGCAGTTGCGTGAGCCGCGTGCCTGGCTGAGCACGATCGCCAAGGGTTTGTTGATAGACCGCTTTCGTCGCCAGAAGGTCGAGCAGGCGTATCTGCTTGCGATTGCCCATTTGCCCGAGCAGGAAATGCCTGACCCTGAAGAACGGTTGATCCTCCTTGAAACCCTGACCCGAATCGACGCGTTGCTCGACGGCCTGAAGCCCGCAGTGCGAACCGCCTTTTTGCTTTCGCGCCTCGAGGGGCTTGGCTATCAGGCGATTGCCGAGCGCCTTGGGGTTAGCGTCAGTTCGGTGGAAAAGTACATGGCCACGGCCATTCGTCATTGTTTTCTCGCCCGTAGCGCCCTGTGAGCGGGGGGCCCTCGACGGTCGAATTTGCACCCCATGTGCTTGACCAGGCCATTGACTGGCTGGTGAAAACCCAGTCCGGTGCGGCTCAACCCCAAGTGTTTGCTGCGTGCAAGCAGTGGCGCGCCGCCGATGCCAGTCATGAAGCGGCCTGGCAAGCCCTGCAACTGACCGAGACGACCCTGCGTCAGGCCTCGTTGCTGCCCGGTCGCGTAGCGCTGGACACCCTGGCCGGCAGTGGCCGTATTCGCTCGCGCCGCCAGGCACTCAAGATACTGGGCTTGGGCATGCTCGGCGCCGGGGCGGGCGCATTGGCAATCCAGCAGCAACCGTGGCGTCATTTTGGTGCCGACTACGGGACCGGGGTGGGTGAGCGGCGGTTGTACAACCTGGTCGACGGTACGGGTTTGCAGCTCAATACGGACAGTTCTGCTGATGTGCTGTTCACTGCGCAGCAGCGACTGATTGTTTTGCGCGCTGGCGAAATTTTTATCCGCACTGGCCAGGACCCAGCATCCGTCAGCGGCCGCCGACCGTTTTGGGTTCACACCCGTGAGGCTCGGTTGCAAGCCATCGGCACAGCCTTCGATGTGCGCCAGGAGTCCGGGCGTACCCGGCTGATGGTCGAGGAGGGAGTGGTGGCGATTCATCTGCCGGACTCCCTGCCAGTTCGGGTGCAGGCGGGCCATGAGTACCTGATTGACGCTCATTCGGCGCAGCCCCAAACCGCTTCAGCGTTCTCTGCCAGTGGCTGGGCCAGTGGCGTGCTGGTAGCCAGGCAGATGCGTTTGCAGGACCTGACGCAGGAGCTGGCACGCTATCGCCATGGCTGGTTGCAGTGCGATCCGGCGGTCAGTGACTTGCGGGTATCGGGGGTGTTTCAGCTCGATGGTATCGACCATGCACTGGAAGGCCTGAGCCAGTCGCTGCCGGTTCGAATCGAGCGCAGAACACGGTTCTGGACACGGATTGTGGCGGTTTAAGGTTCAGCAGACGCTTGAATCTACAAATACGAATAATTATCAAATTTCTTTGCGGGTTTACACGAGTCCTTCGACAGATAGGCATAAGACTTATTTATTGCAGGAGCCCCGCGCCAATGTCCCGTGTTTATCGCCATTCTTCATTGCCTTCCCGCAGCCGCCTGGCCATCGCTTTGCAGATCGTTTTACTGGGCGCCGTCGCACAACCGTTATCGCTGGTCAGCGCCGCCTCCATCAGCGTTCAGCACAGTTTCGACGTGCCAGCCAGCGATCTGGAGTTGGCGTTAAACCGTTTCGCCCAGCAGGCCAATATTTCCCTGCCCTATGACCCGACCCTGGTTAAAAGCAAGCAGGCGCCAGCACTCAAGGGGCGTTATGAGGTGGCTCAGGGCTTGATGCAATTGCTCAAGGGCAGTGGTCTGACGGCCACCGAAGGTGCCAATGGAGTCTGGGTACTCTATCCGTTGACCTCCGACGGAGCGCAATTGCAACTGCAAGCCACCAGCGTCACGGGGCTCGGGCTGGGCAGCACCACTGAGGACAGCCATTTCTACACCACGGGTGAGACCCGTACGGCGACTAAATTGCCACTTTCGCTGCGCGAAACACCGCAATCGGTCACGGTAATGACCCGTCAGCAGATGACCGATCAAGGCTTGGGCAGTATCGCTCAGGTACTGGCGCAAACCCCTGGCATCACGGTGATGCATGACGACAGCGAGCGGTACAACTTCTACTCCCGCGGGTTCACCCTGGACAACTTTCAGTACGACGGCGTGCCGACCTCGGACTTCACCACCAATACCAACGGCCTGGGCATGCGGGACATGGCCATTTACGACCGTGTAGAGGTGGTACGCGGCGCCACCGGCCTGATGAGCGGGGTGGGCAGCCCGTCGGGCGCGGTGAACCTGGTGCGCAAGCGTCCGACCAAGGAGTTTCAGGGTTATGTCTCAGGCAGCGGCGGGTCATGGGACCGCTATCGCAGCGAACTGGATCTATCCGGACCGCTCACTGAAAACGGTGCGCTGCGTGGCCGCGTAGTTGCAGCACGCGAAGATGGCCGCTCCTTCATCGATCGCTATTCCTCCATCAAGGACGTGTTCTATGCCATCGGTGAAGCAGATGTGAGCGAGGACACCACCGCTTATGCCGGTATCGACTATCAGCGGATTAACTCCAACGGCTCAAGTTTTGGTCAGTTGCCGCTGTATTACAGCGATGGCAGCCGAACCCACTTCAGTCGCTCGATGAACCCTGCAGCCAAGTGGGCATATGCCGACAGCGAAAGCACCAAATACTTCGCGGGCATTGAGCAGCGTTTTGACAACGACTGGTTACTCAAAGTCGAGGCCAGCCACTGGAAGGGCAATACCGAGCAGTTGCAGGGGAATCTGGTGGGTTGGGGACCTTTCCCTGATAAAGCCACGGGTGAAGCTCAATTCATGAGCGGTACCAAAACCTTCAAGATCAATACCGATACCCTGGACGCCTATGCGACCGGGCCATTCGAGCTTTTGGGCCGGACCCATGAGCTGGTGGTGGGGATGAATGTCAGCGATGGTCGTACGGACTATCTGGCAATGAATGCCGAGGATTTGACCGTCAACTATGAAAACTGGAACAACGACGCGCCCCGTCCCACGGACTTGAGCCGGGGCTTGAAGCAGAAGTACAAGACCAAAGAGTCAGCGGCCTACGCGGCGTTGCGTCTCAAGCCGATAGATGATCTGTCCGTGATCCTGGGCACCCGAGTGGTGAATTACGATCGCAAGGGAACAATGACCTACAACGCAACGCAAACCACCCCGGATACGGATAACAGTAAAAAAACCGGGAAAATGATTCCTTATGCAGGGATCGTCTATGACGTGACGGAAAATCACTCGGTCTATGCCAGCTATACCGACATCTTCACTCCCCAAAGCTACTTCGACCGCGACAACAAAGTGCTCGCTCCCGTAACCGGGCAAAGCTACGAAACTGGCCTTAAGTCGGAGTACTTCGGCGGTGCCCTGAACACCAGTTTTGCCCTGTTTCTGATCAAGCAGGACAACTACGCCGAATACGACGGTATGCGCGCCGATGGCCAGGATGCCTACAAGGCAGTCAGTGGCACCAAAACCAAAGGCTTTGAGGCTGAAATTTCCGGCGAAGTCATGAGCGGCTGGCAATTGCTTGCGGGTTATACCTACGCCCAGCCACGGGACAAGGACGGCAAGCGGATCAACAGCAACCACCCCGAGCAGTTGTTCAAACTGGCCACCAACTACCAGCTGACGGGGGATCTCAAAGACCTGAACGTGGGCGGCAACCTGACGTGGCAGGGCTCGACCTACAGCGAGCTCGATTCATCGATCAAAGCCGAGACCAAGGAAGGCAGCTTCGCGGTGGTCGGCTTGATGGCCCGCTATGACATCAATAAAAACCTGAGTGCCTCGGTCAATCTCAATAACGTGTTCGACCGCGAATACCTCAGCGGATATGGCCTGTATTCGACCTATTACTACGGCGACCCGCGCAACCTGATGCTGGGGATGAAGTACCGCTTCTAAAGGCATGTTTCATGTTGTGCCTGCCCTGCGTCGACTATGGTTAAAAGCCACGAAAACCCGGGCAGGCATGACGCTTGACCTGCATCAATGCGGGTGCGCCGCACAGGCTTAGTCTGGGGTCAATCCATGTTCCAGGAGGCTGCCATAGATGAGCATCATCGTGACCGGGGCTGCCGGGTTTATCGGCAGCAATCTGGTAAAGGCGCTTAACCGGCGCGGCGAGCGCGACATCATCGCTGTGGACGATCTGACCGATGGCGACAAGTGCCGCAACCTGGCGGACTGCGATATCGCCGATTACTTCGACAGGCGCGAGTTCGTGCAACGCTTCGTCACCCATCAGTTGGGCGAAGTGCGGGCCGTGCTGCATCAAGGGGCCTGCTCCAGCACGGTCGAAAGTGATGGCCGGTTGATGATGGACAACAATTATCGTTACAGCTGCGATGTATTGCAGGCCTGTCAGGAGCAGTCGGTGCCTCTGCTGTATGCCTCTTCGGCGGCGGTCTACGGGGCCGGCAGGGATTTTCGCGAAGCCCGTGAGCATGAGCGTCCCTTGAATGTGTATGCCTACTCCAAATGGCTGTTCGACCAGCGCGTGCGCCAGATATTGCCCAAGTCGCGCAGCCAGATCGTCGGTTTGCGTTACTTCAATGTCTACGGCCCCCGTGAGCAGCATAAGGGGCCCATGGCTTCGATGGTCTGGCACTGTTTCAACCAGTACCGAGATCGTGGCCATGTCGAGTTGTTTGGCGAGTATGGCGGCTACCCGGCGGGCGGGCATGAGCGGGATTTTGTGTCGGTGGAGGATGTGGTCAAGGTCAACCTGCACTGGCTGGATCACCCGCAAACCAGCGGTATTTTCAACCTGGGCACCGGGCGGGCCCGTTCATTCAATGATCTGGCGCTGGCAACGATCAACACCGTGCGCTGTGCCGAGGATCGACCGCCTTTGACCCTTGAAACGGCCATTCTGGACGGCGTTTTGCGCTACTGCGAATTCCCGCAAGGGCTCAAGCACAAGTATCAGGTGTACACCTGCGCCGATTTGGGGCAGTTGCGCGAGGCGGGCTATCGCGAGCCGATGATGGGACTGGAGGAGGGGGTGCAGCGGTATTGCGCGCAGTTGCTGACCCGTTGAAGCCTGATTACGGGTTGTGGGAGCGGGCTTGCTCGCGATGGGCGCACCCCGGTTTAACGGATAAACCGGGGTGTCTGAGTCGTGAACAAGCCCGCACCTGCAGGTATCACTTGTTGCTGAGCAGTGCTTCCAGTTTTTCCTGGTCACGGGCGAACTGACGAATGCCTTCGGCCAGTTTCTCGGTGGCCATTGCATCTTCGTTGGAGGCCCAGCGGAATTGCGACTCGTCCAGCACCAAACGCGGTTCGCCTGCGTGGCCAGGGGCCAGTTTGCGTTCCAGCTTGCCTTCGTCCAGGGCCAGTTTTTCCAGCAGGTCGGGGCTGATGGTCAGGCGGTCGCAGCCGGCCAGTTGCTCGATCTGGTTGAGGTTGCGGAAGCTGGCGCCCATGACCACGGTGTTGTAGGCATTGGCTTTGTAGTAGTTGTAGATGCGGGTTACGGACTGCACGCCCGGGTCATCGGAGCCGGTGTAGTCAACGCCGGTGGACTTCTTGTACCAGTCGTAAATCCGCCCCACAAACGGCGAGATCAAAAATACCCCGGCATCGGCACAGGCAGCCGCCTGGGCGAACGAGAACAACAGGGTCAGGTTGGTTTGAATGCCGTCCTTTTCCAGCTTCTCTGCTGCGCGGATGCCTTCCCAGGTCGAGGCCAGCTTGATCAGCACGCGGTCGCGGCCTACACCGGCCTTGTCGTAAAGCTCGATCAACTGGTTGGCTTTTCTCAGCAGGGCGGGTTCGTCAAACGACAGGCGGGCGTCGACTTCAGTCGAAATACGGCCTGGAATCACGTTCAAGATACCGCTACCTACCGATACCGCGAAATGATCGCAGGCCAGGCCCACATCGCCTTTGGCGTGGCTGATGGCATTTTTCAGCAGCTCGGCATAGCCGGGCATCGCTGCAGCCTTGAGCAGCAGCGACGGGTTGGTGGTTGCGTCCACAGGTTTGAGACGGGTAATTGCGTCGAGGTCGCCGGTGTCTGCGACCACGGTGGTGAACTGCTTGAGTTGTTCCAGCTTGGAAGTCATGAGCGTCTCTGTCGAAAAGGTAGTAATGGCAGTACAGATTGATTGCGTCTTCGATCATTAGTTCGTTGAACGTAGAGTGGCAGAATGCCGCTGAACACGCCCGCAGTGCAACCAATGGTGCAGATTTAATCTGTCGCAGTGCCATTACCCCAACGTCAAATCTCCATCTTGCCCCACCCTGGCTTGCGCGGCTCTGGCTCGCAGATCTGCACCGCATTGACGGTTTTGCCGGTGGCGAGTTCAACCCTGCGTGCCACCTCCGGGTCGTCGGCAAACGGGATCAGGCTGGCTTCGTCGATGTCTTTCTCGGTTTTGTGCTTCAAGCACCAGCTGACGGCGCAGTAAATGCTGATCACTGCGCAGCTGTTGAGGGCTATTTCGAGCATGTGCAACGCTCCTTGCTGGAGGGCAAGCGCAAGCCTTGTGGCCTGCGCTGCAACGGGATCAGGCAATCCGGGCGGTCAGTTCGGCCTGTTTGAGGTTGGCTACACGCACCGTGCGCCATACGTTCCAGGCCATCAGCAACATGCCGCACAGGAAGAACAGCCCGCCCACCAGGCGTACGACAAAGCCCGGGTGGCTGGCCTGTAATGACTCGACAAACGAGTAGGTCAGGGTGCCGTCATCGTTGATCGCCCGCCACATCAGGCCCTGGGTGATGCCGTTGACCCACATCGACGCGATGTAGAGCACCGTGCCGATGGTGGCCAGCCAGAAGTGCAGGTTGATCAGCGCGATACTGTGCATCTGCTCACGGCCGAAGATTTTCGGGATCATGTGATACAGCGCCCCGAAGGTAATCATCGCCACCCAGCCCAAAGCCCCGGCGTGTACGTGGCCGATGGTCCAGTCGGTGTAGTGGGAGAGGGCGTTGACGGTCTTGATCGCCATCATCGGGCCTTCAAAGGTCGACATGCCGTAGAACGCCAGAGACAGCACCAGAAAGCGCAGGATCGGGTCGGTACGCAACTTATGCCAGGCCCCCGAGAGGGTCATCATGCCGTTGATCATGCCGCCCCAGCTGGGTGCCAGGAGGATGATCGACATTGCCATGCCCAGCGATTGCGCCCAGTCCGGCAGCGCGGTGTAGTGCAAGTGATGAGGGCCTGCCCATATATAAAGCGTGATCAGTGCCCAGAAATGCACGATGGACAGGCGATAAGAGTAAATCGGCTTGCCGACTTGCTTGGGTACGAAGTAGTACATCATTCCGAGAAAGCCGGTAGTCAGGAAGAAACCTACGGCGTTGTGCCCATACCACCACTGCACCATGGCATCGGTGGCGCCGGAGTACACCGGATACGACTTGAACCAGTCCACTGGAATGGCCAGGTGGTTGACCACATGGAGCATGGCAATCACCAGAATGAAGGCGCCGAAAAACCAGTTGCCGACGTAAATATGTTTGGTTTTTCGTTGTACCACTGTGGTGAAGAAGACGATGGCGTAGGCCACCCAGACCACGGTCATCCAGACGGCGCCGGTGAACTCGATTTCGGCGTATTCCTTGGTCGTGGTGTAGCCCAGGGGCAGTGTGATCAGCATGATCACGATCACTGACTGCCAGCCCCAGAAAGTGAAGGCAGCGAGCTTGTCAGAGAACAGCCGCACGTTGCAGGTGCGCTGCACGGCGTAATAGCTGGCGGCAAATTGCGCGCTGCCGGCAAAGCCGAAAATCACCAGGCTGGTGTGCAGCGGCCGCAGTCGCCCGAAGGTGGTCCAGGGCAGGTCCAGGTTCATTTGCGGCCAGGCCAGTTGCGAGGCGATCCACACGCCCATGGCCATGCCGATAACACCCCACACCACGGTCATGATGGCGAATTGGCGGACGACCTTATAGTTATAGGCCTGCCCGTTCAGTGCTGTGCTCATGCTCAAGTCTTCCACGGTTCAAAGTCCTGCCAGGCCTCGTGGTCTGGCGCAGGTTGAACTTTAGGAAGCTTGAGTTAAACAAGACAGATTCAGAAAATAAGAATTTATGCGGATCAGATTTTATCGGGTGTTTAGGCCGATTTTATCTAATCTGATCTGGTTTTTAAGATATTCACGAAATTTAAATCCAACTGAGCTGTAAGGCCAGGCCCCATGTGTAGTGCGCGCTCGATCACATTCATCGTGGGATAGAACAGGCTTGTGCGGTGATTCTCCAAGGCTTGGCTATACCTATATGGGCGCGTTCCTACGGTTGCCCCCCCTACAGGAGTTACAGAATGAAGCTTGGTTTAATGATCGGTACGTTGTGCATCGCCTCAATCGGGATGGTCGGTTGTGCGAGCAAGGTCCAGCAGCCGGATGAATACTCTGGTTTCCTGAAGGATTACAGCCGCCTTAAAGAGGCCAAGTCGCCCTCTGGTGCAGAGGTGATGCGTTGGGTTGACCCAAAACTGAAGGTGAATAAATACACCAGTGTGTATATCGAGCCGACTCAGCTGTACCCGGCACCCAAACCGACAGAGAAGATTCCACAAAGTACGTTGAACGGAATCACCAACTACTACGATCAGGCCCTTAAGCGTGAATTGAGCAAATCCTTGCCGTTGGCCAGTGCCCCTGGACCGGGTGTGATTGTAGTGCGGGCAGCCATCACCGCAGTCAGCAGCGAGACCGAGAGCCTGGCACCCTATGAGTACATTCCGGTAGCCCTGGTGGCTGCGGCGGTGAGCACGGCCTCGGGCATCCGGGATCAGGAAACCCAGCTGGCCACCGAAGCCGTCTTTATCGACGGGCAAAGCCAGGATGTTGTGGCCCAGGTCGTGCGCAAAGGCACCGGCAAGCCACTGGCGAACAGCAGCCAGGCAATGAAGGCCGATGACGTGAAAAACGTGATTGATACCTGGGCTTCGGACTTGCATCAGTCGTACTTGAAGCTCAAGAAATAAGCTTAACGCGCGAATGCATGCGTAAATTGTAGTCGCTGCCGCAGGCTGCGAAGGGTTGCGAAGCAACCCGTTTCCCCGAAGCCTGCGCGATCCCGATCCCGATCCCGATCCCGATCGCAGCCTTCGGCAGCGACTACTGCATCTTCTCCCTACTTGCCGAAAGTGACGTTGATCCCGGCAAACAGGGTGAACTGAGGCAGGTTGTCCCCCTTGCGCTCCACGGTCCATTGCGGCTCAACGAAGGCGTTCAAAATATTGCTTCCGGCTTTCCAGGCCTTACCTGCACCCAGCCCGATGGGGATGTAGTGGGTGTTGTTTTTCAGGTCGTAGGTCCAGGTGCCCGTGGAGCGCAGATACCAGCCCTTGGGCAGGTTGTGGATGATGAACGGTTGAAAGGTCGCGCTCTCCACATGCTGGCGGTCGCTGTCACCGGCGAACGAGCTTTGATACTGCACCAGCGCGCCCAGCAGGCCCCGGGGGGATGCGTCGATGGCGACAGCGGCGAAGCCTGCCTGCCATTTGCCGGTACCCAGTTCGTCATGCTCGGCAGTCGGAGCGGTGATCTGCGGGCCGATGCCCAACTGCACACCCTCGGTTTTAAGCAGGAAAATATCAAACAGGTTGAGGTCGCCAATCCCCGTGCTGTAGCCAGTGTGCGGGTCAGGGCGGGTGCTGATCGGCAGCGTGGCGCGCAGCAGTTGCGGTACGCCAATGAAATCGTTCGGCGCCACGGGCAGGGTGCCGCGCAGCAGGGCGTCGTTGGTGTGGATATTGCTGTCGTACACCTGTGGCGTGTAGTAGTCCTGAAGGTTGGCTCCCGGGGCCAGGTTCAACGGGTTGTTGCTCTTGTTGGCGGTCTCGGCGTTATCCGCCAGCGCATCCGTGACCGGGTAAAGGGCGAGGGTAAGCAAGAAACCTGAGGCAAGGCGGGTGATTGGCATGGCGATCCTGATCCTTGGGCGCAAGCTGTATACGCTAGCAGTCGGTCGAGAATTGGCCCGTTTGCCGGCGCATCTTTTAGCGGTTCTGCGCTCCAGCACACAGAAACAGGTCATGCCTGCCGGGTATGAAGGGCTGTGGGAATAGTCTTTTTGTAGCGAGAGTCGTGAGATTTTACGATCAGGTCATAGGTCGTCCACCTGATTCATGTTTAACTTCGGCCTCTTCAAAAACTGTTAAGAAGGACATCGTTCATGGCTCAAGTGACGCTTAAAGGCAACCCTGTTCAAGTCAACGGCGAACTGCCTGCAGTAGGTTCCAAGGCGCCAGCGTTTTCGCTGGTTGCAGGTAATTTGTCCGACGCAACACTGGCGAGCTTTGCTGGTAAGCGTAAAGTGCTGAACATCTTCCCGAGCGTAGATACCCCGACTTGCGCCACTTCGGTGCGCAAGTTCAACGCAGAAGCCAATGCTCTGCCGAACACCGTTGTATTGAACATTTCGGCTGACCTGCCATTCGCGCAAGCCCGTTTCTGCGGCGCCGAAGGTCTGGAAAACGTGCAAAACCTGTCGACCCTGCGCGGCCGCGAGTTCATCGAGAACTACGGCGTAGCCATTGCTGACGGCCCGTTGGCTGGCCTGACTGCGCGTGCGGTCGTGGTTCTGGATGAAAACGACAACGTGCTGCACAGCGAGCTGGTCAAAGAAATCGCTGAAGAGCCGAACTACGAAGCAGCCCTGGCTGTTTTGAAGTAAGTCGTACTGCAAGACTCAAAGCGGCCTGGCACCGAGAGGTGCCAGGCCGTTTTTTTTTGCGTTCCAATCTGTCATCCGCCAACCCTTGTGGGAGCGGGCTTGCTCGCGATTGGGGCGCTGCGGTGCATCGGTACAGCTGCGGTGATGCCATCGCAGGCAAGCCAGCTCCCACAGGTAGTGTGGCGCCCTGCAGATCTGAATCCTGGCAAGCCAGCCTCTACAATGGCTGTCATCTTTTGCTCATGAACCCTCTATAACGTAAATAGCCGGTAAAGAGCCTTTTCATAACGCCCCGCACTGCTTATCGTTCGTCCTCCTGTAAATTATCGCTCGCGCTAATGGTTGATCACTCCATGCAATCCTCTGTTTCCCACAAATCCCGTTTCTGGCTGTTTGGCCTGCTGGTCTTGCTGATAGTCCTTGGCCTGTGCTGGTGGCTTTGGCCATCTGCCTCGAAAAAGGCCGCGACCGATCAGCCCGCCGGGCACACCAGCCGCTCGGGGATGATGCGTCCCGGATTTGGCGGGTCTACTCAGCCCGTTCCGGTGCGGGTGTCGGAAGTAGTACAGGGCAATTTCCCGGTGTACTTCAAGGCCCTGGGTACTGTGACGGCACTCAACACGATCAACGTGCGCAGCCGGGTGGCAGGGGAGCTGGTCAAGATCTATTTCAAGGAAGGGCAGATGGTCAAGGCGGGTGAGCTGCTGGCCGAAATCGACCCGCGCAGCTATCAGAATGCCCTGCTGCAAGCCGAAGGCACGCTGCTGCAGAACCAGGCCCAACTGAAAAACGCCCAGGTTGATGTGCAGCGCTATCGCGGCCTGTATGCCGAAGACAGCATCGCCAAGCAGACCCTGGATACAGCCGAAGCACTGGTCAGCCAATATCAGGGCACGGTCAAGACCAATCAGGCAGCCGTCAATGATGCCAAGCTGAACCTGGACTTCACCAAGATCCGTGCACCGATCAGTGGCCGTGTGGGCTTGCGTCAACTGGATGTCGGCAATCTGGTCGCAGCCAACGACACCACGGCCCTGGTCGTGATCACCCAGACCGAGCCGATCGTGGTCGCCTTCACCTTGCCCGAGACCAATCTGGCGCTGGTGCTTGAGCGATATCGCAGCGGCGCAAAAATGCCAGTGCAGGCCTGGAACCGGGGTGACACCAAAGAGCTGGCAGTGGGTGTGTTGAGCAGCATCGACAACCAGATTGATATCACCACCGGTACCCTGAAGTTCAAGGCGCTGTTCGAGAACCGCGATCAGGTGCTGTTCCCCAACCAGTTCGTCAATGTCCGCCTGCTGGCCGACACCCTTCAAAACGTGGTGCTGGCGCCGACAGCGGCCATTCAGTTCGGCACCAACGGCTCGTTCGTGTATGCAATGGACGGCGACAACAAGGTCAAGATCCGCACCATTAAAGTGGGTGCCACCGACGGCGACGTGACGGTGATCGAAGACGGCCTGGCCCCAGGCGATCGTGTGGTGCTCGAAGGCACCGACCGTCTGCGCGACGGTGGTGCAGTCGAAGTGGTCAATGACAATGTTGAAGTGCCAACAACGGCCGCAGGGCAGCTGCTGGACGGCGGCCCTGACACCGATACAGCTCCGGCCCCGGCCCCTGACAAAGCCAAGACCAAGGCCCGCGAATGAATCTGTCGCGACTGTTTATCCTGCGCCCGGTCGCAACCACGCTGTGCATGTTGGCCATCGTGTTGTCCGGGATCATCGCCTATCGCTTGTTGCCGGTGTCGGCCTTGCCTCAGGTCGACTACCCGACTATCCGCGTGATGACGCTGTATCCCGGGGCCAGTCCGGATGTCATGACCAGTGCCGTGACGGCGCCGCTTGAGCGTCAGTTCGGGCAAATGCCGGGCCTGACGCAAATGGCCTCCACCAGTTCCGGTGGCGCATCGGTGCTGACGTTGCGCTTTAACCTCGACATCAATATGGATGTCGCCGAGCAACAGGTGCAGGCCGCGATCAACGCCGCCAGCAACCTGCTGCCCAAGGATTTGCCGGCACCGCCGGTGTACAACAAGGTCAACCCTGCGGATACCCCGGTGCTGACCCTGGCGATCAGTTCCAAAACCATGCCGCTGCCCAAGCTCAATGACCTGGTCGATACGCGCATGGCGCAAAAAATTGCCCAGATCAGCGGCGTGGGCATGGTCAGCATTGCCGGCGGTCAACGCCAGGCCGTGCGGATCAAGGTCAACCCCGAAGCGCTGGCTGCCAATGGCCTGAACCTGTCGGATGTGCGCACCCTGATCGGGGCGTCCAACGTCAACCAGCCCAAGGGTAACTTTGACGGCCCGACCCGGGTATCGATGCTGGACGCCAATGACCAGTTGAAAACCCCTGAGGAATACGCCGAGCTGATCCTGGCGTACAACAACGGCGCGCCACTGCGACTCAAGGACGTGGCTGAAATTGTCGATGGCGCCGAAAACGAGCGTCTTGCCGCCTGGGCCAACGAAAACCAGGCTGTGCTGCTGAACATCCAGCGCCAGCCCGGTGCCAACGTGATTGAGGTGGTCGACCGGATCAAGGCGCTGCTGCCGAGCATCACCGACAACCTGCCGGCCGGTATCGACGTCACGGTGCTGACCGACCGCACCCAAACCATCCGCGCCTCGGTGCGCGATGTGCAATACGAATTGCTGATCGCCATCGCGCTGGTGGTGATGGTGACATTCCTGTTTCTGCGTCGCGCCAGCGCCACCCTCATTCCATCGATTGCCGTACCGCTCTCGCTGGTCGGCACTTTTGGCGTGATGTACCTGGCGGGGTTCTCGATCAACAACCTGACGCTGATGGCCCTGACCATCGCCACCGGCTTTGTGGTGGATGACGCCATCGTCATGCTCGAAAACATTTCGCGCTATATCGAAGAAGGCGACAGCCCGATGCAGGCCTCGCTCAAGGGCGCCAAGCAAATCGGCTTTACCCTGATCTCGCTGACCCTGTCGCTGATTGCGGTACTGATTCCGCTGCTGTTCATGGCCGACGTGGTGGGGCGTTTGTTCCGCGAGTTTGCGATCACCCTGGCGGTGGCGATCCTGATCTCGCTGGTGGTCTCGCTGACCCTGACGCCCATGATGTGCGCGCGCTTGCTCAAGGCAGAACCCAAGCCGCAAGAGCAGGGGCGCTTCTACCGTGCCAGCGGCGCGGTGATTGACTGGATGATTGCCGAATACGGGCGCATGTTGCAGTGGGTGCTCAAGCACCAGCCGCTGACCCTGCTGGTGGCTATCGGCACCCTGGCGTTGACCGTGTTCTTGTACATGGTGGTGCCCAAGGGCTTCTTCCCGGTGCAGGACACCGGGGTGATCCAGGGCATTTCAGAGGCGCCGCAGTCGATATCGTTCAGCGCCATGAGCCAGCGTCAGCAGGAACTGGGCCAGATCATTCTGCAAGATCCGGATGTTGAAAGCCTGTCGTCGTATATCGGGGTGGACGGGGATAACCCGACGCTCAACAGCGGGCGCATGCTGATCAACCTCAAGCCACACAGCGAGCGTAGCGACAGTGCTTCCCAGGTGATCGCGCGCCTGCAACCGCAACTCGACAAGCTGGCGGGCATTCGCCTGTTTATGCAGCCGGTGCAGGACTTGACCATCGAGGACCGTGTGAGCCGCACCCAGTACCAGTTCAGCCTGTCTTCACCGGATGCCGAGTTGCTCAGCACCTGGAGCCAGAAGCTGGTCACGGCGCTGTCCAATCAACCCGAGTTGGCCGATGTGGCCAGCGATCTGCAGGACAAGGGCTTGCAGGTGTATCTGGTGATTGACCGCGATGCGGCCTCGCGCCTTGGGGTGTCGGTAGCCAATATCACGGACGCGCTGTACGACGCCTTTGGCCAGCGCCAGATCTCCACCATCTACACCCAGGCCAGCCAGTACCGCGTGGTGCTGCAGGCCAAGGATGGCGAGAAAATAGGCCCGCAAGCACTGGACCAGATTCATGTCAAAACCACCGACGGCGGCCAGGTACGGCTGTCGAGCCTGGCCAGGGTCGAAGAGCGTCAGGCGCAACTGGCGATCTCCCATATCGGCCAGTTCCCTTCGGTCATGGTCTCTTTCAACCTGGCCCCCGGGGTTGCTCTGGGCCAGGCCGTCGAGCTGATCGATCAAGTGCAAAAAGACATCGGCATGCCGTTGGGGGTCAAGACCGAATTCCAGGGCGCTGCACAGGCGTTCCAGGCGTCGCTGTCGAGCACCTTGCTGCTGATTCTGGCGGCGGTGGTCACCATGTACATTGTGCTGGGCGTGCTCTACGAGAGCTACATCCACCCGATCACCATCCTGTCGACCCTGCCTTCGGCGGCGGTGGGTGCCTTGCTGGCGCTGATTCTCAGCGGCAATGACCTGGGGATGATTGCGATTATCGGCATCATCCTGCTGATCGGTATCGTGAAGAAGAACGCGATCATGATGATCGACTTCGCCCTCGATGCCGAACGTAACCAGGGCATGGCCCCCGAGCAGGCGATCTATCAAGCCGCGTTGTTGCGTTTCCGGCCGATTTTGATGACCACCCTGGCGGCCTTGTTTGGTGCCATACCGCTGATGCTGGCCACCGGTTCCGGGGCGGAATTGCGCCAGCCCCTGGGCCTGGTGATGGTCGGCGGTTTGCTGGTGAGCCAGGTGCTGACCCTGTTCACCACCCCCGTGATCTACCTGTACTTCGATCGACTGGGTCGTCGCTGGCGCGGTGATGCTGTCCAGACCGGGCAGGCGTCGGTATGAACCTGTCCGGTCCGTTCATCAAGCGCCCGGTAGCCACCATGCTCCTGAGCCTGGCAATCATGTTGCTGGGCGGCGTGAGTTTTGGTTTGTTGCCGGTGTCGCCGCTGCCCCAAATGGACTTCCCGGTCATTGTGGTCTCGGCCAACTTGCCGGGGGCCAGCCCCGAGGTCATGGCGTCTACCGTGGCCACGCCGCTGGAGCGATCTTTCGGCGCGATCGCCGGGATCAACACCATGAGCAGCAATTCCAGCCAGGGCTCGACCCGGGTGATTTTGCAGTTCGATCAGGACCGCGACATCAACGGTGCAGCACGGGAAGTGCAAGCGGCAATCAACGCTTCGCGCAACCTGCTGCCCAGTGGCATGAAAAGCATGCCGACCTACAAAAAGATCAACCCGTCACAAGCGCCGATCATGGTGTTGTCGCTGACTTCCGAGGTGCTCTCCAAGGGCCAGCTGTACGACCTGGCCTCCACCATCCTCTCCCAAAGCCTGTCCCAGGTGCCGGGTGTGGGCGAAGTGCAGATTGGCGGCAGTTCGTTGCCCGCGGTGCGTATCGAGCTGGAGCCGCAACTGCTCAATCAGTACGGTGTTTCCCTGGATGACGTGCGCAGCACCATTGCCAATGCCAACGTGCGTCGCCCCAAGGGCGCGGTGTCCGACGGTGATCGTAACTGGCAGATCCAGGCCAACGACCAGCTGGAAAAAGCCAAGGACTACGAGCCGCTGATCATCCGTTACCAGGATGGCGCAGCCCTGCGCCTGAGCCACGTGGCCAAGGTCAAGGACAGTGTCGAAGACCGCTACAACAGTGGTTTTTTCAATAACGATGCGGCGGTGCTGCTGGTGGTCAACCGCCAGGCCGGGGCCAACATCATCGAGACCGTGAACGCGATCAAGGCCCAGTTGCCGGCCCTGCAGGCGGTGCTGCCGGCCAGTGTCCAGCTGAACCTGGCGATGGACCGTTCGCCCGTGATCAAGGCCACCTTGCATGAAGCCGAAATGACCCTGCTGATTGCCGTGGCGCTGGTGATTCTGGTGGTGTTCCTGTTCCTCGGCAATTTCCGTGCGTCGCTGATTCCGACGCTGGCGGTACCGGTTTCATTGGTGGGCACCTTCGCGATCATGTACCTGTACGGGTTCTCGCTGAACAACCTGTCGCTGATGGCCCTGATTCTGGCCACCGGGCTGGTGGTGGATGACGCCATCGTGGTGCTGGAGAACATCTCGCGCCACATCGATGCCGGTATTGCTCCCATGAAAGCCGCGTACCTGGGGGCCAAGGAAGTCGGATTCACCTTGCTCTCGATGAACGTGTCGCTGGTAGCGGTGTTCCTGTCGATCTTGTTCATGGGCGGGATTGTCGAAAGCCTGTTTCGCGAGTTTTCCATCACCCTGGCGGCGTCCATAGTGGTGTCGCTGGTGGTGTCGTTGACCCTGACGCCGATGCTGTGTGCTCGTTGGCTCAAACCCCATGTGCCGGGCACTGAAAACGCCATGCAGCGCTGGAGCATCCGCCTCAACGAGCGCATGGTCAGTGGCTATGCCCGCAGCCTGGACTGGGTGTTGCGCCACAAGCGCCTGACGCTGTTCAGCCTGCTGGTGACCATTGGCGTCAACGTTGCGCTGTATGTGGTGGTGCCGAAAACCTTCATGCCGCAACAGGACACCGGGCAACTGATCGGTTTTGTTCGCGGTGACGACGGCCTGTCGTTCAGCGTGATGCAGCCGAAGATGGAAATCTTCCGCAAGGCGGTGCTGGCCGACCCTGCGGTCGAGAGCGTCGCAGGTTTTATTGGCGGCAACGGCGGTACCAACAATGCGTTCATGATCGTGCGCCTCAAGCCGATTTCAGAGCGCAAGGTGTCCGCACAAAAGGTCATCGAGCGCTTGCGCGAAAACATGCCCAAAGTCCCCGGTGGCCGCCTGATGCTGATGGCCGACCAGGACCTGCAGTTTGGCGGCGGGCGTGATCAGACCAGCTCGCAATACTCGTACATCCTGCAAAGTGGCGACCTCGGCCAATTGCGCACCTGGTATCCGAAAGTGGTGGCCGCGCTCAAGGCGCTGCCGGAACTGACGGCCATCGATGCCCGCGAAGGTCGCGGCGCGCAACAGGTGACGCTGGTGGTTGACCGCGACCAGGCCAAGCGCCTGGGGGTGGACATGGACATGGTCACGGCCGTGCTCAACAACGCCTACAGCCAGCGGCAGATTTCCACCATTTACGACAGCCTGAACCAGTATCAGGTGGTGATGGAGGTCAATCCCAAATACGCCCAGGACCCTGAAACCCTGAATCAAGTGCAGGTGATTACCGCCGAGGGTCAGCGCATCCCGCTGTCGGCCATTGCCCATTACGAGAACAGCCTGCAGAACGACCGGGTCTCCCACGAAGGCCAGTTCGCCTCGGAGACCATTGCGTTTGACATGGCACCCGGGGTCTCGCTGGAGCAGGGCACTGCGGCCATTGAACGGGCAATCGCAAAACTCGGTTTGCCTGAAGAAGTGATCGTGAAAATGGCCGGTACGGGAGATGCCTTTGCCGCCACACAAAAAAGCCAGCCGTTCATGATTCTGGGTGCGTTGGTGGCGGTGTATCTGGTGTTGGGGATTCTCTATGAGAGTTACATCCACCCGCTGACCATTCTGTCGACCTTGCCGTCGGCCGGTGTCGGCGCGCTGCTGAGTATCTACCTCACGGGCGGCGAGTTCAGCCTGATCTCGCTGCTCGGTTTGTTCTTGCTGATCGGTGTGGTGAAGAAAAACGCGATCTTGATGATCGATCTTGCGCTGCAACTGGAACGGCACTCGGGCCTTGCGCCGCAAGAGTCGATCCGCAGTGCGTGCCTGCAACGTTTAAGGCCGATTTTGATGACCACCCTGGCGGCCATTCTCGGCGCCTTGCCGTTGATGCTGAGCACCGCTGAAGGTGCAGAAATGCGCCAGCCTCTGGGCCTGACCATTATCGGCGGGCTGATTTTCAGCCAGATCCTGACCCTTTACACCACCCCGGTGGTTTACCTCTATCTCGACCGTCTGCGCCATCGTTTCAACAAGTGGCGTGGCGTGCGCACTGATGCTGCTCTGGAAACTCCGCTATGACCTCTCGTTTGTTTCTCCTTGCCCCGGCATTGTCCGTTGCGCTGCTCAGTGCCTGTGCAATCGGCCCGGACTACCAGCGCCCGCAAACCTCAGCGCCCCTTGAGTACAAAGAGGCCGCCGGCTGGACTCAGGCCAACCCGAGCGATTCATTGGCCCGCGGTGCCTGGTGGGAGTTGTACGGTGATCAGCAACTCAACGGGCTGGTTGAAAAACTCAACAGTTCCAACCAGACCATTGCGCAGTCCGAAGCCCAGTTCCGTCAGGCCCAGGCATTGGTGCGCAGCGCGCGCGGGGCCTTTTTGCCCAGCGCCGACTTGAGCGTGGGCAAAACCCGCTCCAGCCAGGGCACCGGTAGCTCCAACTCAAGCCTGACCAGTTCCAGCAGCGGTATTCGTGACACCTTGAATGCCCAGGTCGGGGTGAGCTGGGAGGCTGATGTGTGGGGCAAACTGCGTCGCGGCCTGGAAGCCAACGAGGCCAGTGCCGAAGCCAGCCTGGCCGATCTGGCCGCCATGCGCCTGAGCCAGCAATCGGAACTGGTGCAGAACTACCTGCAGCTACGGGTTATCGATGAGCAAAAGCGCTTGCTGGAAGCCACGGTCGAGGCGTATCAGCGTTCGCTGAAAATGAGCGAAAACCAGTACCGTGCGGGGATTTCCGGCAAGGATGCGGTGGCTCAGGCGCAAACCCAGTTGCGCAATACACAGGCCAGTCTGATCGACTTGATCTGGCAGCGCGCACAGTTTGAAAACGCGATCGCGGTACTCACCGGGCAAGCGCCAGCGGGCTTCAACCTGGCTGAAATGACAGATGTGCCCAAGCTGCCGCAGATCCCGCTCAGCCTGCCTTCACAACTGCTGGAAAGACGTCCTGATATCGCCTCGGCGGAGCGTTCGGTTATCGCTGCCAATGCCAATATCGGCGTCGCCAAAGCGGCTTACTACCCGGACTTCAGCCTGAGCCTGTCGGGCGGTTACAGCAGCAGCCAATATCAGGACTGGATCAGCGTGCCGAACCGTTTCTGGTCGGTGGGGCCGAAAATTTCCCTGCCGCTGTTTGATGGCGGCCAGCGATCGGCAGAAGTGGACCGTAACGAAGCCGTCTACGACCAGACCGTGGCCAAGTACCGCCAGACCGTGCTCGACGGTTTACGGGAAGTGGAAAACTACATGGTGCAGTTGAAGGTGCTGGGGGATGAGTCTGTGGTGCAGGAACAGGCACTGGAATCGGCCCGCGAATCGCTGCGCTTGACCAACAACCAGTACAAGGCGGGCCTGATCGCTTATCTGGACGTGGTCTCGGTACAAACCACTGCCCTGAGCACCGAGCGTAGCGTGCTCAACCTGCTGCAAAGCCGCCTGATAGCCAGCGTGCAGTTGATCGCGGCGTTGGGTGGCGGTTGGGATGGAAGCACTGACCTGAGTGCTCAGGAACAATAAAATCTGCCTCGATGGCGCTCACCAAACCTGATGGTTGCAGCGCCTTTGTGGGAGCGGGTTTGCTCGCGATGGAAGCACCGCGGTCGTTCGAATACACCTCGGCACCTGTATCGCGGGTCGGTCTCTACTGATAAACACTGAACCGGTCCTTGCCGCTGTGCTTGGATGCGTACAACGCCTTGTCGGCATTGGCCAGGGCCTGGTTCAGGGTGTCGTCATCTCCCACCCGGGCCAGGCCGATGCTGACAGTCACCGGGTGCGAATGGGGGGCTTCACGCACCTGTCGGCACAACGTATCCATCAGCGTCTCGGCGTCGCTGCGACGTACGCCGGCCAGGTACACGGCAAACTCTTCTCCCCCCAGTCGCGCGTATTCATGGTCGGCCATCACTCCCTTGATGATGTCGGCAGTACGCTTGAGCACTTCATCGCCAATATCATGGCCAAACTGGTCGTTGACCTTCTTGAAGTTATCGATATCGATCATCGCGAGATAGTGGTCGTGTTCCCGGGGCAGGGCCTGTAACTCATGGCCGGCCTGGAGCATGAAGGAGCGCCGGTTGGGAATCTCGGTCAGGGCATCCAGATAAGCCTGGGCCACCAGCAATTTGGACATTGTGTAGTTGTGCAGTTTGACCCGGCGTAGTTTGAAAAAGCTGTAGATCGTCAGGCTGCACAAAAAGGCGAAGTAGCACAGGATCAAGAGGCCGCGCAGATCCATGATCGACGCCTGGGTCATCAGGAAAGGGTTGAGCATCACACAGTTGATGGCCGCAACGCTGAGAAATGCCCAGCGGCTAAGGGGCAAAACCGATGCGCTGTAAAGGATGCTGGAACTGGCAAGTGCCAGCCAGATGGGCTGTGTGTCTGCAGGCAGGCCAAAGATGATCAGGCGCAGGCCGAGCGTGATGAACAGGACGAAAATCTGGTTGAGTACGTCGAAGTGCCGGTAATTGTGAATAAAGCCAAGAATGACGGTCAGCCCCACCATGACGCTGAGAAACAGCAGGGAAAGGCCGGTAAAACCCTGGCCGCCCTTGGTGCTGACAATCAGGTTGAACAGCAACCAGATCGCAATGCTCGTGATGTAGGTCAGGCGGCAAAAGTTGCGCAGTTTTTCGAAATCGTGTTGGGCAAATTCGGCTTGCAAGGCAGGGGGGGCAGCTTGTTTCGAAATCGCTGATTCAATGGTTTTGAGCATCGCACGCCTTGATCACTGTCGGATGACGGTATCCGGGGGGATCAAGTGTTCCACAATTTTCTCCCCGGAGTTGCCCAGATAACCCTAGCAGGAGTTGGCGGCTTATCGAAAACGGGCGAGCCGATAGTGCCCGGTATTCGCATCAGCCCTCGTGGGCGAAGACTTCGCCGATGCTGCGGCGGCGCGCATGTTGTTCGCTGGCCCTGATCAGCTCTTCAAGATCTTCAGGGGTGACATCGATGAACGCGTCCATTTGCTGCAGTGCATGTTGCAAGTCCTGGGCGGTAATGCCCGGGTCAACGGGGGCCTGATCAGCAATCACCAGCGGGTTCGCCTCGGCCGATTTTTTAGGGTAACGCACACGGGTCAGATTGTTGTAGGCCAGCGCCGCGATCAGCATGCTCACTGCGCTGAGCATCACCGGGGCGAGCATGCCCCACCCCAGGCGGGCACTGTCCGGGTCAGCCAGCACCACCAGTAACGCCAGCGCACCGGCAGGCGGGTGCAGGCAGCGCAGCAGGCACATGCACAGCATGGCGATGCCGACGGCGAGGCAGGCGCTGTCCAGGCCGCGCCCAAAAAAGTACACCACTCCCAGAGACACCACCGTTGCACACAGGTAGCCGCCGACAATCGACCAGGGTTGTGCCAGCGCACCTGAAGACACGGCAAACAGCAAAATGGCCGAAGCACCCAGCGGGCCAATCAAATGCATGGCCACGGGCAGACCGAAGAACAGGCTGCACACCCAGACGCTGAACAGCGTGCCAAGGGATACGCCTATGGCTGCGCGGCTCCATTCAGTGGGACGGGTGTTCGTAGCCGCAGGCAATAGGCGGCTGATCCAGCGGTTTTGCATGGTCAGGACAATCCGGTGTTGTGAAGCGGGGAGGTAAAAAAAGGGCCTGACGGGATTACCGGCAAGCCCTTGAAAATGTCCCTTCATTTGGGGGAGGAACGGGTGCAGTCTGCCCCGTAATGGGGCAGTCCGCAAATGCATAATAATGCTTGTTAAGTGCATTATTTTTCATGTTAGCCGCGATTATCAGCAGCAAGCTTGCCCAGAACGCGCTCATACACCTCGTTGTTCAATAGGCGTTGCTCTATAAAGGTGCGCGCGGCAGGGCTCTTGGCCAGCGGACCTTTAAGAACAATCAATGCATCCCGCAGTTTCAGCAGCTTGCACAGTGTCAGCACGCACCTGTCATCTGCGCATCCTTGCGCCTGGGAACACAGGTCCTGCTCGGGGCAGTGGTCGGCATTGGCAACCAAGGATTTATTCATCACGTTGTGCTCCATATAGGCAGGGTATGGATGGACGCATAGAGGGCTTGTCGCCAATGCCATGTATCAGGATACAAGCAGTGACATAACGCTTATTTACTCAGCTGGCGATCTAGGATTGGCGGCAATGATTGTAAAGTTTCGAAACGGCGGGGTGTTGTCAGGTAATGCGTAGCTAAGAGATAAGGTTTACGGAGAAAACCGTAGGATTGTTCGATGTGATCGGTGAGGTATGAGGGATCGTGAAGTCACGCATGAATATGAGTCCAAGCGCACTTTTACTGATGTGGTTTCATGCTGAAGCTGGCATCAATAGTTAAAAGTAGAAATACTTTATGCGAGCGTTGTCAGCCCCTGCTCAAGATGATTTTGCGTGCCCATCAAACCCGACTTCCAGGACGCATCCCTAATGCCGAACATCGCTGGTTCGATTGAAAAGTACATTTTTGCCAAGGATTCAAATCGTCCTGACCTTCTGCGCCAAGCCTTCACTGCAGATGCAACCCTTGAAATGGTTGTACGTACCGGCGTCATTTCATTTCCCCCTCAGGTCTGCGGTCGAGCAGGTATCGCCGATGTGCTGGTGCGCCGCTTTGGCCAAAGTTATGAAAACGTCTATACATTTTGTCTGGGTGAGCCCCCCAAGGCAGGCGCCAATACCCATGCCTGCAAATGGCTGGTGGGAATGTCTGTCAAAGAGACTCGCGAATTACGCATAGGTTGCGGAGAATATCACTGGCGATTTACGCCGCAGTCGGGACTGGCAGAGCATCTTTGCATCACGATCGAGCACATGCAGGTTTGTCCGTCGCAATTCCTTGAACCTGTAATGAATTGGCTGCAGAGTCTGGATTACCCGTGGTGCCTGCCTGGCGAGATAATAGAGAGGGCGCCACAGCTCAGTAACATTGCCCCTGTCATTGAGTATCTTCAAACCTGAGCCTTGGCTCGCGGCCTGTAATCACAGATCCATGCACACACCACGTCTTCGCACGTGATGTGTGCATTTTCAGCCTGCCCAGTGAATTTCTTGCTATAAACGCACTCCATTAGCCCCCGGCGAACACGTTTTTCAGCGATTTTCAGGTTTTGCTGGACAAATAGGTGCTTTTTCGGTTGCTGAGTCGATAAGTCGGCCTTAGACTGCCGCCCCTCGTAAATTGAGTGCCGGGTGGCGCTTGAAATAGATGGCACCTAACGGGTTGGGATCAAAATCGGTCAGAACGCTCCCTAATTAGCCTTAATGCACGTATTTTTTATAGAGAAATCAATGACAAAGGATAAGTTGCTGGCCATGCCGGCGGATGACTACATGAATGCCGAGCAACATGCTTTTTTCAGCGAGCTGTTGCAAAACATGAAGGTTGAAACCCACGAGCGTATCGAGCAGAACCGCATCGCGATCGAGAGCCTGGACACTCCGGCTGACCCTGCAGACGCCGCTTCGGTTGAAGAAGAGCGCACCTGGCTGGTGAACGCAATCGACCGCGACCAGCGCATGCTGCCTCAGCTTGAGCAAGCACTTGAGCGTATCAAGGACGACAGCTTCGGCTGGTGTGATGACAGTGGCGATGCAATCGGCCTCAAGCGCCTGCTGATCAGCCCTACCACCAAGTACTGCATCGAAGCTCAAGAGCGTCACGAGCAAATCGACAAGCATCAGCGTCAGGCCTAAGCGCCTGTCCTTGCCGGAACCGCGCCATGCGGTTTCGGTAGCTTGGGCTCTGCAGTCGTTCCCATTGCAAGCCTCTCCCCGCAGCAATTCCCGCTAAAATTTTAAATAGACGTTTGGCTGAGTGTCCTGGTGATGTCCCTTTATATTCGGCACGGCGTTTTTGCGCGAAGCTGAATTAATCGAGGGTCAGAGTCATGAGTCGCTCAAGCAATACGGAGCGTGTATTGCGTGTCGGTATCTTTTTCGATGGCACAGCCAATAACCAGTTCAACATTCTGTTGGGCCAGGAGCGTCAGGCCCAGGGCCTGAAGGTCGACCCCGCCAGCAGTTATGCCGGCACCCCGACTAATATCGCCCGTCTGCACCGCCATTACCCTGTGCAAACGACCTTCAGCGATGCGCGAGCGCAGACATCGCTTTACGTCAGCGGTATTGGCACCACCACCGCTGCGGCGGATACCGCGTTTCCGGGCCTGAGCTATGGCCGTGGCCGCACCGGTGTGCTGGGCAAGGCCGATGAGGCCCAGGCGCTGCTGAGCCAATGCCTGGGGCAATTTGTCCGGCTTGCTCCCCCCAACACCCTGGGTCGTTTGCAGCTGGATATCTTTGGCTTCAGTCGTGGCGCGGCAGCAGCCCGGCACTTCGCCAACCAAGTGCGCACCCTCCCTTTTAAAAAGCAGTTTGCCCTGGCGCCCGACTTCACATGCTCCATTGAGTTTATTGGTTTGTTCGATACCGTCGCTGCCATGGGCGGGTTGGAGGATCTGGGTGATGTGGGGGATGAGATCAACCCGGGGCTCAATCTGTATCTAGGGCCCGACTGTGCGCAACAGGTGGTGCAGTTGTGCGCCCGGGATGAATACCGGCGCAATTTTTCCCTGACCCGCATTGCGCCGCAATGGCCGCTGGATATTTTTCTGCCGGGTGCCCATGCCGATCTGGGGGGTGGTTATCCGCTCGAGATGCAAGAGCAGGTGCAGTTGACGCGCTGGCAAAGCAATCTGGTCAGCCCGTCCACACCCGTCAGGCTGACCCAGGCCTGGAAGCTGACTCAAGCGCAATGGCTTGACTGGCAGGAGAAGGATTTGATTGATCCGCTGGCGCCGGACGATTTTTTGCAGGTGCGCACTGAAGAGCGCAAGGCAGGCACTCGTCAGGATCCGATGAAGAGGGTCCAGGCCGCGGTCTTTATGCAACGCCGCCTGTACGGCCAGCTTTCACGCCTGTATTTACGCATGATGCACAGGCTGGCGTGTGAGCACGGGGTGCCCTTTGCTGCCCTGAGCGACGCACAGGACGCCTTGCCTGACGAACTGATCCCCATTGCTGCAAGGCTGGAGGGTCAGGTGCCGAAAAATGCGATCAAGCTGACTAATGCCCAGGAGCGTTTACTGCGCCAGCGCTACGTGCATCATTCGGCCAACTGGAATGCCAATGTGGGTGAGGGGCTCGGGGTGCTGGACAAGGGATTCTTCAACATACCGCAAGAGGGTGGGCGCTCTGTGTTCGACCAGAAGGCACCGGTCTGAGCGCAGGTGACACGGATATTGTTACAGCTGATGCAATGGAGCTATGCAGGGCATGGCTTTTTCCAGCGAGCGTTACTCTTTAAGATGGCCGACATCGTTAGGTGACTAACTAAATAGGTGGAGTAACCATCATGTCTAACCGGGTTGATGTCGCCGTGATGATTGGCAGCGGTGTGCCCGAAGGGTTGCGGGCCACGGGGCAGAAGGCTTGCTGGGTTGTGCTGGTCAATGGTGAGCAGCGGGGTACGGCGTTCTCGAGCCGCCTGGAAGCGGAGGAGTGTCGCTCTGCCTGGATGGCGCAGTTGAGCGCCACCCAATGGGCAGCGCACGGTCGGGCGCAGCGCGCTTGATTCGGGTCTGCCGGGTTCCCGGATTGGAGGGGGCTAGGCGTTGAGGGCGCCTGCGTCCACCGCCTGTTTTAATTCAAGTGCCGAACTCTTGGCTGCAATTTCTGCCTGCTCGGCGGTCTTGAACCAGCGGTCTTTCTCGACCTGATGGTAAGTCACCGTTTTTAGCGGTGGCTTGGCCCGCATGACAATCACTGCCTGAAACTCACCGTCGACTTCTTTGGACTCGCCGCGGATAAAAAATTCGCCAATATCAAATTCCGTCACGTGTCACTTTCCCTTCGAGGTAATGGAGCCCAGACAACCCGGCGGCATGGGCCAGGTCGATTTTTGCGCAAGTATGGCAGTTGTTGACACCCAGCGGCGCAGTTAACGTGTCCGGGCGACGAAAGCGCTATTTCACGGTCAGCAAACGAAGTAAAAATAGCGGTTTGCCCGATTGAGAAGTGGATGTGTATACCCAATCTCGGGCATGAGTCGGTAGAATGGCACTCCGGTTGTATTTTTTAGCCTGTTTTTTGCTGATGCAGGCCCGGGTTGATGCCCATTAACCTGCGGTAATCGTCGGTCTTTGTTACATGCCACTCCCGACTCCAGCAGTCCGGAGATTTTGTTGTATCCGGCTTTTATATAAGTGGGCTGAGGCCTTTTTTCTGCTGCCTGTCATTTGTTCTGGTAGCTCCACTTCACGTTTTCGAGGGTTTTTCGTTGGCAGTCAGCAATCTGGAGATGCATGCGTTATTTGTTCTTGGCGATTTGCGGGCGCGGTTGGTCAAACTGTTCCAGTCCCGCTTTGTGTACATCACCGAGCAGAACGCAGAAGGTATTTACATCGCTGAAATCGATACTGAAGCAGCGTTGGTAGTCGATGACAAGCCAGGCCTGGGGCTCAAGGTTGGCGATCATTTTCGCGCTGCGGTCTTGCCCAGCCGTGAAGGTGGCAAGTTCGAAATCAAATTCCGCGACATCAAGATGACCATCTATGGCATCGGCGATTACGCCTATGTCAGCTCACCTCTGGGCGAAGGCATCGTATTCAAGGAAGGTCAGACCGTGATGTTGATCTTCGCCGCCCAGGAGCAGCTCAAGGAAGGCCTGAGCAAAACCCTGAAGGCCGTCACTGCCAAAGCCGCCAAATGGCCCAAGGGCGAGTTGACGTTCAAGGCCAGTAAAGAGTGACAAGAGATACCCTGTAGTCGCTGAGGAGCGTAGCGAGGCTGCGATGGGGATGGTGCGCCACTGCGACGCTGCCACCGTGAGCTCAGGCTACGCGCAATAACGAATACTCAGGTTTACGGCCGCTGCGCAGCCGATCGCAGCCTCGCTGCGCTCCTCAGCGGCTACATATTCAAGGCGCTGGCTTTAAGCTTTTGCGCAGTCCGTCCCTCAAACAGCCTAACCCTTATGGACGATGTTCAAGGGGCGGGGCCGTTTGATTATCGCGATCACCTAAACGAGTGTGCGAGGGACCGCGAGCATGGGCATGCAGCGCTTTGTAAACAACTGCGCCGAGCAATTGATGGCCCGGCGCAATGTCCTGCTTGGCTTTTTTCTGCTGGTAACCCTGGCCTTGGGCTACAGCGCCACCCACGTACGGCTGGACCCCGGATTCAACAAGCAGATCCCGGTGCGTCATGCCTACATGCTCAACTTCCTGGACTTCAGCCGTATCTTCACCGGCGCCAATCGCCTGCTGGTCAGCGTGCACTGGAAAGGCCAGGGCGATCTCTACAACCCCGAGTTCCTCCAGACCCTGCAGAACGTCACCGACGACGTGTTTTACATCTCCGGGGTCAGTCGCCCCAGCGTGACCTCGCTGTTTACCCCCAACGTGCGTTACATCGAAATCACTGAAGACGGTTATGTCGGTGATCTGGTGGTGCCGCCGCAATATGCCGCCACGCCCGAAGACTTGCAGCAAGTGCGCAGTAATGCCGCGCGCTCAGGACAGATCGGCCGCTTGCTGGCCAACGATCTGAAATCGGCGATGGTGCGCGCCGACCTGCAGGACATCGACCCCAAAACCGGGCAACCGGTGAGCTACGTGCAGATCGCCCAGCGCCTGGAAGATATCCGCGCCAAATACAGCAGTGCCGATATCGAAATCAACATCGTCGGCTTTGCCAAGCTGGTGGGCGACGTGGTCGAAGGCCTGAATACGGTGATGGGCTTTTTCGCCATCGCATTCCTGATTACCGGTGTGCTGTTGTGGGTGTATTCGCGCTCGTGGCGCCTGACGCTGGTGGCGCTGTTTGTCGCCTTGCTGCCGGTCATCTGGCTGCTCGGCCTGTTGCCATTGCTGGGTCTTGGGATCGATCCAATGTCGATTCTGGTACCGTTCCTGATCTTCTCCATTGGCGTGTCACACGCCGTGCAAATGACCAACGCCTGGAAGCAGGAAGTGCTGGCCGGCAGTGACTCGGTCACTGCCGCCAAGGCGGCGTTCAGCAAGATATTTATCCCCGGTGCCCTGGCGTTGCTGATGAACGCCCTGGGTTTCGGGGTGATCATGCTGATCGATATCCCCATCGTTCACGAGCTGGGTGTTACGGCCTGCATCGGCGTGATGCTGATGATCATCACTAATAAGATCATGCTGCCGCTCATCATCGCGCATCTGCGACTTGAACCGCGCTTGATGACGGCAAAGGCGAACGTGTCTAACCAGCGCCACCCGCTGTGGTGGCGGGTATCAGCGCTGGCCACACCGGGCCCGGCCCTGTGGGTGTTCGCCCTGAGTCTGGTGCTATTGGCGGTGGGGGCTATCAAGGCCCGTGAGCTGGCGACCGGTGACATCGGCTCAGGTGCGCCGGAGCTGCGTGCCGACTCGCGCTACAACCAGGACAACCAGAAAATCATCAGCAATTACTCCATCGGGCTGGATGTGTTGTCGGTGTTCCTGACTATTCGCGATCGCAGTGAAGCCTGTCTGGATCCGGCGGTCATGCGGGCAGTGGAAACTTTCGACTACAAAATGCGCGAAGTGCCCGGTGTGCAATCGGTGCAAAGCGTGGCGGGCATGAGCAAGCAAGTGATTGCCGGCAACAATGAAGGCAATCCTCGCTGGGCAGCCATTCCGGGTTCGTCCCAGGGTTTGCAGCAGGGCGCCTATGCCTATTCGCCGGACTCGGGGCTGGTGACTGACGGCTGTCAGCAGATGCAGATTCTGGTGTTTTTGACCGACCATGAAGGCGCCACCGTGGCCCATGTGCTGGACGAGGCCAAGCGCATCATCGCCGCCATCCAGGTGCCGGGCGTGGAGTTCAAACTGGCGGGAGGCAACATCGGTGTCATGGCCGCGTCCAACGAAGCGGTCAAACACGCCGAGGTGGTGATGCTCGCCGCGTTGTTCTTCTCGGTGGCGCTGTTTTGCCTGCTGACCTTTCGCTCGGTGCGAGCCGTGTTATGCATCCTGGTGCCTCTGGCGATCGTCGCCGTGTTGTGCAATGCCCTGATGGCGCTGCTGGGCATTGGCCTCAAGGTGGCCACGCTGCCGGTGATGGCGCTGGGCGTGGGAGTAGGGGTGGACTACGGGATCTACCTTTACGAGCGCATCGAGCATGAAATGGCCGATGGGCAGGACCTGCGCGAAGCCTTCTACCGCGCCATGTGCCAGCGCGGCACCGCCGCGGTTTTTACCGCGCTGACCATGTCGCTGGGTGTGTGTACCTGGGTGTTCGCCCCCCTCAAGTTCCAGGCCGACATGGGCCTGCTGCTGGCCTTCATGTTTATGGTCAACGTGCTGGGCGCGATCTTCCTGCTTCCGGCGCTGGCCGCGTGGTTCAACCTGGGCAAGCCGTTGGTGGAGTCCGCTCCCACACGAGCATTTGCATGACCAATAAAAAAGGAGAACTCCATGGGACGCATCACCCACATGGGCGGCTGGCTGTCAGTCGCACTGGTTTTACACGGTTATAGCGGGCTGGCACTGGCCCAGGCACCTGCGGATCAGATCGCCCGGCTGGGCAAGGATCTGACCTGCGTCGGCGCACAGCAGGCGGGCAATGCCGAAGGCACAATCCCTGCGTTTGGCGGTCAATGGCTGGGTGCGGCGCCCGGGATGAAGTTCGAGGGTACGGGCAAGCATCCTGTGGATCCGTACCCCACCGAAAAGCCGCTGTTTGTGATCACCGCGCAAAACCTGAGTCAGTACGACGCCCATCTGTCCGAGGGGCAGAAAGCCCTGTTCAAGCTCTATCCGCAGACCTTTCGCATGCCGGTTTATCCTTCGCACCGCGACTTCCGTTTCTCTGACACCGTGTGCAAGGCCACCCTGGAAAATGCTTCGGTCGCCAAGCTGGTCGATGACGGTGAGGGCGTGGTTGCTCGCACCGGCGGTGTGGCATTCCCTATCCCGCAAAACGGTATCGAGCTGCTGAAAAATGCCTCGCTGTTTACCGTGCGGGCATGGACCGAGGAGTACACGTCAGACAACGCCTATGTGCTCAAGGACGGCAACATCAACTGGGGCCGTGTGCATTCGCGCAACATGGCGCCGGGCCTGGAGCCAGGCAAAATAGGTGATACCACCGGCAACTCATCTTTCTACCTCAACGAGACCCTGCTGCCACAGCGCGACAAGGGTGAAATCAATACCGGTACCGAGTACTGGAACGACAAGACCGAGCCGCGCCAGAGCTGGCGCTACGACCCCGGCACGCGTCGCGTTCGCCAATCCCCGGGTTACGGTTTCGACATGGCATTCCCGGGCTCGGGTGGTTCCATCACGGTCGACGAAGTTCGAATCTTCAACGGCTCTGCCCAGCGCTACAACTGGAATATCGTCGGCAAGAAAGAGCTGTATATCCCGTACAACACGGCGCGCTTGCATGACAGCAACCTCAAATACGCCAACCTGCTGACCCCGGGCCATATCAACCCCGACAACATGCGCTATGAGCTGCACCGCGTATGGGTGCTCGAAGGCGTACTCAAACCCGGCAACCGCCATCTGTATGGCAAGCGCACGATGTACATCGACGAAGACAGCTGGTTCCCGATCATGGGCGACAACTACGACAACCGTGGCGAGCTGTGGCGCACCTCGATGGTCAACTACTTCTATGCCCCGGAGACACAGACCTGGCAGGCGGGTGTTGGCCTGTATCACGACTTGAATGCGGGCAGCTACCTGGCGTTCAACCTGATCAACGAACAACGTAACGGCTATGTGCTGAACAAAGGCGGATTTGCGCCGGGGGATTTCGGCCCTGAAGCAGCACGCCGGGCCGGCAAGTAAACCTGTAACGCCCTGACTCCATCCAGCTGTCTGCCACGGGCCTTGCCTGTGCGCAGGCGGCTGGGCGGGGCAAAAAAAAACAATAACAAGGAGCAAGGCATGTTCAAGCAATACACGCGTTTTGTGGGGACCGGTTTGTTGTCGGGGTTAAGCGGCCTGGCGCTGGCTGCGCCCACCATCGAGCTGGGTGAAAACACCACGCTCGACTCATCGCTGACCGTGAACTACACGGCTTCGATGCGTACCGAAAAGCCTGATCACGAATACCTCAATAACATCAACTACGACGACGCCACGCGCAACTTCAAGCGCGGTTCACTGATCAATAATCGGGTCAGTGTGTTTGGCGAGCTGATGCTCAAGCACGACAACCTCGGCGCCGTGGTACGCGGCAGTCACTTTTATGACGAGGTCTACCATCAGCGCAACGACAACGATTCACCGGATACGGTCAACAAGACCGGACGCTACAACGACTTCAGCCAGGACACGCGCAAACTCAGTGGCAGCAAGGCGCGGCTGCTGGACGCCTACGTGTACGGCGACTTTACGGTCAATGACGACCAGTATTTATCCCTCAAGGCCGGGCGGCACCTGGTGGCCTGGGGTGAAAGCCTGTTCTGGCCCAACATCAGCCAGGGCCAGGCGCCAGTGGATTCGACCAAATTCAACGTACCGGGCACCGAAGCCAAGGATGCCTACTTGCCGGTCGGGCAAGTCTCGGGTTCGTGGTCGGTGAACGAAGATCTGGCCTTGCTCGGTTTCTATCAATACAAGTGGGAAGAAACCCAGCTCAATCCCGTGGGTGACTATTTTGGCAGCGACACCTTTGGCCCGGGCGCCGAGTTCTTTCGGCTGGCCCTGGGAGTCATCAATAATTTGCCGGATGCAGCGGCTGTCGGTTATGGCGGTTCAGTCAAACCGGGCAACAGTGGCGAGTGGGGCCTGGGCACCCGCTACCGGTTGACGCAAAACACCGAAATCGGCTTGTTTCACTACCGTTATCACGATCGGGTTCCGGCGCTGTTTTTCGACTTCACCGGGCAGACGCACTACTCCTCGCTGGGCAAGGTGGGTGGCAACGGCAATGGCCCGAGTTACCAGTTGGGCTACTTTGACAACATCAAGCTCACGGGCATGAGCTTCACCACAAAAGTCGGTGATTCGGTGCAGTTTGCCGGTGACCTGAGCTACCGCGATGGTGCCGCGGTGTACTTGAGCAATGGTGCCCCGGCCCGTGGCCAGGTGTGGCAGGGCAACCTGAACGCGGTGTACATGATTGGGCCGACGTTCATGGCGCAACAGACCACGTTGATGACCGAGGTGGTGCACCAGAGGATTCAAGGTGTGGATGACCTGACGATCAGCGGTGGTGGAGCGGGCACGGATGGCACCTTCAACACGTTCGTGTACGACGGGCAGACCCGTGGTTCAAGCCTGCTTGGTATCGGCGCGTATTTCGATCACCCCAACGTGTTTAACGGCTGGGATTTGACGACCAAAGCCACCTGGACCCAGAACATCGACGGCAGTGCCTACTCCGGGTTGGGGCGTGCCGAGAAGCGCCTGACAGTGGGGGGAGACTTTAAATACCTGGGTAACTTCCAGCTGGGGCTTACCTACGTGGCGTACTTGAGTTCGGCCGATATTGCCCAGGGGCGGACAATGGCTGACAGGGACTACCTGTCGTTTAACGGCAAGTACACGTTCTGACAGGTTGAGGTAAGGACTGCTGCGCAACGCCGTGGGAGCGGGCTTGCTCGCGATTCAGACGCCGCGGTTCAGCAGGGACACCGCGTCGATAGCATCGCGAGCAAGCCCGCTCCCACAGGTGCTAACGCGCTTCGCGCGGCATGCCCAACGCTCGTTCGGCAATGATGTTGCGCTGGATTTCACTACTGCCACCGTAGAGGGTGTCGGCCCTGGTAAACAGGAACAGGGCCTGCAGGCGGGTCAGCTCGTAAGGTGCCCCTGCCAGCAACTCGGCTTCAGGCCCCAGCACGTCCATCGCCAGCTTTCCAAGTTCCACATGCCAGGTGGACCACGCCAGCTTGTAGATTGTTGCTTCAGGTCGAAGGCTGCCGTCCTGAGCTCCGGACAACATGCGCAGCGAGTTGTAGCGCAACACACGCAAGCCGGCCCAGGACTGGGCAATGCGTTGACGTATGACGGGGTCCTGGGCCGCGCCATTGGCCCTGGCGATACGCACGACTTCGTCCAGTTCGTTCTGAAACTGCATCTGCTGCCCCAGGGTCGAAACCCCTCGCTCAAACCCCAGCAGCGCCATGGCAATTTTCCAGCCATCGCCAGGCTGGCCTATCATGTTGTGCGCTGACGTTCTGGCCTGATCAAAAAACACTTCGTTGAATTCGCAGGTGCCGGTCAATTGCTGGATCGGCTGAACCCGTATACCTGGCTGATCCATGGCGACCAGCAAAAAAGACAGGCCGCGATGGCCGACACTGCCCGGTTCGGTGCGTGCAAGCACAAAGCACCAATCCGACTCATGGGCCAGGGACGTCCAGACCTTTTGCCCGCTGATCAACCATTGGCCGCTGCTTTCATCGAAACTGGCGCGGGTCTTGATATTGGCCAGGTCGGAACCTGCGCCGGGCTCGGAATAGCCCTGGCACCAAAAATCCTGCCCAGACAGAATCGGCGGCAAAAAGCGCTGTTGCTGCTCGGGGGTGCCGAAGGCTGCAATGGTCGGTCCGACCAGACCCTCGCCGATATGACCCATGCGCCCCGGACCGCCCGCCCGGGCGTACTCTTCAAAAAAAATAACCTGCTGGTTGATACTCAGTCCACGGCCCCCATGCTCGGTGGCCCAACCGGCACCGACCCATTGCCCCTGAGCCAGTACCTGCTCCCAGCGTTTACGCAACGCGGGGGCAAAGTCTTCATCCCCTGGGCCACCACGAAAGCGCAGAACGGCAAATTCGCCAGTGAGGTGCGCTTGCATCCACTGGGCCACTCGTTGCCGGAACTGCTCATCTGCTGCGCTAAAGCCGATATTCATGTGCACTCTCCGAAAATCTGTCTGGCCAACTGCTCGCGATGAAATGCCGGAGTGCCGAGCATTTGCTCACTGGCCCGCGCTCGCTTGAAATACAAGTGCGGGTCGTATTCCCAGGTGAATCCCACGCCACCATGCAGCTGGATGGACTCGGCAGCGCACTGGAAAAAACCTTCGCTGGCGAAAATCTTGGCAGTGGCGGCGGCTTCTCCCAGTTGTTGTCGGGTGTCGGGATCGCCATCAATGTTCAGGCATTGATCGGCAATGCAGGCCGCGTAATAACTGGCGGACCGTGAGCACTCGATGGTCAGCATCAGATCGGCGCAACGGTGCTTGATGGCCTGGAAGCTGGCGATACGACGACCAAACTGTTCGCGCTCGTTTATGTATTTCAAGGTGATGTCCAGTGACTGCTGGGCACCTCCGGTCTGTTCGCCAGCCAGGCCAATGCAGGCGATATGCAGCACATCGCGCAGCATTGGCCAGCCTTGTCCCGGCTCGCTGAGCAAATGCTCGTCACAGACGGCAACGTCGTTCAGGGTGAGGGTGGCCAGGCGACGGGTCTGATCCAGTGTCGCCTGCGGCTGGCAAAGAATGCCGGGTGTGTCAGCAGGTAAAGCGAACAAGCGGATACCGGCTTCGCCGACGCTACCCGGAGTGCGAGCGGCAATGATCAGCAGGTCACAGTCGGCGCCGTCGATGACATAGCGATACTCGCCATTGAGGCGATACCCGCCTGCATGGCTTTGTGCATACACCTGCACGCCACAATCGTCCCAGCGGGGTGCGCTGGTATAGGCGAGGCTGGCGCGTACGTCTCCAGCGGCGATCAATGGCAACCAGCGCTCCTTGAGTGGCTCATTGCGGCTGAGCAACAGGGCGGGGGTGGCCAGGCAGCACGTAGCAAAAAAAGGCGTAGGCAGCAGGCAGCGTCCAAGTTGCTCCTGCAACAGGCAAACCTCGGCGAAGCCCAGTCCGAGTCCGCCATAGGCTTCAGGGATCGCCAGTGCAGGCCAGTACAGCTCCTTGGCTATTTGCGCCCATGTTTGGGGGTCATACCCACGTTCACTGCTCATTGCCGTGCGCACGGCGCTGGAGCTGGCAACCTGGGTCAAAAAACGCTCGGCAGACGCTTGAATCATTCGCTGTTCGTCAGTCAGGGCAAGCTCCATGGGGAGGCTCTCATCGTAGAAACACGACTCAAGTTTGCGAGCGCTCCGAGCGGGTGCAATCCCCAAGTCGGACTAGTCCGTTCAGGGTCCTGTGTCAGACTTCCGAATCCCAGATGACGGTGATATTGCCCGAGTACTTGCCTTGCTCGGTCATCATTTCTTCGACGTACCTTTTCTGGATTTCAAAATGCAGGGTCGAGGGTTTCTGTTCGACATAAAACGTGGACTTGAACTGTTGCTCCGTCGTGACTCCCAGTGGCTTGCGGGAGACTGAAGAGTCGTCGTTATTGGCAATACCATTGGGCATGCTGACCTGTACATCGACCGGTACTGCATGGCTGCCGTTACTGATGGCACAGGTATCACCGATTTGCCGCTCACAGGCCAGTTGCATCTTGAAGCGTGAACTGGCGGAAATCAGGAAAGACTGATCCCGGTATATCTTTTCAGCGATACGGCCTTTTTGCAGCCATTGTTGCCAACCGCCCTTGGGCGTCAGTTCGACTTTATTTGCGCCGGGTGGGATGCCAACTTTGAGGGTGTGTTGAACCTCTAGAGTGAAATTCAAGGACAGTACAGGGTCAGTGGGGATCATTAAATCGCCCATGTCAAAGTCCTGGTTTGGGCCGAGCATGTAGGTGAAGTTGCCAATGTATTCACCGGTGGACATGCCCAGAGGGTTGGGTGTTTTTATTTCATAGGCAAACTCAAGGTAGTTATAGGCAAAACCCGGGATATCAAATTTTGCCTGCTTGCTACAAGGGGTATCTCCTGTCGGTTGCCAGAAGAAGTTGTAGTCAGTTGAGTTAAACCCAAGTGAATGGCCTAAGCCATTACAGCCTGCAGGCGCAAAGTACCAAGCTTCTCCCCATAATAATAAATGCCCCGTGGCGTTGGGGACATCTTGTCCGACGAGAAGTGCAACTCTGTCGGATGTTCGGTACTGCGAGCCAAATGCCTTGATTCGTATTTCTACGGGTTCTTGCTCGCCCGTCACCCGGTGGGTGACAGTGAAGGTTCTCCATTCAGTGGGTATTTTAAATAGTGCGCCTTGGCGGGGGTCCGTATGATTGGCTGTAATGGGGGCGTTTGATGCGAACTTGGTGGCTATGCGTAAACTGAACATATTGTTAGCTTCGCATCTACTCTGGTTGGTCGCGCAAAAGCCACTTTGTGGTGTTTTATTGACGAACAGGTTGCGCGCAGGATTAGCTGGGTCTGGCTTGAACTCTGCCAAAAGCTCCAATTCGGCACTGTAAATAGACGATGTGCTAAAAAGCATCAGAGTACCAAGCAAGAGTATGGGGGAGATGTATGTTGATATTCTCTTCATGGTTTTTTGACTCTTCCGATCAGTCTATAGGCAGTTAAATTTCATCAAGGGTGGTCAGGGATGCTTCGATCAACGTGCCGCAAAGTGGCAGAAGCTTGAAGTCCCCTGGCAGCACACTGCTATTTTCCGAAAGGTGCCCAAGGCGTAGCCAGGTACGTCCAGTGGCATTCCTGCTGGGTTGTTATCAGCCTGATGGAAGTTGCGAATCAAAAATAATCAGCACATTGCCAAAATAGTCGCCCGGCTTGAAACCGTCTGCGGGCTCAGGTGCTTCGATGCGCAATGGCACCCGTAAACCGTCCCTTGCCTGCAATTCATTAACCACTTCGGTGCTGCTCAAGCTCAATAGCTGATTGTTGAATTTGACCTGAAGCGCAATGTCGAACCTGTCATTGGAAAGCTTTGGTTCGTAGCCCAGCCGGGCGGTGATGGCTCCGCTGCTACTGTGCACATCGAACAACGCGTTGATTGGATCAAGTGCGTTGTTCACCCTGTTCCACCCCATACGCTGCTCACGCTCAAGAAAACCAGGGTCGATGGGCAGTACGTAAAATTCCGCGGTCGGGATAGTGACAGAGACCTCAAACACATGTTCTTCCCGTGCGGCGAATGCCAGTGAATGAGCAGCCAGCAGCATTAATGCCAGTGCACCGCGCAGGGATTGCTTACCGAGGGGGCTCATTGCCCTTTGACCTCAATAGTCTTAACAGCGCTGCCCTCAACCAGTTTGAAGCGATATTGGCGACCTGCCTCTTTGGCAACCTTCAAGGTGCGACCTGCCAGGATATGATTTGTGGTGATGGGTTTGCAGTCCTGCGGGTTCTTGACGGAGCAGTCTTTGAACTCCTCTACCACCACGACCGTGTTGCCGTTGTTACGCAGTGAATATTGCTGTGGGGTGTCTTCTATTTTGGTATCAAAACGCGGGTTTTTCGGGCGAACGATAAATATGGTGCCGTAACCGGCCATCACATTGACCCCGGCCGACAAGGTTTTTTTGTACTCGTCGGAGTCCTCTTGAGAGATGGCGAACTCATCTTCCTTTTCAGGAACAACAGGCACAAAACGTAAGCGAAAGTAGCGCTCTTTGTCCCGGGAGCCTTTGGAGAGCAGGCGGGTGCCCTGGGTGCCCTTGGCGGGAATGATCAGGCGGGCCGGACTGGCGATCAGGCCGTCGCGCATGGCGTCGCTGCCTTGAGTAGTGAGGGGCACTTCTGCGGTGCTGCCATCAGGCTTGTAAAGAATTTCGAGTATCGAAATACGTACAAAGGCGGTGCTGTCGCCACCGTTATAGACACGTTTCAAATAGGTGCTTTTGTCGCCGTCCATGTAGTCGAATACGGTTCCGACATTGATATTCGGGCCTGCAATGGCACCAAAGGAAATGGCCCATAAACTGAGTATTACACCTGCAAATTTCATGTTTGTTTCCTGCGCTTTATAGTTGCTGACGGGCAGCATCAAGTTTTCGAATGCCAATGAACGGCCCTGCTTCGTTTGTAATCACCGTCCTGGTCGAGCATTTTTTATAATGCTTTTTTGATGTCCTGAACCGACGCTTTATTTCGACGGCTTATATAGTTTCGGTGTGACCCACTCAATGCCCTTTGCCATGTGAGCAGTGATGCAGCCCTGTAAACTTAAATATAGCTTCAACGGCTTCTTGTCGTTAACTGTGCAGGTATTAACCTGACACTTTGTCGGCATTCACCGACCCCGCCAGGGTATCTGCTGTACACCGCAAATCGCCGATTTCCATCACATTGTTTTGCACGCTGGTTTTGTTCATGTCGATGCGGAACTGGCAGAGCAATGCTTCGCCCTTGCGTACTTCAAGCGTCGGGGTGGAGGCGTTCATTTCCATCGAAAAGAATCCATCCACTTCAGTCACGCCACGGCTGGCGTGATTGATGATGTGATGGCCCTTGAGCGGGTTGCCCTGCGGATCAATCAGGCGCCCGAGTACGGTGACGGTGTTCACCACTTTGATCGTGCGGTAGTCCACGCCGCCTTTATTAAGGTGATAGCGGGTGCGTTGCGGCTGAATGGAGGCAGCGGGTACGTCGGTTCCCTGAAAGTCGAAACTGACGGAGCTGCTTTTATAAGCCGTGATGGGGATAAAGTTGCGCCCGGGGCGAAGTATCGTACTGCCGCCGCTCAAGTCATCAGCGCGCAGGGTGATATCGGCAATATCGGACTCCACATCAACAATCATCCCGGCGCCTTGTCCATTGGGCTGGTTGGTCATCACCATTTTCGAGCCGCTCAAGGCCACGGTGCTGTCCAGGTTCAGCCCGCCGCTCAGCTTGCCGTTATACGAGGAGCGTTGCAGGAACGAATCGCCCGTCAAAACGTTGGTCTGGAAGGAGGCCCGACCACTGAGCCCGACCCCATAGGTGTCCGTAGTTGCCGTGGCGCTCACACTTTGCAGGGTATGGTCCTTGAGATCTTTTCGGTAGGTGAGCGATGCATTGTTGTCACGTGCGCCATCGCGGCTTGTGCGTGAACCCAGGCTGGCTGACCACTGCTCACCCGGCCCGCCGAGGGCCAGGGAGACACTCAGGTCAATCCCGCGATTGCGCTGATTGCCGGTACCGAGGCTGCCGGGTCGGTCGAATACCGACAAACGCCAGTTTCCGTCGCTGCCAAACAGGTGTGTTGATTGTGACCATCCCAGATCAAGTCCGTAGCCCTTGGTATAGCCATCGCTATGAGTGAGGCGTGCATTGAGGTTGCTCTTTGCGTCGACACGGTGGTTGACGGATACCGACGAGCTGCTTGTCTGACCCACATACGAAGGCTTTTTACGCAGGCGCGTGCCGTCCGGGAGGGTTTCGTAGGTATCGCGAGTGTCGAGCCAGCTGCGGGTATGGTTGAGCGCAATGTTGCCCTGGCCATAATTGTACTGGCCGTTGAGATCAACCCCGGTGCCGTAGTTTTGGGTCTGGAACACGTTGGCGTACAGGCTGGCGTTGTCGGCCAGGGTCCAGTCAATGGAGGTGCCCCATTGCAGATCGTTTTTGATCTGCCGCCCGGACAACCCGAGTATCAAACGCGGGTGCAGCAGATAATTGAGCGAAGCCCCGGCGGTCATCTCGCCGTTGTCTTGGGTGTCGTAGTTGCTCAGCAGTTTGCTCTCGCGCCCGGCAAACAGGTTGTAGCGCCATGGGTCATCGAGGTTGCGCCAGTTGGCCGGTTTATAGACCAGCTCCGAGGTTGTGCTACTGACCTGACCATCTTCGACCAGGCGTACTTCAACTTCATAGATACCGCCGGGCAAGGGGCGGGTATCCAGGCTTTGCAAGCCTGCAGGCACCATTTGAGTATTGATCAACAAACCATTGCGGTAGATCTCTACGGTTGCTTGACGGTTAGCGGTCACATAAATGGGATATACGCTGGGTTTGGGCTGATTTATGGTCAGGCTGTCGGAGCTGCCATACATCACGCCAAAGGTGGTGTCAGGGCTGGCGCCGAAGGTGCGGATCTGTCGGGTCAGGCCAAGTGAACTGGGGGTGAAATAGCCCAGACGCAAGAATTGACCTTCCAGTTCGCGCTGGGTATAGGCGTCATGGACGGCATGCTTGATCTGGGTTTGATCCGGGTCGGCAACCTTCGAGAACTGCATGTTCAGGGTCTGGGTCCAGTTGCCGAGGCTGCTGCTGGCCTCAAGGCCGTAGCGACCGCCAAGTTGTTCTTGCTGGCCTGTTGTCAGGTTCAGCTGGTTGCGTACGATTAATCCAGTGCTGCCATCGACGGGCAGTTCGTGGTACTGGCTTTGCAAATAAGCTGATTCGGCTTTACCGGTCAGCAATGAAAGCAGCGAGTTTTCAAGGTTGTAATGAACGGCTATTAATTGCTCAGGGCATTTAGTAGTACACGCACCCAGTTGCACGCCTTGTTTGAGGTACTCTGCCCAGAGGTCACTTTCACTGGGTGATACTTTGCTGCCGTTCAAGTCGGTAAACTCTAGAAGGGTCATGCGATCATCGCGTGTCAGTACGACCATGGCTTCACCCACCAACTGTGAGTCGCGCTCGACTTGAACAGCCAGCGGGACGTCAAACAGGTGTTCTTCAAAGTCGGCGGGCAAACCTTTGGCCTGTACCAGCAAACTTCTAGGTGTAGCACCATTGCCTTCAGCGGCTGCCAATGAAGCAGCAGATAACAACAAGGCAAGTGATGCCGCAATGCGCGTCATTTGAAACATGTACGCAATACTCTGGTAACAAATCAGGAGCTTTATAACTGCACTCGGTCAACGTTTAACTTGGCCGAGTGCAGACATTGCTTGATGGTCAGTCCAACGGGGGAGTCATGATCATGGAGCGATGTTTTCGAACATCACGGTGTATGAAGAGGTGTAATCACCCGTGGCTCCGGCAGGAAAAGTGCCCGCGGAAATCACCAGGTTTGCAGCCCCCCCAGCAACAGCGGTAGCAACAGGAACGACCTCAAGAGAAGCGCCGGTCAACTCGATATTGTTGAATTTGGTCGATAGCGGGATTTTTTGCGCAGGGTTACCGTTGGAGAGGAAAGCTGGACCACCATCGATATAAGCCTTGATTGCGCTTGCACTGGTCTTGAACTGATATCGGCGGACAATATCGCTCAGGCTGCCGTTGGCAACGTCGTAACTCATAGCTACTGGTGCAGAACCACCAAAAGTGATGTCGTCAGGCCCTATCTGGAATTCAGCAGGTGGAATTGTCGCGGTGAGTTGAATGGCAGTGCTGCCGGTGAAGGTTGCTGCCATGCCGACAGTGGATACGCCAATTGCAAGAACGCCGGCAACCAAAGCCAATTTACTTTTAAACATGAATATATACCTGTGTTTTAAGGGACAAAGCGCCTCAGGGATGAACTGAGATTTTTAATGTACTCATCAGTAAGTGAATGATGGGTTTTGCGCCAGAGCATCAGGGGAACATCGGGCGTTATTGAGCGTTCATAACTGAAGAGCCATCACGGTGCGCAGACTAGTCGAATGCTGGTGAGTGTTTAAGTAGTCATAGCCTTATGCTTTTGTAGTCTTTTTCCTGCGCTGGCTGAAGGGGGAGTCTTTCGGGTGCTTTTTAAAAAATATTCTTGTTGAGAAATATTAGCTATATCAAATGGATGCGATTTTTCCGCTTGGCAGCTGCTGTGGTTCGCAAGGTGGTGTGATCGGGAGGTTGCCGAATTGCGGATGAAATAATGGCCGGTGCTATATCGTAGGCAAAGTGTTTGTTATGTCGGGGGGTGAGGCTGAGTTATGTTGTTTGGTTGAATTATAATCATGTTGTTAGCCTGAAGGTTTTATGGGCTTGAGTTGCCTATTTAGGTGTGTTTTAACGTGGGCTCTGTTGAATTAAGTGGAGTACGAATATGAACAGCCCATATAAGTATCAGCCTGAGAGCGATCTTGGCGAGGGTTTGGACAGACGATCAGTACGTGAGCGAGGGAGTCGAAATCCGAGGGTCTTCGCGGCAGGGGATTTGAAGTTGTTGTTATTGTCGCTGGTCAGTGAACAACCGCGCCATGGTTATGATTTGATCCAGCAAGTCGAAGCGCTTTTCGATGGTGCTTACAGTCCCAGCCCGGGTGTTATTTATCCGACCATGGCGTTTCTGGAGGCGGGCGAGTTGGTAGTGCCCACTCTGGAGGGCGAAAAAAAGAGCTACAGCATTACCGACATCGGTCGTGCTTTTCTTGCCCAGCAGCACGTTGCACTCAGTGGCGTCCGGATGCGCATCGATGTCAGCAGGCGCTCGCTACGCAGCCAGCACCGGCCCGAAGAAATACACGAGGCCGTGCATAACCTGCGCCATGCCCTGCAACTGCATCAGGGGCTGTGGAGCCCTTCCGAGATCCAGCGTGTGCATGACTTGCTCAATAACACGGCAAAAGCCATCGTCGACGGCCCTGCCAGATTTGAGTAACCCCGCGTGATACAACCCATAGCTGCCGGGGAGCTCAGGCTTGCCAAGCTCTTCGGCAGCTAAACAGCCTGTACACCCGTTAGTCTCAACGGACGATGATCCACCCCCGGCGCGTTCCCATACTGCTCCCATGCCTTTGCCAACCCGGGAGCACATGTGAACAGCGCAACTCATACCGCATTTCACACCAGTATCGACGCAGGCGTCGCTGAACTGGTGATCGACAGGCCACCCGTCAATGCCCTCAACAGCCAGGAGTGGCTGGACCTGGCGCAGACCCTGGAAGCGCTTGGCCAGGATCCTGAGGTCCGTGTGATCGTGATTCGTGCCGAGGGCCGCGGTTTTTGCGCAGGGGTCGATATCAAGGAGCTCGACGCCCACCCGGAACTGATCGTCAAGGTCAACGCAGGCAACTACGCCACCTTCAAGGCGGTGCATCGCAATCCGGTGCCGGTGATTGTCGCGGTTCACGGTTTTGTACTGGGTGGCGGGATCGGGATTACCGGCGCCGCCGATATCGTCGTGGCTTCCGATTGCGCCACGTTTGCCCTGCCGGAAGTAGACCGCGGCGCGATGGGCGGTGGTGCCCACCTACAGCGTTTGTTCCCGGTACAAAAAGTGCGCTATCTGTTTTTTACCGGCGACAAGATCGGCGCTGTAGAAGCCCAGCAGTACGGCTTTATCGAGCGCGTAGTGCCCCGTGAGCAACTGCGTGAAACCGCGCTGCACATTGCCCACAAAATCGCGGGCAAAAGCCCCGCCATGATCCGCATCGCCAAAGAAGCGTTGAACGGGATCGAAGACGGCAACCTGGAAGACAAATATCGCTGGGAGCAGGGTTTTACGCTTCAGGCCTACACCAGTGCTGACTCCGCCGAAACTCGCCGTGCGTTCGTTGAAAAACGCGACGCCAAGTTCTGAGGAACCGACCATGGAACTGACTTATTCGCCCAAACAAAAGGCTTTCCGTCAGGAGGTCAGGCAATGGCTGGCGGCTAATCTGCCGTCCGAACCCCTCGCCAGTTACGACACCCGCGAAGGCTTTGAGCAGCATCGCCAGTGGGAAGCCAAGTTGTTCGACAGTCGTCTGTCGATGGTGATGTGGCCCACCGAACTGGGTGGCCGTGGCTGCGATCTGATCGAGTGGCTGATTTTCGAAGAAGAATATTACGGTGCGGGCGCCCCCATGCGGGTCAATCAGAACGGCCAGTTATTGCTCGGGCCCACCCTGATGGAGTTCGGCACCGAAGCACAGAAAAAACGCTTTCTGCCGCGCATGGCGGCCAGTGCCGACATGTGGGCCCAGGGCTGGTCCGAGCCAAACGCCGGTTCTGACATGGCTGCGATCACCAGCAAGGCCACCCGTGATGGCGAGGGCTATGTGCTCAATGGCCAGAAAACCTGGTCGACCCGGGCCATTTTTGCCGACTGGCTGTTTGGTCTGTTTCGCAGTGATCCCACTTCCAGCCGTCACCACGGGTTGTCATTTGTCATGGTGCCGCTCAATGCGCCGGGTGTGACGGTGCGTCCCATCAAGGCCCTGAACGGCAAGGACGCATTTGCCGAAGTGTTCTTCGATGACGTGCGCATCCCGCTGGAAAATCGCATTGGCGATGAAGGGCAGGGCTGGCATGTGGCTATGGCCACTGCCGGTTTCGAGCGCGGCCTGCTGCTGCGTTCACCGGCGCGTTTTCAGTACACGGCGCGCAAATTGGTGGAGCTGTATCAGGCCAACCGTGCCAGTGCCGACCGTGACCCGAGCCTGGGTGATGCGGTGTGCAAGGCCTGGATGGATGCGCAAGCCTACGCCTTGTCCGCCTACCACACCGTGGGCCGGCTGAGCCGTGGGGCGCAGATTGGCGCTGAGTCGAGCACCAACAAAATCATCTGGTCGGAACTTGATCTGCGCATGCACGAAACCGCCATGCGCATCCTGGGTGCCAGTGGCGAACTGACCGGTAAATCGGCAGACGGCCACGACTGGCTGGAGGGCTTTCTGTTTGCTCAGGCAGGTCCCATCTACGCAGGCACCAACGAGATTCAGCGCAATATCATTGCCGAGCGCATGCTCGGTCTGCCGAAGTGAGGCCGGGGATGGACTTTACCTTTACCGATGACCAGCAAACCTTCCGCGAAGCCATCAGCCGTTTTCTGATGACTGAAGCCGCGCCGGAAATGCTCCGTGAAATCTGGGAAACCGATGTCGGCCGTTCCCCGGATCTGCGCAACAAAATTGCCGAGCAGGGCCTTACGGCACTGTCGATTCCTGAAGCCTTTGGTGGTCTGGGCATGGATGACGTGGCCTGGGCCTTGATGACGCAGGAGTTGGGTTACTACGCCATACCTGATTCGCTGGCCGATACCGCTTATGTGGCCAGCGCCCTGATCGCGGGCTTGCCCGAGAGCGTTGCCCAGCGCGGCGAGTGGCTGGAAGGTATAGCCGATGGCAGCTTGCGGGTTGCCATCGGGCACCCGGTCAATCCGCTGGTGGCGGATGCCGCCCATGCTGATCTGTTGCTGCTGGCCCATGGCGATGAGGTTCACGCCGTACCTCGCAGCCAGGTGGATGTCCAGGGTCACAGCAGCCTGGATGCCTCTCGGCGTCTGGCGCAGGTCAGCTGGCAACCTTGTGCTGCAACGCGGGTGGCGCAGGGCGAACAGGGTCGTGAACTGTGGTCGCAGACGCTTAACCGTGGCGCGCTGTCAGTGGCCGGACAGTTGCTCGGGCTGGCGCAACGCATGCTGGATCTGTCGGTGGATTACGCCGCGCAGCGCAAACAGTTCGGCAAGCCGATCGGCAGTTTTCAGGCGGTCAAACACCACCTGGCCGACGTTGCCACCCAGCTCGAATTCGCCAAGCCGGTGCTGTATCGCGCCGCTTACGCCCTGGCTCACAACGAACCGAATGCAGCCGTGTGGGTGTCCCAGGCGCGTCTGGCCAGCTGTGAAGCAAGCTGGCTGGCGGCTCGCCACGGTATTCAGGTACATGGCGCGATGGGGTACACCTGGGAAGTCGACCTGCAGATGTTCATGAAACGCGCCTGGGCACTGGACAGCGCCTGGGGCGACCGTGCGCTGCACAAGACCCGTGTGGCCGAGTATGTATTGAGTGGCGCGGCGCCTCTGGGCCCCGGTCACACGTTCGAGGATTGACCGATGCCCCAAGCCTATATTGTTGACGCGCTGCGCAGCCCTACCGGCAAGCGCAAGGGCGGTTTGGCCCATGTCCATGCAATCGATCTGGGTGCCCATGTGCTCAAGGCACTGGTCGAGCGCAACCAGATCCCGGCGGACGAATATGACGACGTGATTTTTGGTTGCGTCGACACCATCGGCTCCCAGGCCGGTGATATCGCCCGCACCAGTTGGCTGGCCGCAGGGCTGCCACTCAACGTGCCTGGCACCACCATCGACCGCCAGTGCGGTTCCTCGCAGCAGGCGCTGCATTTTGCCGCGCAAGCCGTGATGAGTGGCACCCAGGATGTGATTGCCGTAGGCGGCGTACAGACCATGACCCAGATCCCGATTTCGTCGGCGATGCTGGCCGGTCAGCCGCTGGGTTTCAGTGACCCGTTTTCCGGCAGCAAGGGGTGGCGGGCGCGCTTTGGCGATCAGCCGGTCAACCAGTTTTACGCCGCCCAGCGCATTGCGGATCACTGGAATATCAGCCGCCAGCAAATGGAAGCCTACGCACTTGAAAGCCATCGCCGGGCGCTGGATGCCATTGCCGGGCGCCGTTTGGTGAACGAGATCGTGCCCTGTGAAGGGGTATGGGACGACGAAACGCCGCGCCACACCAGCCTGGCAAAAATGGCCGAGCTGGAGCCGGTGTCTGCCGAGTTTCCGTCGATCACTGCTGCAGTTTCCAGCCAGACCTGCGACGCCTCGGCCGCTTTGCTGGTGGTTTCTGAGGCGGCACTCAAGCGCTACAACCTGACACCACGGGCGCGGATCCACCACCTCTCGGTGCTGGGCGACGACCCGATCTGGCACCTGACCGCGCCGATTGCCGCCACCCGCGCCGCGCTGAAAAAAGCCGGCATGAACATCGCTGACATTGACCGGGTCGAGATCAACGAAGCGTTCGCCTCGGTGGTCATGGCCTGGGCCAAGGAACTGGATTTTGACCCCGCCAGAACCAATGCCAACGGCGGCGCAATTGCCTTGGGGCATCCACTGGGTGCCAGCGGGGCACGGTTGATGACCAGCCTGCTTAACCAGCTGGAGCAAAGCGGCGGCCGCTATGGCCTGCAGACCATGTGCGAAGGCGGTGGGCAAGCCAACGTGACGATTATTGAACGCCTCTAGGAGCATTGACATGGCAATTTGTGCAGGACGTACTGTCATCATCACGGGCGCGGGCGGTGGACTGGGTCGTGCCTATGCGCTGGCTTTCGCCGGGCAGGGTGCCAACGTAGTGGTCAACGATATTCGCCGCGAAGCCGCTGAAGAAGTGGTCGCGCAGATTCGCGAGGCAGGTGGCCAGGCCATCGCCAACGCGGATGACATCACCACCCTGGCCACGGCACAACAGATCGTGGATGCCGCCCTAGCTGCATTCGGCGAAGTGCATGTGGTGGTCAACAACGCCGGTATTTTGCGCGACCGCATGTTTATCAGCCTCAGCGAGGACGATTGGGATGCCGTGATGCGCGTGCACCTCAAGGGGCATTTCTGCCTGGCCAACATCCTTGGCAAACGCTGGCGTGACCTGGCCAAGGCCGGCCAGCCGGTGGCCGCAAGAATCATCAACACCACGTCGGGAGCGGGCTTGCAGGGCTCGGTCGGGCAGTCCAACTACAGCGCTGCCAAAGGCGCCATTGCAGCGCTGACCCTGGTGCAGGCGGCTGAACTGGCGCGTTACGGCGTTACCGCCAATGCCCTGGCCCCGGCGGCACGCACCTCGATGACCGAGAGCGCGATGCCGGACCTGGTGAAAAAGCCCGAAGACGGAGCTTTCGACGCCTGGGCCCCGGAAAACGTTGCGCCGCTGGTGGTGTGGTTGGGCAGCGAACTGTCGGGGGATGTGACCGGGCAAATCATCGAAAGCCAGGGCGGGCGATTGTCCGTGGGCGATGGTTGGCGCACCGGCGTGACCCGCGACAAGGGTGCGCAACTGCAGCCAGAAGAAGTCGGTGTAGCCATGGGCCAGATCCTGGCAGAAGCACCTGCACCGCAAAGGGTGTGGGGCAGCTGACGAGTGATGCCCGCTCCCACACTTGAGCCGCGTTGCTCTTAATTACGCTCCCACAGCGGGGCTATCGTTTTAACCAGAGATTTAAACCATGAGACAAGCGCCTCCTTACGTGCCCGGTCACCAGTTGCTCGCGGGCAAGTCGATCTTGATCACCGCCGCCGCTGGCGCAGGTATCGGTTATGCCGCTGCCAAACGCTGCGCCGAAGAAGGCTGCCGCGCCTTGATGATTTCCGATATTCATCCGCGCCGCCTCGAAGAAGCGGTCGAGCGTCTCAAGGCGGAAACCGGATTGCAGGCGGTGTACGGCCAGCTGTGCAACGTCACCGTCGAAGCCGATGTACAAGCGTTGGTCGCCGCCGCTGAAGAAGCCTTGGGCGGGGTCGATGTGCTGATCAATAACGCAGGTCTTGGCGGCCAGGTACGCCTCACCGAAATGACCGATCAACAGTGGTCCTCCGTGCTGGATATCACCCTGACCGGCACCATGCGCATGACCCGCGCCATGCTTCCGCACATGGAGCGCCGTGGCGCCGGGGCCATCGTCAACAACGCCTCGGTGCTGGGGTGGCGGGCGCAGAAAGAACAGGCTCATTACGCCGCCGCCAAGGCCGGGGTCATGGCTCTGACCCGTTGCAGTGCGCTGGAAGCGGCCGAGAGCGGGGTGCGGATCAATGCCGTGGCGCCGTCCATTGCCTTGCATGACTTCCTGAAAAAAGCCTCCAGCAGTGAACTGCTGGAGCAACTGACCAGCCGCGAAGCCTTCGGTCGCGCCGCTGAAGTGTGGGAAGTGGCCAACGTCATGGTGTTCCTGGCCAGCGATTACGCCTCATACATGGTTGGCGAAGTGCTGCCTGTCAGCTCGCAACAGGCCTGAGGATCACACCATGAGTACGCTATTTAGCAGCGCCGGGCAGTTGCTCGCCGCACGTGGCCAAGACCTGGGGCACACCGACTGGCTTGTGCTGACCCAGGAGCGGATCAACCTGTTTGCCGAGGCCACGGGCGATCACCAGTGGATCCATGTTGACCCTGAGCGTGCAGCCAAGGGGCCGTTCGGTGCTTGCATTGCCCACGGCTACCTGACCCTGGCACTGGCCAATCTGTTTATGCCGCAACTGATGCAGTTCGAAAACCTGGCAATGGGTGTCAATTACGGCAGTGACCGGTTGCGCTTTCCGGCTGCGGTCAAGGTCGGTTCGCGGGTGCGCGGGCATGGCCAGATCGTGGAGGTCGAGGCACTGGGCCAGGCATTGCAGGCAGTGGTTCGCATCAGTGTCGAGATCGAGGGCAGCGAGCGCCCCGGCTGCGTGGTGGACACCATCAGCCGTTACACCTTCAACCCTATTGAGAAGTGAGCCCTGAACATGAACCTGAATGACGTTGTGATTGTATCCACGGCCCGAACTGCCTTGACCAAGTCTTTCCGGGGCTCGTTCAACGACACGGAAGCGCCGGTGCTGGGCGGGCACGTGGTACGCGCCGTCGTCGAGCGCGCCGGGATAGAACCGGGCTCGGTGGAAGACGTGATCATGGGCGCCGCCGCCCAGCAAGGCACCCAGGGCTACAACATCGGACGCTTGTGTGCCAACACCGGCGGCCTGCCCAATACCGTGCCGGGCATGGCGATTGACCGCATGTGCGCCTCGGGCCTGATGAGTATCGGGGTGGCTGCCAAAGGCATCATGACCGGCGAAATGTCGATCGCCGTGGCCGGTGGTGTGGAGTCATTGTCCCTGACCCAGAACAAGTACAAAAACACCTACCGTGCACAGTCCGAGGCGGTGCTTGAATGCATGCCCACGGCCTATATCCCGATGCTCGAAACCGCTGAAATCGTGGCTCGCCGCTACAACATCAGCCGTGAAGTACAGGACCAGTATTCCCTGCAAAGCCAGCAGCGCACTGCCGCTGCCCAGGCGGGTGGTCTGTTCGGTGACGAAATCGTCCCGCTGGCTGCGCGCAAGCTGTGCTTTGACAAAGAAGGCAAGCCCAGCGGTTATCAGGACGTGATCGCGGATCGCGACGAATGCAATCGTCCGTCCACCACCCTTGAGGATCTGGTGGCACTCAAGCCGGTCTGGAAGGACGGTAAATGGGTCCAGCAGGGGGAATTCATCACGGCGGGCAACGCCTCGCAGTTCTCCGATGGCGCCTCGGCGGTCTTGATGATGAGCCGTGCCGAAGCCAAACAGCGCGGGATCGAAGCATTGGGTGTGTATCGCGGGATCGCGGTGAGTGGCTGTGCGCCGGAAGAAATGGGGATTGGCCCGGTGTTCGCGATTCCAAAACTGCTCAAGCGGTTTGGCCTGACCGTATCGGACATTGACCTGTGGGAGATCAACGAAGCGTTCGCCTGCCAGGTGGTGTACTGCCGCGACTTTCTGCAGATCCCCAACGACCGCCTGAACGTTAACGGCGGGGCGATTTCCATTGGTCATCCGTTCGGCATGTCGGGAGCCCGGATGGTGGGCCACAGCCTGCTCGAAGGCCGCCGCCGTGGCGCCCGGTTTGTCGTGGTCGCCATGTGCATCGGCGGCGGCATGGGGGCTGCCGGGTTGTTCGAGCTGGATTGAAGCGCTTTTGATCGCGGGGGTGCGGCGGCTATCGGGTTATGGCCAGGCGTGATTGCGGTATCGGATTGCGCATCAGCGTGCCCACCACCAGGGCGCCCAGAAGCCCCATCACCCCCGCCACCCACAAGACCAGGCTAAACCCCGCCACAAAGGCGCTGGTCGCCAACGACTGGATCTGTGCGTGTGCCTCCAGTGGCAGTTGGCTGAGCGCCCCCGGCATGTCACCGGCCACTACCCGCGAAGCAATGAAGTGGCTTTGCCCCAGCCACTGCCCGGCGTCCTGCTTGAGGCTGGCGTGCAAGTGTTGCTCGGTGTGGCTTCCCAGCAGGGCTCCAAATACGCCGATGGCCAGCACAATGGCGCTAAAGCGCATGGTGGTACTCATGCCGGACGCCATCCCCACACGGTCACGAGGCACGCAGGCCATGATGTTTTTCTGCGTATCGCCATTGAGCAAACCCGCCCCGGCACCCGTTACCGCAGTGGTCAGCGCAAAGCTCAGGTAGCCGCCATGATCCACCGCCCAGGCACTGAGCAGGTTGCCGCAACCTACCAGGGTCAAACCGGCGGCCATCATGCTGGCAGGGCTGTAACGGGACGCCAGGCGGGCGCCGATACGCGGGCAGAGCAGCATGGCCAGGGCAAACGGCAACATCCCAAGGCCCGAAGTGACAGCGCTCAAGCCCAGGCCGTTTTGCAGATAGAACGGCAGCAAGGTCATCATCACCTGAGCGCAGCCCGCATAGGCAAACATGCCCAGCAGGGCGCCGATAAAGCGCGGATGGCGAAACAGTTGCAGGTCAATCATGGGGCGACGCTGCAGTGATTCGATCAACACAAACAGAACCAGCAACAGCACGCCGGCACTTATCCGGGCATAGGTCAGCGGGGCGTTCCAGCCAATGCGATTGGCTTCGATCAGGCCCCAGATCAGGCACACCAGACTGGCGCTGAAGGCCAGGCTGCCCCAGGGGTCGAGTCGGGCCGATTGCGGGTCGCGGGATTCAGCGATGGCATGCCTGACCAGCAGCATCAGCAGCAGGCCAACCGGCAGGTTGAGGTAAAAGATCCAGCGCCAGCCCAGGTATTGGGTGATCAGCCCGCCAAGGGTGGGCGCCGCCGTCATGGCCACCCCCATGCAGGCACCCCAGAAGGCCCAGGCTTTGGCCCGTTCGACCTCATCGTGAAAGGCATGCCCGATCGAGGCCAGCGCCGAGGTCAGCAGCAGGGCCGCGCCCACGCCTTTTACGGCGCGGGCGATTTCCAGCAGCAGGCTGTTGGGCGCCGCGCCGCAGCCGAGGGACGCAAGGATGAAAATACTCAAGCCCCACAGCAGGGTCTTTTTACGACCGAAGCGATCGGCAATGCTCCCGGCCGGCAACAGCAGGGCAGCAAACGCCAGCATGTAAGCGCTGACGACCCATTCGATATCGACAAAGCTGGCCCCCAGATCCCGGGCGATGCTGGGCAGGGTGACGGCGACGATGTTGGTGTCGAGCACGATGAGTGAACACACCCCGCTGGCCGTGAGCAGGGTGAGGCGCGGGCTGACAGCTTTCATCGTTTTAGCCCCTGGCCCGGTTCAAGCATTACTTTGCAGGCAATTAATTTTACGGTCATGCTCACGTCTCTTCAGTGCGGCGATGGCCCCAGTGTAGGGGCGGGCACTGCGGTGCTTGTTAGCCTGAAACCCGAACTTCATTACCTTTGAGCTAATGCTGCTATGGACATACGCCATTTCCGTTATTTCCTGGCCGTTGCCCGGCAGGGCAATTTCACCCGGGCCGCAGAAGTACTGGGCATTGCGCCGCCGACCTTGACGCGGCAAATCCAGGACCTTGAAAGCGCCCTGGGCGTGCGCCTGTTTGTGCGCCAGCAGCGACAGGTCAGCCTGACCGAAGCTGGGCGGGCCTTGTTGCCCGAGGCGCAGGCCACGGTGCGCCAGTTTGAATTGGCCCAGCGCAATGCCCAGCGGGCCGGGCGTGGAGAGACAGGCCATATCGAACTGGGTTACGTGGCGTCGGCCGTGTACTCAGGGGTTTTGCAGCAGCAGGTGCAGGGGTTTTCCAATGAATGCGCCGAGGTCAGTTTGAGTGTGCGCGAAGCACCGATGGCCAGTTTGCCGGTGATGGTCGCTGAGGGCCGCTTCGATCTGGGTTATGTGCGCTCACCCATGACCTTGCCCGAGGGGCTGGAGGCGATTCGTCTCAAGGCCGAGGGATTTGTTCTCGCCCTGGCCGCAGACAGCTGGCTGGCGCGTCTTAAAAGCGTCAGTGCGCAGCATCTGCAAAACGAGACGTTTATTTTGCCGGAGCAAATCAGCGGTACGTTGCAGGTGGCTGCCCAAGGCGACTTTGCCCCCGCGCTGGGGCCCCAGCCGGGAGGGCTGGTGGCTGTGATTGCCCTGGTTTCGCTGCGTCAGGGCGTGGCGGTGGTCCCTGAATCAGTGGTCGGTCATATCAGCCTGCCCAATGTCATTTACCGGTCGATTGAAGGGTGTGAGGCGCAGTCGTGGCTGTCGTTGATCTACCGTCGATTTGAAAAGTCGGCGGCGGTGACGCGTTATATCGAACAGGTAAAGCGCGTCAGTGCGCACGAACAACAGGCCAGCAGGATTTCGTCGCATTCATAGGTGCGTTAGCGTCTGGAAGCAGTACAATCGCGCCCCTTTACCGGGCATGGATGCTGTTCGGCACCCGCTTACGAGAAGGTCCATGGTTTCTGCAAGCTACTCTCCCTCGCTGGTTTTTATCTCCCTGTGTGTTGCCATTCTGGCGTCGTACACCGCCCTTGATCTGAGCGGTCGTATTGCCACTGCCAGGGGCCGGGCCGTGTATCTATGGATCGGTGGCGGGGCACTGGCCATGGGGTTTGGCGTGTGGTCGATGCACTTTATCGGGATGCTTGCGCTGGAGTTGCCGCTGACCCTGGGGTACGACCTGGGGCTTACCCTGTGGTCTTTGCTGGTGGCTATCCTGTCGTCAGGCTTTGCCTTGTGGCTGGTCAGTCAGCCGCGCTTGCCGGCACTGCAATTGTTGTTCGGCGCCTTGATCATGGGGGCGGGCATCAGTGCCATGCACTACAGCGGCATGGCGGCGTTGCGCATGCAGCCGGGGATTGATTACGACCCGACGCTGTTTGCCCTGTCGTTGCTGATCGCGGTAGGCGCTTCTGCCGCCGCGCTGTCGATTGCGTTTCGCCTGCGCAAGAAAACCCCTTATGTGCGTCTGATCCGGGGAGGGGCTGCGGTCATCATGGGGCTGGCCATTGTCGGTATGCATTACACCGGCATGGCGGCGGCGAATTTTCCCATTGGCAGTTTTTGCGGGGCCGCCGTGGATGGCTTGAGCGGCAAGGGGCTGGATAACCTGGTGCTGGTGTCCAGCCTGGCCGTGCTGGTGATTGCTCTGTTGACCTCGGTTTTTGATGACCGGCTCAATGCCCGTACCGCTGTCCTTGCCGACTCTTTGACCCTGGCCAATGAGGAGCTTACGCAACTGGCGCTGCACGACACCCTGACCGGGTTGCCTAACCGTATCCTGCTGGCTGACCGCATCGGTCAGGCGATGAGCAAGGTGACGGAGCAGGGCGGATGCTTCTCGCTGATGTTTATCGACCTCGATGGTTTCAAACCGGTAAACGACGCTTTTGGTCATCACCTGGGCGACCGCCTGTTGCGTGAAGTGGCGTTGCGCTTGCGCGAGCAGTTGCGCAGCCAGGACACCCTGGCGCGAATCGGTGGCGATGAATTTGTGTTGCTGGTGCGCCTGCTTGAGCCGGACGATGCCCCGCAAGTGGCGGCGCGCCAGGTCAGTCTGTTGTCCAAGGCGTTCCGGGTCGACGAGCATGATTTGCTGATTTCCGCGAGTGTCGGCATCGCGCTGTATCCCGGTAACGGTCTGAGCGCCGAAGAGCTGCTGATGAACGCCGATGCGGCGATGTATCACGCCAAGGGCACGGGCAAAAATGGCTACAGTTTTTTCGATGCCTCGATGAACTTCAACGCCCGCAAACAATTGCAACTGCTGCAAGACCTGCGTCAGGCCCTGGTGCTGCAACAGTTCCGTTTGCATTACCAGCCCAAGTTTGACGCCAGCACTGGCCAGCCGGTAGGTGCCGAGGCCTTGTTGCGCTGGGAGCATCCGCAGCAGGGTTTGTTGTTGCCGGAGAGCTTTATCGACCTCGCGGAGAAAACCGGGCTGATCATCCCTATTGGCGATTGGGTGCTTAACGAGGCGTGCCGCCAGATGCGCGTGTGGTTCGATCAGGGTTATAGCGGCTGGCGCATTGCGGTCAATCTGTCGGCATTGCAGTTCTGCCACACGGGGCTGGTCGACAGCGTCGTCGAGGCGCTGGAACGGCATCGGTTGCCAGCCAACAGCCTGACCCTGGAAATCACCGAAACCACCGCCATGAGCGACGCCGATGCAAGCATGGTGGTGCTGCAGCGCCTTTCGCAGATGGGCGTGGACCTGTCCATTGATGACTTCGGCACCGGCTACTCCAGCCTGATGTACCTCAAGCGTCTGCCGGCCAATGAATTGAAGATCGACCGTGGTTTTGTTCGTGACCTGGAGCATGACAGCGACGATGCGGCAATTGTGTCGGCCATTGTTGCGCTGGGCCAGGCACTGGGGCTGCGGATTGTGGCCGAAGGTGTGGAAACTGATACCCAGCAAAGCTTTTTGACTACCCTGGGCTGCGATTCGCTGCAGGGTTTTCTGTTGGGCCAGCCTCTGCCTGCCGAGCAATTCATGCATGAAATCCATCGCGCCGAGCCCGTCACGGACAGAAAATCGACACTGACCTGACAAACTAAAGCCTTCGCGGTTATTCTGCCCCCCAGACTTGGATCGTAGTAAGGGGAGCACGTATTTATGGATAAAGTCATCGTGATCACCGGCGGCAGCCGCGGCATAGGTGCCGCCACCGCCGTGCTGGCGGCGCAACAGGGTTATCGGATTTGCATCAATTACCTGACGGATGATGCGGCAGCCCATGAGGTGCTGGCGCAGGTTCGTGCCCTGGGCGCAAAAGCCATCGCGGTGCGTGCCGATGTGAGTGACGAAGATGAAATCATTCGCCTGTTTCTTGAAGTCGACGAGCAGTTGGGGCCGGTCACGGCGCTGGTCAACAACGCGGGCACCGTGGGGCTCAAGTCACGGGTCGACGAGCTCACCGAACTGCGCATCATGCATACCCTGAAAACCAACGTGCTGGGCCCCATCCTGTGTGCCAAGCACGCGGTGCTGCGCATGTCGCCACGCTACGGCGGGCAGGGCGGCAATATCGTCAATGTGTCGTCGGTGGCATCGCGCCTGGGTTCGCCGGGTGAGTACGTCGACTACGCGGCCTCCAAGGGCGCGCTCGACACCTTCACCCTGGGCTTGTCCAAGGAACTGGCGGGTGAGGGGATCCGGGTCAATGCAGTGCGCCCCGGCTATATCTTCACCGACTTTCACGCCCTGAGCGGCGATCCGGGTCGGGTCAGCAAACTTGAACCGATCATCCCGATGGGCCGCGGCGGGCGCCCCGAAGAAGTGGCCGAAGCGATTGTGTGGCTGCTCTCGGACAAGGCTTCCTACACCACTGGCACCTTTCTGGATCTGGGCGGCGGGCGCTGAGTCTGTGGGAGCGGGCTTGCTCGCGATGAGGGCGGCGCGCAGTTTCTGGCCAGTCCCGTTGCGACCGTCGTGAGCCAGCCACTTCCACAAGTTTTGTAACTTGCAATTACTTCCCATCCGACGATAATGCGACTTATTGCTATTTAAGTCTGGTTATCTATCGTGTCTAGCCCTGTGGACCCCAAAAGCCTGTTGGCAAGTCTGTATCACGACAATCATGCGTGGCTGCGCGGCTGGCTGTCGCGACAGGTGCGTTGCCCACAGGATGCGGCTGATCTGACCCAAGACACATTTCTGCGCGCCTGGGACGCCCGGCAATTGGAGCGTATCCAGGAGCCCAGGGCGTATCTGAGTACCGTCGCCCGCCGCTTGCTGTGTTCACTGTGGCGTCGCCGCAAGCTCGAGCAATCCTATCTGGATCAACTGGCCGATTTGCCCCAGGCCTATGCACCTTCTGCCGAAGACATTGCCCTGGTTCGCGAGGCGATTGAAGCCATTGACCGGGTGCTTGAAGGGCTGCCGTCACGGGTGAAGCGGGCCTTTTTGCTCAATCGCCTTGAAGGCATGCCCCAGCAAGCCATCGCTGACCAGTTGGGGGTATCGCTGGCCACGGTCGAACGTGATTTGCGTCGCGCCTTTGTTCATTGTCTGGGGCAAACGGAGCCGGTCCTATGAGTACAACCAGGGTTGATCCGATTACCCGTGCAGCCATTGACTGGATGCTGCGCCTGGAGTCCGGGCAAGCCTGCCCTTCGGAGCGGCAGGTGTTCAAGGCATGGCTGGCTGAAAGCCCCGAAAACATGGCCGCATGGCAGCGGGTGGCTGGCGTTCTGAAAGCCCCTGTGGCTGATTTGCAATCGGTGGAGCGGCGCAGCCCCGGGCAACTGCAGGCCGCACGCCGGGCACTGTTGGCCGGGACTTCGCCGGCGCGTAAAAAGACCCTGCAAGGCGGCCTGTTACTGTTGCTGCTTGGCCTGGGGGCCGCGGGCCTGGTGGATCGCGTGACCCCACTGACGGGCTTGATGGCCGACCAGCACACGGCAACCGGTGAGCGCAAAACCATCGAGCTGGTGGATGGCAGCCTGCTCACACTCAACGCCCGCAGCGCAGTCGATATCGAGTTCACTGATGGTCAGCGCCGCGTGCGACTGCGCGAAGGCGAGTTGCAGGTGGAGGTGGCCGCTGATGCCGGGCGCCCGTTTGTGGTGGTCACGGCCCAAGGCCAGGTGCAGGCCCTTGGAACGCGCTTTATGGTGCGTCAGGGGACGGGCGAAAGCCTGGCCAGCGTGCAACAGCACAGTGTGCAACTGAACACCCTGGGTGGTCAGCAGCGGCGTATAGACACCGGCCAGGCCGTGTCCTTCACGGCCAGCCAGATTGACCCGCAAACCCCTACGTCCCGTAGCCAGACCGATTGGCTCCACGGCCGTGTAGAACTGCATGACGAACCGTTGTCAGCCCTGGTCGACGCGCTTGCGCCTTACCAGACGGGGGTGTTGCGCATCAGTCCCGAGGCCGCACGGGTGCGGGTGTTCGGGGTGTTCCCCCTGGACAACACCGCCCAAACCCTGAGCGCGCTGGCGCAAACCTTGCCGATCAAGGTCACGCGTTACGGGCCGTGGTTGACCCTGATTGATGTGAATCGGTAAAACCAGCCGAATGGGAATTAATTGCAAATAGTGTGAGGGGAAATCCTTGCTCGTTGGTCAAGGTTACAACTGCCTACCTTGCAACGAGAAAGGACGCCCCATGCCGTATGCCCCGCTAAGACCTTGCCTGCTGGCACTGACGATCACCCTGAGCATTGCGGGTCACTTGCCAAGTGCGGTGGCTGAAGCGGTGCACAGTGAGCAAAGTGCCGTTCGGTTTTTTGACCTGCCTGCCGCGCCTTTGGGCGTGACCCTGAGCCGGATCGCCCGTGACAGCAACCTGACCCTGTCCATTGCGCCTGCCTTGCTGCAGGGCAGGAACTCCGCGCCGGTGAACGGCATGTACACACCGCAACAGGCTGCCGAACGTGCTCTGGCGGGCAGTGGCCTGGGCCTGAGCGTGACCGACAGCGGCGCCTTGAGTGTTTACCCGCAGGCTGAGGCGGGCGCGTTGAACCTGGGTGCGACCAACGTGTCGGCGCGTGTGAGTGAAGAGGGTCGTGGTCACGTTGACGGTTTTGTCGCCACCCGTTCGGCCACCGCGACCAAAACCGACACGCCGATTCTGGAGATCCCCCAGACCATCAACGTGGTCACTGCTGATCAGGTGCAGGTGCAGGGCGCCCGCGACCTGACACAAGCGTTGCGTTACACCCCGGGGGTGAGCACCAATGGCTACACCGATCGCAACACCATCGCTGATGAAATCACCAGTCGCGGTTTTGCCCCCACGCTGCTGTACCTCGATGGCGCCTACCTGCCGTCAGCCGGCAGCCTGGGCGGCACCCCGCAGATCGATCCCTACACCCTGGAGCGTATCGAAGTGCTCAAGGGCCCGTCCTCCGTGCTGTATGGGCAAAACCAGCCGGGGGGGATGATCAATATGGTCTCCAAGCGTCCGGGCACCGAGGCCAGGCATCAGGTCAAGGTCGGCACCGGCAGTTTTGACCGTTACAACCTGGCCTTTGATACCACCGGCCCGCTGGACGATGCCAAAACCCTGAGCTATCGGCTGATCGGTGTGGGCAATACCGGCAGCGAGCAGGTGGACTACACCGAAGACTCGCGCATGCTGCTGGCGCCCAGCTTCACCTGGGCCCCCAATGACAGCACCGAACTGACACTGTATGCGCAGTTGCAGCGCGATGACGCCCTGGCCGACTATCAGGCCTTGCCCGCAGTGGGCAGCCTGTACCGCAACTCCCAGGGCAACAAGATCGACCGCGACACGTTTTTGGGCGACTCGAAATGGAACGACTACAAGCGCGACCAATATGTGGTGGGGTATCAGTTTTCCCATGACTTCAACGAGGTCATGACGTATCGCCAGAGCCTGAGCTACATCGACGTCAATGACCGCTACAAGGGTTTTTACCTCAACCGTTTTGTCACGGCCCCGGACGGTGCCACCGACACCCATGCCAGCCGTACCAAGCTCGACTGGCGCCAGCAGAACAGCTCGTACAGCTTCGACAACCATCTGCAAAGCGACTTCACCACCGGCCCCCTGCAGCACACCTTGCTGGTGGGTCTGGACTACCGGCAGTTCGCCCGCAAGTATCAGGGCTACAACCTGTCCGGCAGCGAAGTCATCGATCTCTACAACCCGACCAACTACCGCACCACGGGCGTGCCGACCCTGACCACGAAATGGGATAACCGGGTCAAGCAAACCGGGCTGTATGTGCAGGACCAGATCAAGCTGGATAACTTTATCCTGACCATTGGCGGTCGCCACGACTGGGCAAAAGTCGAAAACAACGATTTGCTGGCCCGTTCCCGGGAGACGCAAAACGACAACAAATTCACCGGCCGCGTGGGCCTGACCTACGTCACCTCGTTTGGCCTGGCGCCCTACATCAGCTACACCGAGTCGTTCTTGCCGTCAGTGGGCACCTCGGCGCCAGACCGTGGCGCCAAGGCATTCGAGCCGATGACGGGCAAGCAATATGAAGTGGGGGTCAAGTACCAGCCCAATGACACCACGTTGCTCACCGCCTCGGTGTTCGAAATCACCCAGCAAAATGTCCTCACGGGCGACCTTGAGTATCTGGAATATCAAGTCCAGGAAGGTGAAGTCAGGTCGCGGGGCATTGAAGTGGAAGGCAAAAGCAGCTTCAACAATATCGACCTGATCGCGTCTGTGTCGTATCTGGATGTGATCTATACCAAGTCCAACTACGGCAACGAAGGCAACCGCAGCGAGGCTCAATCACCGTGGGCGGCCAGTGTGTGGGCGGACTATCACTTTACCGGGCAGGCGTTTGAAGGCGTGACCCTGGGCGGCGGTGCCCGTTACACCGGGAAAAACTTCGGCGACTCGGCCAACACCTTCAAGACGCCTTCGTTTGTGGTGTATGACGCCACGCTCAGTTATGACCTTGCGGCACTGGACTCGAGCCTGAAAGGGGTCAGCACCCGCCTCAACGTGCAGAACCTGTTTGATCGCGAGTACGTGTCCTCGTGCAACTACAGTTTCGGCTGTTACTACGGGCAGCAAAGGACGGCGGCGCTGGAAGTCAAATACGACTGGTGATGTCACTGCCATCGCCATCGACCTGTAGTCGCTGCCGAGGAACGAAGGCTGCGATGCAGACGCCTCGATCTATCAGAGACATCGAGGCGTCTGCATTAGCGATCGCTTCGCGCTCGATCGCAGCCTCGTTCCACTCGTCAGCGACTACAGCACGGAGTTCGTGGCGAATCTGTAGTCGCTGCCGAGGAACGAAGGCTGCGATGCAGACGCCTCGATCTATCAGAGACATCGAGGCGTCTGCATTAGCGATCGCTCCTCAGCGGCTATAGCCCGGGGTTTTTCAGCGGCGCAATTTGAGTGCACTGGCCAGGCTGATGGCTAGCGGCAGGCGGGGCAGCAAGGTGGCCTGGTAAGCATGGTAAAGGTCCGGCTTGCCGGGCCAGATGTTTTCCGAAGGCTGGTTGTCGACCCCCAGTTCGTGATGCCAGCTGCCGTTCACACGATCGATCATGTGCAGGTCGATATAGTCCCAGAACGCTTGATACCAGACTTCGTACTCATGCTCGTCGGTGCGTTGCAACAACGCTGCGGCCGCAGCTGCGGCTTCAGCGAGGGTCCAGTGCAGGCGTTCGCGGACCACTGGCTGGTTGTTCCAGTCCAGGGTGTAGACGATTCCGCTGCCGCCATCGGCATTCCAGCCATGTTTGCACGCGCTGTTGAACAGTTGGCGTGCGTCTTCGAGCAACCACTGGGGCGCCGACAAGCCGCGCTGTTTACGGGCTGCCTCCAGGTGCAGCAACAAACGCGCCCATTCAAAAGCGTGCCCCGGGGTTTTACCGAAAGGACGAAAGCCATCTGCCGGGTTGTCGCGGTTGTAGTCGGGCAACGGTTGCCACAGGGCATCGAAATGTTCGACGGGCAGGTAGTCGGACTGCGCGGCATGCTGGTGGATGACCCGCTCGGCAATGCACAAGGCACGATCGAGCCACAGGTCTTCATCGAGCACATCGGCCAGGGCCAGAAAGACTTCGGTGCCATGCATGTTGCTGTTGGCCCCGCGATAGGCCTCGCAGTCACTCCAGTCGCTGGCAAAGCTTTCCAGCAAGGCGCCTTCTTCTTGCGACCAGAAATGGTTTTCGAGGACCTGCACGGCATCACCCAGCAGCTCGGCTGAGCCGCCCCGTCCGGCGACCGCTGCGGAACTGGCGGCCAAGGCTACAAAAGCATGGAGGTACGCGGCTTTGCGGGTATTGCCATCCTGGGCGTTGGGGGTGGCAAACCAGCCACCCCGCACCGCATCGCGCAGGGGGCCGGCCAGTGCTGCCAGGCCGTGGTCGATCAGCGGGGCGCAGCCGGGCAGGCCTTGAATATGGGCAAGGGCAAAGCTGTGCACCATGCGTGCCGTGGTGATGGTGTCAGCCGGGGCATCATCCGGTCGTCGTCCAAACCGGTCCAGTTGGGCGAAGCCAGATGGCACGCGCGCCGCCTTGGCGAAGTCCAGCAGTGACTGGCCCTGATCGCGCAGCCACTGTTGATGGGGTGCGCTGGTGAGCCAGCTTTCGTTGGTCCGGGTGAGGTCGGTCATGTGCCACCTGTAGTGTTCTTATTCGTTATTCAACGCTCGCAGACTAAGGGATCGGGCATAAAGCTGAAAGCTTTCATCTCGGGGGCACTGGCTTAAATTTCCGGCTCCCAGCGCTGCGACCAGTCGCTGTCTTGCTTGACGATCTCGCGCAACAGCGCGATGGCGTGTTGCAAGGCGGCGCAGTCCCTTTCCCGTGAGTACACGAGGTAAGTGGGGTAGCTGAATTCGGGGGCTTTCGGGACGCGTTCCAGCGCGCCGCTGTCCAGGTAGCTCTTGACCACCCGTGTGCGGAAATAGCCGCTGCCGCCGTTTTCCAGAATGTAATGCAGCGCCACCGGCCCCAGGTTGAAGCTGATGGCTGCCCGCGCCTTGTCGGGGAGGGCGGCATCATGCTGGCGGCGAAAGTCCTCGCCCCATTCGATGTACACATAGGGTTCGGGCTGCTCGGGGCGGCGAATCTGGATCAGTTTTTCTTCCAGTAACTGCTCCACCTGTACCCCGGGCCAGTAGGCGGGTTGATAGACCAGTGCCGCGTCCAGCAGGCCCATTTCAACCTGGCGCAGCAACTGCTCGGCGTCGCTGATCTGTATGCGCAGGGCATGGGTGGTGAGGTGTTGGCGCAGGACTTTGGCCCAGTTCAGGATCAGCGGATTGCACAGGCTGACTTCACCGCCGATGTGCAGCAACTGATGCAGGCCTTCGGGTCGTGGCAGGTCTCGGCGGGCGGCTTCCCAGGTCTGCAGCAATTGATTGGCGTACACCACAAACGCCTCGCCCTCGGGGGTCAGCCTGGCGCCTGCGCGATTGCGAATAAACAGGGTCACGCCCAGCAGGCTTTCGAGCTTGTGCACCCGCGCGGTCACGGCAGTCTGGGTGACATGCAGTTTTTCGGCAGCGCCGACCAGGCTGCCGTAGCGAACGATTTCAAGAAAGGTGCGAGCCAGGTCGAGGTCCATAAACGCGCCAGTGAGCAAGGGGCGTTCAGTGTAAGGGAGAACAGGCTGCTGCTCACCCTCAAACCTCTGCGGGAGCGGGTTTCTGCATGTGCCGGAAAGGAAAACTCTCTCCTTCTTTAGGAAGCGTCTTACATCAATCAGTTTGCCGCCCTGCTAGCTTTGCGCCGCACTTTTGAGCCTGTTCAGGCTCAGGTATCGCAACGCCTCCTTTATCTCCCAGCTTAAGGACAAGCCTATGTTCGCGCCGGTCAATGCTGCGCATTTCACGTTACTGATCCCTTCTGTTTGCAACGCCTTCAAGGTCCTGGCTTTTGATGGCGCTGAAACCATCAGCTGCTTCAACATTGGAGAGAGTGCATGAGTACCCTTGAGCAATGGTTGCAAGAGCAAACCCGGCAGGGACGACACTTTTACCTGGTACTGGATTCTGATGGCCAACTGGACGAGCGCAATGGGTTGATCAGTGAGCTGGGCGTCGATCACTACCGCAATCTGTACAGGGGAACACCTGCTGATTCATTGGCGAACGTTGCCCCCTACCTCTTCCGGTTGGATACGGTTGAGCATTCGGCCCTTCAGGCCCTGTTCAAGACACCGGACCGTCACTGGGGCTGGCTTGCCAGCGCCGCAAGCGCTGACCTCGATGCGTTGACCGCCCATTGGCAGAAGCGTCTGGTGACCGGTGAGCGGCCGAACCAAGCGCTTTATCGCTTTCACGATAACCGCGTACTGGGGCGTGCACTGGCCTACCTGCAACCCGAGCAGCGTGCGGAGTACCTCGGCCTCATGACCAGCGTGTGTTATTGGCAGGCTGAGCAGTGGACTGTTACCGACAACCCTGATCCGGGTATTTATCCCCTGCCCACAGACCCCGCCTGGTGCCATACCCCTACGCCTGAAGAAACCTTCATGGGCATACAGTTCGACAATACGCGCCGTTACCTGGTCCGCGAGCACCTCGACACGTTGCTCGATCTGGCCCGAGAACAAGACATTGATGCCTGGCTACGGGGCCAGCTCGACCTGGCGCACACCTGGGGCTGGCAGGGACCCGACAGCATTCACTTTTTGCTGATGCAAAGCTTGCAGGCGCCGGATTCCAACCCACCCAAAAACTGGCTACCCCGGCCAAACGAAACTCCGGCGATGCACTTTGACCGGGTTTATCAGCAAGCGCTGTATTGGCAGGGAGATGGCCCCATATGAAACGCGTTATTCACCGTTTAATTCTTGGCAGTTGCCTGGCCCTGACTGGCGGCTGCTCAGCCACAGGAAAGTCCGACACTTTTACCCTTACTGCCGACATTCCACCGGGTTTTGCCTATGTCGCGAAAGTGACCTACGTACCTGTCCCCGGTCAATCTTGCAACCTGGGCAGGTATAACAATGTGAAACAGCAGTTCAACCGCGAGTGGCGAACTGAATACAAGCCTGATGCGCAGATTGAAATACACCGCACCCGCAAAGGCTGCGAGTTGGTGCTGTACAGCATTCAACTCGATATCAACGCGGCGTATGGGAAAGACCGAGGGGATTTTGGTGGTGACTCCGGGTTTATTGCGGTGCGCGATTATCTCGACGCTCGCGACAAAGGCTCCTTCAATGCTGTTGGCGAAAGCCAGATTTCGGGGCAGTGCCAGTGGTTATTTCGGACCTCGGGTAAAACTCGAATTCTAAGAAAAATCCTCTCCTGCAAAAACACCGATGCCCAGGGCAATGTCACCAAAGGTCGTCCGTTCGCCGCGTACACCCTTGATCAGCTACCGGGCAAAACCGTGAAACTGAAGATCAAGTTGGCCGATGAGGAAAGACCTTACATGAAGGACACCTGGGTCAAGGTGCCCGGTGGATGGAAACGCTGTATGGGAGACAATTTTGAAGACCAACATGCCTTTTGCTATGGCAATTACAAAGACTTCAGCACCTTTCGCATGCCGGATGGTCGCGACACCTGCACCATTTACCCCGGTTGTACCGAAAACAAGGAGGTGACCCCATGATCCGTGCACTGCCAGAACGTGACAGGTCATCCATGGATGGCACAATTCACGCTTGCCCTTTACGGGAACACTCGACCAGTTTTCAGTTAGTGGACGAGTTCGGGGATGGACAACCTTATGCCGGGCTGACCTATCAGATCATCGACTACGAAGACATTATCTACACCGGCAAGCTGGATGCGACAGGCTCCGGGAAAGTGGAAAACCACTACTGCGGCCCTGTGGTGCTGACGCTGAATCAGCCCTATCAGGGACGCGAGAAAACCTACACAGTTTTAAGTGGAAGAGATCACTACCCCCTACCCATC
>NZ_CAXAOU010000015.1:0-161033 GCF_963970465.1 Pseudomonas sp. RL_5y_Pfl2_69 | reverse complement strand
GCGCTAAAGGCAACGGACGGCCTGCCCTCCCGTGGCTCATTCTTGCGACAAGTGATTGATAATGCCCACCACAAAATGGTCGTCAGCTACATTCCCAACTGCTGGGCCAGCCTGCGCCGCTGGCAGGATGCTCAGGAGTCCAATCGCTCATTGGTGACTATTGATGAGTTTGAGCAGGTGGATGAGGCATTAACCAATGCCAAGCGGCAAGTACTCACCCTGGAGAGCCGCCTGGCGGCGAGCTCCGACAAATATGTCCGTAATCAAGCCGCGGCGATGGCCGCTCTTCAACAAGAGTTTCGCAACATAGAGATCACGCGCACGCGGCTGAGCGAGTTACGGGTTAGCCGTGTCAGTGAGGCCGATGTGTATGGCGTGTTCGCGGGACTACCCGAACTGACTGATGAGGATTTGCCTCGCTGGAAAGCTCATGCAGAGAACCGTAAGGAGGAACAACTGGCAATGGCTCCGCCAGCAGCCGGCGATGATGAGCGGGCGATAGCAGCCATTATCGGAGTCCGCATTCCGGGAACACCCTTCAATTTCGATATTGATTCGTTTAGCTAGCCCGTTTGGGATATGGCTCTCGCGCTGCGTGAACAGAACATGACTTCTCTTAAAGCCAGCTTCGCAAACGCTGACCGGGCATTGTGACTGAGCGCTGAAAACCGATGGCCCCAGCACGCGTCCGGTTGACCTGGAAAGAGGGCAGGGAGTGGGATCCATTAACCCCATCGTTGAGCCGGTGAGGTTTATGGATCCCATCTGAAGGGTTTAGGGATGAGAGCTTAGAAGGTGTATTTGGAGGTCAGCATCAGGCTGCGAGGTTCGCCGTAGTAGGTGGTGCTGAAGTTGCCCAGGCCCGACAGGTATTTTTTGTCGAACACGTTGTTGGCGTTGAGGTTGAACGACAGGTGTTCGTTGTACTCGTAGCGGGTCATCAGGTTGACCAGCGCAAAGCTTTGCTGCTCGATGATGTCGTAGTCTTCTTTGGCCGAGTTGTAGATCTTGCCGTAGAACGGGCTCTGCCAGTTCACGCCACCGCCCACGGTCACCTTGTTCATCACGCCCGGCAGGCGGTAGGTGGTAAACACCCGCGCCACGTTTTCCGGTTTGGTGGTTTCCAGCGGGTAGCCATAGACACGCTCCCCATCATCGGAGCGAGTTCTGGCGTAGGTGTAGCCTGCCATCAGGTTCCAGTCCGGCATCAGCTCACCGGACAGCTCAAGTTCAATGCCGTTGGTGGTTGCACCATCCAGGGATTCGAAGATGCCCAGGTTGGTGTTTGCGTTTGTGCCCACCTGGATGGGTACATTTTTCTGTTCGGTACGGAACACCGCTGCACTGGCATTCAAACGACCATCGAAGTACTCGGCCTTGACGCCGAGTTCGTAGCTGTTGCCTTCAGTGGGTGCCAGGGTGGCGCCAGAACCGCTTTGCTCGGTGAGGGGTTTATAGATGGAGGTGTAGCTGCCATACACCGAGTAGTTTTCATTGATGTCATACACCACGCCAGCGTAGGGCGTCACCTCGCCGTGTTGCTTGGCAGAGGTTTTGTTGTCCTGGAAGTTGCTGCTCTGCTGGTAATACCGATAGGTGCTGTTGTACTGGAAGTCACTCAGGCGGCTGCCGAGGATAATCGACCAGTCGTCCGCAGGCTTGAAGCGTGCGGCGATGTAGGCGCTGTTCTGATTCTGGTTGGTTTCATATTTGCCGTTCTTCGGGAAGTCCGGCCGTGGGTAGTTGCCGTTCCAGTCAAAGATGCTTTCGGACAGCACACGATATTCGCTGCTGTCGAAGGTCGCCCCGGTCTGGCGGGAGGACTGGGACGTGGCGCCGACCACCAGTTCATGCTCGCGGCCAAACAGGGTAAACGGGCCGGTGGCATTGATATCGACAGTGTTTTGGACGCGATGGCCTTCCCAGTGACCCCAGTAGAAGGACATGCCGTCGCCTGTCACCGGATCAGGCATGCCGCCACTGGCCGAGCCCAGCAGGGTGTCGTGGTCGTTGGTTTGCTGGGTCAGGCTGCCTTTGACTTTCCAGTCATTGGCAAAGCGGTGCTCCAGGGAGGCGAAGGTCGTCTGGATTTGAACGTCGCGACGGCTCCAGTCGGTGGCCGGGTTGAACGAGCGGCTGAAATCGGTCTTGGTGTAGTTGGAGTAGTAGTACGGGTTGCCGGTCCAGGACGAGCCGCGTGGCTTGATGTTCTGGTAGTCCATGCCAAAGGTGAGCAGGGTGTCGGGGGTGAGGTCGGCCTGGATGATGCCGTACATCACATCATTCTTTTTTGAATAGTGATCGCGGTACGAGTCGGCATCCTGGTACACCGCCACCATGCGACCGCGCACACTGCCATCTTCATTCAGCGGCCCCGAAATATCGCCTTCGGTGCGGTAGTTGTCCCACGAACCTGCGCTGGCCGAGATCGAGGCCTTGAAGTCGCGGGTCGGCTTTTTGCGGATCAGGTTGACCGTGGCCGAAGGCTCGCCCGAGCCGGACAGCAGGCCGGTGGCACCCTTGACGATATCTACCCGGTCATACAGGGCCATGTCGACCTTGGTTGCGCCCTCATCGAACACCCCGTCATACAGCGTGTTGACACCGTCGTACTGGAAGTTGGTGATTGCATAGCCGCGGGCCGAGTATTCCATCCGGTCGCTGTCGTAGGCCTGGGTGGACACACCCGGCGCGTTGCGCAGCACGTCACCGATACTTTGGGCCGCCTGGTCGTCCATCATCTGGCGGGTGACTACGGTCACGGTTTGCGGGGTCTCGCGCAATGAAAGGGCCAGTTTGGTCGAGCTGTTGCTGGCCCCGGTCGTGTAGGAACGGGTGTCTTCTGTGGTCAGCGAGTCGCCCAGACCCTTGCCGGAAACAGTGGTCGCACCCAATTCCAGGCCTTTGCCTTGGGGGGCGCTCAGAATCACCGTGTCGCCATTGAGCTGATACGAAATGCCGCTGCCTTGCAGCAGGGACTCCAGAGCCTTGACCGGTTCGAGCGAGCCGGACACGGGGCGGGACGTGATGCCTTGGACCTGATCCGGGCTATACAGGATTTGCAGATTGGCTTGCTTGCCCAGTTCATTCAGCGCGCTGGCCAGGGATTGAGACGGAATATTCAAGGCCACCGGCGCCGCCTGGGCAATGGATGAACCCAGCAATACCGAGGCTACAAAGGCGCTGGACAGCAGGGTGCGGCGAACAGTCTGGCGCTGGGTAGCGATCGAAAGAGGGGTCCGGCTCAAGTTGGGTCGTTGCATCGCGTGCCTAGGCTCCGAAGTGGGGAATTTCTTTTTTGTTAATGGGAATAGTTATTAGACGCAGCGCGATGGAGAAACCAGAAACAGGATTTTCAAATAGTTTTATTTAGCTGATGGCCACAGTCGGGGCCTTGGTGGGAGCGGGCTTGCTCGCGATGCAGGCGACTCGGTTTGCCTGATTGATCCCATTGATGCCATCGCGAGCAAGCCCGCTCCCACAGTGCAATAGATTGTTCTGTTAGTGGGACGATTAGTGTCAAAAACACTGTCTAGTCTTATGGATGAATCGAATCTAAGCTTGTCCCCATGATTGACAGGAGGTGCAACATGAAAAAAATTCTGGGTGTGTACACAGCTCCCCGTCCCCATTGGGTCGGCGATGGCTTTCCGGTTCGCACGTTGTTTTCCTATGACAGCATGGGCAAATACATCAGCCCGTTCCTGCTGCTTGATTACGCTGGGCCAGCCGAGTTCTCGCCAACCACAGAGCGTCGTGGTGTGGGCCAGCACCCCCATCGTGGTTTCGAAACCGTGACCATCGTCTACAAAGGCGAAGTTGAGCACCGTGATTCCACCGGTAACGGCGGGGTGATCGGCCCTGGTGATGTGCAATGGATGACTGCGGCTTCGGGGATCCTGCACGAGGAGTTTCATTCCGAGGCGTTTGCCCGCAGTGGCGGCCCGCTGGAAATGGTGCAGCTATGGGTCAACCTGCCGGCCAGGGACAAAATGTCGGCGCCGGGGTATCAGGGCATTGTGGACCGGGATATTCCTGATCTGGCGCTAAAGGACGATGCCGGTCGGTTGCGCCTGATTGCCGGTGAGTTCGATGGCACGCGTGGCCCGGCGCGGACCTTCACCGATATCGACGTGTGGGACATCCGCCTGAACGCGGGTAAGTCGGCGACATTCGATGTGCATCAGGGGCGCAACACGGCGCTGGTGGTGTTGCACGGTGCGGTTGAGGTCAACGGTCAGGAAGTGGTGCGCGAAGGGCTGTTGGCGCTGTTCGAGCGTGACGGTTCGCAAGTCCGGCTTGAGGCCAATAACGATGCGGTGCTGCTGATCCTGAGTGGTGAGCCGATCGACGAACCGATCGTGGGGCATGGCCCGTTTGTGATGAACACGGATGCCGAGATCCAGCAGGCATTTGTTGACTTCCAGTCGGGCAAGTTTGGCCGTATGCCTGCGTAGTGCCATGCGACCTGTGGGAGCGGGCTTGCCCGCGATGGCATCGCCCTGGTTTACCTGACAGACCGCGGGGCCTGCATCGCGAGCAAGCCCGCTCCCACTCATGTACGAGGGTTCAAACCCGTTCGAAAATCACCGCGATGCCCTGGCCGCCACCGATGCACATGGTTGCCAGGGCGTAGCGGCCCTTGATCCGGTGCAGTTCATGGATGGCCTTGGTGGCGATGATCGCGCCGGTGGCGCCAACCGGGTGCCCCAGGGCGATCCCCGAGCCATTGGGGTTGACCTTGGCCGGGTCCATGTCCAGCTCCTGCATCACGGCGCAGGCTTGGGCGGCGAAGGCGATATTGGCTTCGATGACGTCCATGTCTTCAATGTTCAACCCCGCCCGTTTAAGCGCCAGGCGCGTTGCCGGAATCGGTCCAAGGCCCATCAATTCGGGTTCTACCCCGGCATGGGCATACGCCACCAGGCGGGCCATTGGCGTCAGGTTGCCAGCCTGTACCGCAGCGCCACTGGCCAATACCAGCGCCGCTGCACCGTCATTGAGCCCTGATGCGTTGCCTGCGGTCACGCTGCCGTCCTTCTTGAACGCAGGTTTCATCTGCGCCAGCTGTTCCAGGGTGGTGGCCCGCGGGTGTTCATCCTGACTGAACATCACGCTGCCCTTGCGGCTGCGTACCTCAACTGCGGCGATCTGACTGTCGAAGTACCCCTGGGCGATGGCGCGCGCTGCGCGCTGCTGGTCTTCAAATGCCAGGGCATCCTGGGTCTGGCGGCTGATGCTGTTGCGCTGGGCGATGTTCTCGGCGGTGACGCCCATATGAATGCCGTGGAACGGGTCGTGCAGAATGCCGAGCATGTAATCGAGCATCTGCCCATCCCCCATGCGCGCTCCCCAACGGGCAGCAGGCAGCAGGTACGGGCCGCGGCTCATGGCTTCGGCCCCGGCGCCAATGGCAAATTCGGCATCGCCGAGCATCAGGGTGTGGGCGGCCGAAATAATGGCCTGCAAGCCGGAGCCGCAGAGGCGATTGACGTTATAGGCCGGGGTTTCTTTGGGGATCCCGGCATTGATCGCGGCGACTCGCGCCAGGTAGGCATCCTGGGGCTCGGTTGGAATCACGTTGCCCATCACTACGTGGCCGATGCGCTCGGGATCGACCTGGCTGTTCAGCAACGCGGCTTTTACGGCGGTGGTTGCCAGGTCGGCCAGAGGCACGTCCTTGAGGGCGCCACCAAACGTACCAATGGCCGTTCGCTGGGCGCTGAGAATGAAAATGTCAGGAGCTTGCATGGCGGATCCTTGTTGTTTTAGTGGGCCAAATGCGCTGGATTATTTCACTGGGATGCTTAGTGGAGCGTCGTCCGTTTGAAGGGGCCGGGTGTCGACCTGGCCATCCAGAAGGGTCATGAAGGCATGGGCCGCATTGGACAGAGTCCGCTCCGTATGCAGGATATAACCCAGCTGGCGCGTCAACTGGATGCCGGGCAAGGCAATCGATGCCACTTGCTCGTCGAGCATGGTGCGCGGCAGTACGCTCCAGGCCAGCCCGATGGAGACCATCATTTTGATGGTTTCCAGGTAGTTGGTGCTCATGGCGATATTGGGGGTAAGGCCCTGGGCTTCAAACAGGCGATGGACAATATGGTGGGTGAAGGTATTGCCGCCAGGGAACACCGCCGGATGACGCGCGATATCCGCCATGCTGACCGCCTTTTTCCGGGTCAGGCTGTGCTCGGGGGCGACCACGAAGTCCAGCGGATCATCCCATACGGGCACGGCCCGAATCAGCGAGTGAGGTTCCGGTGCGAGGGTGATCACGGCCAGTTCGGCGCGGCCATGGAGAATTTCGTCATAGGCCACCTCTGAATCCAGGAACTGAATGTCCAGCGCGACTTTGGGATAGGTGCGGGTGAACTCGCGCAGCAAAGGCGGCAGACGGTGCAGGCCAATGTGATGGCTGGTGGCCAGGGTCAGACGCCCGCTGACCTCACCATTGAGGTTGTTCAGCGCCCTGCGGGTGTCATCCAGCACGTTGAGAATCTGATAGGCCCGTGGCAGTAATGCCCGTCCCGCCTCGGTCAGGCTGACCTCACGCCCCAGCCGGTCGAACAGCCTGAGCTTGAGTTGCTGCTCGATACTGGCGATGCGTTTACTGATGGCGGGCTGGGTCAGGAACAGCCGTTCGGCGGCCCCGGAAAAGCTGCCGGTTTCAGCAATGGCAATAAAGGCATTGAGATTCGCGAGATCCATCTATTCGAATTCCTGTTGGTTATCCAAAGCATGAAAATTATGAATTTGAGTTATTAACTGTAACCCCATAGGATCGACCTCACAAGCCAAGTGGTTATTGGCACAGAAAAGTAGCTGATGAGGAAACCGTCTGATGGCCGGCAAAACGCTCTACGACAAGCTCTGGGATTCGCATTTGGTCAAGCAGCGCGACGATGGTTCGGCGCTGATCTATATCGACCGTCACATCATTCATGAAGTGACGTCGCCGCAGGCCTTTGAAGGTCTGCGTCTGGCCGGGCGCAAGCCTTGGCGCATCGATGCCAACATCGCCACCCCGGACCACAACGTACCGACCACGCCGGAACGCAAAGGCGGGATCGAAGCGATTGCTGACGAAGTTTCCCGTTTGCAGGTCCAGACCCTCGACGACAACTGCGACGAGTACGGCATTACCGAGTTCAAGATGAACGACGTGCGCCAGGGCATCGTTCACGTGATCGGCCCGGAGCAGGGCGCCACCTTGCCGGGCATGACCGTGGTCTGCGGCGACTCGCACACCTCGACCCACGGTGCATTCGGTGCATTGGCCCACGGCATCGGCACCTCCGAGGTTGAGCATGTGCTCGCCACGCAGTGTCTCGTCGCCAAGAAAATGAAGAACATGCTGGTGTCGGTCGAAGGGCAATTGCCGTTCGGCGTGACAGCCAAGGACATCGTACTGGCAGTGATCGGCAAGATCGGCACCGCAGGCGGCAATGGTCACGCCATCGAGTTTGCCGGCAGCGCGATCCGCGACTTGTCGGTTGAAGGCCGCATGACCATCTGCAACATGTCCATCGAAGCCGGTGCCCGCGTAGGCCTGGTAGCGGCGGATCAGAAGACGGTCGATTACGTGAAGGGTCGTCCGTTCTCTCCTAAAGGCGCCGAATGGGACATGGCCGTCGAAGCCTGGAAAGACCTGGTTTCCGACAGCGATGCAACCTTCGACACCGTGGTTGAACTCGACGCTGCCCAGATCAAGCCTCAAGTCAGCTGGGGTACTTCGCCCGAGATGGTATTGGCAGTTGATCAGAACGTGCCGGATCCGGCGCAGGAAGCCGACCTGGTCAAGCGCGGCTCGATCGAACGTGCGCTGAAGTACATGGGGTTGACGGCTAATCAGGCGATCACCGATATCCAGCTGGATCGCGTGTTTATCGGCTCGTGCACCAACTCTCGAATCGAAGACTTGCGTGCTGCAGCCGTGATTGCCAAAGGCCGTAAAGTGGCGTCCACCATCAAGCAGGCGATCGTGGTACCGGGCTCGGGCCTGGTCAAGGCCCAGGCTGAATCGGAAGGGCTGGACAAGATTTTCCTGGAGGCCGGTTTTGAATGGCGTGAGCCAGGTTGCTCGATGTGCCTGGCGATGAACCCGGACCGACTGGAGTCCAGCGAGCATTGCGCATCGACCTCCAACCGCAACTTCGAAGGCCGTCAGGGTGCCGGTGGCCGTACGCACCTGGTGAGCCCGGCAATGGCCGCCGCCGCCGCTGTGAACGGTCGTTTCATCGACGTCCGCGAATTGATCTAAGGAGCGCAGCATGAAAGCTTTTACTCAGCACACCGGTTTGGTCGCGCCTTTGGATCGAGCCAACGTGGACACGGACCAAATCATTCCCAAGCAGTTTTTGAAGTCGATCAAACGCACCGGCTTTGGTCCGAACCTGTTTGATGAATGGCGCTACCTGGATGTGGGGCAGCCCTATCAGGACAACTCCAAGCGTCCGCTGAACAAGGACTTTGTACTCAATGCCGAGCGTTATCAGGGCGCCAGTGTGTTGCTGGCCCGTGAAAACTTCGGTTGCGGCTCCAGCCGTGAGCACGCGCCCTGGGCGCTGGAAGAGTACGGATTTCGCAGCATCATCGCACCGAGTTATGCCGACATCTTCTTCAATAACAGCTTCAAGAATGGCTTGTTGCCGATCATTTTGAGCGACGCCGAAGTGGATGAGCTGTTTGCCCAGGTCGAAGCCGAGCCGGGTTACCAGCTCAATATCGACCTTGAAGCACAAACCGTGACCCGTCCTGATGGCAAGGTCTTGAGCTTTGAGATCGATGCGTTTCGCAAGCACTGTTTGCTCAACGGCCTGGACGATATCGGTCTGACCTTGCAGGACGACGTAGCGATTGCCGCATTTGAAAGCAAGCACCGTGCAAGCCAGCCGTGGTTGTTCCGCGACGCATAACACGCCTTGTAGTCGCTGCCGCAGGCTGCGAAGGGTTTCGTAGCAACCCGTTTTCTGGAATCTCCGCGACCCCTATCGCAGCCTGCGGCAGCGACTACAGATTCAACAAGGACATCAACATGACCAGCACCGCCCAGCACACCCAGGTTGTACAAAAGCAGTTCGGCGAACAGGCGTCGGCCTATCTGAGCAGTGCCGTGCACGCGCAAGGCACTGAGTTCGGCCTGCTAAAGGCTGAGCTGGCTGACAAACCGCAGGCGCGGGTGCTGGACCTGGGGTGTGGCGCGGGTCATGTGAGCTTTCACGTGGCAGCACTGGTCAAGGATGTCGTGGCCTACGACCTGTCGCAGCCAATGCTCGATGTGGTCAGTGCGGCGGCAACCGATCGCGGACTGGGCAACATCACCACCGTGTGCGGTGCGGCCGAGCGCCTGCCGTTTGCCGACGCTGAATTCGATTACGTACTCAGCCGTTATTCGACCCATCACTGGAACGACGTCGGCCTGGCCCTGCGCGAAGTTCGCCGGGTACTCAAGCCCGGTGGTGTAGCGGTGTTTATTGATGTGATGTCGCCGGGCAGCGCGTTGCTGGACACCTACCTGCAAGCGGTCGAGGTGCTGCGCGATACCAGTCATGTGCGCAACTACTCTGCGGGCGAATGGCTGCGTCAGGTCAGTGAAGCCGGTTTGCATACGCGCAGCACACAGCGTCAGCGTTTGCGTTTAGAGTTCAGCTCCTGGATCGAGCGCATGCGCACGCCGCAGGTCATGAGCGCGGCCATTCGCCAACTGCAGCAGGCGATGGGCAGCGAGGTTCGCGAGTATTTCGAGATTGAAGCCGATGGCACGTTCAGCACCGATGTGCTGGTGCTGTGGGCCGAGAAGTAACCCCACTATTTCAGGATGCGCCTGCGGGGGCATCAACAGACAAGAAAAGAGGAACCCATGAGCAAGCAGATTCTGATTCTCCCAGGCGACGGTATCGGTCCGGAAATCATGGCCGAAGCGGTCAAGGTGCTGGCATTGGCCAACGACAAGTTCAACCTGAACTTTGAACTGACCCACGACGTGATCGGCGGTGCTGCCATCGACAAGCATGGCGTGCCGCTGGCCGACGAGACCCTGGAACGCGCCCGTGCTGCGGACGCTGTACTGCTGGGCGCCGTGGGTGGCCCGAAATGGGACAAGATCGAACGCGACATTCGTCCTGAGCGCGGCCTGCTGAAAATCCGTGCGCAATTGGGCCTGTTCGGCAACCTGCGTCCGGCCATCCTGTACCCGCAACTGGCGGATGCTTCGAGCCTCAAGCCTGAAATCGTCGCGGGCCTTGATATCCTGATCGTTCGCGAACTGACTGGCGGCATTTATTTCGGCGCGCCACGTGGCACCCGCGAACTGGAAAACGGCGAGCGTCAGGCCTATGACACGCTGCCGTACAGCGAAAGTGAAATCCGTCGCATCGCCCGTGTCGGTTTCGACATGGCCCGTGTTCGCGGCAAAAAGCTGTGCTCGGTAGACAAGGCCAACGTGCTGGCTTCCAGCCAGCTGTGGCGTGAAGTGGTCGAGCAAGTGGCCAAGGACTACCCGGACGTTGAACTGAGCCACATGTACGTCGACAACGCTGCCATGCAGCTGGTGCGTGCGCCCAAGCAATTTGACGTGATCGTGACCGAGAACATGTTCGGCGACATCCTGTCCGATCAGGCCTCGATGCTCACAGGGTCGATTGGCATGCTGCCGTCGGCGTCCCTGGATACCAACAATAAAGGCATGTACGAGCCGTGCCACGGTTCGGCGCCGGACATCGCGGGGCAGGGCATTGCCAACCCGCTGGCAACCATTTTGTCGGTCTCGATGATGCTGCGTTACAGCTTCAATCAGAGTGCTGCGGCCGATGCCATTGAGCAGGCGGTGAGCCTGGTGCTGGACCAGGGTTTGCGTACCGGTGACATCTGGTCGGCGGGTTGCACCAAGGTTGGAACACAGGAAATGGGCGATGCAGTAGTCGCCGCGCTACAGAATCTGTAATCTCTCTGGCCCGTTACTTCCTGTTGGTGGAAGTAACGACCCCACTTTTTGTTAAAGGTGTCGTTGTGATGAAGCGTGTAGGTCTGGTCGGTTGGCGCGGTATGGTTGGTTCCGTACTCATGCAGCGGATGCTGGAAGAGCAGGATTTCGATCTTATTGAGCCCGTGTTTTTTACTACCTCCAATGTCGGTGGACAAGGTCCGTCCGTGGGCAAAGAGATTGCCCCGCTCAAGGATGCTTACAACATTGAAGAGTTGAAAACCCTCGATGTGATTCTGACCTGCCAGGGCGGCGACTACACCACCGAGGTGTTCCCCAAGCTGCGTGAGGCGGGTTGGCAAGGTTACTGGATCGATGCGGCTTCGAGCCTGCGGATGCAGGATGACGCGGTCATTATTCTGGACCCGGTCAACCGCAAGGTGATCGACCAGCAACTGGATGCGGGCACCAAGAACTACATCGGCGGCAACTGCACCGTCAGCCTGATGCTCATGGGCCTGGGCGGCCTGTTCGAAGCGGGTCTGGTGGAGTGGATGAGTGCCATGACCTACCAGGCGGCCTCGGGCGCCGGCGCGCAGAACATGCGTGAGCTGATCAAGCAAATGGGCGCGACCCATGCTGCGGTCGCAGATCAACTGGCTGATCCGGCCAGCGCCATCCTCGACATTGACCGTCGTGTTGCGCAAGCCATGCGCAGCGATGCGTACCCGACCGAGAACTTCGGCGTGCCACTGGCTGGCAGCTTGATCCCGTGGATCGATAAAGAGCTGCCAAACGGTCAGAGCCGCGAAGAATGGAAGGCGCAGGCTGAAACCAACAAGATCCTGGGTCGCTTCAAGAACCCGGTTCCGGTGGACGGCATTTGCGTGCGTATCGGTGCGATGCGTTGCCACAGCCAGGCATTGACCATCAAGCTGAACAAGGATGTGCCGATTGCTGATATCGAAGACCTGATCAGCCAGCACAACCCGTGGGTCAAGCTGGTGCCGAACCAGCGTGAAGCCAGCATTCAGGAACTGAGCCCGACCAAGGTAACAGGTACCCTGAATGTACCGGTTGGCCGTCTGCGCAAGCTGAACATGGGTTCGCAATTCCTCGGTGCTTTCACCGTAGGCGACCAATTGCTGTGGGGTGCGGCTGAGCCGTTGCGTCGCATGCTGCGGATCTTGCTGGAGCGTTAATGCTTCCTGGCAAGTAAAAGGCCCGCCTCTCGCAAGAGTGGCGGGTTTTTTATTGGGCAGGGCATGAGAACTCCGTGCATTTGTAGCGTTGCTCAAATCTGTGGGAGCGGGCTTGCCCGCGATAGCATCACCGCGGTTTACCTGGTGAACCGTGTGGGCCCCATCGCGGGCAAGCCCGCTCCCACAGTCAACTTGGCAGGATCAAATATGCCGGTTGCGTTGCCTGTCGCAGTTGCGACCGGTAAAGTGCCGCTCCCCACGTTTCGCCTGAGGTAGACACATGAGCCAGTCCTTTGATATCGCCGTTGTTGGTGCCACCGGCACCGTCGGCGAAACCATCGTACAAATCCTGGAGGAACGGGATTTCCCGGTTGCGGATTTGCACCTGCTGGCCAGCAGTGAGTCAGTTGGACATTCGGTGCCTTTTCGCGGCAAGAACGTGAGAGTGCGCGAAGTCGACGAGTTCGATTTCAGCAAGGTTCAGCTGGCTTTCTTTGCCGCAGGGCCTGGCGTGACCTTGAGCTTTGCCGCCAAAGCCAGCGCAGCCGGCTGCATTGTGATCGATTTGTCAGGTGCACTGCCTTCGGCTCAAGCACCTCACGTGGTGCCTGAGGCGAATGCGCCGGTTCTGGCAACGTTGCAAAAGCCTGTGCAGGTCAGTAGCCCGAGCCCTTCGGCCACCGCCCTGGCAGTAGCCCTGGCCCCGTTGCGCGGCTTGCTGGACATTCAACAGGTGAGTGTGACCGCGTGCCTGGCAGTGTCTGCTCAGGGGCGTGAAGCGGTTTCCGAGTTGGCGCGCCAAACCACGGCGTTGCTGAACCTGCATCCGCTGGAAACTAGCTTTTTTGATCGCCAGATGGCGTTCAACCTGCTGGCGCAAGTCGGCAAACCAGATGCCCAGGGCCATGTACCGCTGGAAAAACGCCTGGTGACGGAGTTGCGCGAAGTCTTGGGCATGCCAGCACTGAAAATTTCGGTCACATGCATTCAAGCGCCGGTGTTTTTTGGCGATAGCTTTAGTGTGTCCTTGCAGCTGGCCGGGCCGGTGGACTTGGTCGGGGTCAATGCGGCGCTCGAAGCTGGCGATTGTATCGAGCTGGTTGAAGAGGGCGACTACCCTACAGCCGTGGGGGACGCGGTGGGTCAGGACGTGGTGTATGTCGGTCGTGTCCGTCACGGTGTGGACGACACTTCGCAGCTCAATCTGTGGCTGACCTCGGACAACGTGCGCAAGGGTGCTGCGTTGAACGCCGTGCAGTTGGCTGAGTTGTTGATAAAAGACCTGCTGTAAAAGATACTTGGCGCCAATTTGTAGCAGGTTGTCACAGGGTTCCAGCGCCGGTCGTCGCAGTCAGGTTGCTTTCAGGCAGCAGCTCTACAGGTCTCGCGGGACGAGGCCTGTACCAATAAGGAAGAGGCTATGGTTCAGGTTCGCAAATTAGTGTTAGCAATCGCCGCCGCTTCGGCGCTGTCATCCGGTATGGCACACGCGCTTGGGCTCGGGGAGCTGACGCTCAAGTCGACCCAGAACCAGCCATTGCTTGCAGAAATCGAGCTGCTGGACGTCAAGGATCTGACCGCGGCGCAAGTGGTGCCGAGCCTGGCTCCCGAGCAGGAGTTCAGCAAGGCAGGGGTGCCGCGTCCGGCATTTCTGGATGATCTGCGTTTTACTCCGGTGATCAACGCGGATGGCAAGAGCGTATTGCGCGTCACTTCCAGTCAGCCGTTGTCCGAACCTTTCGTAAAGTTCCTGGTGCAGGTGATGTGGCCTAACGGCCGTTTGATGCGCGACTACAGCGTGTTGCTCGACCCTGCAAAGTTCTCGCCTCAGACCGCAGCGGCGGCATCAACCTCTGCGCCTGACTCTGCGCAGCCAGCGCATTACACGACATCGGCCCGTGACACCTTGTGGGAAATCGCGGCCAAGGCACGTAATGGCGGCTCGGTGCAGCAGACCATGCTGGCGATTCAGGCCCTGAACCCTGATGCCTTCATCAACGGCAATATCAACCGCCTTAAAACCGGTCAGGTGCTGCGCTTGCCGGACGCGGGTCAAAGCGTTCAGTTGCCCCAGGCCAAGGCTGTCAACGAAGTGGCCTCGCAAAATGCCGATTGGCGCAATGGCCGTCGCACGGTGCCGCTGGCTCAGCAGCTGGATGCAACCGGTCGCAAGCCTGAATCGACATCTCCTGCCAAGGCTGTGGCGCGGGACGGTTTGAGCCTGGTGTCGGGCCAGGCGGGCAAGGCGGCAGGCAAGGGTGTTGCAGGGGACGCCAGCAATGTGAGCGACAAGCTGGCAATGACCCAGGAGGGGCTGGACACCAGTCGCCGTGAAAATGCCGAGCTGCAAAGCCGGATGAAAGATTTGCAAAGCCAGTTGGACAAACTTCAGCGTTTGATCGTGTTGAAGAATGATCAGTTGGCCAAGCTTGAGGCCGAAAAAGGGCTGCCTGCCGACCCGGCGGCGGCGATACCGGCACAAATCGTCGCCCAGGCGGCGGACGCGCCTGAAGCGGATATAGCCCCGGCGCTTGAGGGTGTACCCGCTACCGCAGTCCCGCCAAGCCCTGTTGAAAGCACTGCACCACCAAGCGCGGAGCGAAAAATCCAGGATCTGCTGGCAAGCCCGATGTTGCTTGGGCTGATAGGTGGCGGGGCGGTGTTGTTGCTGCTCCTTCTTCTCTTGATGGCGCGTCGGCGTAAAGCGCTGCAGGCAGCCGAAAAGCATGCGCGGATGGCTCGGGAACTCGAAGTAGAGTCCGATTTTTCAGTTGATCTGGACATGCCGCAGAGCAGTTTTGAAGGGTTGGAGACTCCATCGCGCAGCGTCAGGCTCGAGCCGGCACCGGCACCGGCACCGGCACCTGCACCAGTGTCAGTGCCTGAAGCTGAAGTGATAGCGCCCGTGATTGCCCCCGTGTCGTTGGCCAAACCTGCTGCTGATGTGCTGGAACAGGCGGAGCAACTGATCGAGCAGCGTCAGTTGACTGAAGCCGCAGCGCTGCTCAAGGCATCGATCGATCAAGCTCCGCAGCGCAGTGATTTGCGTCTCAAGCTGATGCAGGTTTATGGCGAGCTGGGTGAGCGTGAAGCCTTTGTCGCCCAAGAGCGCCAGTTGGTTGCCAATGGCAAGAACCACGCCGAGGTCGAGCAGCTTAAAAAGCGCTACCCGGGCATGCTGGTGGCTGCGGCGGCGGGCATCGCCACGGCGGCTGTGGCAACGCAACTTCAAGCACAATTCGTCCAGGAGATGATGCGTGACGATCGCGAGGTAGAGTCCGAGCCTGTGACTGCTCCTCCTGTAGATGAGTTTGATCACGATTTCGACCTGAGCCTCGACGAGCTTGAGGCCGCGTCACCTGCGGTGGTGTCTGCCGATCTGCCGGGCAAGGACAAGCCTGCGGTCGACAGTTTTGAAGCGGTTCTTGAACAACAGGCTGAAGCTCAGGCTGCCCGTGAAGAACTCTCGGACTTTGATCTGGGCCTGCCGGCGGATTTCGACTTGTCCCTGGCGGATGAGAGCGCCCCGGCGAGTGTTGAGCCTGACAGCTTTTCTCTGGAGCTGGACAAGGTCAATGCCGAGCTGCATCGACTGTCCCAAAGCCTTGAGCAGTCAACCCTGGCTGAGCCTTTTGCCGATGATGAGCCCGAGTTCGACTTCCTGTCGGGCGCCGACGAAACCGCCACCAAGCTCGATCTGGCCCAGGCCTATATCGACATGGGCGATGACGAAGGTGCGCGGGATATCCTGACTGAAGTCATGGAGGAGGGTAATGCTCAGCAGCAGTCTGAAGCCCTGGAAATGCTGGCGCGGTTGACCTGATTGGGTGAAATGTTTCATGGCGTCTTGCGGGGTGCGCCTTATAATGGCCACCTTTGCGTTTATGAGCAGGCTGTAAGTCCTTGGCAAATATAGATAACCCAGCCGCTGAAATGGCTGCCGACGGTTTTTTCCGAATCGCGCTTGGCGTGGAATACAAAGGCTCGCGCTACAGCGGCTGGCAGCGTCAGGCCAATGGTGTGCTGACTGTCCAGGAAACCCTGGAAAACGCCTTGTCAAAGGTCGCGGCCTCTCCGGTTTCGTTGATGTGCGCCGGGCGAACAGACGCCGGTGTGCATGCCTGCGGGCAAGTCGTGCACTTTGATACCCAGGCCGAGCGCTCGTTGAAAGCCTGGGTCATGGGCGCCAATATCAACTTGCCCCATGACATCAGTGTCAGCTGGGCCAAGGTCATGCCTGCGGATTTTCATGCGCGCTTCAAGGCCATTGCCAGGCGCTACCGCTATGTGATCTACAACGACCAGATCCGCCCCGCGCACTTGAATCAGGAAGTCACCTGGAATCATCGTCCGCTGGACGTAGAGCGCATGGCCGAGGCTGCCCAGTACTTGTTGGGTGTGCATGACTTCAGTGCGTTTCGCGCCGGTCAATGCCAGGCCAAGTCCCCGATCAAGGAGATGCACCATTTGCGCGTGACCCGTCACGGGCGAATGATCGTACTGGATATTCGCGCCAGTGCATTTCTGCATCACATGGTGCGCAACATAGCCGGTGTGCTGATGACCATCGGTACGGGAGAGCGACCGGTAGAGTGGATCAAGGAAGTGCTGGAGAGTCGAACCCGCCGCTCGGGTGGTGTGACGGCACATCCTTATGGCTTGTATCTGGTGCAAGTTGAATACCGCGATGAGTTTCAATTGCCGGAACGTTACATAGGCCCACATTTCTTGACCGGTTTTACCGAACTGGACGGCTGACGCCCGGATAAGCATTTGTTACCATCCGGGGCTTTCGCGTTCGGGGTGTTATCGAGATGTCCGTTGTTCGCAGCAAGATCTGCGGTATTACCCGCATAGAAGACGCTCTGGCTGCGGTCGAGGCCGGAGCTGACGCCTTGGGTTTTGTGTTTTACGCAAAAAGCCCCCGTGCCGTTACGGCGTTGCAAGCGCGAGCCATCATTGCGGGCCTGCCACCTTTTGTGACGACGGTCGGGTTGTTCGTCAATGCCAGTGCCTGTGAGCTCAACGAAACCCTGGATGCCGTACCGCTTGATTTGCTGCAGTTTCATGGCGATGAGACACCGGAGCAGTGTCAGGGTTATCACCGTCCTTATATCAAGGCATTGCGCGTAAAGGCCGGTGATGACATCGCCGGTGCCTGCAACGCGTATGCAGGCGCCAGCGGTATTTTGCTCGATGCCTATGTCGAAGGTGTGCCCGGTGGAACCGGTCAGGCGTTTGACTGGTCTTTGATACCGCAGGGTCTGAGCAAGCCGATTATTTTGGCGGGTGGCCTCACGGTCGAGAACGTTGCAGGTGCCATTGCTCAGGTGCGTCCTTATGCCGTTGATGTCAGTGGCGGAGTAGAAAAGAGCAAGGGCATCAAGGATCACGACAAGATTCGCGCCTTTATGCAGGCAGTGCGTGTAACAAACTGATGCCCGATGTGACGGCTGGCAGTCTGCCGCCGTCCATCATTACCGTTCTGCAAAGCAGGCGGGCCCGGTGGTTTGACGGGCAGAAATTAAAGTGGCGGCCGCTCTGGGGCGTGCTGTCGGGAGGCTGAGGGTTGCAGGGTTTCGCTGGTTTGCCGTGTGCTGACCGCAGTTCTTGCAATCATCGCCACACACCTAATGAATTTAGCTCAAGGGCATACACGGGGCCTGAACTCAACTGTTCTGGCCACCGGTACTGGAGAAAGAAAGCATGAGCAACTGGTTGGTAGACAAGCTGATTCCTTCGATCATGCGTTCCGAGGTCAAAAAGAGCTCGGTACCTGAAGGCCTGTGGCACAAGTGCCCGTCTTGCGACGCTGTGCTTTATCGTCCAGAGCTGGAAAAGACCCTGGACGTTTGCCCGAAATGTAATCACCACATGCGCATTGGTGCGCGTGCCCGCATCGATATCTTCCTGGATGCCGACGGCCGTGCCGAGTTGGGCGCAGACCTGGAGCCGGTTGACCGTCTCAAGTTCCGTGACAGCAAAAAGTACAAGGATCGTCTGGTCGGCGCGCAAAAGCAGACGGGCGAAAAAGACGCGTTGATCTCCATGAGCGGTACCTTGCTGGGTATGCCGGTGGTTGTGTCTGCCTTTGAATTCTCGTTCATGGGCGGCTCGATGGGTGCCATCGTCGGCGAGCGTTTCGTGCGTGCAGCCAACTACGCGCTGGAAAACCGCTGCCCGATGATCTGCTTTGCAGCCTCCGGCGGTGCGCGGATGCAGGAAGCACTCATCTCCCTGATGCAAATGGCCAAGACCTCTGCGGTGCTGGCGCGTCTGCGTGAAGAAGGCATTCCGTTCATCTCGGTGCTGACCGACCCTGTCTATGGCGGCGTTTCGGCCAGTCTGGCAATGCTGGGCGATGTCATCGTGGCTGAGCCTAAAGCCCTGATCGGCTTTGCCGGTCCGCGGGTTATCGAACAGACCGTTCGCGAAAAACTGCCAGAAGGCTTCCAGCGCAGCGAGTTCCTGCTGGAGCACGGCGCAATCGACCTGATCATTGCGCGTCAGGAGCTGCGTCCACGCCTGGGCAACCTGCTGGCACAGATGATGGGCTTGCCGACACCTGTGTTCGTCGCGGCACCTGTTGAAACCATCGTTGTTCCACCGGCACCTGCAAACCTATGACCCAGCGCACCCTTGGCGAGTGGCTCGCCTATCTTGAACAGCTGCATCCGGCCGCCATTGATATGGGGCTGGATCGCGCACGCGAGGTAACGAACCGCATGGGGCTGCAAAAGCCCGCGCCTCGGGTGGTGACGGTTACGGGCACCAATGGCAAGGGCTCGACCTGTGCGTTTGTGGCAGCGTTGCTGCAGGCGCAAGGGCTCAAGGTGGGGGTTTACAGTTCGCCCCACTTGCTGCGCTATAACGAGCGCGTACAGATTGACGGGGTTGAAGTCAGCGACGAACTGCTGTGCGAGGCCTTCGCGGCTTTGGACGCAGGGCGGGGCGAGACTTCCCTGACTTATTTTGAAATGGGCACGTTGGCAGCGTTCTGGCTGTTTGAGCGTGCCCAGCTGGATGCCGTAGTGCTGGAAGTCGGCTTGGGCGGACGTCTGGATGCGGTCAATCTGGTGGATGCCGACCTGGCGCTGGTGACCAGCATCGGTGTCGATCATGTCGAGTACCTGGGCAATACCCGCGAATCGGTGGCTTTTGAGAAGGCCGGGATTTTCCGTGCGGGCAAGCCAGCCCTCTGTGGCGACCTCAATCCTCCTCACACCCTGCTCGACAAGGCCAGGGAGCTGGGCTGTCCGCTGTTCTTGCGCGGTCGTGACTTCGATCTGGCCAGTTCAGAGCAGGTGTGGCACTGGCGTGGCCTGGATGCGAAAGGGCAAGTTCTGGAGCTGCGTGACATTGCGCTGCTGGATTTGCCCATGGAAAACGCAGCGCTTGCTGTGCAGGCCTATGCGTTGACCGATTTGCCGTGGGAGCCGGCGCGCATCATCAGTGCACTGGTTGGCACTCGCGTCACGGGCCGACTGGATCGCCGCCAATTCAACTGGAAAGGCAAAGCCTTGAATGTGCTGCTGGACGTGGGGCACAACCCCCATGCGGCCGAGTACCTTGAGCGGCGTTTGGCGCAGCGGCCTGTCACTGGCAAGCGCCTGGCCGTGTTCGGTCTGCTGGCAGACAAGGACCTTGATGGCGTAGTGTCACAGCTCGCGTCGTCGGTCGAGCATTGGGCGGTTGCACCGCTGAATACCTCGCGCACTCGGTCGGCGGCTGAAGTTCAGGCTGCGCTGCAGGGGCTTGGTGCTTCGGTCTCGGCCCATGACAGTGTGGATGCCGCGCTCGAAGCTCAATGCGAACGGGCCACGCCCGAAGACGAAATCCTGTTGTTCGGATCATTTTATTGTGTCGCGCAAGCGCTCGAGTGGTTGGAGCGGCGTGCCAAGGAGGAGGCTGCAAATGGCTTTGCTGGATAAGGTATTCAAGCAGCGTATGGTAGGCGCCCTGGTATTGGTGGCGTTGGCCGTGATTTTCCTGCCGATGTTGTTCTCGCGTCAGGACGAGCAGCGTCAAATCCAGGTGGATGCACCCACGGCGCCACAGATTCCGGTCATGCAGCCGGTTCAGGTTGAGCCGGTTGCCGTGCCGGAACCGCAAGTCATTGCCCAAGAGCCGGTCCCTGAAGAGTTGCCGGTTGTCGAGCAGCAGGTGGCGACGGCTCCTGTCGCGCCTGTGGTTGCAAAGCCTGCAGTTGTTGCCCCAAAGCCACCGGCTGTCACCCCGGCACAAACGGTTGCCCAGGCACCGGCCAAGCTGGATACCACGCAAAAGCGTGTTGATCCCAACGGCTTGCCGATCAGCTGGTCGGTTCAGTTGGTGAGCCTGTCCAATCGGGCGAGTGCTGACAACCTTCAAAAAACCCTTCGTAATCAAGGGTATAACGCTTACGTTCGATCTTCCGGCGGGATGAATCGGGTTTTTGTCGGTCCGTTGCTTGAGCGTGCAGAAGCCGATCGCCTGCGTGATTTGCTCGGCAAACAGCAAAATCTCAAGGGTTTTGTGGTGCGCTTCCAGCCTGAACGTGGTTGAGCGCGCAAAAAGGTTCAATCTGATTGCTCAAGCACGGATAAATCGCCTTACCTGAGCGGCGGCGCTCTGCTAAAATGCGCCGCCTCATCTGTCTGTAGGCTGAACTGTGCCATTTACCTGGGTTGACTGGGCGATCGTTGCAATTATCGCCATCTCCGCTTTGATCAGCTTGAAGCGCGGCTTTGTAAAAGAAGCATTGTCGCTGTGCACCTGGATCATTGCCGGGGTCGTTGCCTGGATGTTCGGCGGTTCACTGTCTCAATATCTCTCCGGATACATCGAAACACCTTCCGCCCGCGTTATCGTTGGGTGCACCATCATGTTTGTCGCCACCTTGCTGGTAGGCGCAATGATCAATTTTCTTATCGGCGAACTGATTCGCGTCACCGGCTTGTCCGGGACCGATCGTTTTCTCGGCATGGCCTTCGGCGCTGCGCGTGGCGCGTTGCTGGTGGTGACTGCGGTCGGGCTGCTTAGCCTGGGGCCGGTACAGCAAGACTCATGGTGGCAAGAGTCGCGGCTCGTGCCACAATTTCTATTGGTTGCCGACTGGTCCAAAAACCTCATTCTGGGGTGGAGCAGTCAGTGGCTGGCCAGCGGAATCAGCGTACCCGCTGACATTCCGTTCAAGGAGCACCTCTTGCCGGCTACCCAGCCCAAGTGAGCGGTGTTCAGTTCAGATCCATTAAGTAGGGGTTGCGTCGCATGTGTGGCATCGTCGGTATCGTCGGTAAGTCGAACGTCAATCAGGCGCTGTATGACGCGCTAACCGTCCTCCAGCACCGCGGCCAGGATGCTGCCGGTATTGTGACCAGCCATAATGGCCGGTTATTTCTGCGCAAGGACAACGGGCTGGTTCGTGACGTGTTTCATCAGCGTCACATGCAGCGCCTGGTCGGCAACGTGGGCATTGGCCACGTACGCTATCCAACCGCTGGCAGCTCGACTTCAGCTGAAGCTCAGCCGTTTTATGTCAACTCGCCCTATGGCATCACCCTGGCGCATAACGGCAACCTGACCAACGTTGAACAGCTGGCCAAGGAGATTTACGAATCTGACTTGCGTCACGTCAACACCAACTCCGATTCGGAAGTGTTGCTCAACGTCTTCGCCCATGAACTGGCTCAGCGCGGCAAATTGCAGCCGACTGAAGAAGACGTGTTTGCTGCCGTGACAGACGTGCACAACCGCTGCCGTGGCGGTTACGCCGTGGTTGCGATGATCACCGGTTACGGCATCGTCGGTTTCCGCGACCCGAACGGCATTCGCCCGATTGTCTTCGGTCAGCGTCATACCGACGAAGGCGTCGAGTACATGATCGCCTCCGAAAGCGTCTCCCTGGATGTGCTGGGCTTTACCCTGATTCGCGACCTTGCGCCGGGTGAAGCGGTTTACATCACTGAAGATGGCAAGCTGCACACCCGTCAGTGCGCGGTGAACCCGCAATTGACCCCGTGCATCTTCGAGCACGTGTACCTGGCTCGTCCGGATTCGATCATCGACGGTGTTTCGGTGTACAAGGCGCGTCTGCGCATGGGTGAGAAGCTCGCCGAGAAGATCCTGCGCGAACGCCCGGATCACGATATCGACGTGGTTATCCCGATTCCGGACACCAGCCGCTGCGCGGCGCTGGAGCTGGCGAACCACTTGGGCGTCAAGTTCCGCGAAGGCTTCGTCAAAAACCGTTACATCGGCCGCACCTTCATCATGCCGGGCCAGGCAGCGCGTAAAAAATCCGTGCGCCAGAAGCTCAACGCCATCGAACTGGAGTTCCGTGGCAAGAACGTGATGCTGGTGGACGACTCGATCGTGCGCGGTACAACGTGCAAGCAGATCATTCAGATGGCCCGCGAAGCCGGCGCCAAGAATGTCTACTTCTGCTCGGCGGCCCCGGCAGTTCGCTACCCGAACGTCTATGGCATCGACATGCCGAGCGCCCACGAGCTGATCGCACACAACCGCAGCACCCAGGAAGTGGCCGAGTTGATCGGTGCTGACTGGTTGATCTACCAGGACTTGCCTGACCTGATCGAAGCAGTCGGTGGTGGCAAGATCAAGATCGACGCGTTCGACTGCGCAGTGTTTGACGGCAAGTACGTCACCGGCGATATCGATGACAACTATCTGGAACGTATCGAGCGTGCGCGCAATGATGCTTCCAAGGTGGTTGCCCAGGGTGTCGGTGCGACGATAGGCTTGTACAACAACTAAGTGTTCACCAAACCGGCCCTGATGGGCCGGTTTGCGTTCATCCAATACAAAGCAAGGAGTGGGCAGCATGAGTCAGGATTGGGATGCGGGTCGGCTGGACAGCGACCTTGAGGGCGTAGCGTTCGACACCTTGGCTGTGCGTGCTGGCCAGCACCGTACGCCCGAGGGCGAGCATGGTGATGCAATGTTCCTGACCTCCAGCTACGTGTTCCGCACGGCGGCTGACGCGGCAGCACGGTTCTCGGGCGAAGTGGCAGGCAACGTTTACTCGCGTTACACCAACCCCACCGTTCGTGCCTTCGAAGAGCGCATTGCGGCCCTTGAAGGCGCCGAGCAGGCCGTGGCAACCGCCACCGGCATGGCGGCCATTTTGTCGGTGGTCATGAGCCTGTGCAGCGCCGGCGATCACATTCTGGTGTCGCGCAGCGTGTTCGGCTCGACCATCAGCCTGTTTGAAAAGTACTTCAAGCGCTTTGGCGTGCAGGTCGATTACGTGCCGTTGGCTGAACTGGCTGGCTGGGACGCGGCGATCAAGCCCAACACCAAATTGCTGTTTGTCGAGTCGCCGTCCAATCCGCTGGCCGAGCTGGTGGACATTGCCGCCCTGGCCGGGATTGCCCATGCCAAGGGTGCGCTGCTGGTGGTCGACAACTGTTTCTGCACGCCTGCCTTGCAGCAGCCGCTGAAGCTGGGCGCGGACATCGTGGTGCATTCGGCCACCAAATTCATCGACGGCCAGGGCCGTTGCATGGGCGGTGTGGTTGCCGGTCGTGGCGAGCTGATGAAAGAAATCGTCGGCTTCTTGCGCACTGCCGGGCCGACCCTGAGCCCGTTCAATGCCTGGATCTTCCTCAAGGGTCTTGAAACCCTGAACCTGCGCATGCGCGCTCACTGCGCCAGTGCCCAGGCGCTGGCCGAGTGGCTGGAGCAGCAGGACGGGGTTGAAAAGGTTCACTACGCCGGTCTCAAGAGCCATCCGCAATATGAGCTGGCCCAGCGTCAGCAGCGTGGTTTTGGTGCGGTGGTCAGCTTTGAGGTCAAGGGTGGGAAAGAGGGCGCCTGGCGCTTTATCGACGCAACCCGCCTGATCTCGATCACCGCTAACCTGGGTGACAGCAAAACCACGATTACCCATCCGGCGACCACGTCCCATGGTCGTCTGGCGCCACAAGAGCGTGAAGCGGCGGGTATTCGCGACAGCCTGATCCGGATCGCGGTCGGTCTGGAAGATGTCGCCGACTTGCAAGCCGACCTCGCACGAGGTCTTGCTGCGCTGTGAGTGACTGGATGGACGAAACTCCGGTTGGCGGCAATGGCCGCGTAGCGCTGGTGACGGGTGCTGCGCGGGGCATTGGCCTGGGGATTGCTGCCTGGCTGGTCAGTGAAGGTTGGCAAGTGGTATTGACCGACATTGACCGCGCCCGGGGTTCCAGGGTGGCCAAGGCGCTGGGCGAGAGTGCCTGGTTCGTGACGATGGATGTTTCGGTCGAGGCCGATGTCATTCAGTGTGTCGCGCAAGTCCTTGGCCAGTTTGGGCGGCTGGACGGGCTGGTGTGCAATGCCGCCATTGCGGATCCGCACAACATGGGCCTTGAAAGCCTCAATCTGGAACACTGGAATCGTGTTCTGGCAGTCAACCTGACCGGGCCCATGTTGCTGGCCAAGCATTGTGCGCCGTACCTGCGTGCGCACAATGGTTCGATCGTCAACCTGGCTTCCACCCGCGCCCGCCAGTCGGAGCCTGATACCGAGGCTTACGTGGCAAGCAAGGGCGGGTTGCTGGCGTTGACCCATGCACTGGCCATCAGCCTTGGGCCGCAGGTTAGGGTCAATGCGGTCAGCCCGGGCTGGATTGATGCCCGGGACCCCTCTGTGAGGCGTGCAGAGCCGCTGACGGACGCCGATCACGCTCAGCACCCGGCTGGCCGGGTAGGGACCGTGGAGGACGTCGCATCGATGGTTGCCTGGTTATTGTCACGTAATGCCGGATTTGTGACGGGTCAGGAGTTTGTGGTTGACGGAGGGATGAGCAAAAAGATGATCTATGGCGAGTAGGCCTTGTTGCAGGCTGGCCACTATTTTTGCTTTTTTTGAAAAAAACTCAATCTTGTCCTTGACTTAGCTTCGATAGATGCGTAAATTTCGCGGCCTCAACGAAGCAAAGGGTGATTAGCTCAGCTGGGAGAGCATCTGCCTTACAAGCAGAGGGTCGGCGGTTCGATCCCGTCATCACCCACCACTTCTTGAGATTCTCGCAAGAGAAAGGTCGTTCTGAAAGGAACAACCACCGACGCGCAGCGGTAGTTCAGTCGGTTAGAATACCGGCCTGTCACGCCGGGGGTCGCGGGTTCGAGTCCCGTCCGCTGCGCCATATTTGTACAAATCAGGTTCGCCTGGTTTGCGATTGAAAAGCACCGAAGCTCTTCAGTCACAGGTTTTAAAAGTTTCAAACGGACGCAAGTCCGAGCGATACGCAGCGGTAGTTCAGTCGGTTAGAATACCGGCCTGTCACGCCGGGGGTCGCGGGTTCGAGTCCCGTCCGCTGCGCCATATTTGCTTCAGAGCCCTTGAACTCTCTGAAGCTACAAAGAAAGCGACCTTAGGGTCGCTTTTTTTGTGCCTGAAATTCTACGGCAGCGGCTACACATGGAAACTGCTCCAGCCAAACGCGAACTGATGCACAATACGCCCCGTACCGTTCTCTTCAGGATCTTTAATGCTTATGTCATTCCCCGTGCGTGCCGTGGTAGTCGCCCTAGTGCTGGCTGGACTCGCAGGTTGCTCATCGAAGAAGACAGCGATCTACGAACATGAAAGTTTCGATGATTCCGGTACGTTCTCGCGTAATTACCCGGTAACCGACAAAACCTCCTGTGAGGCTGCGCGCCGCGCGTTGCTCAGCCAGGGCTACATCATCACCAGCAGCGATCCGAAAATCATCAGTGGCCACAAGAGCTTCCAGCAAACGGGTGAAAGCCATCTGGAGATCAGCTTCAACATCGTGTGCGCCGACGATGGCGGTTCACAGCACCACGCCACCATGTTTGCCAATGCCCTGCAGGACCGTTATGCACTTAAAAAGGTAAACAACTCCGCGAGCCTGGGGGTTGGTGTGCTGGGGTCGGTATCGATGCCGATTGGCTCGACCGATGACTCGATGGTCAAGGTCGCCAGCGAGACAGTCTCTTCGCCTCAGTTTTACGACCGCTTTTTCACGCTGGTAGAAGCATTTCTGCCCAAGCCCAAGGAAGTGGAAAAGACGGTGCACGCCCCTGAAGCGCCCAAGCCTGACCTGGGAGTGCCCGAGGCAGTGCCTGCCAAGGACGAAGCCGCTGCGCCTGCCATTGAGCCGCCAGCGCCTGCTGTAGAGCCTGTGAGTGAGCCCGTCGTGCCACCGGCAGACGTCGAGCCCATTTCCCCGGTAGAAGTCCAGGCAGCCCCTGCGGCGGCGGTACCCGAGATCAAGCCTGCAACCGAACAACCTGAACCGGCCAAGCCCGTCGCGCCACAGGGCGAGTCTGCGATCACCCCTGTACCTGTTGCGGTAGAGCCTTCGCCCCCTCAATAACCGTGCGGTAAATCCCAAAAGCTCTGCTACGTTTATAAATGAGTTGTGACAGTGCCCGCGAAGGTGTCATTTTTCCTTCATGGGGGCACTTTATGCTCAGGCATGACTTAAACAAACAGACTGAAAAGGGATGCTGCTATGGACGATTATCAGGAAGAACTGCTTGAGTACCGGGCTTTTGAGCTCGACCCGCTTGAACCTGCTGACGATGCGACCGAGCTTTGAGCTCCAGGCACGTTTACGCAGATTGGCGCTGACGGCGTCGGTATTCCCCCGGCGTCTGCGCATTCCAGCGCTTGAAGGCGCGTTGAAACGCCTCGGCTGAGGCAAACCCCAACAAATAGGCAATCTCGCCAAAGGCCAGTTCCGTATCGCGGATGTAGGTCATGGCGAGGTCGCGGCGTGTGTCGTTGAGAATGGCGCGAAATTGCGTGCCTTCCTCCGTGAGCTTGCGCCGCAAGGTCCAGGTCGGCAGCTTCAGGCGAGCCGCCACTTCTTCCAGGTCGGGTTCACGACCACCGTTGAGCAAAGGCCCCAACAGTTGTGTGATGCGTTCGCGCAGGCTGCGGGTGCGGGTCAGTTGTTCCAGTTCGCGTTCGCACAACTGCAGCAGGTAGGTCCAGGTACTTGGACAGTGCTGGGGGTTGCGCAGGTCGAGCGTGGCATGGTTCAGGCGCAGCTGATTGGTCTCGGCGCGAAAATGGACCGTCGAACTGCCGAGCGCGCTGTAGCGCGCCGCGTATTCAGGTTCATTGAACTCAATGTCGATGTGCTCGCAGCTCAGGGGGTGGGCTGCGACCGATGACAGGTGTTGCAGCCAGCCGGCAATGATCGAGTCCACCACAAAGCGGTTGTAGGCGTTGTACGGGCTGATGGAATAAAAACGCAACCAGGCGCCCCGGGCGTCTTCGTGAAAGCTCGATTGCCCTCGATAGTTGGAGCCGTAGAGGGCCTCAAAGCGAATCAGGGTGCGTGCTGCTTCCCGAACAGTGGGTGCCTGGGCCGCGGTCACACCGGCCAGTCCGACCTGGTTGAGGCGGCTTAGCTGGCCCATGCGCAAGCCCAGTGCCGGGTCGCCGGTGAGCGCAATTGCCGCGTGCCCCAGGCGCATGTAGCGCGGTATCGACAGGCGCGCCAGCGGCTGGGCGAGACGGGCGGCGTCAAGGCCGAACTGTTCGAGCAGGGGCGCAGGGTCTTTGCCGCAGCTGTGCACGGCATCGGCCAGAGCCTGGACAAACCCCACCGACAGATCGCCCAGGCGCATCGGCAGCGGTTTCATCGTGCTAGAGCCAGACGTTCAACAGCCGCGCACCGGTGCCGGGCTGATCCGCACTGGTCTGGCCGTTGTGACTGATAAAGCCCAGGCCGGTGCTGTGCTTGTCCCAGAACTTGCCCCGCAAGAAGACGGTGACACCGGCTTGGGCAGTGCTGCTGGGCAGGCTGCTGATCAATGTCAGGCGATGCCAGGCGTCGCCTTCGGTCACTTCGCCGGGCTTGAGGCTGATTTCGCTGGGTGTCGATACGCTTTTGTAGCCGCCCCAGGGTTTGTCCCAGGTGGTTTTGCCAACGATGAACGCGGGCACGGCGATCAGTTGCACACGTTTTTCGTTCAGGGTGCGGTAGTTCTCCGGGTACCAGCTGTCGCTACCGATCAGGATGCCCAGGCGTCCGGCCGGGGTATCAACCACATTCAACTCATGGTCGGGGCTGGGCTGGATGTAGCTTTGTTCTTCATAGGTGGGCAGCAACTGGCGTTGGGGAGTGCCCAGCGCTGCGCCATCACTGCCGAAGACCACACTGCTGTTGTACAAGGGGCCCGTGCCGGGCAGCAGCGTACCGTTCTCGATACGCGGCGAAGGGAGGGCAATGCTCCCGGCCACCAGGGTGACGCCGAACTCTTTGGCCAGGCCGCCAAACAGCGTCTGGTAATCGGCTGCCATGCTGCTGGCCTTCATGCGCAAGTGAGCATCGTTGATCCGGCTTTCGCCGTCAGCACGAAGCCAGGCATTGGCAAAGGCCAGCGGGTTGCTCACCGCCAGCCAGCGCATGGCTTCATTCAGGTTGGCTGCCTGGTACAGCTCGCTTTTTTCACCGCGAAACATCAGCCAGGAGCCGATGTGCTCTGGCAGCACCACGACGGTTTTGTCATTGAGCAAACCTGCAGCGCGAGCGGTGTCGAGATAAGCCGCCAGCTTCAGGTGTACCAGCGCCAGGCTTTGATAGTCGCGGGGTGACAGGTCCGGCTCGATACCCAGCAGGTTGCCACGATCATTATTGACACCCTCGTTTATGGCCAGCTCGATGCGCAGGTCAGAGAGGTAATGACCTACATCCCGTTGCGTGGTCCACCAGGCATAGCCGCTGGCAGCGGCGACAAGGGCGATCAATAAGGTGCAGCCAATAAGTTTGCGCATAGAAATAGAACGGACAGCTTTCAGCGGAATTCGACGTCTAGGGTAGGCGGCGCTTGCGGGCTTGCCAAGGGGGGATGTGCAGTTGGGTTAATAATTTGTAACTTTGGGTCATTGAGTGGGGCCCATCCAGCCTTTACCTTGGCGGACATTAAACGACGGGAGCCGCAGAGCATCCCGCGTTCCGTGATTTAGACCGTTGTGGAGCTGACTGATGACTGCCACGCACTACCCGCATTTAATGGCCCCGCTGGATCTGGGCTTTACCACGTTGCGCAACCGCACCCTGATGGGGTCAATGCACACCGGCCTCGAAGAAAAGCCCGGTGGCTTTGAGCGTATGGCTGCCTACTTTGCCGAGCGGGCCAAAGGCGGCGTGGGCTTGATCGTGACAGGGGGCATTGCGCCCAACGACGAGGGCGGTGTGTACAGTGGCGCGGCCAAGCTGAGCACGGTCGAAGAGGCGGAAAAGCACGTAGTCGTCACCCGGGCCGTTCACGATGCCGGCGGCAAGATCTGCTTGCAGATCCTCCATGCCGGGCGTTATGCCTACAGCCCGCGCCAAGTTGCGCCGAGTGCGATTCAGGCGCCGATCAATCCGTTCAAGCCCAGAGAGCTGGACGAAGCGGGCATTGAAAAGCAGATCAGTGACTTCGTGACCTGCGCCCAACTTGCCCAGAGCGCCGGGTATGACGGTGTCGAAATCATGGGTTCCGAAGGCTACCTGATTAACCAGTTCCTCGCGGCGCACACCAACCAGCGCACCGACCGCTGGGGCGGCAGCTACGAAAACCGCATGCGCCTGGCGGTGGACATCGTGCGTCGCGTGCGCGAAGCCGTAGGCCCGAACTTCATCATTATTTATCGCCTGTCGATGCTGGACCTGGTGGCAGGCGGCAGCGTGTGGGAAGAAATCGTGCAACTGGCCAAGGCCGTCGAATCGGCCGGTGCGACCTTGATCAACACCGGGATCGGTTGGCACGAAGCGCGCATCCCCACCATTGCTACCAAAGTGCCCCGTGCCGCCTTCAGCAAGGTGACGGCCAAGCTTCGCGGTTCGGTCAGCGTGCCCCTGATTACCACCAACCGCATCAATACCCCGGACATTGCCGAGCAGATCCTGGTCGAAGGTGACGCTGACATGGTGTCCATGGCCCGTCCGTTCCTGGCCGATCCCGAATTCGTCAACAAGGCGGCTGCCGGGCGCAGTGACGAAATCAACACCTGCATCGGCTGCAACCAGGCCTGCCTGGATCACACCTTCGGCGGCAAGCTGACCAGCTGCCTGGTCAACCCCCGCGCCTGCCACGAGACCGAACTCAACTACCTGCCGACCATTGCGGTGAAAAAAATTGCCGTGGTCGGAGCCGGTCCCGCCGGTCTTTCAGCGGCCACGGTGGCGGCAGAGCGCGGGCATGAGGTCACGCTGTTTGACTCGGCGAGCGAGATTGGCGGTCAGTTCAATGTGGCCAAGCGTGTGCCGGGCAAGGAAGAGTTCTTCGAAACCTTGCGCTACTTCAAGCGCAAGCTGCAAACCACCGGTGTCGAACTGTGCCTGAACACCCGTATGGATGTGCAGCAACTGGTCGATGGTGGCTTTGACGAAATTATCCTGGCCACCGGCATTGCGCCGCGTACGCCTGCCATTCCAGGTATCGACAACCCCAAGGTGCTGAGCTACCTAGACGTGATCCTGCAACGCAAGCCGGTGGGCGCCAAAGTGGCAGTGATTGGCGCAGGCGGTATCGGCTTTGATGTATCCGAGTTTCTCGTGCATCAGGGCGTGTCCACCAGCCAGGACCGTGACGCGTTCTGGAAAGAATGGGGCATCGACAGTGCGCTTGAAGCCCGGGGAGGTGTTGCCGGTATAAAGCCAGAAGTCCACGCACCTGCTCGCCAAGTGTTCCTGTTGCAGCGCAAAGCCAGCAAGGTGGGCGACGGGCTGGGCAAAACCACTGGCTGGATCCACCGCGCGGGCCTGAAAAACAAACAGGTGCACATGCTCAACAGCGTTGAATACCTGAACATCGACGATGCAGGGCTGCACATTCGCATTGGCGAGGGTGAGCCGCAGGTGTTGCCGGTCGACAACATTGTGATTTGCGCCGGGCAAGACCCGTTGCGAGAGCTGCACGACGGCCTGGTCGCGGCCGGGCAGAGCGTGCATTTGATCGGGGGTGCCGACGTGGCGGCCGAGCTGGATGCCAAGCGCGCCATTGATCAGGGTTCGCGCCTGGCGGCGCAGCTCTAGACTCCCGCCTGTGCCCTTTGTGGGAGCGGGCTTGCTCGCGATTGGATCGACGCGGTTCAACTTCAATACCGCGGCGCCTTGATCGCGAGCAAGCCCGCTCCCACAGGGTGGTGTCTAGTGCACGATCTGCGCTAAAAACGCCTTGGCCCGCGGGCTTTTCGGGGCGTTGAAAAACTCTTCCGGTGGCGAGTCCTCGATCACCATCCCGCCATCCAGGAACAACACCCGCTCGGCCACCTGACGGGCAAAGCCCATTTCGTGGGTCACGCACAGCATCGTCATGCCGCTGCCGGCCAGGTTGACCATGACGTCCAGCACTTCGCTGACCATTTCCGGGTCCAGCGCCGAAGTGGGCTCATCGAACAGCATGATTTTCGGCTCCATGCACAGCGCCCGGGCAATGGCGACGCGTTGCTGCTGGCCGCCCGACAGCTGGCTCGGGTATTTGTCGGCCTGGCTGGCAATCCCGACCTTGGTCAAAAAATGCTGCGCCAGTTCGATCGCCTTCTTGCGCGACAACCCGCGCACCGACATCGGCGCCAGGATGCAGTTGTCGATCACGCTCATGTGCGGGAACAGGTTGAAGTGCTGAAACACCATGCCGATTTCGCTGCGCACCTTGCTCGCTTCGCGCGTGGGCAGTGACAGGTCGGTGTCGTTGATCAGGATGCGGCCCTGTTCGGCGATTTCCAGGCGGTTGATACAGCGGATCAAGGTCGATTTGCCGGAGCCGGAAGGGCCGCACAGCACGATGCGTTCGCCTTCGCGCACTTTCAGGTCAATGCCCTTGAGTACGTGAAAGGCGCTGTAGTACTTGTTCAGCCCGGCGATATCCACCACTACCTTGCGGGTATCAGTGACTGGCGACACAGGGTGAACGTAAGCAGGTTGTGCGTGCATGGTGTGTCTCCAGTGATCAGTGAAAACGTTCGGCGCTGTAGGGCGCAGGGTCGGTGAAAGGCTTTTCGCCGGTCATCATCTCGGCCAACAGGCGCCCGCTGACCGGGCCCAGGGTCAGGCCGTGGTGGGCGTGGCCAAAGTTGAACCACAGACCCTTGTGGCGATTGCCAGGCCCGATGACCGGGCACATGTCCGGCAGGCACGGGCGTCGGCCGAGCCAGGGCTCGGCATCCACACGTTCACCCAATGGATACAGGCGCTGGGCCCGCTCTTCGCAGCGGCGCAACTGGATCTCGTTGATCGGGTCATCGCTGTCGGCGAACTCGATGCCAGTGGTCAGTCGGATGCCGCCCACCATCGGCGCCAGCACGTAACCCCCTACCGAATCGAGGATCGGATGCTGCATGGTCTGGCCGTCCCTGGCCGCGTAATGCATGTGGTAGCCGCGCTTGATCGCCAAAGGAATGCGATAGCCCAGGGGCTCGAAGATGTCCCGTGCCTGTGGGCCGAGTGCAACCACCACTTCATTGCCGACGATCAGCCCTTTCTGGCTTTCAACCTGCCATTGCCCTGCCGTTGCCCGCAGGCTGGTGGCATTGCCGGTCACAAAGGTGCCACCGCGCTTGATGAACAGTTCGGCGTAGCCACGGGTCAGGCCACCCGGATCGCTGACGGTCTTGGGGTCCAGCCAGTGAATGCCGCCGATGACATCGGTGTGCAGGCCCGGCTCCAGGGCGTGGACTTGCTGCTCGCCGAGCACCCGATAGTTGAGCTGGTATTCGCTCAGGGCGCCAGCGTCACGCTGGGCTTTGTCGAAGTCGGCCTGGGTGCGATACACCTCGATCCAGCCGCTGTCGTCAATCAGCTCGGTCACACCCGCCGGCTCAGCCAGCAGGTCGTGTTCGGTCACACATTTTTCAATCAGCGGCAGCATGGCCCGGGTGGCCTTGGCCAGTTCCTTGGGGCCGGACTGCTGCCAGTATTTCAACAGCCACGGCCCGGCCTTTGGCAGGTGCTTGAGGCTATAGCGCACATCGGATTGCTGATTGAGGCCATAGCGCAGCAAGCGCGAAATTTCACGGGGGAACGAGTAGGGGATAACGCTGGCGCGCTCGATCAGCCCGGCATTGCCGTGGCTGGTGCCGCTGCCAGGCGCTGCGCGGTCGAGCAGCACGACGCTGCGCCCGCGGGCCTGGAGTTGCAACGCGGTACTGACGCCGACGATGCCGGCCCCCAGAACGATAGTGTCGCAGTGCATAAACAAATCCTTAAACAGGGGCCGTGTTCGCAGCCCGAACAATGGGCTTACTGCAAATGGCGGCCGAGACGGCCTTCGATCAGTTTCAGGCTGCGTCGCACCACTTCTACGATCAGCAGATACAGCACAGCGGCCCACAGATAGATCTGGAAGTCGAAGCTGCGCGAAAACGCCATTTTGGTGACACCCATCAAATCGTAAATGGTCACCAGGGAGGCAATGGCACTGGCCTTGATCATCAGGATCAGCTCATTGCCCAGGGGGCCGATTGCAACCAACAGCGATTGCGGCAGGATGATCTTGCGAAAGGCCGTCCATCGCGACAGGTTCAGCGCCTTGCAGGCTTCACGCTGGCCCTGGGCAACGGACAGGATGCTGCCGCGCAGGATTTCGGCCTGATACGCCGCCGTGTTGAGGGTGAAGGCCAGCAGGGTGCAGAACCAGGCATCGCGGAAAAACCACCATAAGCCCACGTCTTGCCAGAAGCCCTTGAACGAGCCCAGGCCGTAATACAGCAAAAACAGTTGGGCCAGCAGCGGCGAGCCACGGAAGAAGTACACGTAGGCGCCGGTAAAGCTGCGCAAAAAGCGGTTGCTGGACAAGCGCCCCAGGGCAATCAGCAAGCCAAGCAGGGCGCCGAGGGTGAACGAAATTGCCACCAGCTTGCCCGTCACCAGCAGCCCGTCGATAAAGCGCGGGCCGTAGCGTTCAAGCAGGTCGGGGTTGAGAAACATGTTTTGCAGATCCGCCAGACTCATGGCTGCGCGCTCCGTTGATGGCGGCTGAAGTAGCGTTCAAGGAAGGCAAACAGCCGCCCGGAAATCGCCGAGAAAAACAGATAGCCCAGGCACGCGACGCTGTAGAACAGCATCGGGTCTTTGGTCACGCTGACCGCCAGGTTGGTCTGGCGCATCAGGTCCACCAGGGAGATGGTCGACACCAGCGAGGTGTCCTTGAGCAGTGACAGCCAGTTGTTGGACAGGCCGGGCAGGGCGATGCGCGCCAGTTGTGGCAGCACCACTTTGCGAAAGGTGGTGAATTTGCTCAGGCCCAGTGCCGATGCGGCTTCGAACTGGCCCTTAGGGATGGTTTTGAACGCACCCAGCCAGATCTCGCTGGAGAAGGCGGCAAACACCAGGCTGAAGGCGACCATCGCGGCCACGAAGGTATTGATCGTGACCTGCGCGTCGTAGCCCATCATGGCGAGGATCTTTTGCGCGGCGATCTGGCAGCCGTAGTAAATGATCAGCAGTGTCAGCAATTCCGGCAAACCACGAAAAACCGTGGAGAACGTGGTTGCCCACGCCCGCACCCAGCGGTTTTTGGAGCGTGCCGCCACGGCCACGGCCAGGCCCAGTGGCAAACCGATAGGCAGGCAGCTCAGGGCCAGGGCAATGGTCACCATGGCGCCTGCGAGCAGGGCCGAGCCCCAGCCGCCACTGGCGAAAGAAAGAAGTGAGAGTTGATCGAGCATGCTCGAATCCCCGGGCAAAATTGGGCCGAAATTCAGCCGCCGCGCACGTCAGGTGCGCGGGGCAGGGTCATTGGCAGGGAGCCCTCAAACGAAGGCGGGCGACTCAGTAAATGTCGAAGTCGAAGTACTTGCTGGAGATCTTTTTATACGTGCCGTCGGCCACGATTTCGTCCAGCGCCTTGTTGAAGCGCTCGCGCAGGACGTTGTCGTTCTGGCGCACGGCAATTGCCGCGTCGGCATTGGTGCCGTCAACGTCACCGATGATTTTGCAGCAGTCGTCGCTGGCCTTGTTGATCCATTCCAGCAGCGGGAATTTGTCGGCAATGACGGCATCGACGCGGCCGTTTTTCAGTTCGGCGTTGGCTTCGTCAAGCGTGGGGTACAGGTTGAGTTTGGCGCCGGCTTTCTCGTAGTGATCCTCGGCGTAAATACCTTGGGTCGCTGCGCCCTGGGCACCGATGGTGCGGCCCTTGAAGTTGATCTGGGCATCGGTGATGTCAGAGTCTTTTGGCACGGCAATCGACAGCGGGGTGCGGTAATAGTGATTGGTGAACGCGATTTTCTTTTTGCGTTCATCGGTCACGATCATCGACGCCACGATGGCATCGTACTTTTTAGCCATCAGCCCCGGAATGATGCCGTCCCAATCCTGGGCCACGATCTTGCACTGGGCATTCATGCGTTCGCACAGGGCGTTGGTGATGTCGACGTCAAAGCCCGACACCGTGCCGTCCGAATTAGTGGTGTTGAAGGGAGGGTAGGCGCCTTCCGTGGCGATAGTCAGCGTGTCGGCGTGCGCGTTTGCTGCAACGGCGGCCACCAGTGCACATGCACTTGCAAAGCGAATGACGTATTTCATCTAGCACCTCGTTTTATTGTTTTGATCCGGGTGAGGATGTGTAGCCCACGAACTCATTGTGTAAGGCCGCGGTAGCCTCAAGACGCTTCTCAACGTCCGGCCCCAGTTGTTTGCACACTTCATTGATCAGCAGATGCACCAGCGACAGCATGGCCGCGGTGGATTCCCAGAACAGGTTGAACTCGGTGGGCACGCGAAACACTTCATTGGCGCTCTGGTCGGCCCAGTCGCAGAAGGTATCGGTGACCAGCGTGACCTCGATCCCGGCCTCACGTGCCTTGCGGCACAACAGCTGGGCGTGGCGCGAGTAGCGTCGGGCTTCAAACACCACCAGGGCACAGTCTGCGGGCGGGCACAGCAGCACGTCGGCGTAATGCCCGGCGGCGCCATCGACCAGTTGCACGCCATCGCGCAGGTATTGCAGCAAATGCACCATGGAGGCGGCGATCCCGCGCTCGGTCTGGAACCCAGCGACAAACACTTTGCGCCGCGTGGCCAGGCGCTGACTGACCGCACGCCACTGCGGCGTGAGGCTGTATTCGTAGACCTTGACCAGCGCACCGACTTCCAGCTCAAAACTGCGTGGCAACGCCTGGGGGCTCTGGCTCGACTGCTGGCGGAATTCTTGCAAGCGATCACCGACCAGCCACGGGCCATCGCCCAGGTCGTCCTTGAGATCGTTTTTCAAATCCTTGAAATGGCTGTAGCCCAGCGAGCGGCAAAAACGCCCGACACTGGATTCGCTGACCCCCAGTTTGCTGGCGATGTCGGCGGCGGTCTGGAAGGGCAGTTCGTAAAGATTGGCCAGCATGTAGCTGGCAATCGCCCGACCCGAAGGTGCGGCGGTTGACAGACTGCTTTCAAGGCGTTGTTTAATCGGCTGGCTCACGACTGCTTCCTGTTTTTATTTCAGCGCGTTGCAGAAAGTGAATGTTTTCTGTCATTAAGTCAACAATTGACAGAGAACTGTCACCCAAGGATAGTTTGCCACAGACAAAAATAATCAGATTGGAGCGCCAGAATGTCTTCTACGCAGTCGCTTTCCCTGGTCGAACTGACCGCCTTGCTGCAACGGATTTTCGAGCGTCATGGCACCTCGCCGCAGGTTGCTCGGGTGTTGGCTGACAACTGCGCACGGGCTCAGCGCGATGGTTCTTATAGCCACGGGGTATTCCGCATTCCGGGCTACCTGTCTTCGCTGGCCAGTAATTGGGTCGATGGTCAGGCTGTTCCGGTCGTGGAAGATGTAGCCTCGGGCTTTATTCGCGTGGACGCTGCCGGTGGCTTTGCCCAGCCTGCATTGGCTGCTGCCCGTCAGTTGCTGGTCGAGAAAGCCCGCAACGCCGGGATTGCGGTACTGGCGATTCGCAACTCGCATCACTTTGCTGCGCTTTGGCCGGACGTGGAACCGTTTGCCGAAGAAGGTCTGGTGGCGTTGAGCGTGGTGAACAGCATGACCTGCGTGGTGCCCCACGGTGCGCAAAAGCCCTTGTTTGGCACCAACCCGATTGCCTTTGCGGCGCCCCGCGCCGAGGGTCATCCGATCGTATTCGACCTGGCTACCAGCGCCATCGCCCACGGCGATGTGCAAATTGCCGCGCGCAAGGGTCATCAGTTGCCTGCCGGTATGGGGGTAGATAAACAGGGTGAGCCGACTCAAGACCCGAAAGCGATTCTTGACGGCGGTGCCTTGCTGCCATTTGGCGGGCACAAGGGTTCGGCGCTGTCGATGATGGTCGAATTGCTGGCGGCGGCGCTGACGGGTGGCAACTTCTCGTTTGAGTTCGACTGGTCGAAACACCCGGGTGCGCAAACCCCGTGGACGGGCCAATTGCTGATCGTGATCGACCCGAGCAAATCCGGCGGCGACAGCTTTGCCCAGCGCAGCGCAGAACTGGTGCGTCAGATGCACGCCGTGGGCCTGGAGCGCATGCCCGGCGACCGTCGCTTTATCGAACGTGCGAAATCGTTGGACGAAGGCATCCCGCTTGGGGCTGAAGAGTTGGCCAGGTTGCGTGAGCTGGCGGGGTAACTGCGCGAAGGATCCGATTACCTGTGGGAGCGGGCTTGCTCGCGATAGCATCACCGCGGTTTGCCTGAAACCCCGCGTGGCCTGCATCGCGAGCAAGCCCGTTCCCACAATTCATCTGCGCGCATCAGGTTGGGTGGTTGCTTATAGCGCCAGAAACTGCCGGATCAGATTGGGCGTACACCCCGTCCAGCGCTTCAACGCCCGGCGAAAGTTTGCCGGGTCGCTGAAGTTGAGGTGCTCGGCCACGGCCTCGTTACTCAGCCCCTTGATCTGGTACAGGTACAGCGCCATGTGTTTGCGCGCTTGATCCTGCTGGGCCTGAAAGTGCGTGCCATGCTTGTTCAGTTTGCGCTTGAGGGTGGCCTGGCTCATTGAAAAATGCTGCGCCGCCTGCTCAAGGCTCGGGGCGTGTTGCGCATTGTTGCGCAAGTACACATACAACCGATCCAGCAGGCTGGCGCTGAAGCCCAGGCTGTGCAATTGCTCCTGGGCCTGCTGGTACGCCACCTGCCGGGCAATGGCCGAGCCGTTGGGCCAGGGCCGCGTCAGGTATTCGCGGGGCAGGCGCATCATGTCCAGCTGGCAGCCGAACTGGGTGTTTTCCCCCAGATGCACCCAGTATTGCTCCACATAGCGCGGCTCTGGATGACTGAAGCTGCACTCCCACGGCAGGCGTTCGCCGCTGAGCCACTGACTCATCGCCATCAGCGCCGTCATGCTGGCCTCCAGCACAAAACGCAATTGCTCCCGGGCCCCGCAACTGTCGAGCCAGTACACGTAGGCGTACTTGTCGTCCAGCAACAGGCGCGGCGTCAGCAGCGGGCTGAGCAGGGCGCGGTGATGGATCAGGGTTTCCAGGGCCTGATGCAGATTCTGCGCCTGTTGCAGGGCGTGGCTGGCCGGGCCGTAGTGCCCCGGCCACAGGCGTTGGCCAAACAGAAAGCTGCTGTCATCGGCTTCGAGCAAGCGCTGGGCGTTGGCAATCAGGCCAAAGCACTGCTGGGGACTGAGGCGGGTGTGGCCGGCCACAATATCGTCGTAGAACAGCCCGGTACCGCGCAGCAGGCGATGGCTGTCGATGTCCCGTGATAGCGCCAGATCAATCAGTGTGGCGGGTTGGTAATGCCCGGCAATAAAACGGCTGTCCGTTTCGTACCAGCGGGTATGGAGCGTCATGCGCGTTTGCTCCGTGGCGGCTTGGCGCGCACCAGCGCCAGATTCAGCCGCTTGAGCAACTCATCGGGTGCATCATCGAGGGCCATCACCACGGCGGTGCTGGCCGACAAATAGACCCGCTCGCCATGTTGCCGGGTTTTGTGGGCCAGGCTTTGAACCGCCTGTTGCAACTCAAGGGCCAGCAACCGGGCCTGACTTTCTCCGGTGCCGGGCAGCAGCACGACAAAGCGGTCACCGGCCAATCGGCAGAGCAGGTCGTGGCGGCGCAGGTTGAGCAGGAGCAATTGGCTGAGGGCTTGCAGCACGGCATCACCTTCGGGGTGCCCGTAGTGCCGGTTGATCGAGGCAAAGTCGTCGATATCCAGCGCCAGCAGTGACAGCGGCTGTTGCTGCTCAAGGCTTTGCACGAGGCATTCGCTGACTTGGCGCTTGAGGTATTCGGCGCCGCCCAGGGGAGTCAGTTTGTCGAACAGCCGATGCTCGCGAAACACCCGTTCGCGTTTCTCCATGTGCTGGTTGATCGCCTGTTGTTCACGGTGCCAGTGGAACAGGCCGATGGTCAGCAAAATCATGCCGATGGGCATTGGCCCCGATTCCAGCCAGTGATCCCAGCCGATGTGCTTGGGCAGGCGGACAAACTCGTCCAGCACGTCCATCCACCAGGAAAAAAACATGAAGCACAGACCGTAGGCCAGGTAGTTGGTGACCCGTCCGGTGGGCCGGCTTTTAAGCACCAGCCCCAGCCAGAACAGCATGAACAGGGCTGTTCCCCCTTCGCCGATGATGTCCAGCCAATGCCACTCGCTGAAGGCTTTGGGCGTACCAAAAGCCAGATTCAGCAGTACGGCAAGATTGGCCGCCAACAGGAGCAGGCCGAGCTTGTAGCGGTGGTGTTTAAGGACGTTTAACCAAGTCATTTCAGTTCTGCCAAAACGTATTGCCGGTCAGCAGAACAGAGGTGTGTGACAGCGGTGTGACGGGGCGTGCGGGTCGAATCAGCTCAGGTGTCTCGTGCAAAAATCTTGAACATTCCCCTGTTTGATCGTGAAAACGGGCTTGCTCGCGATGCAGGCGACGGGGTGGCTCAGTTGCACCGCGTTGATGCTATCGCGAGCAAGCCCGCTCCCACAGGGTGCGGGGTAGCTGACGCGGGTCATATCAGCTCAATTGCCTTCAAAGTGCCGCTAAAAACCCTCTGTTCCGGGGTTTTAGCCAAACACTGTCACAGCGTTGTCATCCACCAACCCTAGCTTTCGCTCCCAAGTTGTCGGGCCATTTGCCCGGCCTGATGGGCGATTTTGGGGGAGGACAAACATGTACAAGTGTCGCAGCAAGGCGCAGTGGGTCGGCTTTACCGTCAGTGCATTGGCCCTGGCAATTGCCAGTGAGCGCCTGAGCGCCGCCGAGGCATCGAGTATCGGCGCCACCGAACACGTTGAAGTGGTCGGGCAGGCCGTCAGCCTGGACAAGGCGCTCAAGCAGCAGCGCAATTCGGACAACATTGAAAGCGTGGTGCATGCCGATGGCGTGGCGCAGTTGCCGGACGCCAACGTCGCCGAGGCCGTGCAACGCCTGCCCGGTATCAGCATTGAACGGGATCAGGGCGAAGGCCGTTTCGTCAGCGTGCGGGGCCTGGGGCCGGACCTGAACAGTGTGACCATCAACGGCACGCTGGTGCCGTCCCCGGAAAGCGCCCGTCGTGCCGTGGCCCTGGACGTGTTGCCCTCGGAGCTGGTGCAGTCGCTGTCGGTGATCAAGACCCTGACCCCGGACATGGACGCCAACTCCCTGGGTGGCACGGTGGACGTCCAGAGCCTGTCCGCGTTCGACCACAAGGGCCTGTTCTACACGGGCAGCACAGAGGCCGGGTACAACAAGAACAGCCACAAGACCAGCCCCAAGGTGTCGGGGGCCATCAGTGACCGTTTCAGCCTGGGCGACGGCGTCGACAACTTTGGTGTCGCCGCAGCGCTGAGCTGGAACAAGCGCGACTTTCGCTCTGACAACGTCGAGACCGGCGGCGACTGGGACTTCAGCGAGGGTGCACGACTCAACAGCTTCGAGCAGCGGGTGTATGAGATCAGCCGCGAGCGCACCGGTGGTGGCCTCAACTTCGACTACAAGCCCGACGACGACACCAGCCTGTACCTGCGCACGTTGTACAGCCGCTTCGAAGACAACGAAACCCGCAACTCCACCAGTTTTGAATTTTCCGACCCCCAGGCCGAAGGCGAAGTGGGCCCGACCAAGACCAAGCGCAAGCTCAAACAGCGCGAAGAAACCCAGGAAATCCAGTCCTACGTGTTCGGCGGCGAACGCATGATGGGCCTGTGGACCCTGAGCGGCCAGGCCGGTTACAGCGAATCCAGCGAAGACAATCCGGGTGGCATTGCCGGAGCCACCTTCAAAGGCAATTCCGGCATCGGTGAAGGGGGTTTTTACGACACCGAAAAACCCCGGCCCATCATTGGCGCAGGCTTTTATGACCCGGCCAATTTCAGCCTCGACAAGGTGGACTGGCAAGAGCAACACACCAAGGACACCGAGAAAAATATCCGCCTGGACCTGGCCCGCGACTACGACGTGCAGGGCTATGCCTCCCAGGTCAAATTCGGCGGCAAGGTCAGCCGTCGCAACAAGGACAATGACCTCAATGCCTGGACCTACAAGGACTTTTCGGATCTGGGTTTCAGTGACGAGCAACTCAGCCTCGAGCAGTTCAACAAGGGCAACCTGCACTACAACCTCGGCCGGTTCGGACCAGGCATCAGCGGCGGTGCGATCAAGGATCTGATTGGAGGCTTGAACCGCAACGATTTCTACAACGAGCAAGACTCGCGGGCCAATGACTTCACGATGCGCGAAGACATCAACGCGGCTTACCTGATGAACACCGTCGATATCGATGACTGGCGCTTTATTGCCGGCATGCGCTACGAAGGCACCGAGTTCGAAGCCAAGGGCACGGGTGTGCGCGATGGCGTTTTCGAAGATCAGGACACCCAGCGTGATTACCACCACTGGTTGCCCGGCCTGCATGCCCGTTATCAATTGGCGAAAAACACCCAGGTGCGTGCGGCCTGGACCAACACCGTGGTGCGTCCGACCTTCGGCCAGCTGGCCCCGGGTTTTGTTATCGAGGATGACAAGGCCGAGTTCGGCAACCCCAACCTCAAACCGCTGGAGTCGAGCAACTTCGACCTGGGCATTGAGCACTTCATGGGGCAGGCGGGCACGGTGTCGGCGTTCCTCTTCTACAAAGACATCAAGAACTTCGTCTACAACAACGACCTGGCCGGCAGTGGCGAGTGGGTCGACTTCACTGAAGCTCACAGCTATGCCAACGGCGACAGCGCCAAGCTCTACGGCCTGGAACTGGCCTACTCGCAAAAATTCGACTGGCTGCCAGCGCCCTGGAACGGCGTGATCCTGGGTGCCAACAGCACGTTCAGCCGCTCCAGCGCCAGCATCAAGGGCGTTGATGCAGCCACCGGAGCAAGCCTCAAGCGCGATATTGATTTGCCGAACCAGTCCAACACCGTCGGCAACCTGATGCTCGGCTGGGAAGACGACAAGCTGAGCCTGCGCCTGTCGGCCAACTACAAGTCGGACTACCTCTACGAACTGGCGGGGGTCAACGACAAGGCCCATGACACCCATGTCGATGCCCAGACGTTTGTCGACTTCAGCGCCCGCTACTCGCTGACCAAAAACCTGCAAATCAAGTTCGACGCCCAGAACCTTACGGACCAGCCGTACTTCGTCTACAGCGGCAACAGTCGCTACAACAACCAGTACGAAGAATACGGCCCCACCTACTCCGTAGGCCTGACCTTCACCCATTTCTAAGCGCTGGGCAGACCAGGCTTTAACCCCATCTTCTTATGGATTGCATGACCCATGACCCATGTATTCAAACGCACACCCCGACTACTGCCATTGCTGGTGTGCCTGGGCGCAGGCAGCGTGCAGGCGGCTACCGAAGTGGCCGCCCCGGCATTGCAGCAATGGTCCACCAGCAAGGCCCAGGCCTTGAGTTATTTGCCAAATGGCACCGGGGACGAACGCCTGGCCGTGAGCAAGCGCGAGGGTGTGTTGCTGCTCGACAAACAGGGCAAAACCCTGAGCCGGGTGCCGGGGGCTTTTGCCGGGCTGGACAGCCGTGCGCTGGGGGATCAGGTCCTGGTAGCCAGTCACGACAAGGACAGGCAGCAAGTGGCGCTGTTCAGCCTCGACCCCAAGAGCCATCAATGGCAACCCCCGACGTACTTGCCCGCCCGTGACTATGGGGTTGAAGGGGTGTGCCTGTACCAGGATGACGCAAGCAATATCTACCTGTTCACCGTGGGCGAAGAAGGCAAGGGCGAGCAGTGGCTGGTAGCTGCCGACAGCCAGCGCTTGCCCGCACCACGGCTGGTGCGCAGCCTGCCGTTGCCGCCACAGGCGAAGTTTTGTCAGGTGGACGATGGCGCGCAGAACCTGTTCGTCAACGAAGAAAATGTCGGCTGGTGGGCTTACCCGGCGCACGCAGAAGCCGATGTTGAGCGCGTGCCCGTGGCGATGGTCGAGCCCTTCGGCAATGTGAAGAAAAGTGCAGGGGCCATGGCGCTGGTACCGGGCGGGATGCTCGGGCTTGACCCGCAAGCAGAGCAGTTGAATCTGTATCAGCAGCAGGGCAAACGCTGGTCGCCTGTAGCCAGCCTGACGCTGAACGGGATGATCGAGCCCGAACACCTGGCCCTGCGCCAGACGCCCCAAGGTCTGCAACTGCTGGTGCAGGACGGCGCCAGCAGCAAATTGTACGAAGGCGCACTGGCCTGGAAAGCCACACCGACCAGCCAGCCCCCTGTGCTGGTCAGCGTAAAACCTGCGGTGCAAACCGAGGTGGTGATGAGTCAGGGCGATGCGGCGGATGACCCGGCGATCTGGGTTCACCCGCAAACACCGGCCCTCAGCCGTGTGCTGGGCACCAATAAACAGCAGGGCCTTGAGGTATACGACCTGCAGGGCAAGCGTGTGCAGCATCTGCCGGTCGGGCGGTTGAATAACGTCGATGTGCGCCCGGGCTTCGAGCTGGGCGGGCGCACCGTGGATCTGGCCGTGGCGACCAATCGCGATCACAACAGCCTGAGCGTGTTCAGCATCGACCGCGCCACTGGCACCTTGCAGGAGGCGGGCGAGATCGCCACGCCGGTTTCGGACATCTACGGCCTGTGCCTGTTCAAGGCGCCCTCGGGGGAAATCTACAGCTTTGCCAACGACAAGGACGGCACTTTTGTGCAGCACCGCCTGGTCGCCAGAGGCAATACGGTCGAGGGCGAACTGGTGCGCCAGTTCAAGGTGCAAACCCAGCCCGAAGGTTGCGTGGCGGACGACCGCAATCAACGGCTGTTCCTCGGTGAAGAGGATGTGGCGGTGTGGGCGGTGGATGCCCGTCCCGACCAGCCGGCAACGCTGACCAGCGTGATCCGGGTGGGTGAGCAGGTGCATGACGACATCGAGGGGATGGGCCTGTATCAGACCGAAAAAGACAACTACCTGGTGATCTCCAGCCAGGGCAACGACAGCTATGTGGTGGTGGATGCCGAGCCGCCTTACGCCCTGCGTGGTGCTTTTTGGGTTGGGGTGAACGCTGTCGCGGGCATCGATGGCGCGTCGGAAACCGATGGCCTGGATGTGACGTCGGCCAACCTCGGTGGCCCCTGGAGCAAAGGCATGCTGGTGGTGCAGGACGGTCGCAAACGCATGCCCGAGCAAGCCCAGAACTTCAAGTACATCCCCTGGAGCGATGTGGCCAATGCGTTGCACTTGCCATAACCCGGTCATCTGAATGCTTTTCAATCCTTAAATCGCGGATCAATGGAGTAACAACATGCACGCAACCATGGAACACATGACGATCTGGGGCCTGATCAGCGACGCGAGTCTGCTGGTCAAAGGCGTAATGCTGACCCTGTTGGTGGCCTCGCTGTTGAGCTGGTTTCTGATTGTGCGGCGCAGCGCCATTTTGCGTCGCAGCGAGCGCGACATGGACAGCTTTGCGCAGCGGCTGAGGGCTCAGGGTGAGCTGAATGCGCTGTACCGCGAAAGCAGCGATGTCAGCCATGAAGACGCGGGCGCAGAGCAGGTGTTTGTCGCCGCGTACACGGAGTACGCCCAGCTCAGGCAGCAGCCCGCCGTGGATGCCGAAGGGGTGATGCAAGGGGTTGAGCGTGCGTTGTATGTGGCCATCAGCGAGCAGGAAATCCGCCTGGAAAAAGGCCTGCAGTTTTTGGCGACCGTTGGCTCGGTGAGCCCCTACATCGGGCTGTTTGGCACCGTGTGGGGGATCATGAATTCCTTTATCGGCCTGTCGCAGGTGCAACAGGCGACGTTGTCCACCGTGGCCCCCGGCATTGCCGAAGCCCTGATCGCCACGGCCATCGGCCTGTTTGCAGCCATTCCGGCGGTGATTGCCTATAACCGCTTCTCGGCCCGTGGCCAGACCCTGCTGACCCGTTATTACAGCCTGGGCAACGAAGTGCAGATGCGCTTGTACCGCAGCTTGCATGCCGGTTCGCGGAACATGTCCGCCGTCGCTTGAAAGGGAGTTTGAACATGCTTGCTCGACCACAGCGCAAACACGGGCCCAAGGCCGAAATGAACGTGGTGCCTTACATCGATGTGATGCTGGTGCTGCTGGTGATTTTTATGGTGACCGCGCCCATGTTGACCCAGGGGGTAAAAATCGAACTGCCCAAAGTCGCCAGCGAAGCCCTGATCAATGACAGCCAGCAAAAAATCCTCACGCTGTCAGTCAAGGCCGAGGGCGGTTACTACTGGAATCTGGGCAGTGAACTGGACACCAAAAACCAGACCGACAGTGCCGTCAGTCTTGAAGAGCTGCAAGCCAAGATCGGTCAGGTGGTGGCGCAAAACAGCGACACCCAGGTGTATATCCGTGCCGACAACGAAGCGGGTTACGGCAGCGTGGTCAAGGCGATGGCGGCCCTGCAGCAAGGTGGCGTGAACAACCTGGGGCTGGTGACCGAGGCGCCGCAATGAGTGCCGCGTTGATGCATGGCGCGCTGGCGCCCGCTCCGCCGTTGCCCTGGACCCGGCTGTGGCACAACAGCCAGGCCGTGGTGGTGAGTGTTGCCCTGCACAGCGCCGTGGTGGCTTTTCTGGTGCTGGGCTGGAGCATGGAGCAATCATTGCCGGAACCCGCCCCGTCGACCCTGAAAACCCGGCTGGTGATGCTGCCCGCCGAAATGCCTGCGGCACCACCTGCGCCCGAGCCGCTGCCGGTGGTAGCCCCTGCGCCGGTGGTTGAGGCAAAACCCGAGGTGGTAAAGCCTAAAGTGGACCCGCAGTTACAGGCACGCAAACTGGAACAGGCGGCGCTTGCGCGCAAACGTGTGGAGGAGCAGAAACAGGCGCAAGTGGAGCAACAAAAAGCCGCGCAGGTTGAGGTTCAGCGCCAGCGAGCGCTGGCCGAAGCGTCGGAGCAGCAGGCCCGTGTGGCAGCAGATAACGCCAGGCGAGCGCAACAGGCGGCAGCGGCATCGGATGTGCGCCAATACCTGCCCATCAGCAAGCAAGCCCCGGATTACCCGCAGCGGGCACTGGACAAGGGCATTGAGGGTGATTGCACGGTCGAGTATTCGGTGACCCCGCAAGGCAAGGTCGACAACCCCAAAGTGGTGGGCAACTGCCATCCCGCGTTTATCCGGCCGTCACTGGTGGCGGCGGAGACATTCCGTTATCAACCGCGGATGGTCGATGGTCAGGCCGTGACCGTACCGGGGGTGCGCAATACCTTTCACTACAAGATCCAGTAACGTGTGCAGGAAGTATTCGTAGCAGCTGCCGAAGGAACGAGGCTGCGTCCGATTGCGAAGCCGTCGTAAAGTCGGACTCATCCTTGTGTCAGGCAGAGCTGATGTTTCGGGTTTGCGATTGCTTCGCAATCGGACGCAGCCTCGTTCCTTCGGCAGCTGCTACAAGGTTACCTACCCTGGGCCTTGACAGGCATCAAGGCCCATCGCTTGTTCCTGGCCTATGCTCCACGGGTTTTCCAGCACAAGGAACTGGCCATGAATGCACCTGCAACCACCCCCACGCCTGCTACGGCAAAAGCCAAACTGCCCATAGGCCTGGTGATTGCGGTCCTGGTGATGATCGGCATTTTGCTGCTGCCATTGCCCGCCGACTTACCGGTGGCCGGCCATCGCATGCTGGCTATTCTGGCGTTTGCCGTGGTGGTGTGGATCACCGAAGCGGTGTCGTACGAAGCCAGCGCCATCATGATCACGTCCTTGATGGCGTTTTTGATCGGCATGGCGCCCACCCTGGCAGACCCCTCAAAGCTCTACGGCACATCGGCCGGTATCACCATGGCCCTGACCGGTTTTTCCAATGCCGCCCTGGCGTTGGTAGCGGGCGCGTTGTTTATCGCCGCAGCCATGACCCATACCGGCCTGGACCGGCGCATTGCCCTGGTGACGCTGTCGCGCATCGGCACCAGCACCCGGCGCATTCTGTTGGGCGCGATTGCGGTCACCATTCTGCTCAGCCTGGTGGTGCCCAGCGCCACGGCCCGCAGTGCATGCGTGGTACCGATCATGATGGGGGTCATCCTGGCGTTTGGCGTGGACAAGCGCTCCAACATTGCGGCCGGGATCATGATTGTCGTGGCCCAGGGCACCAGTATCTGGAACGTGGGGATTCAAACGGCCGCCGCGCAAAACCTGCTGACCGTGGGGTTTATGGACAAAATGCTGGGCGCCCGGGTGAACTGGCTCGACTGGCTGATCGCCGGTGCGCCGTGGGCCATCATCATGTCGGCAGTGTTGCTGTTTGTGGTGCTTAAACTGCTGCCACCGGAAAGCGACAGCATTCCCGGCGGCAAGGAGGCGGTCGAACAATCACTGGCAGAGCTGGGCCCAATGACCGGGCCGCAAAAGCGCCTGATGGGGGTCTCGATTGCATTGCTGCTGGCCTGGGCCACCGAGGGCAAACTGCACAGTTTTGATACCACGTCGACCACCTACGCCGGCCTGGTGTTTTTGCTGTTGCCGCGATTTGGCGTCATGACCTGGAAAGATGTGCAGTCACGTATTCCGTGGGGTACGGTGATCGTGTTCGGGGTCGGGATCAGCCTGGGGACCGCGCTGCTAACCACCCAGGCCGGGCAATGGCTGGGCACGCAGGTGGTGGCGAACACCGGTCTGGATCAGGTCGGTCCGGTGGGGATCTTTGCGATCCTGGGGGCATTCCTGATCCTCATTCACTTGGGTTTTGCCAGTGCAACGGCGTTGACCTCGGCGCTATTGCCGATCTTGATCGCCGTGCTGCAAACCTTGCCGGGTGAATTCAACCGCCTGGGCATGACCATGTTGCTGGGCTTTGTGGTCAGCTACGGGTTTATCCTGCCGATCAACGCGCCGCAGAACATGGTGTGCCTGGGCACCCAGACTTTCACGGCCAAGCAGTTTGCCAAGGTCGGGTTGATAGTGACGGCGGTGGGGTACTTGCTGATGCTGCTGTTTGCCGCAACGTACTGGAGCTGGTTGGGCTGGATGTAAGTGTGTGGGAGCGGGCTTGCTCGCGATGGGATCAACGCGGTTCACCTGACGAATCGCGTCGCCTGAATCGCGAGCAAGCCCGCTCCCACACCGTCAGCTGCCGTTTTCGCTGCGCCCGCCGCTGCTGACTTCAGCCGGTACGTCTTCACCCGCCATGCGTTTGCGGAACAACGAGGTCCGGGCCAGAAGCAGGGTCGTCACCGGAACCGTGATGGACAGCAGGATCGGCATCAGCCAGGCATGCAAGACCGGGGTCGATTTAAGTGCGGAGAAGTACAGGATCGATGCCAGTGCAACACCCCATGCGCCAATGGTCGAAGCCAGAGCCGGTGGGTGCATGCGCTGGAAAAACTCCTTGAGGCGCAGCAGCCCGATGGCCCCGCACAAGGCAAACAGACTGCTGAGCACCAGCAGCAGGGCCACCGGTATTTCGATCCAGAGCGACAACTCGCTGACGCTATTCATTCGATCACCTCGCCACGCAGCAGGAATTTGGCCAGCGCAAAAGAGCCGACAAAGCCAAACAGGGCAATCAGCAGCGCGCCTTCAAAGTAAGTGTCACTGGCATAACGGATACCCAGCACCAGCATCATCAACATGGCCAGGATGTACAGGTAGTCCAGTGCCAGAACCCGGTCCTGGGCCGACGGGCCCTTGAACAGGCGGATCACGGTCAGGACCATTGCCAGGCTGAAGATAAACAGGCTGAGCAGGATGGCATTGGAGAGCAGGGCACTCATTCAAAGATCTCCATCAATGGGCGTTCGTAGGCCGTCTTGAAGTGCTCGATAAACTGCGCTTCGTCCTCCAGGTCGAACACGTGCAGCAACAGCACGCTGCGATCCAGCGCCAGTTCCGACCAGATGGTGCCGGGCACTACGGTGGTGATCATCGACAAGGCCGCCAGGCCGTTGGCATCACGCAGATCCAGAGGGATTTTCACAAACCGTGAGCGTGGCGGTTGTTTGCCAGCCCGCAGTACGCCCCAGGCCACGGCAATGTTGGACAGCACCACATCACGGCCCACCAGAAAGAACAGCTTGATGATCACCCGTGGGTGACGAATGCGCACAGGCAACGGTCGCAACGGCGCAAACATCAGTGGTGCCAGAATGGCCAGCGCGGCCCCCAGCAGCAGGTTGCCAGCGCTCAGGGACAGGTTGAGCAGCAGCCACAGCGCCAACAGCGCCAGGGACAGCCAGGGAGCAGGGAACAGACGCTTCATGGTTGTACCTCCTGTGCTGCCGCCTTGGCTTGCGGGCTTGGCACCGGACGGGTGCCGATCACGGCCATCACGTAACGCTCCGGGTTGTTCAGGGTGTCGGCGGCGGCCTGGGTATAACGCATGACCGGCTCGGCCTTGAACGTCAGCACAACACACAGCCCGAGCAGCAACACGATGGGCAGGCACTCGATGCGGCGCAGTATCGGTGACTCACGCTCAAGGGGCGTCCAGAAGCGCTGGATACCCATGCGCGAAAAGGCAATCAATGACGCCAGCCCCGAGAGAATCAACAACGCCAGCAGGCTCCAGGCCGCCGTCGAAATGGGCGCGTCCGATGAGTTGCCCAGGCCCAGGGGGTTGAGCAGGGCGTTGAGCAAGCCGAGTTTGCCGATAAACCCGGACAGCGGCGGCATGCCGATAATCAGCAGGGCGCAGGCAATGAAACTCAGCCCCAAGAAGGCCATGGTCCAGGGAATGATCTGGCCGACAACGACTTTTTGCTCATCGTCCAGGTTACTGCCGCGCGGCGGCGGGGTGGCGGTCAGACTCGGTTGTGGTTCGGCATCGTCTTCGAGCACCAGATCGGCCGAGGAGCGCGAACGTTCGATCAGCTCGGCCAGCAGGAACAGCGCACTCAGGGCCAGGGTGGAGCTGATCAGATAGAACAGCGCGGCGGCGGTCAGGTTGGGCTGGGCGAAACCCACGGCCGACAACAGGATACCGGCAGAAACCAGGATGCTCAGGCTGGCCATGCGCTCCAGTCGCTGGGCGGCGAGGATGGCAATGGCTGCGCAGACAATGGTCGCCATGCCGCCGTAGATCAGCCAGTCGCCGGCAAAGTACGCCGATGCTCCTGCCTGACCGGAAAACAGCAGGGTCCACAAGCGCAATACGGTGTAGATCCCGACTTTGGTCATGATTGCGAACAGGGCTGCCACCGGCGCACTGGCCGAGGAATAAGCAGGCACCAGCCAGAAATTCAGCGGCCACATGCCCGCCTTGGCCAAAAAGGCCACAGCCAGAATGGCAGCGCCCGCATGCAGCAATCCGCGATCCGCTTCAGGCACCAGGGGAATCTTCAGCGCCAGATCGGCCATGTTCAACGTGCCGGTGACGCCATAGATCAAGGCCGCGCCGATCAGGAACAGGGAAGAAGCCAGCAAGTTGATCGAGATGTAATGCAGCCCCGCAGACACCCGGGTTTTGCCCGAGCCGTGGAGCATCAAGCCGTACGAAGCGGCCAGCAGCACTTCGAAAAACACGAACAGGTTGAACAGGTCGGCGGTCAGGAAGGCCCCGTACAGGCCCATCAGCTGGATCTGGAACAGCGCGTGGAAACTGGCTCCTGCGCGGTCCCAGCGGGCCATGGCGAACAGCAGGGCGCTGATGGCGATGATGCCGGTCAGCACCAGCATCAAGGCGCTCAAGTGATCAACCACCAAGGCTATCCCGAAGGGCACTTCCCAGTTGCTGGGCAGGTAAACGCCAATCGAAGCCGGAATGGCTTGCTGGCGGGTCCAAAGCAACAACATCACGGAGATGCCCAGGCCGAGCAGGGTCGAAATCAGATTGATCCGTGCCTTGAGCGGTCGGTGTTTCTCGCCCAGCATCAACATGCAGGCTGCGGTGAGCAGTGGCAGCAAAATGGGGGCGACGATCAGGTGCGGCATCAAATTCATTCTTTAGGCTCCCGGCCATCTACGTGGTCGGTACCGGTCAGGCCCCGAGAGGCCAGCAAGACCACCAGAAACAGCGCGGTCATGGCGAAACTGATGACGATAGCGGTCAGCACCAGAGCCTGGGGCAATGGGTCTGTGTAGTTGAGCAAGTCCTGGGGGACGCCGTTCTTGATCACCGGCTCCTTGCCGATAAACAGGCTGCCCATGCTGAAGATGAACAGGTTGACACCGTAGGACAGCAGGCACAGGCCCATGACCACCTGGAAGGTTCGCGGACGCAGAACCAGCCAGGTGCCCGATGCGGCCAATACTCCGATAGCAATGGCGATGACTTCTTCCATCAGGCGGCTCCTTCTTTGGTGGCAAGCGCGGATTGAAGGGCAGGCAGCGGGGCAAGCTGATTGCTCGGGCGATGGGCCCGTACGGACTGGTGAGCCAGTGCCGTGAGGATCAGCAGGGTTGCGCCGACGACCACCGCATAGACGCCGATATCGAAGAACAGGGCGCTGGCCACATGGATATCGCCCAACAGCGGCACGCTGAAATGGAAGGTGTGGGTGGTCAGAAACGGGTAGCCCAAGGGGATTGCGCCCAGCCCGGTCAATGTTGCAAACAACAGCCCGGTGCCCATCCAGCGCAACGGCCGCAGGCTCATCTGTGCCTCGACCCACTGTGTGCCGGCAACCATGTATTGCAGGATAAACGCCACCGACATCACCAGGCCTGCGACGAAGCCGCCGCCCGGCTGGTTATGGCCGCGCATGAACAGGTACATGGACACTACAAAGGCAATCGGCAGCAGCAAGCGCACCAGCACGGCCGGCACCATCATAAAGCCCAATGCGGTATCGCTGGCGCTACGCGGGTTGACCAGATCGGTCATCACGTCCTTGGCCAGTAGTCGCTGCTGGGCAGGTAGCTGCATGCTTTCCTTGGAGGGGCGGAAGCGACGCAGCAGGGCAAACACGGTCAGCGCAACGGCGGCCAGAACAGTGATTTCACCCAGGGTGTCGAAGCCCCGGAAATCCACCAGCATCACATTCACCACATTGCTGCCGCCGCCTTCCGGCAATGCCCGGCTGAGGTAGAACGAAGAAATGTCGTTGGGGGTCTGGCGTGTCAGCATCGCGTAAGACAGCAATGCCATGCCGCCACCCACTGCCGTGGAGAGCAGCAAGTCGCGCAAACGACGGATCTGCGCCTTGCGCAAGGTACCCGGCAGTGGCGAGACTTCTTCGATACGCCGTGGCAGCCAGCGCAGGCCAAGCAGGATCAGCACGGTGGTCACGACTTCGACCACCAGTTGGGTCAAGGCCAGGTCCGGCGCCGAGAACCATACAAAGGTGACGCAGGTCATCAGGCCGCACACGCTGACCATCGTCAGGGCTGCAAGACGGTGGTACTTGGCTTGCCAGGCGGCGCCGAGTGCGCAGGCAATCGCCAGCAGCCACAGGGTGATAAAGACAATCGAGCCCGGTATTTTCGGTCGATCGCCCCAGCTCAGGCCGCTGTAGAACATCGGGATCAGCCCGGCGATAACGGCAACCAGAATCAACAGGAACAGCTGGGTTTGCAGGCGCTGGGTACTGATGCGTCGTTCAAGCCGGCGCGCGCCGCGCATGATCACCACCAGGCTGCGCTCGAAGAAGCGTTTGCCATTGAAGTACTTGATCAGCGGCGGGTACGGGAAACGATCGAGCTTGAGCTGTTTGCGCAACAGCACATACAGCAGGATACCGCCGGACATGGCGATCAGGCTCATGATCATCGGCGCATTGAGCCCGTGCCAGATGGCCAGGCTGTACTCGGGCAACTCGCCGCCCACGACCGGCTGTGCAGCGGCGGCGAGCAGCGGGCCGACGGTTTGTGCCGGGAAAATCCCCACCATCAGGCAGGTGAACACCAGCAGCTCGACCGGGGCGCGCATCCAGCGTGGAGGCTCGTGCGGGGTGTGTGGCAGGTTGGTCGCAGGCGGGCCGAAGAATACATCCACGGTAAAGCGAAGGGCGTAGGCCACGCTGAACGTGCCGGCGATGGTCGCAATGACCGGCAGGGCGATTTCTACCCAGGCCGTGGAATTGATGAACACGGTTTCGGCAAAGAACATTTCTTTGGACAGGAACCCGTTCAGCAGCGGCACCCCGGCCATCGAGGCACTGGCCACCATGGCCAGGGTCGCGGTGTAGGGCATGAGCTTGAACAGGCCGCTGAGCTTGCGAATGTCCCGTGTGCCGCTCTCGTGGTCAATGATCCCGGCAGCCATGAACAGAGACGCTTTGAACGTTGCATGGTTGAGGATGTGAAACACCGCAGCCACGGCGGCCAGCGGGCTGTTGAGGCCCAGCAGCAGGGTAATCAGCCCCAGGTGGCTGATGGTCGAATAGGCCAGCAGGCCTTTAAGGTCATTTTGAAACATCGCGCAGTAAGCGCCCAGCACCAGGGTGCAGGCACCGGCGCCGCTGACAATCCAGAACCATTCTTCGCTGCCCGACAGGGAAGGCCAGAGACGAGCCAGGAGAAAGACCCCGGCCTTGACCATCGTTGCCGAGTGCAGATAAGCCGATACAGGGGTTGGCGCCGCCATTGCATGGGGCAGCCAGAAGTGAAACGGGAATTGCGCACTCTTGCTCAGGGCGCCGATCAGGATGAGGGGTAGCAGGATTGGATACAGGCTGTGGGCGCGGATCTTGTCGCCCGCCGCGAGCACGGCATCCAGATCATAGCTGCCGACGACATGGCCAAGCAGCATGACCCCCGCCAGCAGACACAACCCCCCGGCGCCCGTGACCATCAGCGCCATATAAGCGCCGCGTCGGGCATCCGAGCGGTGGTGCCAATAACCAATCAGCAAGAATGAAAAGAGGCTGGTGAGCTCCCAGAAAAACACGATCTGAATCAGATTGCCCGACAGTACCAGGCCGAGCATGGCCCCCATAAACGCCAGGAAAAACGCAAAGAAGCGCGGAACCGGGTCTTCGGGGGACATGTAATAACGGGCGTACAGCGACACCAGCGTGCCGATGCCAAGCACCAGAATCGAGAACAGCCAGGCGAATCCGTCCAGACGCAGGACAAAATTCAAGCCGAGACTGGGCAGCCACATGAACTCTTCACGAATGACGCCACCGTGGGCGATTTGTGGATAGAGCATGGCTACTTGAACAGTGCCGATCAAAGCAATAAGACCGGCCAGCAGTGATTCACTGTTACGTGCGTTGTGCGGCAAAACAGCCGCCAGACAGCTGCCGACGAAGGGCAGAAGCAGTAGAACTATCAGGGACATAGGCTTCTAATCTGCAGGAGTTTGTAAGCGATCATACGTGGCGAGTTGCAGATCACCAACAGTGAACCTGTGGCTGAATCCTACAAAGTCTGTCGATAACCGGTTGGGTTTCCTACAGTTCTCTCCTCGTGTAAGCGCTTCTAAGTAAAAAATCGTACTGCGTCTTAGGCTTGCAGTTTTAATCGCAGGCTTGGTCGCCTTGCTTTTGCTCAAGCTCTTCGAGCTTCTTACCCTTTGTTTTTAACTCACTCACGATCACCGCTGCAACAATCAATGCCGCGCCAAGCAGCGCAATGCCGGGCAAGCGCTCACCTGCAAGACGCCCCGCAATGCCAGCCCAGACCGGTTCACCTGCATAGATAAGTGTGGCGCGGGTAGGCGAAACGCTTTTCTGGGCCCAATTCATCGCGACCTGAATCGCCGCACTGGCAGCGCCCAAGCCAACCGCACTGGCTAACAATAGCCATGAAAAGTCAGGAATGGCTTCTTGTGTCGGCACAATCATCAAAAACGCCAGAATTGACGCCGTGCTGAGTTGAACGACAGTTACCCGGCGCACATCGACTTTGCCTGCGTAAGCACTGATCAGAATGATTTCGGCAGCGATAGCAATGGCGCTGATCAGCGTGGCGATCTCTCCGGGGCTGAAATCCAGGGACGCGCCGCTTGGGCCGGACAACAACATCAGTCCGGTAAAGGCCAGCATGATCCCCAGGCTCGGCATCAAACCGGGCCTGCGTCCCAGCACCAGCCACTGCAGCAGCGGTACAAAGGGTACGTAAAGCGCGGTAATGAAGGCGGACTGGCTACTTGGTATGGTTTGCAGGCCAATGGTTTGCAAGCCGTAGCCGAGCATGATCGAGACACCGATAAACATGCCCGCCTTGAGCTCGAACAGCGTGATGCCGCGCAGGTTGCGAATGGAAAAAAGAGCGACAATGCCGGCCGCCGCGGCAAAGCGCAGCCCCACAAAAAACATAGGCCCGCTCGCTGTCAGTGCATGCTGCACCAGCAGAAAGGTGATGCCCCACACCATCGTAATCAGAATCAGCACGCACTCCGCTTTACTGAAGCGAGAGGTCAAAGGCAGCAATCGGGTAAATTTCATTGGCGTCGCAACCTTGCGTGCTACAGGAATGGAGACGCACAATGCGTCAAAGCTGGGCAGTATACTGCGCAGTCCCACAAGGTGAGCAATATAGTGCCCAAAGAAAATTCACAACGTGCGTCGGTTTTGCAGCACGTCAGTCAGAACGTACGGCGCCTCAGATTGCTGGCGCACCTGAGCCAGAGCACCTTGGCCGAACTGTCCGGTGTGAGTCGGCGAATGCTGGTGGCTATAGAGGCTGGCGAAAAGAACGTCAGCCTGAGCACCCTTGACCGAGTTGCAGAGGCATTGAACGTAGCCTTCAGTGATTTGATTCAGGCTCCGGGCTCGCCTGACCCGAGTCGCATCAACGAAGTGGCCTGGACGGGTGCGAAGGCGGGGAGCAAAGCCGTCCTGCTGTCCAAAGCCACCGCCACCCGCGAAGTCGAGTTGTGGGAATGGACCCTGGAGCCGGGAGAGGAATACCTCTCCCAGGCAGATGCCGAAGGCTGGAGCGAACAGCTCTACGTATTCGAAGGCTGTTTGACCCTGGTCATGGACGAACAGGTACTGCGATTTAGCGCGGGAGAGTTCTATATGTACGCCAGCAACCGACCCCATGCCTACCGCAACGAAGGCGAGGGGACATTGCGGTTTGTACGCAATGTCGTGATCTGAAAACCCGTGGCAGAAAAATAACTAAAAATTATTAGAATTCAGGGGGTTGCCAGCTTCAGCCTTCTAGTACATAATGCGCGCCATCAGCCCGGGGGCAACTACCTGAAGTGCTGAAGAATCAAATGGTTGTAGCGACAAGTCGCAGTTACAAACTCTTGTTTTTGATGTTTCTGACGAAGCTTCAAGCACAATTGGCCGAATAGCAAAATGGTTATGCAGCGGATTGCAAATCCGCCCACGCCGGTTCGATTCCGGCTTCGGCCTCCACATTCGAAAGCCCCGTAGACCTTGGTCTACGGGGTTTTTTATTGGGCGCAGGAAAGTGAAGTGTTCCATTACTTTGGGCATGGTGTTCCATAACTAATTCACTTTGTGGGCTTGGCGATGGCTCCGATACGCCGGTAAACCCGTTCCGTAATCCCTTCTTTTGAGTGCCCAAGAAGTGCGCTCGCCTCCGAAATATCTGCAATTTCCGACGCAGCCTTTGGCCTGATGTCTCGAAATTGAAATTGCATGATCCGCTTTGCTTCCTCTACTGATCCCGATGCTCTTGCCCTGTCAGCGGCAAGCAAGCGAGTGGCGTCCCAGCGGTTGCGCATCATTTGCCAGGACACCCGCACACCGCTTTTGCTGAGAATGAAATAAGGCGAGGTGTGAGCAGCATTGCGCTGCATGATTTGGTCAAGCAACAGCCCGAGACTGCTGCGGCCGATACTGGTGTTCAAGTGAATGCGCAGGCGCTTGCCCGTCTTGCCTTGGCGTACCAGCAGAAAATCCCCGGCCATGTCGTCGCGGCGCATCGCCAAAACATCTGCCGGGCGTTGCCCTGTCAAATAGGCCAAGTCCATTGCATCCTGAACTTCTTGTGGTGCGCAGCCATAAACGGCTGCCCATACTTCGTCATTGGCGTAATAGTCCCTGGGCTTCTCTTTGTTCTTGCGAACACCAAGGCACGGATTCTCCTGTCGAGTTAATCCCCACTCCCTGGCAATGTTGAATACATGCGAGAGCAAAGCGAGCTCTCTATTGGCTCGAGTCTTGGCAGATCGGGCATCGCGGTATTGGGCGACCATAGACGGCGATATCGCATCAATAGGCGCATCATCAAATACCGCTCTCAGCTGGCGAAGTTCGGCGGCATTGTCTTTTTGCGTCCTTGGGGCTTTCTTGGGAATGATGTCTCTGGCGTATCGATCAAATATGCCTCTCATTACAAGCAGGTCTAAAGGTTTTTCTTTCGACTCCAGTTCGGCCCACTTCATACGGGCCTGGTTAATATCCTTACCCAGCGGAATGTCATGGCCCGTTGCATCGCGGTAATAGTAAGCCGTCCACACTTTCCCGTTTTTACGCAGGCGCGTGCGCTGATACATCCTTGGCGGCAGGTGTTGGTTTTCGGTTTTGCGAGGGCGCATTTCAACTTACTCTAGAAAAGTCAGGGGTCCAGGTAGGGGCTGGTGGTGGGGGTTGGGCTGCCAATATTGGCGAAATTATTCCGAGCTTCATGCGGGCGAACATCCGGCCAACAAGAGGGCGACCACCGCGACTTTCGATAAAGACCCAGTTGCGAGCCTTTAGCCATTGACGCTGGTAGCCACGGTGTTTGTAGCCCGTCAGGTCGGCCAGCTCTTCCTCTGAGAGGATTTCAGTTTCCATGCGCGTATCTCCATGCCGCCGCGCTTGGCGGCAGAAGGTGAGTTATCTAGTGGGATGGTTTGTCGCGTGCGGATCAGAAACTGCGCTCTTTCTGGCGCTCTACATCGATCTGCTCATAGAGGGCATCGACCCTTTTGCTTTTCCTGTCGATAGCCTGGGATCGCTTGATGTGATCTTGCATTGCCTTGTTATAGGGCTGCATCAGCTCAAGAAGGCGCAATTTTTAAGCCGCGTCTTTCGATTCGTTGAACCTAACAGCGACCCGATCGCGCTCTTTGAAATCAAGACCATCGAGCGCCCGATTTTCTTTTTGCATTTCCTCGAGTACTTCAGCTGATTGCCTTTGCCAGCGGATGTACAGAACATCGCTTCGTTTCGTTCGGCCATAGCCCATATGTTGTTGTTGTTGTTGTTGTTGTTGTTGTTGTTGTTGTTGTTGTTGCGGCGAGAAACCACGGCTGAGCGCTGGACATTGCGGCCTATTAGGATCTCGGCTGCCAGCAGGATCAGCCAGGCCTCGATTTTGCGGCGGATGAGACGCTTTATTGCCTCCACCCCAAGACGGTTTTGAAAGCAAGCAAAATGTAATGACACCCTTTGGCGGTGACTTTTATCTTGCCCGTCTGCTTGTTCCAACTGATCAGGCGAAGCTCTTGCAGGATGGTCGTTAGCGTGTCACCCCATGGTGCCAACGCCTTGATACAGCTTTGGGCTAGTAGGCCGCGATAATCAGTGTGGCCAAAGTTGGTGTTTTTGAACGAGGCCTGCATCTGTTCGTCTGTCACAAGGTCGGTGATGGCTTTTACGGCGAGGTCGCGTCGCTAGCACTTATGGGTCATGAGGACACCCTTAGCGCATCAATCTGAGGTGGAATCTATCATCCAGGTCTCCAGATCAATTAACCCTTGCTCGTTGGGCTTGATGTGAAGCCGCTTGAGTATCTGCTCAAACGTTCCGCGATTGCGCCAATCACGAAAGCGTTGATGAACAGTCGACCATGGGCCAAAGCGCTCAGGCATATCGCGCCAGGCAGCGCCAGAACAGAGCGCCCATAGTGCTCAGTTTAGCATCAAGCGATGATCTGCCTGTGGGCGCCGCCCGCTGCGGCGAGGTCCATAAAGAGGTCTGCAACCAAATCCCAGGCTGCGTCGGGGGAGTACTAGCCGTTTGGCCATCGTGGGCTCATGCCATAGATGGTCGCGGACTTTACTGAATCGCGATGTTTATGGGTTTCAAATTGGTTTCGGCTGATTTCGTGCAGAGCCTAAGGTAAGATGAGGAGAAGCTCTGGCGGTTAACATAAATTGTTGAAGCTGAGTCCGTAATCTGTAACTAGTCAAATTAAGGCGAATTCAATAATGGGATCAAATTTTACTAATCAATTGAAAGCGCTTGAGGGTGTGACGAATTTTGAAATGTCCAACACTCCGGCTGTTGAAAAAAACAATGAGGGTGTTATTGCTTTTAGCGGCACGTTAAAGTTTAGGGGTTTGGTGTTGGCATTTCAGCAGATATTGAGTCCTAGCATTACAATGAATATGCTGAATGTTTCGTTTATGTATCCTACAGGTAAGAAGCAACAGAAAATAAAGATATTGGAGGCGTTAAACTCTTTTAATGATGCCAGGCCGGCTCTAAAGTCGGTGTTAAAGTCTAGTGGCGACAAAGGGTTTAGTGTTAATTTCAGTATGGAGTTTATTTGTTCGGATGAGCTTATAGGTCTTTCTATGGTGGAATCTCTGGTTAAGGTGCTTTCTTCAAGTGGTAGTTTACTTAAAGGTACTTTTGGGCGGCACGGAATAACACTCGCCTTGAAGGGGTAACCATGATTAAGTTCTGGTCGGCCGTGTATGTTTTTGCGACTTCGATTGCATATTTTTACTTAGTTACGAATGCTAACAAGTTGTACGAGGAAAAGACCATTGCTCTCCCCGTACTCTGTGCGATAGTTGTTTTTTTGGCCTTTCTGATTAGTTTTTTCAAGGACAAAATTAGCGAAGTAGAATGGAATGATAAGCTTAAAGTTAAAGATGCGGATATTGCTAGGTTAGAAGCTAAAGTGTCCGAGAAGGAAGGTGTGATTCATGCTTTAAAAAGTACTTTTGTTAGTAATGTTCTTTCTGCGAATGAGCAGACTCCAGAGGAGTTTATGGTAGTGCAGCGAGCACTTGCTATGAGAATAAATGCGGATCCTATTATAAATAATATTTCTCCTGCAGCCCCTGTTATTGATATTACTCTATCGAGCTATCTTGATATTCGAAAAACGAGTAAGCACGCTTCTTAATGGTGGCGGAAGTCGGTCTTGATTTATTAGGTTGGCGGGAGTCGGACCTGCATATGTTGTGTTTGGATATGTGTCTTCCGCTCTCTTTTGATGTTGCTGAAAAAGCCACCAGCTTCGGCAGGGGTTCTAATTGCTCTTTGTAGGTGAAAAACGATTGACGGTATTATGTCAGTTGTTTATATGGAGGCTTAGAGGAGAGGTGGGTAGTAGTTATGCGGAGTTGCCTGCCTCTTTTTTGTTTTTTGAGATGAGCTTTTTGTTTTGTTTTGTTATGTTGTTGATCCATAGAGAGCTCTGGGGCAGGGCTTTGTAAAGTCTTATTAATTCTATTGTAAGTGCTTTTGCTAATTCTGATACTCTACTTGCACTAAAATTTTGTCGTCGGTAGCTATTTATTATATGTCTTTAATGTGTTTGTCGATTTTCTCTTCGGGACTTGTTCGCTCTACGATTTCGAAGCCGTTCGTGCCTGGCGAAGTGATTGGTTTTTATTATATGCATCCCTTTTAGCTGCTCCTATATCTATTGGCTTGAGTCGTCGAGTCATTTGACTGTGTTTCTAAGTATTGTTGATTAGCAATTGCGTGTACGAAGGCTGGCAGGGCTTGAAGGTGAAACCGTCCGGGTGCCTCATATGGATCTTTGTGCTCTTACCTAGCATTTCTATACAATCACACGCCGCCTTTTCTGATCGGAAGCAGCGCAACTATTTGTCGCTAGTGGCGTGCAGGCGTGACAGTCACAGAAGGCGGATTAAGTCCGCCAATTGCTGATCAGTCATGCGGTCGGCGCCGCGAATGAAGCGGGATATCAGATCCTGTTCCTCATCGATCCCGGTGCGCGCCATAGTTCGCTTTAGCGCGGCGTCATCGTTGTGATACAGGGCCGTGACAATCTTGCGTGACAGCAGGAGCGCTTCTTTTTCCTTCGTGCTCAGTTTGTCCCGCACGCGCTGTTCGCGCTTGCGCTCGGTTGCAGATTTGGCCATGAACTGTCTCTTCAAGCCCGCTGGGCGGTAAGTGGTGTTGGATCTGGCGAAGGCGGCGCTGCGCCGAGGTGTTGATACGCCTCACAGATCACTGCCGAAGAAGACAAACACGGCCAGCAATGCGCCGATGCGTAATGTCCAGCTGCGAAAATATTTCCCGAACTGCTTGATTCCGAACTGCGCCGCTTTGGCTTCCAGCACCCTCGCATGGCTGGTGGCATTGTTGTGGCCGAAGCGCTCGGCTACGACCACACCTGTAGCCCGATTGATCAGCGAGAAGGTGTTGTTGCCGCTTGGGCGCACGATGATCAGCGGCGCCAGTGGCGGCGGCATGACGCCGGGCTTTTGGTAAAACTCGGCAGTGGCCTGGCGTGTGCGTTCGCGCAACCCCTCAAGAATTGCGCAGCGCTTGGCGAAAGATGTATGCATGGGTCGATCCTCGACAGGGTACGTTTATTCGTCAGCAGTCAGGCATCGCGCTGTTTGCCGATGGGCGCGCAATGGAGTGCTGACGGATAAACGCAGGTAATAAAAAGCCCAGTCGAAACCGGGCCGTGTTGCTCTCTTAAAACGCCACCGTATGTAAGAGCCTGGCTGTGCGGGCGTGCCCGTCTTTGTTTACTTGTGCATGGCTGAATCCTCCATGTTGGTCGTCAGCAGGGCAGGGGTGATGCAGGTGTCCAGCGTCTGCTGGGTTGGCGTCCGCATCGGTCTGTACTCTGGCCGGAATATGCCGAAGATCAGACCGATACGGCCTGGTGCTGGGGAGTACCAGGGGGTCGGGCAGTTAGCGACAGGCTGTCGTGGCGCTGGTTGATTCGGGTTACACGGTGAGCTCTAGCGCTTCGGCACGGCGCACCAGACGCATCTCGGCGAAGCGTCGTTCTGAGGGGCGGCGGTCTCGGCGTGATATTTCGCTGTCTGTAGCTGCGTGCATTGCGATCAGCCCGGCCAGTAGCAGGCAGAGCGGGGTGATGATCTGCCGGCGCATCGCTTCGGCGACCATCGCGCCCTGGCGGTGAACGCCAAGCTTGTACATCGCGCAGGCCAGTCGCTTGACCACGGTGCCCGGCGCAATGTCGAACGCTCTCGCAATCTCTTTGGCTGTCAGTCCCTGGGCAACTGACAGAACGAATTGCAGTTCCCGCGGCGCAAGGCCTCGGCCGAGGTGGCCTTTCCATGCACCGTCTACGATTGTCGATTCCATGATGTCTACTCGGTTGTTTTCCCGATGCACCCGGCAAGCCAGGTGCAGCAGTGAAAGTGTCCGTTCTTAAAAGAGCTCTCATTACTGAGCCAGTCGATCCCCGTGAGGGGGCTGGGGTCAGGATTCCCCCTGGCCGTGGTAGCCGGTGAGTCTCCGGCTTGTTGCCGATGTGATCCGGCGATGGAGAAACAATACCAATGGTAATATTAATTGTAAATGCCAATGGCAATAATATTTTCAATGGGCATGAAAAAACCCGCGCTTGGCGGGTTTCTATCTGGGGCAAATGAGAGCTGTCAGGTGCAGCGCCTGACGTTAGGTGGGAGCAGATTGTCCGAAAAGAGCTTCTTGCCAGGCATGCTCACCAATGATGGCTACCGGGCTTCCCGATTCGCGCAACTCAACGGCTCTCATGATCTTTAAGCCATAGCTGCTATGGCGCCACTGATCGTTCCCGACACTACCTACCACCAGGTAGTGAGTCTTCTTATTGATCCCGCCACCAATCAATCCGCCGCGTTCCTCAATAAGCGCCTGGCAGTCTTTGCGCGGCCCGTAAGCCATAACACCCGTGAAGACGAACAGGCGTTCTTGCCAGATTATTTCTGGAATTGGCATGTTGAAGGGGAGGTCGTTCGGGGCGGTAAAGTTGGTTTCGGTGGTTTTGCTCTCGGCTTTACCTTGGCCAAGGCTCAGGCCTGAGAAATTTTGCAGCATTGCCAAAAGCTCTCTCGACTCCTCAGCATCCAAAATCCCATCGGAAAGCATGTTTGATAGACGGCGATAGAGGATATTGACGACAGGATCTTCTAGATGCAGAAGATTTTTGGCGATCCATTCTTCAAGAAAAATGGCTTCTTTCAAGGTGACGACACCGTCCGAAACAATGCCGGCTGCCAAGCCTACAAGGGCGTCAGCAGAGCGCCTATCAATGCGGTCTTCATGGAAAAAGCGACTGTTCTGAAACTCCTGATGCAGGTCCACCATTTAAAGCTCCTTCTTCAATGTTGTTAGTTTCGGACTCATTCAGGATTTTGCGAATGTCTGGAGTGAAGGTCACGATCATCTGCGTTTTTACACATTTGATAGTTACTTCTGAATCCAAGGCAATGCTCAGATCTTCCCCGCGTAGTCCCTGCCATTGAGCCAGATAGCGCAAGGAGCCGAATTTTTCGCGCTTAACCAGAGTGCGATCGCTCCCACCTTTCCAGTTCAGGGGAGGGAGCTCTCCGGCCAGCGTTCGCGAGGCCAAGTCAGGGTTCTGGATGGCAAGCTTTCGACCAATTTCCCAGTTTTTTATCAGTCCAGAATCTGGGCCTAACCAAGTTTCGTGCCAGCTGAGGTTTGACCTTGCCGGTTCTGCATGGGATCGCTGAATTAGTCGGTTTGTCTCAATTGATTCAATCTGGGTCATCCAAGGGTCCATCCTGCAGATTCTTTGTTAGAGCTTCTTCACATCCCAGGCCAAGAGGACGCGGGCGTGGACGTGCATGCGTTCCAGCTGTTCGCCATGTAGATCAATCGGGCGATAGATAGGATTGTCAGAAATCATCGACAAGGACTTACCGGTGATTCGCTGCAAACGCTTGATAAACAGGTCGCCGTCGAGGGTGAAAACATAAATGGCATCTGTTTTGATTTCAGTAATGCCGCGATCAATCAGAAGGGACGCACCATCGCTGAAAGTGCCTTCCATGCTGTCGCCGTCGCCAGTAATGATTGCCAGATTCTCGAGTTTTGAATAATGGACTCCCCGGCGTGCGAGCCAGTCCAAATGCACCGTAATGTCACGGATCACATCAATGTGTCCGTCTGGCGCTGCTATACCTCGGCCCATGGATGCGGAGACATCCAGACGGGGGATGGTCACGTATCCCTCGCTATCGGGCTTTCTGGTGAAGTCGACAGTGATTACGTTGTCTTCTTTGAAGGTCTGCGGGCCGATAGCCTGGGCGATTTTGGTCATTTCTTCGGCGAGTCGCTCACTAAATGCAGAAACATCGACGCCGAGAATTTTCGCAAAGCTCGCGGCCACTGCAGCATTGAGCGGGTTAATACCGTTCAGGTAATGGCTTACGGAGCTCTGGTTCATTTCCAAAGCATGAGCAAGCTTCTCCTGGGTTAAACCAAGCTCATTTTTCTTCGCGTTAAAGATGGCCTTGAGACGCTGGCACTCTTCTTTCTTTTCGGGGGGTAGCGGCTTTTTGCTCATGGCCGAATCCTATTCCCATCGGTAATAAAGCATCAAATGCCATTGGCATTTACATTTAAAAATGCCATAGGTAATATCTCGCCATGAAAACCATGGAGAGAACTCCTGTGAAGAGAACCCACATCACTCATTTTGCTCAGGAGTTTGGGCAATGTGAGGCGGCAGCCTTGCTCAAAATGACTCAAGGCGCGCTCAGCAAAGCCATACGCCGTGGCCGGGACGTATACGTCACCAAGCACGCGGATGGCTCGTACACGGCGGAGGAGGTGCGTTCATTTCCTTCGCAGAATCCAGCAAAAAACCAATCACCTGAAGCTGTCGCCGTCTGAGAAATCAAGACGGCCAGCTTTGCGTGCCTGGCAATTATCAATCCTTCCGAACTCACCCAACAGCACCTCGGATTAGCTGTTAATCCATCCAGTTACCAAATCGCAGGCAAAAAAAAGCCGGTGGCTAGACCGGCTTCTTCACAACTTCTTTCGGGGGCCATTATGTGCACCATTTGTTCATCACGCAACACCGCTGACGTGATACCTCGCCTTGCACCCTTACATGCCACGACCACCGCACAGGAGGCCGTGTAATGGCCCGCATCCGCACGATAAAACCCGAGTTCTGGACCAGTGAACAGGTCATGGAATGCAGCCCTTTGGCGCGCCTGTTGTTTATCGGCGTGTGGAATTTCTGTGACGACGCGGGCAACCACCCCATGTCGGCCAAAACCCTGAAGGCACTGGTTTTCCCAGGCGACGACATCACCTCGGCAAAGGTCGGTGAACTGCTCGCCGAGTTGTCAACGAATGGGCTGATCGACCTCTACGAGGTGTCGGGCAAAGAGTACCTGCACGTCAACGGCTGGAAGCATCAGAAAATCGACCGACCGACGATTAAACACCCTGTATATCGACTGACTATCGACGCTGACTCGGAGAATGCTCGACGAGCCCTCGCCGAAGAGCCGCCAGAGCCTAGACGAGCCCTCACCCCCGGAAGGGAAGGGGAATATAAGGGAGAAAACCCACCCAACGCGCACGAGACGTTCGACCCTCGCGAAATGGTCACCATGACCCTGGATTGGTTGCCCGATCCAGAAACCCTAAAAACCTATGCCGTTCACGTTGGCCTGCCTGGGGCTCTGTTCACTCCAGCCGTGATTGCCCTATTCACCTGCCACTACGAGCCGAAGGGTGTGATCAACACCCAGGCCGAGTGGGTGAGCATGCTGGTCAAGTGGGTGCAGCGTGATCAGGTCAAGAGCGCCGGAACCAACGTCAGCCGCTTCCCGGGCAAGCCCCGTTCTGACGAACCCTTTGACGATGAAAACACCGACTGGCTGCATCAGGAGGCCACCCAATGAATCAAGTTTCAGTCATCGCCACCGGCCTGTGGGCCAAGGTGCAGACCGGCCAGTTCATCGCTGCCGGTGAAAGCGAAAACATCCAGCCCGCCGCCGAGCTGTCCCAGGCCACGGCCAAGGTTATCAACGGTCTGTTTCGCGAACTGCGTTCGATCTTCCCGGCGTGGAAGCAGGCTTGGCCGGATATGGCGACCTACAAAGCCGCCAAGCAGCAGTGGATGCGCGGTTTTCTCGAGGCCGGGATCTGCAGCACTGAGCAACTGCGCTTCGGCCTGATGCAGGCACGCCAAGCCGCCAAGGACTTTGTGCCGAACGTGGGGGTGTTTATCGGCTGGTGTACGCCAACAGCGGAAATGCTCGGCCTGCCGAGGCTGGCTGCGGCTCACCGCGAGGCTTGCCGTAACGCACATCCGTCGATGGCCGGCCAGGCCAAATGGACCCATGACGCGGTGTGGCACACGGCCAAGGAGTGCGGTTTTGAAAACCTCAACCGGCTGTCCCACGACCTGAGCATCAAGCTGTTTGAGCGCAACTACACGATCACGGTGCGCCGCATTCTGGCGGGCCTTCCGTTGCAGAAAATGCCGCTGGCTTTGCCGCCACGGGCCATTGAGCGCAGCGCGCCGGAAGTGGGAAACAAGGCCCTGGCGGCGCTGCGGGCCATGCGTTCGGGAGGTGCAGCGCATGCCTAACCCTCATCTGGCCCCGGTGGAGCCGAGCGCCTATCGCTGGGCTGTTCACTGCTGCTCCTACAAGCTCGATTTGAGCCATAAGCCCGACCGGGCCGTGGCTCTGTTTGAGCATGAAAGTGCGGCACACACGTTTGGTCGCCTGATGTGGCCAACCACTTACGAGGTTGTCGGCCGGCACCCCCCGCAGGAAGGTGGCCGTTGAACACCAAAATTAAAACCCTGACCGTGAAGCTGTCCGACGCGGAGATTGGCCGCAATGCCAAGCTTGAGCATGTGCGCGACCTGCGCGATGCCGGCCACCCGGCGTTGCACTTTCGCTTCTCCAAGAATCGCACCCGTGGCTCCTGGTACTTGCTCAGCAAGCGCCGCTGGCACCGCATCGGAGCCTTTCCGGACTTGAGCGCCAAGCAGGTTCTGGCCGAGCTGCCAGCCGTGCGCCTGCGCGTATCTGCAGATGCGGGTTCGACCATTTCCCAATGGGCCACCACGGGTGAGCTGCTCACCTGGTACGCCGATCGCATGGCCCGCGACCGCAGCTTGTCGGCCAAGCGCAAGAACACCGGCGCCTCGGCCATGAAGTGCCACCTGCTGCCGCGTCTGGGTGACTTGCCGCTGGTGGAGGTCAACAAGGCGACACTCGACAACCTGTTCATGTGGCCGCTGCAGGAAGCCCTTTCAATCGATTACGTGCGCCTGGCGTTCCAGTTGCTGGCCCTGGCATTTCGGCAGGCGTTGAAGCTGGGCCTGATCACGTCCAATCCAATGGCGGGCATCAAGTTCAGTGACTTCTCCAAAGCCAAGGTTGGGATCAAGCCGTCGCGCCTGCGTGGTGTGCAACTACAGGATCTGATGGCCGAGCTGGAGCAGGTCATGGACAGCGAACCGGCTGACGCCATGCTGGCCCTGATGATGCTGTGCCACGGCACGCGAATAGGGGAGACCCGGCAAGCGCGCTGGCCACATATCAGCCTGGCCGAACGCGAGTGGTTTATTCCCGCCGAGCACACCAAGACCGGCGTGGAACATCACCTGCCGCTGACTGACCAGGTGCGCGGCCTGTTGATCCAGTACCGCGAAACACAAACCGCCCGCGGCTATGACGGTCAGTACCTGTTCCCGGCGCGCAATGGCAAGGCACTGAGTGAAGGGCAGGCCAGTGCCGTGTTCACCCGGTTGGGCAAGGGCGAGTGGACCAGTCACGACCTGCGCAAGGTGGCCCGTACCGGCTGGGCAGACCTCGGCATCGACCACCTGATCGGTGAACTGCTGATCAATCACGCGATGGGTCACAACGTGAAGGTGTACATCCAGTCGGACGTGATGGGCCGCAAGCGTGACGCGCTGGATAAGTGGCACGGCCATCTAGACCAGAAGGGTTTCAGCCTGATCCACGGGCAGACAGGCGTTAGATTCGGAGAATCCGGTAATACGCTGGAGGCCTCTAACGGCGGGGCGTGCAGCGCTATTCAGAAAACAACCATAGGTGAGGATTAAAAATGATGATTCGCAAAACGCTGCACCGACCTTTGGGTGATACCGAACACATGCTTGAGCAATGGGGCTGGTGGCGAATGGACGGGATGGGGATTCCCAGCTATGCCTCGCCAATGCTGGCCTTGATGCGTGACGCGCTGCCTTCCAGTACGAAGTCTTACACCATCACTGATGAGCTGGCCTGCGCCGTTGACGGGGCGTTGGCCAAGCTGTGCAAGCGTGACCAGCAGATGGGCGATATGGTGTGGTTGTACTACGGATCCAAATGGCCGGCAGTGCGGGTAGGTCGCCACTACAAGGTGAGCGAAATGAAGGCGCGAGAGCTGATCAAGGCGGGCGTGGCATGGATCGACTGCGTTCTGGAGACCCTGCGCGAAGCTGCGTAAAAAGAGTTGTCCATATGGAATAGCTCTGTTTTCATAGCACCGTGTTTAGCTGTTACAGCGGGACACCACAGAGAAAGCCCGACCATTGAGTCGGGCTTTTTGCCTTATCGGGCTACACCTGTTGCTGAGTGTGCTTCCAGTGCTTTCAATTGATCGTTAAAGTCATTTTCGCAGCTATCCGCTAACGCCTTCATCGCGTGCATCATCATGATGAGCGAATTTCGAAGCTCAACAGGATTATCTTCGGACAGATCAAGGTGGTTTTTAGCAGTAACTAGCAAACGATCGAACTCAGTACGCTTGAACATATCAATCTCCCTTTGGTGATTGATAAATATACAAGGCCCAGCCATCGCGCTGGGCTTTTTCGTTTTCGGCCCCGCCACACCCATCGCCTCAAGCTGGGAGTGCTGTCGGGGCCGAACCCATTCTGCTCCCAGCTAGGGAGGACACCGGATGCCTCATATGCCTGATAAGCCAGACACCTGGGTGATAGCGCTCGCGTGGCTGAGTCAGCACTCGCCGACGATCTATGCCGCCACGCTGTCCTTTGTAATGGCGGCGCTGCGAATCATCTATGGCGGCGGCACTCGGCGGCAGGCGATCCTCGAAGCAACCATCTGCATGCTGCTCACCACCAGCCTGATCGCGGTGCTGGAGTACTTCGGCCTGCCGTCCAGCCTGGCTACACCGGTAGGTATCTGGATTGGTTTCTTGGGTGTGAAGAAGATCGCCGACCTGGCTGACCGCTTCGCTGACTTCAAGCTGCCACGGCGATCCGAGTGATGGCCTGCAGTGGATGCGCTGCCCGGCGCGAACAACTCAACAAGTGGAAGGCGATTGCATATGAGCGAGCAGCAGAGCTCTTTGGCTGGCCTGCTCAGCCAGGTACTGGCCGAACAGATCAAGCAGACAGCGATCCTCGAACGGATGGCGACCCAGCAGACCCAATTGATCACAGCCTTGGCGGAAGAGGGGATTGAGCAGGACCCAGAGTCAGAGCCACTGACCTACATGAGCGGCGCACCGCGCCATCCAGCATGAGCCGCCTCAAGACACTGGCCACACGCCTGCAACCCCAAGCCAATCGCATCGCAACCGCAGTGCCTGGGTCATGGCGCAGTGACAAGGCCACCTCGACCCAGCGCGGTTACGGTTACGCATGGCAACAGGCGCGACTGGTGCACCTCAATGCCCATCCCCTGTGCGTCTACTGCGAGCGTGATGACCGGGTGACAGCGGCCAGTGTGGTTGACCACGTCATCCCGCACCGTGCCAGTGATACGCCGGGGCTTTGCCAGAGTGCGCTGTTATTTGGTGTTCAGCCGGTCATTGGTGGGCTGGTACTGGAGTCGTCAGAGCCACTGGATTGGTCTGCCGGCGGCGCCCACAAGATCGGAATCAGTCGCTTGGATGGCACGTTGTCCGGGCCTTATCCAGCCACTCAAATCGATGAGTTCCACGTCAGAGTCGATGACTTGGACTTCGTGCCCAGCAACGATCCAGCCTTGAATTCACCACGCCTACTGTTTGGGCCTGCTGATAAATGGGCTTACCCGGTACTGGTGACCTCGGCCGATCCTTCCGGTGGCAACGTCTCAATGAAGGGAATGCCCTATGACGCCCGTGTTTACACCTACGACCACGCCACGGCGCCTGACTGATAAAGGATCTGCTAACCATGCTTGCATACCCTGAAGGTCTGCCAACGCCGCAGCGGGAGGGCTACGGCTTTGATCCTGTCAGCCCGATGACCAGCACAAAACTGGTGAGCGGGCGCTCGGAGCGTCGTCGGGCCTTTGTCAGCACGCCGACTGTGGCGACTGTCACCTGGTTGCTGACACCGTCCGAGGCGCAGTTGTTTGAAGGGTGGTTTGAATACGTCCTACTCTCTGGATCATTACCGTTTGAATGCCCACTCCTGACCCCGATGGGGATGGAGCCGTACCGCGCCAACTTCGTCGACATCTACAGTGGCCCTGTATTGGTGGGCGTTGATCTCTGGCGGTTTAGCGCCCAGCTCAGCCTTTTCAAGCGACCACTGATTGATAAGGAATGGATTGTAGATGCGCCTGACTACATCCTCGGGGCAGACATCTTCGACATAGCCATGAATCAGAAGTGGCCAAAACACACCGAAGGCTGAACCAACCATTTAACGGCCAGCCTTGGCTACCGCACGTCTACGACTTATCCACCGGCAGCTCGCCGGGAACTTAAAACAGCATTCACGCCTCCGCACTCTTCGCGGCGGCATGGGCGCGCCTGCGAGAAAAATGCCCATGGCTCACAACACTGGCAACCCAATCGGGTCGACCTCCCCAAAAGACCTTTCCGATAACGCCCGGAACCTGGATCTGTTGCTGCTCGGGGATGATCCGTCATACCCAGACCGTAAGGGTGTGCCGCGCAAGTCGTGGAAGGGGATGGAACACGAGCACGCGACTGATCAGGCACGCCGTGAATCTGAGTTCGACACAGACCAGGCTCGACGCGAATCTGAATACGCTGGCGACAAGGTAAAGCGTGATGTCGAATTCGCGCACGATCAGGCGGAAAAAGGCACTGAGTTTGACGCGGCCCAGAATACCCGCGTAATCCAGTTCAACACGTTCATGGACGCTAGTGGCTACGAGCCGCCGATTCCTTATGCGGCAGGAATCCTGCTTGATCGAGCAACCAAAACAGTTACCTACCTTGGCAACGAATACCGGGCCCGTGGCTCATTCATTCCGTTCACTACCAGTAACTGGTCGACAGATGAGTCGAAGCTCAAGCTAATCGGAGACGATTCACTAAGCCAAAAACTGGCAGACCCTATTAGTCCTGAGAATGGCTCGTCAAAGCTCGGTCGTGGGGTGGTAGCAATAGCAACTATTGCGGATCTGATGGCTATACCGGCTGCCGCACGCCGTTCGGATTTGCGCTATCTCAACGCTGAGTACGCAGTCGGGACAGGTCTTGGCGGCGGGCAATGGTTCTGGGATTTTTCCGATTGTAGCGCGCTGGTCGCGTCCGATCCGCTGCGAGGGTTATACGCCGCACCTCTCGATGCGCCAACGGGGGTTAATGGTGCGTTCCGTAGGATATTCACCGGCGACATGGACGCTTCATGGTTCGGTGTGGTTTACGGCAAGACCGTTGACGCCTTGCCCGCTTTAACAGCAGCGGCTGTGCTAGTTAAACAGGGGCTTAATTTGATGGCGTCCGGCGACATACTGCTGAGCGGGACATGGAATCTTCTAGGCTTGCCAGCGGATACCCTCTCTCTAATAACCATTTTAGGCATGATATATGCCGCTGAAGGGGACTTCACCCCTGTAAAGATTTCTGGGCAACGCTATAAATTTCGAACTTTGGGAATGACCCGGTTGGGGGGCGCTCGCACAGGTCGCCCTATGGAGATACGTTCAACGTTCGGGGCTGAAGTCAGCCTTGGTTTCGTCGACAAGTTCGCGCAGGGCGCATTGGGTGTTGGGGAGCGTGGCCACTTTGGTATCAATGGTATTGGTTGGCTTAAGTTTGAAGCAAGTTCGATTAATGTTGCTGGGACATGTTTCCTTGGAACGACGGAGCTTGATGGCTGGTTTAACGAGAACAAGATAGAAATTGCTTCTTTCTACGGTACTAATGGAGTTCACCTTAAAAAAGGTGTTGGGCAAACATCAAGGTTTGATGGGAACAAAATTATCAAGCCAGGGTACGAGCAGATATCTGGAACATGTCAGGCTCTGGAGTTCGCCACACGCACGACCACTGAAGACTGGCGGATTGAGGGTGCGACAGGAGTCGTGGCGTTTAGCGAAGATGAGGAATGCTCTCGTAACGTCTACCGGGGTTCTTGGGCGGTGGTAGACACGAAACTAAGGTTGAGCGGAATACTTTCGAGGTTCGAGGCACAGATCATTGACGCTAACGGGGCTACTCGGGCGGTATCCGCACAGCAGGGCGCTGACGGTGGATGGTCGTATGAAACCCTGGGGGCGTGGGCGGGTGCAGCCTATCCAAACTCCATAGATTTGCGGATTCAACCACCTGGCGGCGGCCATCCGATGCGTCTCAATGTGAAGGACGTGAACGGGAACGACGGCTACATTGAGGTTAAGAAAAAGAAAACGGATCAGGTGGTGCCCCTTGGTACCCAGTCGGTGTCGGTGCTGCCTGGGACGACTCTAGTGATGGTGTCATTAGGCATTGCGGACTCACCGCTGACCCTGAAAATGGATAGCGGGATGGAAAATGCTGGCTGTGCAATCTTGCTGAATGTCTCGTCCTACAACGCATCTAGCCCTCTGACGATCAAGAAATCTACCGGGGCCACCACAGCTGGGGCTGGCGTGATCGCGTCCGGTCTTTACTCGCTGGTTTATACAGCTGACTTGTGGCTAGTCAGCAAAATCGGCGAAGCGTACAGCGAATAACAAAACTTTGAGGATTATTCATGGCACTTAAAATTGATTCGGATTTCAAAGGAATACCAGTTCCATCTGCCTATGTAACCGTTGTTAGACCTTCAATTTCATTGAATAAGAGATATATAAACTTTGATATTTGGTACAGGGCTGAAGCGAGCCAAGAACCATTTATGAGTAGTCTCGATACGGCACCGTACAACTTGGATGGCGAGAATGTTTACATTCAGGCGTACACATATTTAAAGTCCTTGCCAGCCTTTGAGGGAGCGTTAGATTGCTGATCCGCTCTTTACTATGATCGGTGCCAGTTCCGTCACGCCGCGAGCGAGGTGACGGAACTGGCCTGATAGGCTGAACAGGGTTTACAGGCTCTGGAATACCTCATTGAACATGGGTACAAGATATTTGTTGCCGTGCTCGCTCAGGTGGTCGGTGTCAAAGTAAAGGGGAAAATTATCTTTTTCGCCATAACAGTATTGGTCGTCGCAAAGGTAGGGTAGGGGATCAAGGATTTTTGCTCCACATTGTTTGACTGCCTCATCTTGTGCGTCCCAAACCTTTTTATTTGCTTGAAAGTAGTCCTCTTTGCTAATTCTAATGGGATCTACTTTTTTATCGAAAATCATTGCCCTGCTCAACGTGTTTGGTACGTTCACCTTCATGCCTGGAATTGGACGGTTTATATATACCGTGCGGCCATTCTTGGTGTAGTTGCAAACGGTTTCCACCAGCGATTTAGAATATTCATCATTCTGAAACAGCTTGATCCATGAAGTGTTGATTATAAGGAGTGGTATATCTGTCGGGATATCAGCTATTTTGTCGTTGATCAGTTCGTTGTAGTTCTTGCATTTGTCCTTTGCTTGGTCCGCGTTGTTCAGGGTTGGGCAGCCATGAGCGCCGCCGTAGTAAATAAAACCGCGCTGGTTTTGAATGGCGGAAGCCTCTAGGGCACTGGCGATTGCTTCGCTATGGCTATCACCTGCCAGAATCAGGTTCGTCTTCTGCTCCCCAAATATACAGCCAGGTATGCTGTTGTTGTAGAGCCGGTACCTGCATTCATATGCTTTTGAGTTTCGGTTGTTTGCTTCAGCCGCTACTAAATTTATCTTTTTAGGAATTCGGTTTCCGTGATCTGAAACTATTATTATTCCTAAGCAGGCAATCAATAGCGAGCATGCTATACCAATACTCCTAGCCTGTATGGTTGGTTTCTTTTTAACTAGGTAGTGGTGAGTTGGCCGCTCGACAAAATGATATGACAAATGGGCGAACAAAAAGCTGAGAGCGATGCCAGCAACTTTCCATACGGTGCTATCGATAATGTTTAAAAAATACAAGCTGACCATTATAGGCCAGTGCCACAAATACATGGAGTAAGATCGGTCGCCTACCCATTGCGCAAAATAATTAGATGTTAGCCTTGAGGTTGATGTGTTGCTAAGAAGAATGAGCGCAGCACCAAGCACAGGGAGCAGCGCCCAGCCTGATGGCCAAGGAAACTTGTTAGTTAAGATAACAATTGAGGCTATTAAGAAGCAAAATCCTGCCCATAGAAATGGTTTTTTGAAGCTGTGTAATGATGGGAAGTCTCTACCCGCTAGGAAGACTAAACCGCCAAAGCATAACTCCCAAGCTCGAGTGGGGAGTAGGTAAAATGCTGCCTGAGGTTGCCATTTCGATACTGCGATGCTTAGAAGTAAAGACAAAGCGGTCAATGACATAAGACCAAGATATATGGTTTTCTTATGTGGCTTGATTTTCCATAGAATGGTCAGGAAAATAGGAAATAGAATATAAAAGTGCGCCTCTACTGCTAAAGACCATGTGTGCAACAGCCACTTTTCGTGTGCGCCAGTTCCAAAATAGTCAGCCTCTCTCCAAAAGTAAAAATTGGATATTGATAGGGTTGAATATATAGATTGTGTGGCTAGCAATTTATAGTCTTGGTCTGGTAAAAAGAACCATCCAACTACAAGTAGGACTATGATTACTGTTAGTAGTGCGGGAAGGATGCGCCGCGCACGATCCAGATAGAATTTTGAAATTGAAAAAGTATTCGCATCTAGGCCTTTGGTTATTATTGCCGTCATCAGGAAGCCGGATATTACAAAAAAAACATCGACTCCAACAAATCCCGCTTCAAGACCAGGTATTTTGAAGTGATATAGCAACACAGCCAGAACAGCCCAAGCCCTTAACCCATTAATATCTTTGCGATATGGGATCTTTGGCTTGGTCTCGTTTTTGCGTTGTATTGACTCATTTGGATACGATTTAGAAAGGTCGTTCACGAATACTTACCCTGATTTTTCACAAAGAGGTTAACGCCGCAGTCGGAATTTCTGCATGCTCAGATCGCTCGAAAAGACACCAGAGTCACCTCGAAACCAATAGAGGCTTGCTCGGTAAAGTGCCCTCATTCGAGTACATCCATATCCTCTGATTTTCTTGTAGGCCCATCCCCATCCCCGGTACTTGATATTTTTGTTAGGCGACAGACTCATTCGAAAGCCTTAAGTGTTTGTATTTTTCGGGATCATAGCAAAATGCCCCTATCAAAAATTGGCAAATTTATAACCTTTCAGTCTTTAGGGGCTATCTAAGGTGCGCGGTCCCCATAGAGTGGGCCGATTATTCCGCCCGAATTATCGTAGAGCCGCTCGTGCCCCTGCTCATGCGGATTTTTTTTCTGGAGAAACTCATGCCCATCACCACGCAGCAACTGCTGCAGATCCTCCCGAACGCCGGCCAATCAGCCGGCGTTTTTGTGTCCGCACTAAACACGGCCATGAACCACTACCAGATCGTTGGTTTGAAGCGCGTGGCGGCATTCATAGCCCAGATCGGTCATGAGTCTGGCCAGCTCAAGTATGTGAAAGAGATCTGGGGCCCAACCAAAGCACAGGCTCGTTATGAGCGCAGGGCAGACCTGGGCAATACCGTGGCGGGGGACGGCTCCAAGTACCGTGGACGGGGCCTGATCCAGATCACCGGCCGTGCCAACTACGCTGCGTGCGGTGAGGCTCTGGCACTCGACCTGATCAATCACCCGGAGTTGCTGGAGAAACCGCAGCACGCCTGTATGTCGGCGGCTTGGTTCTGGGCGAGCAGGGGGCTGAATACGCTGGCCGATTCCGGGAAGTTCGACGCCATCACTCAGCGCATCAATGGTGGCCAGACCGGCGCGGCAGATCGTCAGGCGCTGTATGTCCGGTCGCAGAAGGTGCTGGCGTGAAGCTCGATGCTGTGAAGTGGGGCGGGGCATTGCTGCTGATGCTCGCCCTAATGGCGGGCAGCGCCCGGGCCGCATGGGTGTGGCAGGCCAACGCCTACGGCCAGCAACTGGCCGCCAAGGAAACGACACACCAAACCACGCTCACCCAACTGGCCAATGCCAACTCCGCGCTAATTCTGGCTGAGCAGGGCAAGCGCCTCGCCCTAGAGCAATGGTTGGCAGCCAGCGACCAATCCCATTACAGAGCCCTGACCGATGAGAAAACTAAACAAGCACGCCTGCGCGATCGCCTTGCTACTGCTGACCTGCGGTTGTCAGTCCACCTCGACGCAGCCGCAACTGGTTGTGACGGAGTGCAAGCCACCACCTGCGCCGGCGGCCTGGTTCATGGAGCCACACGAGCCCAACTTGACCCAGCGCATGCTCAACGAATTATCGGAATCACCAGCGACGGCGATCAGGGACTGATCGCACTGCAGGCGTGTCAGAGCTATGTACGCCTGCTTAAGTAATGACTAGGCGCTAACCGGCACTAGCGCTACAAGCAGTTCAGTGCTGCCTGGGTAGTCGTCGCGATAACGGGCCGACATATTATTTTCATCGAGGTTAAACCACGGGTCCATCCACCCCTCTGGCGTCATTAGCATGTAATGCTCATCGATGTATTTTTCTTGATCTCCGAAACAAGCAATTGTGCCCATGGGAATTTTGGCTAAATCTGGATACCAATCGGCGATTACTTTCACACCAGATTTATAGAGAGCAATTGCAATGTGGTGAAGTTCGAGACCGGGTCCTGGACCTGGCCTATCTTGACCTTCATTGATCGATAAGCCCTTAATTTTCTCCACCCGCTTCTTTGCCTCCTCATACGAAACTCCCAAAAGGGAGGCGACGCATGCTGCTCCGCAGCCCCATTCATCTTGTTGAGACACAAGCACATATTTATTCATGATCAGCTCCTTAGGATCCGACAAAATTGAGAGAGGCGTTTGAGGCATCAGCGTGGATTATACGTGCTTCTCTCGACTAATTTGCGCGAGGCAATCTTGCGTGTGGTCGATCATCAAGATGAGGTCAGCTGTCTTTCCGGCCGAGCGGCGCTTTATCCATGCGCTCCGAGCTGGTAAAAATACTGTTTATTAATACAGTTATTTGCAATGACTCCTTACGTAGAAGACCCGCTTGCAGAATGGCAGGCTGCGAGCAAGCAGCGCTTTGACTTGGTCACTGACCCTGAGGGGTATTGGCGCAAGCTTGTTGATCTGGCGATGCTCGCATATGAGCGGCACCAGGTGCGCAGTGATGAGCTATCTGAAATGCTCGAGCTTGCTGACGCAGCTAGGCTTTGGGGATTAGTTGAGTGGGAGGAGGCTGACGGCGTCGGGCTATTTCTGGATCATTTTAATGATCCCGACGATGTTTCTTTTTTCGCAAAAAGGGATAGGTGAACTTTGGCAGGAGGCCGGGTAAGGGAGAATAGTGCGTCGGGGGAAATTCGGGGAATAGCTCATTATGGTAGAGCATCGTGGGGCGTCGTTGCAGCGAGCGCTAGATGCAAAGCCCTGATTTAATTGGGCTTTTAGGAGCTATGCAAGCATGGGGTGCTAGAGCGTTATATTTCAAGATCAAGATCAAGATCAAGATCAAGATCAATAGCACTCGGCGCTTTGGGTGATAGTTGCACACTAATGATTCTATTTTGCCATCATACTGCAGTATGGTACCACCCTAGAGAGAAAAACACTTTTTTCCTCAATGAGGGGGTAATTTTCTGTGCAAGAAGTCTTGAGGTTGGAAGCGTTTCCACATTCCACATTGGTAAAAGATGCAGAGGAGATGGCCAGACAGGGAAGGGAGTCTGTAGAGTGGCTTCGAACTCTAGGGGTGTCGAAGCCAGCAGATCGTTATCACAGCTATTTACGGGCTATTGAATCCTTTGGGGAGCTTAAGGGTGATGAGTCTGCGATCATAAAAAATTTTGATAGCTTCGTTAATGCTAATGCTGAATTGTATGAGTTAAATAGAGTTCGCACCACTCTCCTGAAAGTAGACTCTCAAAGTTATTTGGATACGCTCAAGCGTATTTCACAGGGGCAGCCATTTCGGCATCATGCTGAAAGCGATCCAGGACGAGATTATCTTTTCGAGATGTCAATTGCATCTCGCTTGCTAAATGCTGGTCATGAGGTGGATCTGAACCAGATAGCAGACGTTGTCGCACAAGTAAATGGACGAAGAATTTACATTGAAGCAAAGCGAATAAAATCATCTGGAAAGCTTGCCTCCAGAGTTTCTGAGGCTAATAAGCAACTGAAGAAAAGATTAGCTCAAGATTCCTCAAGTACTTCGCGGGGGATTGTAGCGGTAAACATTACGGATGTGATAAGTCCCGATGGTGCAACTGTAGTTATCCATAAAGAAAATCTTATACGTGATCAGCATTCAGAAGTTTTTAATGGTTTTATTACTGATAACCCAAAGCTTTTCCATAAAGGAGAGCACACGAAGTGTCTTGGTGCGTTCATCGAATCGAGCTGGCAAGGTTTGATTTCAGACAGTGAAACGGAGCCAAAGCTTTTTTTCTGTCGTGGAGCTACTTTCAAGTTGTATCGTGTCAGTCAATCAGAGGATATTTTTGTAAGGGGCTTTATTCCTAACCTGGCCAATCAATTATATTAAGGCTGTGGCTTAGTAACTCTAGTTGAAGTGGAGCGCTTGGAGGATAGGCTGGCCATGTTTGTGAAAAATGGATTGTATCTGATCGGCAGGACGACGAAGGAAGAGTGAAAAGCAGTTTTAGCGGAGTTAATTGACGTTAAGCTGTCCACGTCTAAATTGCATTAATGAATCAGCGTATCGGCCAACAGCATAGCGCATCTGATGAGGTGCGCACTACGGTAAATCCAGAAAGCGAAAGGGGCGCAGTAGTGGATCTAGATAAACAGTCAAAAAGCTTAAAGCCCTGAGTCCCTAATTAAATAAGGGCTTCAGGGTGTTTCTGGTGCGACAAACTTAATTAATCACTACTTACCTATTTGTGTCAGACCTTTTCAAGGTGTAAATGGAGCACTTTTATGTCTGCATGCTCTTGTTGGTTGGTGTAAGAGCTGTATGGGTTTTGTTGTCTATAACAAGCTCAAAAATTGGAATGTATTTATGGTCTTCGTCTAGCTTGCCGATATGTATGTCAAGGCGTCCAGAAAGTTTTATGCTGTAGTTCTCAAGGATTTCTAAAAAACTCGTAGGCGTATTTTCTGAGTTGGGGCCTGATATAACGACAACTAGGTGTACTCGAGTTAAGTTGTTATTTCTCAGGTAATCGCCCCATATTGCTGTGAGTTTTGATAGTGTTTTAATAATGGTGTATCGGAGTGTGGGTATATTTGCTATTTTGATTTCGACTCCTATTGAATCTTCGCCTTTAGTTGCAATGAAATCAAAAGGTATGTCTTTGTCTTGAGATTTTAAGTAGTAGCCTGACTCTATGTAGTGCTCGCCAACCGCCTTCTCGCTAAAATAGCCTCTGGCAGTAATGGAGTCTGGCTGGTAAAAGTTTATTATTTGTTCGCGATCTTCTTCGTTTATATTTATCTCGCTAAGTTTTTCGGTAGCTTTGCTAATTATTTCTTTGATTGAAGAGGTGAGTCCTTTGATCGTCTCATACTCGTTTTTTTTAATGCTGCGATTATGTGCAACTTTGTTTCGCAGTCTATAAAGTAATTCCCATTTTTTTGCTAGGCTGGTGTCTTTTTCTTCGATTATAGATGAGAAATATTTTTCCCAGTTTGATTTGGGTATGTATTTTAGTATTTTTTCGTTGTCTTCTTGAGTGAATTTTGTTATTAGAAGAATCCTATCTAGATCGTCCAGGCTTATATCTCTTTTTTTCTTGAATAGAACATCGCTTAGTTGGATGAAGTCAAGTTTTTGAAGGTCATCTGTATATGGGTCTTCCTCTTCAAAATTTTCTATTTGCGAGAATAATTCGGGATGCATAGCGTCTTTTGACCATTTCATACCCACAGTGATTAGCATAAAACGGGCTATGAGTCTTCGCATCAGATTTTCGATTTCATTGATGAGCGGATAAGCACGCTTTGCATAGGTGCTACCTACATCATCCCAAAGAGTGTTAATCGTGCACTTCCCCGGGGATATTCGTTCTGCAATACTCCTCAGACGGTCGATTAGCTCAGAAAATTCATCAATGAGGCTTGCATTTTCACACTCAACAATAACTAAGAAGAAACGTTCATTAATCGACTTGACTTTGTTGGTTTGAATATTGAGTTCGGCACTCACTAGATCCGGATCATGTGTTGATCTTCTGTAACTAATTTTTTTTTGTGCAATAGTTATTAGTGAATCAATTTTTAGAAAGTCGCTGAAAGACTTGGCAGTATTGCAAAATGTATCATCGCCTGATATTAATATAAGAAGTTCTATTTTCAAGGCTAGTACTCATGACATATTGATGAGAGGTTTGGTTTTTGGGCAATCGAACATCGCTCTTAGATAGTTAACTATCAAACTTTCAGCGTGATGTCAAAATGATTCTCGTGCATTCGGTGTTATATGTAATGAAAAATAGAGGAAGAGAAGTTATTTGAACCCGTCACCGAGGGAGTGTTGAAGCCGCTTGATCGGGTTCCATGCCATTAGTGTTATGTCTGCAGGTGGGTGGTGGGCCAGGAGGGTCTGGTGATTTTTCGAGTTATTTTGCCAATCACGGTTAAGCACTGCTGGGCATCGTTGCAGTGAGCGCCAAGGGCGAAGCCTTGAATTTAGAGGCCTGTAGAGATACAAGTTTGAATGGGGTGCTAGGTGGGTAGGTACATTGCGCTGGGTATTATTCAACCAGCAGAGCGCTGTAACATTGATGATTTTTTGGGTCCATAACCTAAGACCGAGCCTAGGCGGAATGCGGCCTGCAAGTCATGGGAAATATCCTACTAATGGAACACCAAATGGCCTACAGGCTACGGTTATAAAGGACTTCAGACCCGGCTTGCAAATCCGCCCACGCCGGTTCGATTCCGGCTTCGGCCTCCACATTCGAAAGCCCCGTAGATCAAGGTCTACGGGGTTTTTTATTGCCTGCGATTTGAGGATCAGTTCCGCAATTTTTTGGATCAGTTCCGCAACCTGGCTTTTTCGGTGAGTGGATGGAGTGCTTTGCGAGGTGTTTTGCTTTCCCTTGAAAGTGGGCATGCGGGTTTGCCCCAATGCCTCTATCCAGCCAAAAGCCTGAATGCTGTTGCTGCCACGACTGGAACTTGCCCATTCCCAAGGGCTTTAGCGCTGTCCACCCGATGGGCCACCCCATCAGCGACCCGACATTGTGGATAAGTGGTAGGGCCCGATCCTGAACTGGCTTGAAGAGTCGCAAATCGGCGAGACCACAGCGGTAGCGACGGGTTGACCCGCGCGCTGCAGGCCAGTCAGGCCTACGCGATAGCGGTTTCACATTGAGCAGGCTATTTAGTACGTTCATTTGCTATCTAAGGGTGGCGAATTCCCTGGCGGCTGCCGAACTCCAAGGGACATACAGTGTTGCGCGCCCACGTATGAGTACTTATTTCCCGCCGGATGAATATGCCTGCCGCATATCGAAGGCCCAGCCATCGAGCACCGGCTTGAAATCATCCAGGGTCATGACCTGCTTATTATTGTCCAGTGGCCGGCCAGTCTCTTTGCGCACTATTTGCGCCACAACGTCTTGGTCGACGGCATCCAGAACAGCCACTTCGGTAGTGATTTCACTGTCCTGGTCGCGGATGCCGGTAGCAGTGCTGACGCCAGCAGCAAGCAGTGTTACGGGAAGCCACTCATAAAATCGCAAGCTCTGCGTCCTGGCCGCGACAGAGATGATGGAGGACCTGATGATTAGTGTGTCGGGGCCAGGGGTTTCGACGACAGTCATGACTTTGCCCAGTTCGTGTTTGAGGGCGGTATCGTAGTAATGGGTTACGGCCGAAAGCGTTGATTGCGGAGCGCGTTCGGTCGGTAGCATTTCTGGATAGAAAAGACTCGGTTCGATATACACACGGGTGTAAGGGTGGGTATGCAGTGTCGGACTCACCCAAGCCAGCACCTTTTTTCCGGATGGAAGCTTTTTTTTCGTCAGTTGGCTGTAGTCATGCAAGAAGCCCGAATACTCTTCGGGTCTGATGGTTTGGCTGGTACAAGCAGTGAGTGAAATGGTTAGGGTCGCCACTAGCGGTAGCGAGATACTTCTTCCCATTTTTTGCGTTCCTGAATCGATTTTAAATTAATGGTACTTGCAGCGCTCAGATGCCCGGGCGGCTCTCTGAGTCCTCGATGTTCAGTACGCCATTAGCCATGATCCATTGGGTGAATTGGCAGACTGGCACCGAGTAGGAGTACTCCACCCATTGGCCGCTTCCGGGACTGTAGTGCTCGATGTAACGGATCAGGACGATACGTTCACGATCGCTTGAAAGTGTCATGCGCGACTCTTGAAAAAGTACTGGATCGTTGTTCCAGGCCTTGCTGGTGAGCTGCTTCAGGATCAAAGCGTCGGTGCATGTGTCTTTGCTGCTCAGTGTCTGCATGGAGGGCGCTCCGGAATAGATTGCGCGCAGCTTGCCTGAGTGTTTTTGCCTGAAGATGTCTGATTTATGTCCGCAAAGTAGAAATGTTTCACGATTGAAATAAATGACCGTCACGCCAGAATAGTTTTAGATACCTTCCTTTTTGCGCCATGGATCACTGAATGTGAGCAGGTTACTGATCGTCGACGACGATGTGGAAATCCTATTGCTGTTAGAGAAGTTCTTTCTCATGCATGCCTATGAAGTGGAGCTGGCCACCGATGGCAAAGCCATGTGGGCGGCAATCGACCGCAATCGTCCGGACCTCATCATTCTCGATCTGATGCTTGCGGGTGAGGGTGGTTTAAGCCTGTGTCAAAAGTTGAGGCTCAATACTCGTATTCCGGTGGTAATGCTGACCGCTATGGGCGAATTGAGTGACCGTATTGTCGGACTGGAGTTGGGTGCCGATGACTACCTGACCAAGCCTTTCGACCCTAGAGAGTTACTTGCCCGGTTACGCGCGGTGCTGCGCCGCGCCAATGATCCTGTACACCCGCGTATCGAAGACGCACGGCTGGTTATCCGCTTCGCTGGCTGGCATCTGGACGTTACGCGCCGCGAACTGCGTTCGTCCGCAGATGTAATGATTCCGCTCTCTGGCGGTGAATTCGATCTACTGGTGGTCTTTCTTGAGCACCCTGAACGTATCCTTACCCGTGAGCAATTGATCGATCTGACGCGTGGGCAGAATCATGAAGCCTTTGATCGAAGCATTGACGTGCAAGTCAGCCGCCTGCGACGAAAAATAGAGCCAGACAGCAAACGTCCAGATCTGATTCGTACCGTGCGAAATGGTGGGTATATGTTCAACGCCAAGGTGACGCGGACGTGATCCGCCTGATTCCGCACATAGATACGCTTCGACGCCGGATTGCATTGACCATAGTCGCGGCGATGCTGTCCTCGCTCGTACTCTATGCCCTGTTTGTTCAGGTCGCCGGGGTCTGGGCCAAACCCCCGGTGGATCAGATCGGGTTGCTGGACCAGGTCGCTGCTACTACGCGAGTCATCCAGGCGGCCCCCCCGGCAATGCGTGCGCAGTTGGCGGGCGCAGCGAGCAATCCGACACTTGAGGTGCAATGGCGCGAGCGCCGAAGCGGCTTCGAACTGCCTGTGTCTGGTACCTTGTTAGGCCCTGACAGCGCGCCGGTTTTGCGTGAGTTACTGGGGGAGACACATCACAAAATTGAAGTCTTGCAGCCCGCCAATTGGCCCGCGGATAGCCCGCAAGCTCGCTATGTCATGTTGGTACAACTGAGCGACGATAGCTGGTTGTCGTTTACGCCACCGCAACGCAGTTGGGGAGTGAGTGCCGCGCTGCGTTTTGCCATCGTCATTGCCCTCGGCCTGGTTGCGACTTGGTTGGTCGCCTGGTTCGCCACACGCCAACTGGCTAACCCACTGCAACGCTTCACCAGCGCTGCACAACGCTTTGGTGGGGACCTGCACGCTCCTCCCATTGATATCGAAGGGCCGTACGAAATTCGCCAAGCGATCATTGCTTACAACACCATGCAGGCGAAAATTCAGCAGTTCATCGCCGAACGCACGCACATGCTAGCGTCGATCTCGCACGACCTGCGCGCGCCTCTCACACGTGTACGGCTTCGTTGTGAGTTTATTGAAGACATTGAGCAGCAACGCAAGCTGATCCGTGACACTGATGAAATGCAATCGATGATCAACTCGGCTCTGGGTTTTTTTTGCGACGAGGCACTACAGGAACAAGCCACCAGTTTTGATCTCTCAGAGCTGCTGCAAACCGTGATCGATGATTACAGTGATCAGGGTATCGTCGTCGATTTTGCAGGCCCGCCCCATCTGGTGTTTTTCGGTCGCCCGGTAGGTATTAAAAGGATCACTGCTAATTTGCTGGAAAATGCCGTGAAGTATGCGCAGCTGCCGTGCATACAATTGAGCAGTGACACGTGCTCGGTCCGCATCGAGGTGAGCGATAAAGGGCCAGGGATTCCTGAAACGGAGCTGGAAAACGTTTTTGCCCCATTCGTCCGACTTGAACCCTCTCGTAACCGTAACTCCGGTGGCGTTGGCCTGGGCTTGTCCTCGGCTCGGGCCATGGCACGCCAGCACGGGGGAGAGTTGCTGTTGAGAAACCGCTGTGGCGGCGGGCTCGTTGCACAAGTTGAGTTGCCCCATGCGTTCTTGAGTCGGCTTTAGTTAGGTTGATACCTTGAAGGCATAACCAATCCGTAACAGTGGAAATCACCAGCGCCCGCTTCGGGACTCAAATTTCACGTAGCAGTGTGCAAAAAAGGCGTTTTAACCAGTCAATGACCAGGCTGTTTGGGCGAACCGACTTTTTCAGCAGGATCGGCCAATAGCGGCCCGTCACTAAAGGCAGCTATTGGCCAAAAGCGGCCGATCAAACATATCAACGAATCAAGGTGCATTTCAGAGCCCCCAAGCACGGCCCCAACATGAGCATCGGTTGATTGGGCTCTAGTTCGATCTCGCAAGCTCCCTCGCATAGCCTGGCGTCGACACCGAGAGCGAGCAACTTTTCAGATAGCCCCGGGTGAATTTAGACATTCATATTGTTAAAACTCGACTATAAGTAATGCAGCGACAACTAAAGCAGATGATTCAGGCGCTATCCCAACGCTGTCAAAATACTGACAATAGCACTCGACTACATGATTTCTAAGAGCCGATATTTTATAATGATCAAGATGATTAGTATTGTGCTATTAGCACTTTCCACTGCAGGATGCAACGGCTTCGTAAAACCCGATTTGTCGGGACAATTTAATGACACATACTTTGTAGTCTACTCAGGCTTTCCGGCACCGTTTCTATATACGGCCTCGGCAGTGCAGTGGAACGATGAATACGCCGTAACGACCCGGCATACTCCATTCTTGCCCGATATTGCATACTCCTGCAGTACAGGCTGTGACCTGGCCTTCATCAAGCACAAAGCAGACGGTACTTACCCTACATGGCGAGCGCCGTGTCTGGGTGAAGACATAACGGCCGTGGGCGTAAGCCCCTATATGATGACGACCACGGGCAAGGGTAAGGTGTATCAAACGCCCTTCCTCAATGTAAAAGAAAATAGCGGTGATCTTTATGGTATCCACGATGCCCCAGTGATTAAAGGGATGTCGGGTGGGCCGGTCATCGGCGTTGACGGAAGTGTGGTAGGTATCAATGAAGGCTACTACTCGGTGACGCCACACGATATACCTGCTCAGACCGATTTAAGAGGTGCTGAGAGGGTGAGTATCTTTGTCCCTTACTCCATTATTGCGCGTGAGTGGAGATTGTTCCAGGCTCAGCTTAATCACGACACTCGCCCGATAGGGCCGACCCCGAAAACTGATTTCTGCCCTGAGTTGGGTTTGAAACCGCTGAATATAAGAGCCAAATAAATAATGAAATTATTGACCGGCTGCAAACACTGCTTGGGTTAGTGTGTTCTTATAAATGTTCAGGGCTGAAATTTCAGTGAGCAGTTGACGAGCTTTCAGACCCGGCGCTCTTCTTTTTGGGCTGCGCCGGGCGGAGTTCTTGACAGCCCATGAGTATGGGGGCGTTGATCATTTCTGGTACAACCTTGGATGTTAGGTGGCTCAGCTCGAACATTTGCTGAATTACGTGCAGGAGCGAACGGTAAAGATCGCGCCCAAGGGGAAATGGTGCTCAAACGTTGCTCTGTCCGGGGTGGTGTTGGACGTTTTCCAGGCATCTAGATATTGAACATAGGGTTTGTTGTTTGAGTCCAGTAACACAACAGCATTGAAGTCATGACCACTCTCGCCAATGAGGGGAACTCTGTAGTTCTGTGCGCCGACAATACAGGATTTATTGCCGTTGATATCGAACCTTCTAAGGACTTCGTTATTGACTTCCTCGAGCAAGTACAGGTTACGGGAAGGATTGAGTGCCTTTCCGAAAATAACCTTCGCCACGATATCGGGGTCCATGCCCATATAAGGCGATGTCGTATTTTTGGCACTAAGAAGGGAGGCGCCTTTCTCTATGTTGTAATGAACACAGGCTGCCAGCAGCGCACAATTGGCCGAGTAATGCAGTGTTGTAAAGTTCACAAACTCAGCAATACGCGTCAGATCACTGAGGCTCAGTTGTTCTGGTAATGACTGCGCGCGGGATTCAACATGCAAGGATTGCCTGATCCTTAATACATCGCGAGTATCATTATCCTCAACCATTCTTTCTACAAATCCGGAGAGCCTGTCAGGGTATCCGTCTCGCACAACACTGCTGAATTTTATCATTGAGGTATTCGACTCAAGACGGCTCTACACCAGAGGGGGCTAGAGTTCATCACACCTCAAGCAGCTTCGATACGCGTCAACGTAACCAAACGTTAAATCATCAGGGGGCGCACTGTTGATGGGCGATTCTCAGGCCCCCAAAGCCTGCAGGGAGCCTGGATTTCCGGATTGCTGGTTCGCGGCCTTGAATAGCTCGACCGCAGCCGTGCGCACGGAAGTCCCGGGCACACTCAGAACAGCTGACCTTGTGACACGTCATCCTGGCGTGCATTCACAACAGGCCTGGACGCCAGGTAACTTAGAAATGCCGCGGGTGATGCGGTGGCCTGTTCAAGGCAATTTCTTTTTTGCAGGGACACGAAAAGCGCAACCGAGTAGGCCTGGCAATTAATGGATTTTTGCGGGCTGAACTCAATGTCAGTGAATGCAGAGTATTCGGACAGTTGATCCGCCAGATCTCTTCGATATTTTAGGGCGCTGATGTACAGCCAGTCGTAAAAAGCAGTCTGCGGCTCCAGTGGCCATTGAACGTTCGCGAAGTCAAAGCCTGTGAGCCTTCCTGACAGGCGTAGCCGTTCGTCACGCTTTGCCTCACTGGAGGTCACTGCATAAATGTCGGTAAAAGGGCCGCCTTGTTCGAATACTTTGCTGCCCTGGAAGGCGCATTCGACACTCAAAGGGTGACCGAGCATCGAGCTATCAAAGGCAAGATTAAAAGCGCTGAGTGCAGCGCCGAGACGCTCAGGGGATTTTGTGGAGACCTCCAGCACTTTACCGATGCCTGGCAATGCATGTGCCGCCTGGTGAAGTGAGGTGATGGATTTTTGTTTCTGAGACACGGAGAGACCTGCAAACCACTGGAAGTCTACGATCTGAGTGCTCACGAGCGCTTGCCCGTCAGGGGCAGGGATAAAAACGGGTCTGCTGGCCATCAATAAGTCCATCCGGATTTGCGCGCGTAAGTTCGTGCGCCGAGAAAACCACGGCTTTCAGTGTGTATGTGCACAGGCTTGTCTGCTACGCAGCCTTTATACTTTTGCAGGCTGCTCGGGTCACTGAAAATCACACTGTTGATAAGCGTCGGCAGTAATGTGTCGAACACTAAGACTTCGGCTTGAACATCGGAGGGGTCCCATGGCAGAAGTCTGTTTTCTTCTCGAGAAGGCAAGTTGCTCTGGGGGCTGAACAGGTTGTCGAAAGCCGCGACCGTCTTCAGGTCTGCCAGTGGCTGTTGGCGAATACGGTTATCTGCCGCATTGTGATTACAGAACGCCGTATCCAGTGACCATAAAACGCAGCGATCAATCACCAGTACGGCCCAGCCTTGCTCGGGGCTCTTCCAGCGATAACTGGCGAACATCTTGTCGTTGGGATGGCCGATAGACAGGCTAGTGGCGTTTGGGTGTCCGTCGAGGCGCAGAGGGTCGTTAAACCTGAAGTCGATGTTCCGGTCGGTGAGGGTGGTGATGGGGCACAGACCATGCTGCATGATCGAAGGCAAATTCTCGACGCGTGTGAAATGAATCAGATAGGGCAGTTCAAGGGCGCGCACCCGTGTCTCCAGCTCTTGCTTGCGCAGGAATCCGGGAATGTATGCGGTGAGCCCGCGATTCTGTGTCTCCGGCTCCTGGAGGCCAGCACTTGATGCCTGAATCTTGCCCAGCACGGCCCCGAACGTAAGCCGCGCCAACGGTTTGTTGCCCTGCGCAGCTTTGCGGGAAATGCAGTCCCAGGTGTCATGCCCCCCCAGCTTGTACAGCTCATCACGCAGTGCAGTGCGAAGGGGGACGTTCGACCAGACCTGCTGAACGATATCGCTGAAAAACGTGTCACGTTCGTGTTGGAGCTGGCGTTTTTTTGCTCCTAAGGCGGTCGCCAGAGGGGGATCGCCAGCGACGAGTACGCAGGAAAAATCCGGAATCGCCCACACAGGTGAAAGCGCTGTCACGGCGACTGTTGTGCTGGATTCAAGCGCCTTTGTGAACTGGGCATGGGCTTGCTGGTAGTGCGCCCAGGCTTTCTCGCCATGTTCCTGGCGCCAGGCGTCCAGTTTCAAGGCGCTTTGCGCGCGCTCCAACGCTTTTTCAGTCCAGAGCTTCTCCGTGAAAATGACTGCTTCCAGTGAGGCAGTAGCCTTTTGGACGTCAAGACTCAAGGATACCGAGTCGCTGAAGGACGTAATGGCAGTGTTTAGCGAATCGAGGGAACGAAGAAAAGCGCCACCCGCAGGCGCGCTTTCAGCGGGCGTCAGTACTGCAGGCTTTAAAGCCAAAGTAGGGGGTTGAGGCGATGAATTGGAGGCTGAGGGCTTTTCACCGGTCGGTGCGATGGGGTGAGGCTCAACAGCGGTGTTTTTTTTCCGTTTAAGAAACCAATAGCATGCCCAGATGGTAATCAGCTGGAGCAGGATCAAACCGGGCATAAACGCATTCGCGAGTGTAAATACAGTCCATGCTGCACAGACAATAACCAATGACTTTTTGCCGAAGATACTCGCGAGGTAAATAGTGAAAATAATTAAAATCTGGAACGAGAGAATTACCATCCATTGTCCCCAATGAACTGTTTTAACTGAACTCGGCACCCGGACGTATTGGAAGGGTGTCGGCTGACGAAATAACAGCAGACGTTAAAACCTGGCACTGATCACTCGACAAATTCGCGTGCTGCCTCTCTGACAGCTGTCGGCTTTGTCGGCGGAGTTGGCTCCGGTTCTGGGGGTATCGCCTGGGTATAAAGCGATATATCCCCGGATTGCCATTTCTCAAGCTGGTTTATTTTGACCCTGACCCATAGCAAATAACTGAAGCACAAGACCGCGACAGCAACCCCAATTTGAATGCTGAGGGTTTCCAGCAGCGGTACGCCTTTTTGCGCATTGGCGCCGTACCAGGACAGCACTGGAATCGCCATCAACACCCATGTGGCAAACCAGGCCAGCAGACCGGCCAGCAGAGTCCTGGCAATCAATTTGATTGGGCTGCTGATTGAGCGATTGCGCAGCACTTTGTGCCCAGTGCCTGCAGGCTGTACGGCCGCAATGGTGAGCGCTTTATTGAAGCCAGGATCGTAATACCAGACTCGACTTTTTGTAGTGTTGTTGGCACCGGTCAGGTGGTGATAAATCTCATTGGACATTGCCAGGCGCTTGACTGTGCATCCATTAATGCGCGCACTGAACTCGTCACTGTGAAAGTCGATGGGTTTAAGGCCGGATATCAAACAGTCCGTATTGAAGAACTTAGGCACACAAAACATCCTGTTCGAGTGATGGCAAATTTATCGGATGATATCATATGGCCATATAGATTTTCTGTCGAGGATTTCAGGTTGTTTTGGTGTAAGGATGGTGGGTGCTAAGTTGGATATATATTGACGCCAATAAAATGGCTGCGGATAGGGGTGGCAGAAATATTTGTATGGGGATACGGAGGTTGCTGATTGTTGGGTGATGAATGCTGAGTTTGCGGAAGTTTGAATTTAGTATGTCGGAGGGAGGAAGAGGCGGGGACTTATAAGTCTAAAAAGAAAAACCGGAGGGGGTGATGCAGGTTGTTTAGTGTGTGAAGTTAGCTCTTGTGGGAGCGGGCTTGCTCGCGATGGAGCAACGCGGTTTGACTGTCTGACCGTGTCGCTTGCATCGCGAGCAAGCCCGCTCCCACAGTTACCCTTAACTAACTGACATCACCGGGGAGGGGGTTTTAGTGTTAGTAGATATCTTTTGAGATCAAGGTAAGCGGGGTCTTGATCATGATTTTGATATCGAGCCATAGCGACCAGTTGTTGATGTAGTCGAGGTCGATCTCAACCCGCTTCTGCATCTTCTCAATCGTGTCGGTCTCACCGCGACAACCGCTGATCTGTGCCAGGCCAGTAATACCGGGCTTGATACGGTGGCGTGCCATATAGGCGTGAATTTTTCCGGTGTAATAGTCGTTGTGAGCCACTGCGTGAGGGCGTGGGCCGACAAGTGCCATATCGCCATGTAGCACGTTGAACAGTTGTGGCAGTTCATCCAGCGAAGTGCGGCGAATAAAGCGGCCTACTGCAGTTACCCGTGAGTCATTGCGGCTGGCTTGTTTGACGTGCTTGTCGTCATGAACTTGCATGGAGCGAAACTTCCATACTTTGATGACCTTGCCGTTCCAGCCATGGCGATGCTGTTTGAACAGAATCGGACCGGGTGAAGAAAGCTTTACTGCCAGTGCGATCGCAGCCAGTAAGGGGCTCAGGCAAATAATGGCTGCCAGGGACAGCGAGCGTTCCATGAGTGCCTTGCTTATGGCAGCAGTTGGATAACTTGTCAGTGGGCTTTCATTCAGGTGGATGGCCGGGCGGCCACCAATTTCACTCACGGAGTGGTTCAACAGCATCATGCTGTCCAGGTCCGGCACCCAGACAACATCGACATTCAAGTCAAGCAGGTCGATGTAGAGCGCTTCAATTCGCTGGGCTTCTTGCAGGGACAAGGAGATGTAAAGCCTGCGTATATTGTGCTCGGCAATCAGTGAGCGCAACTGCGCCAGTTCGCCAACAATCAGCGGAGAGTTGGTCGAGTCTTCAAAGGGTGATGCGCTAACTACGCCAATCAGTGGGAAATGATTTTGTTGAATAAAACTGTCGGCCAGTTTTAGGGCAACACCATCGGAACCGATAATAAGGCTGTTGTAGTGGTGGTTGTTGCGTTGATGATAAAACTTGGAGAGGCGGTGCAGTATCAAATAGGGCGGGACCTGGATCAGGTAACCCAGCAACCCCCAGCTGATAAGGGTTTCGCGGGAAAAAAGTTCACCGGATTTTGTAATGAACCCAATGGTACTCAAGCAGGCCAGTGTCAGCATCCATCCAAAAAACAAACGGATAGAACCATTGAAGGCCTTGTGTCTTTTATAATAAACGTGAGTGATTGAATAAGCGGGTACGGAGACAAGTAAGGTTAGAATGGCCAGCATGCGATAATGGAAATCGATGGCGCCAAACTTGGTATAGACCATTGCGAATAACAATGCGATTACAAAGGTCATGGCAATCGACCACTGACCCCAAAAAGTAAGCCCTCTGGCCACGGTTTTACGATCTAGACGTGTATGTATCAAAGTAGCAGCCTTGTGATAAGTACTTGACTATGATGGGAGCTGCTGACGGGCTTGAGTCGCAGCACTATCTTCCATGTGCAGGCGTCGTGCAGCGCAATCACTGTAAAGGCGCACGAAACCCTAATGATAAAGGTTATCTGTCACAAGGGTTCGACGTTTTATAACAATGCTCCCAAGGGTGGAATTCAGTGGGATTAAAGAATATTGAGCACTTCGATGATGGCTATTTGATTATGCGCGGTCGCCTTCAGAGTGCGATGGCCTATCAGTCAATAATTTGTACATCTTGCACCAGGCAATAACCGCGATTGCGCACCGAGCGAAAAAGACGCTCGCCAAATGCGCCTTTGAATTTGCTCTGGAACCGACTCAGGCACATTTCCAGGCCGCAATAGCTGTGAGCGTTTTTATTGATACCGAGAATAAGTTCTTGTTTGCTGCATATGCGCTCATCGCTGCGAGACAGCGTCTGAACGAGCAGTGACTCAATGGCTGTAAGTTGTATGCAAGTCGAGTTGTTGCACAAATAGTGTGATGCCGAACAGAACAGCCAGACTTCAGGGCTGTTCGAGTATTGCACCGATGCTGAGCGGGTTGCTGGGCTGGCGGTAGCTTTAAGGGTGGGAATGGCACTGATTCCGGTAGGGGTGGGATGCTTTTTCAATAGATGAGGCTTCTTTGTCATCATCAAACTGCAGAGGTCGGTGGCGTACTTGTATTGGCTGGGTGCGCCGGGCTGTGCGTTTGACCAGCTCCCCGGAGTGAGGATATGGGGGGTGTGCCAACACGTATCATTGAATTCAATAGCTGCAGATCGAAGTCTTGTCTTGCTGTAATGGTCATTGACAGCATTTATGTTTCGCGAAAATCTAAGTGTTACCTTCATGCTTCAACGTCTCCATTCGTCGATATTCGTCTGATGCCAATTGGCGAACTACAGCTGTCTGCTGAGCAGCGCATGAAGCGACAGGTTGCAACAATAGTTATCCTGTGATTGTGCCCCGGCGAAGCCGATAACCGAACGCGCGAACACTGAATATCAATTCAAGTTTATAAGCTTTCTTAATCTTGGTTCTCAAGCGGCTAATGGTTTTTTCCAGCGCTCGAGGATCATAAAAAACGATATTGGGGTCCAGGGTTTTAGCAATGCTGTCTTGGCTCAGTACATGCTGTGGTGCCTGTATCAGGGCGTCGATAATTATCATTTCGGTATACGAGATTTCAAGTTTGCCCGTGGGGCTGCACAGCAACAGCCGTGTACGGTCAAGCGTGAGCTGGGCCGATGCCTTCCAGTGCGATTCTTCGATAGTGCGCGACAGGAGTGTCAGTTTTTCCTGCGGGTCGGCCGGTAACTTAATACAGTGATCAGCCCCTGCGAGGTAATAATTAATACTGGTAAATGATTTATTATGTGTAACCAATATGAAAATGCACGCAGCCTGATTAGTTTGGCGGATATGTTTTACCAACTCCAGGCTGTCGTTCATGTTATCCGGGATATCAACCTCAATAAAAACAGCTTTGACCAAGCTAAAGTCCCAGCTCAGGTTCGCGATGATATCGAAGGCGTGGATATGGCTCACATCGGCGGTGATAAGTTGATTGATATTGTCGACCAACGCTTTGCTTTGAACAAAATGAAGCGCATTTGGGGTCTGAATGTCGGTTTTGCATCCTGCGAAAAGCATATCACCTAACCCGAATACCAAGAGGCTGTAGGATTTTGCCATAGAAGCCTACACGAAAATCGACATTTTGTAACATTTGTCGCGCGAGGTGTTGTTTTTGCTGGTAATTCCCCAGGAGATGGTATCGAGGATCGATTTTTATGTTGATACGGGCAATACAAGCTTTAAATGATGGCTTTTAAACTGCTGGCTATCATGTCGCCGAGCTGTTTTCAATGTTTACTTGCCTTTGCGGGTGCAATACCAAGTCAGTAATAGCCCTGCGGCCACCCCAAGCGAGTTGGAAAGCGCATCGTAGACCGATGCGCTACGCAGGGGCTCAAGTTCTTGAGCGAGTTCGATCAGCACGCCCGTCAGCACGCAACCGAAGGCTATCCAGCGCAGTTTCACGTTCATAAACGCCAGGCTGCAGCTCAATGTCAGGGCGAAAAAACCGACAAAATGATGCAGTTTGTCTTCCTGGGTAAAATGCTGCGCAATAGGCTGGGAGCGTAACCCTGCGAACAGCAGGCCGGCGCACACTGCTAAAAAAGGCAGTGCGCGCAGCCAGAAGGGCAGGTCAACCAGGCGTTGAATCAATCGACTCACTCGGTGATCTTCTCAAAGTTCTCATAAAACGCATCGCGGTTGCGGCCGTCGGTCATCGTATGCAGCGAGTACTGGCGATGAAGCATTGCGCCACCGTCTCGTGTCAGCGGAGCCCATGCAATATTGGCGCGGTTCATGGTCGAGACGCTCATCATCTCGTCGAACGGAATCGAGATGTAAATCCCTTTGTCGAAGCTACCTTCGCCATATTCTTCTGATGAGGCAGTGGTACGAGTCACCCAGCCACCGAATTTCACGCCATTGGTAAACTCGCGTGAAATATCGATGGTTGTACCCCAGTCGCGTGCAAGATAGCGCCCCACACTGACTGCGGCATCCAGATCGAAAGGTAGTTTGGTGTAGGAGGTAACATGACCGGTCACGGTTCTGTAGTCGCGCAAACCAAAGCCCTGGTCAAAGGCTCGTTGTCGCACATAGTTTAAATCTGCACCGATGGACCAGCGCTCACCCATGGGGCGATACAGCACCTCGCCACCCACACCCGCATACATGGGTTCTAGATAGCCGCCGTAGACCATGCCAAACAGGTCCTGATCCAGGCGCTTGGCATGGTTAAGTTGCAAGGCTGGCATGGTCACTTCAGATGTAGTGACATACTGGCGCAAATCAGTACGCACCCGTGGCAGGTTGCTTGGAGCGTCATATTTGAACTTGTCGTAGTTGTTAAGCAGGTTGGCGCTGATACCACCGCTCGCCCAAGTTCTAGGTGTGAAGCGGTACTGGCCTTCAGCGTAAGCGCTTATCTGGTAAAGCAAGAATCCGTCGGGACCGCCCAGGTTTTGCTGGTAGCCCAAGCCAAAACCATAGGTGAATGGGTCTGGCTTTTGCTCATACAAGGTTTTTTCAACATGGGCCGTAGCGCGATTGACCTCTGTTGTGCGGTGCAGATCCACGAGATCTTGATCGTTGTTGATCACATTGCGGAAGGTTGAGCGGGGCACGCTCGTTTCTTCCACCGGCATGTCATAACGCTTGTTCACCAGGGTAAACCACTGGATCTCGTCATTGGCGTTATTGTCCAAAATCCGGCTAGCCCGACCCACGCCCTTGGCAGAGTAGAAGTATTTGGATTGTTCGCCATAGACCAAAAGCTCGGAATCTCGCTGGGCGATACGCTCGACTTTATAGCCGGCATTGCTTTCCAGTTTTTTCGACACCTCGGCCCACTCCACCTGGTCCAGCCCTACAGTTGGCGTATTGGTTGGCAATGGTTGGGCAGGCGGATCGTAGGTTTTGGCCGGTGCCTTGCGGCTGACAAAGTTGGTATGCAGAGTAATGCCGAACAACGCAGTGTTGCCGCGCTCCCAACCTGCGGTTAGATCAATATTTTCGTTAAGCTTGTAGACGGCACCGATGTTGATTGGCGAGTCTTGAGGCAGCATATTTCGGTCTGTATTGCTTTGATACTCACTCTTGTAATCGTTGCCGTCGTACTCAAGTTTCAAGCTAAGAGGGGACCACGGTGTTTGATAAGAAACCCCACCAAATAACGACGTCGGTCCTCGGAAGTATGAACTGGTATTGACGTCTCCTGCTCCCGTCTTTGCGGGGCGGGAGTCAAAACGATCATCGATGTAACCGAGTGGATTATCGAAGTCGCCACGATTGCCGATGTAGCCCCAGGCAATCCCAAGGCTAAAGTCCAAATTTTTATAACGTTTGTTGGCGACAAAGTATTCGCTGGAAAACAGGCCTGTACCGCCGACGTCCCTAAAGCCCAGAGCAATTTCAGGTATCCAATGGCTTTCTTGCCATAGTCGGGCTTTAACATCAACGGCTTTGTCCTTATAGCTTTGACTACCGCTAAATGACTCGGGCCCGTATTTTATATCGCTAATGGAGGTATAGCGAAACGTGCCCTCAAGCCAGTCAAGAGGCTGCAAAGAAAGGCTGTAGCGCGAGTATGGATCAGTGCGGTTGGCGTTGAGACTCAATTCGCCCGCAGGGGCCATACGTGCCGTCGGAGTCTGCAGCAAGCCAACGCCACCAAAATCATTTTGGGTATAGCGCGGCTCGGCTTGTACCAGGCTGCAAGGCAGTAATACGACAGCAGCAAAACGTAACTTCAAGGGGCAACCTCGGCCAGCGGTTGAGTGGCTAGAAACTGGGCCAGCTGCTCATTCAAATCGGGTGTGGGCAAATCGGCATTGTCATTGCGTACGGGCACCAAAATAGTGCTGCCAGCTACCGCATGTACTCCGTCCTGGCGATTCCAGGCAGCGATTGCCACGCGCTGGTAACGGCCATCAGGGTTAATTAGCCACAAAAAATCCGCCTCGGCTTCGGGCAGGCGCTGGCAATTGTCGAGGTAATCGCGCGCCTCTTGCTGGGCGTGGTAAGGCAGGGTGCAAGGTTGTTGCACCGCCCCCAGTACCGTAACGGTATCGGTCCGCATCGGATAAATCAGTTTGTCGCCATCGCTAAGCGCATAGTTGCGTGCAAAGCCTACTTCCAGCGCAACGGGGTCAAGTACCGCCACCTTGCGCCCCGTCACCGGCAGGCGACTAATCTGATCAAACAAGCGTGCGGCCAGTGCAGCGAGGGCTTCATTGTTGTTCAGCAACGCGCCACGCTGCAGCATTTTAAGGTCAAACAACACTCCGACCTTGAGCCGGATCTGCTGCTCAACCAGAGGTGTGTGCAGCCATGCGGCAGCTATCCAATAGCTTTCAGGGTCAGGTTGGGCCTGGTTAATGGCATCCAGCAGGCGAATCCCGGGTGTAAAACCCAGGGTTCCTGGCTTGAGAACATCACCACTCACCGTTATGGCCGCCTGGCTCTCGGTGGTCGCACTCAATATAGAAAGGCTCAGCAACAGACAAGCACTCAGTTTCTTCAAGTGGCTCACCGGGTTGCCTCCCAGTCTGGACGCAGATGCACAATCGTCAACGCAAGCTCCGGTGTCAGGTATTGTTCGCTTTGTATCACCTGGCCATCGCCAGGCCTGATCCAGAAGTGATTGGTTGCGCTAAAACCCAGTGCCGGGATCTCGAATTTCTCATCAATGCGCTGCAGCACATGGGGCTGGTTGAGAATGGTCACGGTTTCCAGGCCTTTGCGGCGGAAACGACTGTTGACAGCCAACCCTACCTGCTCACCTTTATAGATGTCGATCCAGCGCGTACTGGTGTCACCATCGACGACGTGCTGCAAGCCACGCTTGAAAGGTGAATCACCGTCAAAACGGGTGCCATCCAGGCTGGGCTCAAGCCCGACCGAACGTACGACCAGACCGTCGCGTATCAACAGCACCTGCTTGCCTGATGCAACCCAGAACTGCAGATCACCCTGTTGACGCAGCTTGGCCATAACCCCTTCGCTGGAAGGGGTCGTGACCAGTATTTGCGCATACGGCACAGCCGCAACGTCTGCCGCTGTCAGTTGCAGCGGCTCGGCGTTTTGGACGGCAGCCTTGAAGGTATCGATGGAGCCTTTCATCAGCGGGCTGCAGCCACACAGCAGCAGGCACGCGACCAAGCATGAGCGGTTACGAAGAGTTTTCAAAACGGCTCAAACCTTATCGGCTGTTGGCTTCACTGAGGTTATTGCCTGCAGCAGCGCCAGTACCCAGAATGGTGGCCGATGGCAGCAATTGGCTGATCAGGCGGTTCCAGCGAGTGACTTGGGCAGGGCCCACGTACACGATATCCTGAGGTTTAAGCTCAAAATGGCTGGCGATTGCGAAGGCTACCGGTGACTCGGCATCAAGTTGAAAAACCTTGGCCGGTTGCGTCTCAAGGTTCTCTGCACCGCGAATGACATAAAGTGCATTGCCGTTAGAAGTGGTTTGATTCAAGCCCCCAACCGAGCCCACAACATCAGCCAGGTTCATGTGCTTTGTTTTGAACTTGATAGCTTGCGGAACCAATACCTCGCCCATGACATAAATCTTTTTACGGTCATTGTAAGGTAGGAACAGTTGGTCGCCGTCTTTCAAAAAAACGTCATGCAACTGTGAACCGCTGCTATTGAGACTATCAAAATCCAGAACGTACTCTTGGCCATTGCGTGTGAGTGTCAGTCCGGATAGGTCGGCATTTGCTGGCTCAATACCGGCCGCCCCAAGAGCCTCGACCACGCTTAATGGAGACGTAGTGATCGGCATTGGCCCAGCTTTCAATACAGCACCGGCAAGAATGGCCTTTTGGCTGGCGAAACGTAAAACGCTCAAATCAACCTGGGGGCTGTCGACGTATTGCTTAAGACGCTCAGCAATGGTCGATCGCAGCTCTTCAATGGTTTTTCCCGCTGCATCGACGTTGCCAATGTATGGGTAAAAGATCGTGCCGTCCGGGCGCACCAAACGGCCGTTGGCATCAATCTGTTGTTGCGGGCCGGAAGGCGCCGTCAACTCTGGATGATCCCAAACGGTGATGTACAAAACATCATTGGCGCCGATTCTGTAGGCAGCAGGCTTGAATGCCAGCAAAGCTGCTGGCACCGAGCTTGAGACGTGTGTCGCCGCGTTTTGCGCAATCAGCTTGGGGGTGATAGGGATCAGCTCGACCCGACTGCTTTCTGGTGAGTCTTCGGTTCCGATCTCACTGGTATCCAGGTACTGACCGGGCGCAAACATACAACCTTGCAGGGCGAGCCCTGCAAGTACCGCGAGCGACAAACTACGAATCATCATTGAGGACACTTGTAAAGGAAACACATCAAAATCAAATGCCTGGAGTGCTCCAGGTGGTTTGGTACCAGCAGTCGGGCAGGTACTTAACGAGTACCGGTAGTGCCAGTTGTGCCTGTAGTGCCAGTTGTACCTGTGGTACCGCCATTACCACCACCACCGCCGCCACCACCCGATGCTGCAGCAGCAACGCCAGCAGCAGCAGCAACACCTAAGCCAACTGCGGTTGTTGTGCTAACACCACCCAATACGCCGGTTGTCTCGGCCAGCGAAGTGCCAGTCGTTGCACCAGCAGCAGATGTAGCTTCAGCCGGTGCTGCTTCAGCAGTTGGGGCTTCAACAGGCTCAGCAGCAAAAGCAGATGCGCTCAGGGCGAGGGTCAGTGCAGAAACGAGAAATTTAGTCATGGGAAATCCTTTTGATGAATAGTCTGTATTTGCTGTAGTACTTGAGTGTGTAGCTGCGGTTACAAATCCACAATTCAAACCGTGAACATTCCAACATTATACGACATGCATTCCACTCAAGTGGTTTCGTTACAGGCATTTTATTTTGCAATATCTGCTCAAGAATACCCGCGCAGAGCGGCTTGGGTAGCTGACGATTTATAACGCTGTTGGTTTTTTGGACTAACGGAACAAACGTTTCCACTTTTCCTTTATCAGCAGCAAGGCAAATTTAAGGTTGGTGGTGAGGTAGCGCTTCCACATGCGGCCGGGCTCCTGAATCACACGGTATAGCCATTCCAAACCGTATTGTTGCATCCACCTAGGGGCTCGCTTGACCTTGCCAGCCACCACATCAAATGTACCGCCCACCCCCATTACAAAGTCGACACCCAACTGGTCTCGCCAGCGGTTAATGAAGTTTTCCTTTTTGGGCGACGTAATGGCAACGAACAATAGCTGTGCACCGGAGGCACGGATTTTCTCAACCAGAGCCGCCTCATCATCCCAAAAGTAGCCATGGTGATAGCCCGCTACTTTAAGGCCAGGGTAGAGCGCCAGCACATTGCTGGTGGCCTGGGACACCACCTCGTCCTTGGCCCCCAACAAAAATACCGAGAATTGATTGGTCTTGCTCATTTTCAACAGTTCATGGAACAGGTCTACACCGGCCACCCGTTCAGGCACTGAATGCCCAAGAAAACGAGCGCCCAGTACTACGCCCATACCATCAATATTGATGATGTCGCAGGAGTGGACAGACTCTTTGAGCTGGGGGTCGTCACGCATATTGACCAATTTGGCGACATTGACCACCACATGCTGGGTGAACTGCCCTGCAGTAATCGCACTACGAATGGTCTCGACGGTGTCGTCCATGGATGCGACATCCATAGGGCAGCCCAAAAATTCAATTCTTTGCATGATCAATCTCAGCGCGATATCTGTTGTAGAAAGCCATGGAGCAATAAGCCCAGGCTTGAGTCCAGCGTGTGTAGTTGATGCGGTTGGTTACCCAGCGAGTTTGTTGGTAAACAAACTGGCCTTTGTCAGGCAGATAAAGCAAATCAATGGCGCGCTGAACGACTTTGTCGCACAGCTTCAAGTCTTCAGCAGTGCTGCCCACTTTGAGTAAAGTGAAAACGGCTTGAGCAAAGCTGTGCATATCAATGGGGTAGACATTGTTATTGTAATAACGAGCGGTACCATCTTCAGTGAAAAAAGTCTTCACGTAATAGGCGTACCCGTCTCGAATACAATGATCAAACTCGCTGTCAGCCGTAGCATCACGCAGCAGGCATAAAGCTTCGAGGTTGTAGCCTGTATGAAATCCGTCAATAAACTGGTGGTGATGAAGGGCGCCATAAACCCAGGAGCCATCAGCAGATTGTTCCTGAACCGATTGACGAGCCACCTGCAGTGCTTGAGCTACCAGTTTTTCATCGCCCAGTTGTTTGCCGGCAACTGCGCACCAGGCAGCACCCCACAGGCTGGCGTTATGCACAAAAGCCTTTTCTCCGGGGATGTACGCATAAAAACTGCGCCCTCCGGTTTCGGTGTACAGCTCTGTTGAAATAAAACGCGCAGCATCCAGTGCAACATCGATCAGTGACTGATCCGCTGTAAGCGTCCCTAACTCGTGCAGGGCGCGTGCGACATAGCAGGTCGTGATGATATTGGGTTTGCCAGCAGGCACATAGAATGCACGGGCCTGCCAGTCAAAATGGTACCCCCAGCAACTGTGTTTCCATTGCTGCGGATCGCTACGTTGTGTCAACAGCCATGCCGCCAGCTCTTGCGCCTGATGTAGATACTCAGCAGCACCGGTACGGCGATAATCTTGCAGCAAGCCCGAAATAAACAGGCCTACACCTTTAGGGTTGCGCTTTTTAGGCACTCGCAGAAGCGGGCGAAAGTTTATAGGCGAGCGCTTCCCGATTTGCAGCCATGCCAAACGCACCCATTCATTGCGGTACAGGGGAGTGGCTTGCAGCAACGTACTATTCAGGGAGTCGAAGGGGTCGTAGCCCGCGAAGTCATCAGCTTGAATAGAGTGCAGAAGCTTCGAGTTTAGTGAAATCAGGTCTTCCATATCGGCTACAGGGGCATTACTGCCCCTTGATCCATATTATTCGGCGGCGGTCAGAACATCGGTATCGACAGTCAGGGATACGCCTAGCGCAAGTGACTCGACAGCCATCACGGTAGCAAGGCTGGTTGCCATCAAACAGGCGTAATCCACGCATGGAGTACCGGACTTAAGGCCTTCCAGCCATGCAGCGATCATGTTCTTCTGGCCTTTGTCCTGAACGCCCAGCTTGTGCTGCTTGGCGTTTGAGTCGCCACTGAAGAGCGTAACCTCTTTAAAGTCGTTGATCTGGGCACTGTAACCGCCGCCAAACACTTCAATATATTCCTTGGCCATCGCCTTGGAACCATCAGCGGTATAGGTGATGTTGGCAATGCTGCCATTATCAAAGGTCAGCGACAGGCACAGATTGTCATTCAGCATGGCTGACTTTTCTGCTTTGCTCGTGCCTACGGCATAGACCGTTTTTACGTTGCTGCCAACCAGAGCCGACGCCAGATCAATAAAGTGGCAGCCTTCGCCAATCATGCGGCCTCCACCCACCTGCGGGTCTTGAATCCAATGATTGCTTGGGATGGCACCTGCGTTAATGCGGATGTTGGCAACCAGCGGGCTTTTTACCGAGGCAAAATGCTCAATGACACGTTGAGTGGCAGGTGCAAAGCGGCGATTGAAGCCAACCATGACTTGGCATTTGCCAGCGCGATGATAAGCCGAGTGGATTTCACCCAGTTGCTCCACAGACAGGGCCAGTGGTTTTTCCACATAAACATGCTTGCCTGCATTCAGCGCGTCGCGAACGGCTACACCGTGAGTGTCATGACGGGTAGTGACCACAATTGCATCGGTATCGCCCTGGAGCAACTCTTCATAACTGCCTGCACAGAAACTAAAGCCGAACTGTTTGGCAACGCCCTGGGCAGAACGGCCACTGGCAGTGACCAAGCCACTGAACACAACCTGATTGCTCTGCTGCAAAGGCGGGAGCAGGCTGGCAGTGGCGTAGTTTCCGGCGCCATAAAAGGACAGTTTGACCTTGTCAGAGCTGACTACGGCGGGTTTAACGCTGATACGAGACGACTCATCAAGCTTTAGCTCAACTGGGTTGTACTGGAGCAAAATGCCCAGATACGGTTCAGTCTTGTTGCCTTCAATCAGCTGATAGGCCTGATCTGCTTCATCCACTGAGAAACGGTGAGTGATAAGCCCTTTGATATCCAACCGTCCCTGGGACACCAGAGTCAGGAAAGTTTCCATGTTGCGTTGTTCGGTAAAGCGAACATAGCCATATGGGTAGTCATTGCCACTTTCTTCATAGAAAGGGTCATAACGCCCAGGGCCGTATGAACGAGAAATAACGACGCTAATTTCTTTTTTGAAGTAATCCTCGCGTGGAATATCCATGCGCACAGCACCGACCACCACGACCCGACCTTTTTCACGGGTGACCGCACCACACATCTCGATAACGGCATTACTGGAGGTGCCAGCGCAGACCAATACGCCATCAACGCCATGCCCGGAGGTCAACGAATGGCAAATACCGACTACATCCCCACCAGGAGCAACGGCAACAGCGCCGTAACCTTCTGCGCGTGCGACCAGTGAAGGATCAAGATCGGTACCAATTACGTTACAACCGTTCGCCTTGAGCAGTTGAACGGCGATCTGACCCAGCAGGCCTAAACCTACAACCAGAAAGGTCTCGCCCAGCAGCGGCTCAGCAAGGCGTACACCTTGTAAAGCAATTGAGCCTACAGTGGTGAATGCGGCTTCTTCATCAGAGACATTGCTTGGAATCTTCACGACCAGATTCTTTGGCACTGCCACGAACTCGGCATGGTTTGCATAATCTGCGCCGCCGCAAGCTACACGATCACCCGGCTGAATACCTTCAACCAGGCCACCTGCAGCAACCACAGTACCTGCACAGCTATAGCCAAGTGGAGAAGGGGAGTCGAGTCGCGAGTTGACAGTCTGGAGAGTTTTCTTCAGGCCTTCAGTGCGGATTTTTCCGATGACTTGTTTAACGAGGTCCGGGCGAGATTTCGCTTTTTGAAACAGGCTTTTCTTGCCCATATCAATTTTGGTTTTTTCAGTGCCGGCGCTGATTACGGAAGTGCTGTTACGTACCAAGACAAATTTGTCAGTAAGAGCCGGTACCGGAACTTCATTAATTTCGACAACGCCTGTGCGGAGGGTTTGGGTTACTTGTTTCATTGGATACCTTTATAGAGGTTCAAATAGAAGTTTTCGATTTTAGAGGCGTTATCATTTTGCTCTATAACAGGAGCAGGCGTTCTAAGTTGATTTGAAATGATTTTTGCCAAAGAAGTGGCAGATCTATTTTCAAAAAGCAATACACCTTCAGGTCTTTTTGTACAATCAGACGCGATACATGGCTTATTGAGAAATAGGGATTCTCTAACTGAAAGTGCATCGCCATCGGTATTTGTGGCTCTAATGGAAATATCAGAGATTGATAGCAGTGAGTAAAAATTTATAGCTCCCAGTTGGATGTATATTACACTGCTTAAATTTCGGTCGTTTATAGTTTTTTGATAATTTTCTATTTTTTCTATATTTACTGAAGGGTCTGATATGGAGAATATTAAAACTGCTGATTTAGAAATTTCGATGTCTGAGAAGGCATCAATGCATAAGTCAAGCCCATAAAGTTCTTGATTGTTATGGTTGACTATTCTAAATGCATTCGAGGAAATAATTTTTTTACGATTTTTAATGGCGTTATTAATAAAGTGTAATATTCCTGCAGGTAGCTCTTCTGGAGAGGCTATCGATGGAATGAATGCAGGAAAGAAAATTTGTTTTAGTTTTGGTAATCGTATACGTGTTGCTATGTCTTCACTAACTAGTATGACTTTAGTAGATAAAAGGTTAAGAGTTTTTGACCAAAGCCAACTAGCAATACAACCTTTTCTCCAAGAGTGAATGGTGACGATGATTTTTTTTCTTAAAATAAATGCGCTGATTAAGTGGGTAAGCCTGAAAACTCCAACTGAAGAGTGGATGTGGATGATTTCTGCTTGGTACACTAGTTTCAGATAGGTTAGTAAGTTTAGGCTTCTTATGTTAAATATGCCGGGTTTAGTAGTTGATGACTCATCGCAAATTTTAGGATTTAACCCGGCTTGTTTGACAAGATGCGTCAAGCGTTGTATGTGAATAGAAATGCCGCCGATAGGTTCTGGGAATGGCCCGCAGATAAGGACTTTACACATGTTTTTGTAAAGATCTAAGTAATGGGGCTAAAGGTTTATTTATGGCTATTGAAAGGTTGTTAGTCATTTTCCTTCCTTTGATCGGGATTTGTTAGGACCCTAAAATTTATTTTTTCTAATGGGCTCTTAATTGGTGAAAAAAGCACGCGTATCGAGGCTGCTGCGAGAATGTGCCACGTGCAAATTGAAAACATCGCAGCGGAGAAGCTCTTTTGTTTGACTGCAAGCAATATGCAAATAGGTAGCCAGAAACCGATAAATATACCTGCAAGTAGAAATGGCGAGAAGCCATATGCCATGCACACAATTCCATACGTTAACAGAACTGAGAAATTTACGGCGAAGGGCGTTACTAGAAACCACTCATGGCGAAGAGTTTTCCACCACCACTTAGTGCCTATAGAGCTTTTCAAGAATACGCCATGCGCTGCTAGGCGACCATTAGCCCAAAGTCTTTTTATGGACTGGGTGCTACTCTCTTTGTGACCAGTATGGTATGTCGCTGGGGTTGCCAGACGTACCAGGCTCCAGCCAGAACTGATTAATCGAACGCCAAGCTCTGCTTCTTCACATGCCCTTAGGCCTCGGTGAGAGAAATATTTGACTTGTTCGATCATCTCTCGCCGGTATAACCCTCCGCCTCCGAGTGAGTTTACTAGCTGCGTAGATTGGATTTTTGAATACTCGCGTGATCTGCGAACATCAGATATAGAGCTGATATCAGTATCTATCAATAATCCCCCAACACCAGCAACATTAATGTGCTCTTGAAGATACTTGATTGCCTTATCCAAAAAACCGGGCACTATTTCCATGTCGCCATCAATCAGATAAATTAAATTCCCTGTGGACTGTTGATACCCTAATTGAGCTGCTGCACCACAGTTCCTATCATCAACGCTAGAGAATTGTATGATTTCAACAGGATATTTTTTAGCGATTTCAACAGTACAGTCTGTAGATAAAGAATCGACGACTAGTATTTCGGATTTAAGATTTTTGACCTCGTTCATAACGGATTCAATACAGCGAGCTATATTTTCCTGCTCGTTAAGCGCCTTAATTATAACGCTGACTTGTATGTCCATTAAGCACCTAGGTATTTGCAGACAATGTCAACTGGGAGTTCAGCTGATTTTTTCCATTTGGGGATTTTTGTTTGCAGTAGAGACTTAATAGAAGATTCGTTATCCACAAGAGTAGTAAAGTGTGTTTTTAAAGTTGAAAGCGAGACGTCTTGAGTATTTAAAATGTAATCGATATTGCCAAAAAGGTCTCTATTGATACCCAAGGCCTTAACGCTATAAGCTATTGATGTTGTTGGAATGCAACTTGAAAGTGCGGCGATGGTGGAGTGTGTTCTAGCTCCAATGAAGAATCTGGTTTTTGAAATGAGGTGCTTAAGTTGGGCTGCATTGAGATTCGGTGGGGCAAGTTTTACTTGCTGATTAGATATGGACATATTACCGAGTAAGCCGTTCATGTAATGGTAGTCGCTATTAATATCACTACCATTTAGTTGTCCGACGTGTGGTATTAGCACCACACCATAACCTTGCTCAATGATCCAGTTAACAAACATGATTATATCGTTGTCAAATGTCTTTCTAGACTCTTCGTTATCTCTGAATTTTCTGACTAGAGGGCTGAAATTTATTCCCACGACCCCTTTATCAGATGAGGGCATGATGTTTGAACAGTCAAAGGTTTCTGGTTGTAAAGCAAAAGCCGGATCTGTTATCAGGGATACATTGCTGAGCCCTAAGTCGGACAGATATTTTTTGCTATAACTTTCTCTAACGGATATGTGCGAGTAATCTTCCAAGTGCGTACGCATGAACTTCTCTATATGCGGCTTGTTAGTGAACGGCCCTACTGATCCTCCCCATAAAATTACTGGTACGCCATGCTTTTTCGCGCAATCAACAAAAGAAGTGATGCCATATAATGAGCCAAGACCATAGTCTAGAGTTATATTATCTCCGCCAGTCATTATCATTAAGTCGCTTTCTGCGATATCTTTAATTACCTGGTCTGAAAGCTTAAAAATGGGTCTATTAAACTGTTCTATTAATGGAATAATGCGGCGGCATCGATCCCACCAGACAATTTTTGAATTAGCGGTATTGGCTTCGACAAAGCTTATTCCTTCAGTACTACTGTTAGGCCATTGAGCACTGTCGAGACTGATTTCGCGGGATGGTGTTTTGAAAGTAACATGTGGAGATTTTTCACGGATTAGTTTTGTTATTGAGCGAATAAGAGCTTCGCATCCTCGGTTACCAAAATTATTGTGCCCTGCAAAGTAAATTTTCTTGGGAGACATGTTTTGCACCTGTAAGTTTTATATGTGTTTTAAAAAATAATGAAAGAATAATTAAGCTTGGTGTTTTTATGAGTCTATGTTTTTACGGGTTTTGAATGAAGTATATGTGTTAAGCCCTTTTTTTATTCCTCTAAGCCATCCTCTGGTGAGGCAGAAATATTTTATCTCTAAGGGCGCCATTTTTAATACAAAGGAAAAGAATGAACTTGAGTTTCTTGATTTTGAAAAATGAAACTGAGAGCGTTCGGAAATTAGTGAGCGTAATGTATAAATTTTAGATCGGATGCTAGGTACAACAAAGCTGTTTTCATTAAATCGCTTTTTGGGATACCAAATATTGTTCTCTATAGCTTTTTTTGTTCTCACAGACAAACCTTCTTGTCTATGACGGTAATTTCCTGCCTGAGATTCATAAACTTTATCGACTGTTTGTATTTGTAACTGTAACCTGCCTTCTCTCACCCCGACCTCAAGCAGTTTCGAGATTAAGCCATTTCTAGCTACTAAAATATTATTCCCGCCTGGATCACTATCAAACTCCTTCAACCATGCGTCACCACAAGCTAAATCTGCAGTTTCACCTGCGATGTCGTCGCACCAATCACAGGCTTTTGGCTTAAAATACCCGAGGCCCCAATCCATGCCATAAAGTTTGTTGGCTTGCACGGGTGTTAGTTTTCGAGTTTTGGCATCATCCGTTTTTGATACCTGAATGCTATACCTATTAGCAGGAAGGTTCGGTGTCTTAACTCGAAAGTCAATTCCGCCCAACATATTTGGAGGGACACCTTGTTGCCATCCAATCATTTCAGAAAAAGCTTTGGTTTTAAGATGTCCGCAAAAAATTGCAATGCAATATTTGATTCTTTCTGCAATGATAGGATCATTTAATGCTAAAAGTCGAACTGCCTTAACAAAGCAAGGAACTCCAACAAAGGCATATCTCAAGTTATTAAGCTTTACTTCCTTCATGACATCAGAGATATGAACTGGATAATATCTTGATTTAGAATGAGATCGAATCTCTTCTTTGGAGTGAGATATCCTATAACCAAATAATTCGCCGACTTTGTTGACTTCGCCTACATGTATAACTGCGTCGATATGATTTTGTGCCATCAGTTCATGTAAAACCCATGTGACAACTCCACCCGAACTGCCGTTTTTTCTGTATTCGCCTTCGGCTACATGACCAGCATATATTTCGTTGTAGTAGCCAATACGGGAGTCGTGCTTGTTTAATGTGCCATAGAGTTGATTGCCAATTAAGTTTTCGTCAACTGACGAAGAGAAAGGGCATACAGCATTTGCTTCTAGTAATGGTGTTTCCACACTTGTAGCTTGATACAAGCCTGTATCGTTTTCGCGGATAATTATTTCGGGGTCTTTAACAGAGCAGCCGCCGCATCCAATACAGTATCCGCCTTTTATTACTTCTTCAACGCCCCCCGCTGCAAGAGTGTTAGTCATAAGATAGTTGCCTCAATTTAGCTATGGGGTTTAAATGTAGAGTTAAGTGTGAGCAATTAGTTTTTTTGTATGTGGCTTTATGTGCATTTCTTTAATTTGCAAAAAAAAGCAGCACACTCTTTTCTATAAAATATGTTCAGTAAGGTTGATAGCCAGGTTAAGCAGTATAGAAATGAGAAACCTATTGCGACAGCGTCGCTATAGGTTGAGCTTAGCCACCATGCGCACAGAATCATAAATATGGGGGGAGGGGCATTACGAATAATGGAGTTAATGATTTCTCTTCCCGCCCCAATACCGTCAAATGCTATTCTTACTGCTATCAAATTCATGAGATTAGATACAACTGCAAAATATGCAATTGTTGTAACTATATGGAGATCCATGAACCCGCATATTGCCAGCACGCCAATGCGAAAGAAAAAATTGGCAATATGGAATTGTAATCTTATTTTTTGGCGCTTCATAACGTCAAATAGCCCTCCAAACGCTTGGGCCATCAATGTTGAAAACGCAAAGTAAGACATCCACTGAACTAGATTTCCTGCGACTAACCACTGAGACCCTAATAATAATTCAACTACATGCTCGCCTGTAACACATATAAATGAGAAAGGTATTAATAAAAAGGCGAATAGTCTCGAGTGCATGTCGACGGCATTTTTTTTAGCAACTTCTAAGTCATCATTTGAAACCAGAGATGCAAAGTGCTGAGTTACGGTAGTCGACAAGGCACTACCAAGCGCTTGAACAGGGATTGAGACCAGGCGATTGGCGATTGCATACAAACCAGCGGCCACAGGGGAGTAAAAATATCCAATCATAATAGTTGGAAGTTGTCCCATGGCGTTTATTAATAATACTGATGGTGTGTTATATATGGCATACTCTTTAAAGTTTTTAAATGTAACGCATATAGGTGCTGAAGTAATGGGTAGCTGAATCGTGTGTGTTTCTTTTTTTGTGTGGCGTATAGAAAGCAACAAGAATATGAGGGAGGTGATAACTCCGAGTATTCTTGCTATAGATAGTGATAGAGCTGATGCCCAACCAAAAGCGACTGAACCTATCGCAAGGCCTCGATCTGAAATGCTTTCAAATATTTTAGATGTTGCAACTAAGCCGAATTTTTTTTCGCGTATACACCAATATGAAACGATTGAATACAGACCTTGTGACACTACCATTATCGAAATGATATGGACTGTTTGCTGATCTATGCCTTCGCCAAAAAAGACTGCTATTTGAGAGGGGAACAAAGAGGCGAATAAGCTAATCGGCAATGAAGTTAGGAATAGAGAAATTAGTGATATTTTTGCTAGTGCTTTAGCTTGAGATTTTTCTTTTGGTATTAATATGGCTAGATGGAATCCCAATGTTGAAACTGAAGATATTATTGTTGCAATAGACAGGGTGATAGCAAATGATCCAAATTGTTCTGTGCTATAAAGTCTAGTAATTATGGGTATTGCTATAATGCCGATTAACTGAGCAAATATATTCCCACCTAAAAGCTTTGTAGTGTTTTTTAAAAAGGAGCTCATGGGTAATGCCTGGTTTGTTTTGTATTTTTTGCCCCGGTATTTTTCATTAGATTGCCTTGTTCCGGGAGTTATATAACCAGAGGATATATAGTAATGTGCCACCCATGGTGATATTCCATGCTTGGGTGAATAAGCTTAATGGTAATAATGAGATCGTAAATGACATCAGGAAGGCATAACAGGCTGCGGAGAAATAGTTTCGTTTTTCACTGCGATTAAATATTTTCCTAAATGTGCTAAAGCATTTAAATGTTAGTGTGAACCATAGTAAAAACCCAAGTATGCCAAATTGGCCTAGTGAAGAAAAAACACCGGTATCAGCAACGTTAAATGCTGTTCCTGGATATAAAACATTATTTGTACTTCCAGTAGGGGACATCATTCCTACGCCCCAGCCATTACTATCGGCATATAATTTAAATAAATACATTATTGACTCAATGCGCACGCCGATATTGCTTGAGTCATCACTTATGGACATGCCCATCATTTTGTCGATATATTGGGCAAAGACTGTAGGTAGTATGATCAATGCTCCTGCTATTGCAGCAACGCTGATGCCTAGACTTTTTTTGGTTATTCCAGCGAGATATAGCAAGCTACAAAATGCTACTGCAATGGCTAAAAAGCCAAGACGGCTCTCCATAATTATGGTCTGTACAAAAAATAAAAAAACGGCAACTATGATTAAAAATAGTTTTTTTCCTGCTGTTTGCTTTCCAAACATGATTAAGGAAGCAAGGATTACAAGTCCAAAAATAACTTCGTTTTTCAATAGTACAATCCTTCGTGCGCCTTGCCCGAAGAATGAAGAAAGGCGCTGGTACTCGTTCAGAAAGGTGAAATTAAATAGCCTATCACCCAAAAGCAGAGTCGAAATTATTACTGCTGTTAGCATGAATGCAGTAGCTAACTCTTTTTCTTTGGCTCCAATGATGTAGAAAAAGTAGAAGATAAATATTGGAGCGTATGCATATAGAGATGGTAGCCAGTCACTTATTGGCTTAGGGAATATAAAAAAAGCAGATCCGGCTGAAACTAAAAAAACCACTAAAAAAATAAGTATTGGGTAGAAGAAATAGATATTTTTAGCGCTTTTTTTGGCGATGCTTAATTTAAAAAAAGTTAAAAATAATGAGCCCACCATTAAGGCTGCGTAGGCCCATCGCATCAGAACTTTATCAGCGCCTACGACGCTAGTTAGCAATGCATCTGACTCTAAAATCACTATGACAATTAATGCCGTCTTCAAATATGAGAATGTTTCCTTCTCGGGATTTTTTGTTCTACTTGGGAGGCCCGTAGGATACATTATGATAAAACCTTTCATTTTGATGTGTGCGAGGATTGCTTAGGGGGTTTAGAGTCAATGGTATCGGTATTACCAGATGCCCTTTGTGTCAATGATTACATTGCTTGCTAGTTGATATTTGGATATGGATTTGAACTCTTTGTGATCAACTAGAAGCACTACAATGTTTGCTTCCTGCAAAGCATGCTCTGAATTTGTTAGTTCGAGTTTCTCTTGAAGATTTTTTGGTAGAACTTCAATATTTGGCTCTACTACTAAAACTCGACCCGCGTGGGCTTTGGCAATTTTTTGAGTTATCGCTGCAGCTGGGCTTTCGCGTAAATCGTCGATGTCAGGCTTAAATGCTAAGCCAAAGCAAGCAATAGTAACTTCTTTAGAGGTTTTATCTGGGTTAGCTTGTAGGAAATCAGCAACCGCTATTTTTACTTTATCAATTACCCATTGTGGCTTACTGTCATTGACTTCGCGAGCTGTGCGGATTAAGCGAGCTTGTTCAGGTGTTTTACTGACAATAAACCATGGGTCTACTGCAATACAGTGACCACCCACTCCTGGCCCAGGTTGTAGAATATTAACGCGTGGATGACGATTAGCCAGGCTAATGAGTTCCCAAACATTAATATCGAGTTTGTCGCAGATCATGGAAAGTTCATTGGCAAAGGCAATACCTACGTCGCGGGAGCTGTTTTCTGTTAGCTTGCACATTTCTGCGGTACGGGCATTGGTCACTATACATTCGCCCTGCACGAAAATTTTATACAGGCTGATTGCAAGTTGTGAACACTTCGACGTCATGCCACCGATCACGCGGTCGTTCTGTACGAGTTCGCGCAGTACATGCCCTGGCAATACACGCTCTGGGCAGTGAGCAATACGAATATCAGAATTCTCGCCATGGGTTTGCGGAAAACTCAAGTCTGGACGTGCTTCAGCAAGCCAAGCAGCCATTTGCTCGGTAGCGCCAACAGGGGAGGTAGACTCCAAAATGACCAGATCGCCCTTCTTCAAGACTGGGGCAATGCTTTTACTGGCAGATTCGATATAGCTCAGGTCTGGTTCGTAATCGCCCTTGAAAGGCGTGGGTACGGCAATCAAAAACGCATCAGCGGGCTCTGGATGAGTGCTTGCGCGCAGATAACCTTCAGTGACTGCTGCATGCACAACCATATCCAGGTCAGGTTCAACAATATGAATTTGTCCGCGATTGATGATGTCGACGGTATTCTGATTAACATCGACCCCGATCACTTGTTTTTTACGCGAAGCGAAAACTGCTGCTGTTGGCAAACCGATGTAGCCGAGACCGATGACGGAAATAGTTGTGAAAGGCATGGAGCATCCTTGACTAAGATAGAGTGCTTTTAATATTTAATCGGAGTAAACATTCTGCGCATGGCGCTTGATTAACTTGCGTGATTGCTGATCAATGCTTCCAGAATACGCTGGCATGCATTGCCATCGCCATACGGATTGTGTGCATAACTCATGTCACGGTAAGCTGTTGTATCAATTAGCAAGCGATTAAGTTCACGTACGATATCGGTAGTGTTGGTGCCGACAAGTTTAACGGTGCCTGCTGATACGGCTTCTGGTCGCTCGGTAGTGTCACGCATGACGAGTACTGGTTTACCTAGAGACGGGGCTTCTTCCTGGATGCCTCCGGAGTCAGTCAAAATGATATATGCGCGAGTCATCATGTGAACGAAAGGGAGGTAGTCCAGTGGGGCAATCAGGTAGATATTGCCAATACCTTTCAGCAGACGATTCACAGGTTCACGAACATTGGGATTAAGGTGAACCGGGTAAACGATATCAACTTCAGGGTGCTGCTGTGCAACCTCCATAAGTGCCTGGCAAATGCGTTCGAAACCGTCACCAAAACTTTCACGGCGATGGCCTGTTACAAGAATCAGTTTGCGAGATGGATCTAGAAATGCTGCGGGCGCAGAAGCTTGAGCTAATAGTTCAGGGTCTTGATCTAGTCGCTTGACGACATCCAAAAGGGCATCGATAACAGTATTGCCTGTCACAACGATATTGTCCGGGTTGACGCCTTCGAGCAACAGATTGTTCTGAGAGGTTTCTGTAGGTGCGAAGTTGAGTTTGGCTAAGGCGCCGGTGAGTTTGCGGTTGCCTTCTTCAGGCCAAGGCGAGTAAAGGTTACCAGTGCGTAAACCGGCTTCTACGTGTGCCACTGGAATCTGATGATAGTAAGCAGCCAAGCTGGCTGCAAATGTCGTGGCTGTGTCGCCATGAACCAGCACAATATCCGGCTTGAATTCGGTCAGTACAGCTTTTAAACCTTGCAAGATAGCAGTGGTTACATCAGTAAGGTCTTGACCAGGCTTCATAATCTTCAAGTCGAAGTCAGGGCTTATGGCGAATAACTCGAGCACCTGATCGAGCATTTCTCGATGTTGACCGGTAACACACACTTTTGCCTCAAAACGCTCGTCTGCCGCAAGTGCCAGTACCAGCGGGGCCATTTTAATGGCTTCAGGTCGAGTACCAAAGATACACAAGGTCTTCATAGAACGTTCCTTTATCTGTACGTCAATAAATTTTAGACATCTTCGATTGATGCTTTGCCTTTTGCGAATACGTCTTAAATGAAGTCTCTTATAGCTTCATTGCAACTTAATGCTTCAAGTTATACTTGCGGAATTAACATGATAAATATGGGGTTTTTCTCGATTAGGCACGCTACCGCCCCAGGATTACTCGCAAGTCCCTGAAAGCGAAAGTTGGCTGAAATTGTGTATGCTATTTAATTAATGCAGTAAAAGAGCGCCCCTAAATATTAAGGGCGCTCAATAAAATGTTAATTGGCTCTGTTGTTAAACGCGATCCGACTTGTACTCGTAGTTGTAATAACCATATGCGCCGTAGCCATATTTGGCCGATGCACGTTTCTCTACGCCATTGAAAATTGCCCCTTTAAGTTCAATACCATTTTGGGCAAAGCGACGCATGGTCAATTCAATTTCGCGAGCTGGGTTTAATTCAAAGCGAGTAACGATCAGATTCGTGCCTGATTGGCGACCAACAATGGCTGCGTCAGTTACAGCCAAGAACGGTGGTGTATCTAGAATAACCTGGTCGTATTCGGCACTAATTTGCTCTAGGAAATCACTGAAGTTTTTATGCATCAACAATTCTGAAGGGTTCGGTGGGATTTGCCCACGGCCGATAACGTCAAGATTTTCGACTTCAGTTTTGTGTATGGCGGTGGCTAGGTCGCAACGTTTTGCCAGTACATCGGACAAGCCGTTCTCTACAGGAATACCAAACATTTTATGGATATAGCCTTTGCGCATATCCACGTCGACCAGTAATACTTTTTGTCCCGATTGCGCAATTACTGCTGCGAGGTTGGCGGAGACAAAGGACTTACCGACTTTGGGGCTAGGGCCCGATATCATCAACCGATTGTTGTTGGCTTCCAGCATTGCAAAGTGCAGGCTGGTTCGCAGGCTACGCAGCCCTTCAATTGCCAGATCCGTCGGATGGCTACTTGCAAGCAAAGGGGTGACGCGAGTACCACGGCCATTAATACTTTTATCGTCTTCGACTTTTTGCAGCGAACTAAATGGAATCGAGGCATATACAGGCAAGCCAAGTTTTTCAATATCATCAGGGTTTTCTACGCCACGGTTAAGCGCTTTACGAAACAGCACATAACCAACCGCTAGAAACCCACCGAATAGTGTTGCGATCAAAACAATCAATGTTCTTTTCGGTTTCACTGGATTGCGCAGGTCTACATCTGCAGTGTCGATGAGGCGTACGTTACCCACTGCACCTGCTCGCATTACATCTAGTTCTTGGGATTTGTTCAGTAGTTGAGTATAGATTTCGGTACTGACTTTTAAGTCGCGAGTTAAGCTGAGTAGCTCTTGTTGTGTGCTAGGAAGTCCTTCAACTTGCTTAGCTAAGCGTTGTTGCTTGCTTGTCAATTCTGCAAGTTGCCCCATCAATGCGCGATATGCCGGATGCTGTGGGGTAAATTTACGATCCATCTCGGCTTGCTGAAGTTTAAGAGTTGAGATGGCCGTGTCTAATGACACTATCTGATCAAGAATTGCTTTAGCTTCAAGGCTAATATCGATTGATTTGCTACGAATCTGAAACTTGTTCAGTGCGTCTTCTGCTTTTTCGAGATCTTTACGCACTTGTGGCAGCTGATCTTTCAAAAAGCCCAAGCTTTGAGCTGCTTCGGCAGACGTGCGTTCAATGTTTTGTAAAACATACAAACGAGCTATTTCATTAAGGATCTGAATGGCGTTAGCGGGCTCAGTGCTTTCGAGTGCCAGTCCGACCATCCCAGACTCTTTACCGCGTTCGGACACATCCAGTACTTTCTGGTAATTCAGGATTGTAGTCAGGCGAGGACTACGAACCAGATTAAAAGTAGTTCCGGGGTTGGCACGCAAGTCTTCAACATGCAGTTCGATACCATTGCTACTGATCTTCTGACCTACCTGGCCTTTGAGCAGAAGATTATCATCGGCATCTAGCAGGGTAAAATTACCTGACTCTCCGTTGACTAGAGTTAGTTCCGTACCCAGTAGCTCCTGAGGCAGCTCGAATTCAGCAAGCTTCAGTTTTTCGCCACCCCACGCGAAGCTGTCCATGCCGAACATCGGGCTGGCCACACTGTTTTCTGCATCAGGTTTAAAGCGACGTGCTACAAACTCGCCGATCAGCGGGAAGTAATTAGGTTCAACCTTAATATCCAACTTTAGATTGTCGACAGCAGCACCGATATTTTTACGGGACTTGATCAGTTCAATCTCTGTTGCCGATGGCGATTCTTTACCCAGCATGCTGCCGATATCAGAGAAGCCCAGCATATCGTTTTTCTTGGCTTCAACCTGGATCAACGCATTCGCCTGGTACACCGGTGTAGCGAGCAGGGCATAGGCAACACCTGCAGCCATAAAGACGCCGGTCACGCCTGCAATCAGCCATTTATGATCGATGAGCGTGCCCAACAACCCCATCAGGTCAATTTCGTCGTTGTCGTCATCGTGCTCATGGGGCTTTGTCACAGGTGCTTGCTGCATAAGTCGGTTCTTTATCTTCACAGGTAATTCGAGGGATGGCTCAGCGTTTGATCCGCTGGGCCCATGCATTTACTGCGGCGTCGATCAGCGCATACGCGTGGACAAAGGCTGGCTTGCCTTGACGGTACGGGTCGTTGATTTCGCGGTTGTCTTGCCATTTGCCCAGCAGGAACACTTTGCCCCGTGCCTCTGGAGAGATGCTTAGGACACCACCAATATGATGTTGTTCCATGACCAAAATAAGATCGGACTCATTTATGGCAGCAGCCGTCAGCTGGGTGCCGCTGTGCTCGGGCACGATGTGGCCGTGCTCTTCGAGGACCAGGCCTGCTGTGGCTTCGATGGGCTTGTTTTTTACGGCACTGAGGCCTGCGGAACTCACGACGATGTCGGAGGGCGCCAGTGCGACCCGCATGAGATGTTCGGCGGTGGGGCTGCGGCAAATGTTGCCAATGCAGACAATCATGATTCGTTTAAACAAGGCAGCTTCCTTTGTGCCAAACATGCTCAGCCGGCGAGAGCATTTAACGATTCGTCACGACCAATATCCCCGATCCAGGAGATGGCAGTGCCTATCAATAAAGGCTGCCCGCATCAGTTTGATGTGGCGATGGCCTGGGCGGGAGCACAGTGACTCCTGCTTTATTACAGATAATGGGCGGTACGAAGTTGAACAACGAAAATATTAACTGCGAAACGATTGCAATATCAACCTTTAAATCGGCAGAGATTTATATTCAGGCTATATAGGCGTATTTCAATATTTATTGCCTGACAATAAATAACATTTTGGCCGTTCCCGACTAAAAATAACTCCGCCCAATGGCAGGTGCCTGGAGCCGGGCCCTGTGGTAGCGGGCACTGCTCAGGGCGGTGTGGCGACCCTTGCCTGGGCCTTGTACGGGCGGGGAGGTGTGCGCTGGCCAGTGTGAGTTGGCCTGAAAGCGAGTCGTGCCGGGGGCGTACCGTGCCTTGTGGTCGGTTTGCCTGTAGCGATAGTGGCATTCTGATATGTCTGTGTAAATAGCGCCGCTGAAGCTGTTTAGTGTGTGGCACTTGGTTAGAACATTGGGTCGAGATTATTGATGCATCGGGTATATATGTTTTCGGTTTTAAGTTTGGTGAATAAGTGAGTTCTTATATAAGTGTTTGTTTGTTCTTTACGCTTACTTGGGTGTTTGTGCGGTTGTGAGTTACTGCGCAGAAGGTTGGGCCTGGTGATCCTGTGTATCCGGAGTCTCGGATCGGTTCATGCGGCTGCTGCGGCGCATGAAGCCTGACGCAGCCTCGCGCTGATCGTCAGCGGCTACAGTTTTTGCCCAGGGTCCGCTTGGCGCCGGCCAGCGGGCGCCGCGCAAAAGCACAAGACTTCACGCTGAAAAACCGGATAATGGCCGCCAATTATTTGTCTGGTTATTCTGGTAATCCCGCATGGAAATCAAGGTCAACTTTCTCGACAACCTCCGACTTGAAGCCAAGTTCGATGACTTCACCGTAGTTGCCGATCAGCCTATCCGTTACAAGGGCGATGGTTCGGCTCCTGGTCCGTTCGATTACTTTCTCGCTTCGTCGGCGTTGTGCGCGGCTTACTTCGTTAAGTTGTACTGCGCGACCCGCAATATTCCTACCGAGAATATCCGCCTCTCGCAGAACAACATTGTTGACCCCGAAAACCGCTACAACCAGATTTTCAAGATTCAGGTCGAGTTGCCTGCGGATATCTCGGAGAAGGACCGTCAGGGCATCCTGCGCTCCATCGACCGCTGCACCGTTAAGAAGGTGGTGCAAGCCGGGCCCGAGTTTGTGATTGAAGAGGTGGAAAACCTCGACGCCGACGCTCAGGCGCTGCTGATGCCTTCAAGCGGTTCCGAGGCGGGTACTTATATTGCCGGCAAGGATCTGCCACTGGAGCAGACCATTGCCAATATGTCCGGCATTCTGGCTGGCCTGGGCATGAAGATTGAGATCGCGTCGTGGCGCAATATCGTGCCGAATGTGTGGTCGCTGCATATCCGCGATGCGCAATCGCCGATGTGCTTCACCAACGGCAAGGGTGCGACCAAGGAAGGCGCCCTGGCGTCGGCATTGGGCGAGTTTATCGAGCGGCTCAACTGCAACTTCTTCTACAACGACCAGTTCTGGGGCGAAGAGATCGCCAATGCCGAGTTTGTGCATTACCCCGAAGAACGCTGGTTCAAGCCAGGGCGCAAGGATGAGCTGCCGCCCGAGATTCTCGATGCCCACTGCCTGAAAGTTTACAACCGCGAGGGCGAGTTGCGCGGCTCCCACCTGATCGATACCAATTCCGGCAATGAGGAGCGCGGTATCTGCTCGCTGCCGTTCGTGCGCCAGTCGGACGGTGAGGTGGTGTATTTCCCGTCCAACCTGATCGAAAACCTGTTTTTGAGCAACGGCATGAGCGCAGGCAATACCTTGGCCGAAGCGCAGGTGCAGTGTCTGTCGGAGATTTTTGAGCGTGCGGTCAAACGCGAAATCATCGAGGGTGAATTCGCCCTGCCGGATGTGCCGCAAGAGGTGTTGGCCAAGTACCCGGGAATCGTGGCCGGTATCCAGGCGCTGGAAGAGCAGGGGTTCCCGGTGCTGGTCAAGGATGCATCCCTGGGCGGTGAGTTCCCGGTGATGTGCGTCACCCTGATGAATCCACGCACTGGCGGCGTGTTCGCTTCATTCGGTGCGCACCCGAGCCTGGAAGTGGCACTGGAGCGCAGCCTGACGGAGTTGTTGCAAGGCCGCAGTTTCGAAGGCCTCAACGATTTGCCTCAGCCGACCTTTGAAGGTCACGCGGTGACTGAGCCCAATAACTTCGTCGAGCACTTTATCGACTCCAGCGGTGTGGTGTCGTGGCGCTTCTTCAGCTCGAAATCCGATTACGAATTCGTTGAGTGGGACTTCACGAGCCAGGGGGAAAACGCCAATAGCGAAGAGGCCGCAACCCTGTTCGGGATTCTCGAAGGCATGGGCAAGCAAGTGTACATGGCGGTCTATGAGCATCTCGGCGCCAAGGCCTGCCGCATCCTGGTGCCGGACTATTCGGAAATCTATCCGGCCGACGACCTGATCTGGGATAACACCAACAAGGCGCTGTTCTTCCGTGCCGATATCCTGAATCTGCATCGCCTGGATCTGGACGAGCTTAAAGGTCTGGTTGAGCGTCTGGTGGAAAGCGAGCTGGATGACTACACCGATATCACTACCTTGATCGGCATCGAGTTTGACGACAACACCGCCTGGGGCCAGTTGACGATCCTGGAGTTGAAGCTGCTGATCTATCTCGCCCTGGAGCAATATGAAGAGGCGAAGGAAGCCGTGGAAATGTTCCTGCAGTACAACGACAACACGGTAGAGCGCGGCTTGTTCTACCAGGCCGTGAATGCTGTGCTGGAAATGAAGCTGGACGAAGACCTGGAGCTGGAAGACTACGAAGCCAACTTTCGTCGCATGTTTGGCAACGAGCGGATGGATGCCGCGATCGGGTCGGTGGACAGCACCGTGCGCTTCCATGGCTTGACGCCAACCAGCATGAAGCTCGAAGGGCTGGACAAGCATCTGCGCCTGATCGAGAGCTACAAGAAGCTGCACACGGCGCGGGCCAGAACCCAGGGTTGATGGCGTGCCCTTCATTCAATGAGTGCTGTGGGAGCGGGCTTGCTCGCGATTGGAACGGCGCGGTGTGACTGTCTTGCCGTGTCGCTAGCATCGCGAGCAAGCCCGCTCCCACACGGGTTCAAGTTTCTGCGCTGGACTGACAAGCAAAAGCACCTGAGGGTGCTTTTTTGTTTTCTGCTGTCGTGGTGAAGCACCCGTATCGGTGCTTAACTGCTCCTCTATACGGGTATCAGACGCTAAGTGGATTTCCCTGCAGATCAAGCTTGAAATTGCCTTGGCGGCCCCTTATTTGAGCGCTTTCCATGTCCAACATACCTGCCACACTCCTGATCGTTGATGATGACGTTCAGATCCGCTCACTGCTCGAAGCCTTGTTGCAAGAACAGGGTTATCGCACGCTGACTGCCGGCTCGGGTGAACAGGCCCTGGCCACGGTCGCCCAACAGCCTCCGGACTTGATCCTGCTCGACGCCACGATGCCCGGCATTGACGGCTATCAGGTGGCCCGTCGACTCAAGGCAAATGCGTCTACGGCCAATATTCCCATCATCATGCTGTCGGGCCAGGGCGAGCAGAGCGCCCGTCTTCTGGGGCTTGAGGCGGGTGCCGAGGACTTTCTGTGCAAGCCGGTCGCCAGTGACGAACTGTGGTTGCGGGTGCGCAATCTGCTGCGGCTCAAGGCGTTTGGCGACCATCGGGCGGTGCATACCCTGATGCTTGAGCAGCAGCTGGAAAAACGCACCAGCGACCTGGAGCGTTTTCGCTCTGCGATGGGGACCGATGAGCGGCTGCTGAAAATGGCCAATTACGACCCGCTGACCGGCTTGCCCAATCGCGACCTGTTCTACACCACCCTGCAGATGGGGCTGACCCAGGCTGCGTTGCGGGGTTGGCAGCTGGCCGTGGTCACGATCGGCCTGAACGACTTCAAGAACATCAACCTGACCTGGGGCCATTTGATGGGGGACAAGGTGCTGGCAGAGTTCAGCCAGCGATTGTCCAATTGCCTCAATGTCAGTGACACCCTGGGACGGATGGATGGCGACGAACTTGCGCTGATCCTGATGATCCGCAAAGGCCAGGCAGGCCCCAGGCAGATGGTTGACCGCATCCGCGAGGTGCTGCGTGATCCGTTCAAGCTGCATGGCCATGACACACCGATGACGGCCAGTTACGGGATTGCCCTGTACCCGGACGATGGCGCCGAGGCGCACCGCCTGATCAAGCATGCCAATACGGCCATGGGGCTCGCCAAGCAGGCGGGCAAAGACACTTACCGTTTTTACACGGCACAAATGAACGTCGAGGTCATGGCTCGCCAGGAACTTGAAACCGCGTTGCGCGATGCGGTTCGCAAGCAGGCGTTCGAGGTGTATTACCAGCCGAAGATAGGCCTGGCAGACGGTCGGATCTGCGGTGTGGAAGCACTGTTGCGCTGGCACCGGCCGGGGCATGCCGCTGTTTCTCCGGCGGTTTTCGTGCCGCTGCTGGAAAGCCTAGGGCTGATATCCCGGGTGGGCCAGTGGGTGATCGACCGCGTGTGCAGCCAGATTGCCCAATGGCAGCGCTCAGGACTGGGGTCGCTGCAAGTGGCGGTGAATGTGTCGGCGCAACAGATTTGCGAAGGCGATCTGGTCAATGATATCGAGCGCTCCCTCAAGGCCCATCAGCTCGACCCCCATTTGCTTGAGGTGGAGCTGACCGAGGGCTCGCTGATGGAGAACACGCCCCATACCGTCAGCAGTTTGCTGACACTGAGGGACATCGGCGTGAAAATCTCCATCGACGACTTTGGCACCGGTTATTCGAGCCTTGCGTACCTGAGCCGTTTCCCCATCGACACGCTCAAAATCGATATCGCCTTTATCCGTGAAGTCACCTTCAGCCCTCAGGATGCTGCCATTGCACGTACGATTATCGAGCTGGCTCACAGCCTTGGCCTGCAAGTCATCGCTGAAGGTGTGGAGACCCGTGAGCAACTAGAGTTCTTGACGAAAAACGGGTGCGATCAGGTGCAGGGTTATCTCTTTTGCAGGCCTCTGCCGTCGGTGGAGCTGGAAGCGCTTTTGCGCGAACCTCGCTGTTTTATTTGATGTTGAGACGTAGGGCTCCGATCGTTGATGGGTGGCGCCTGTATCGCAGGACTAAGGTGTTCACACAACAGTGTTGGAGCGGGCTTGCTCGCGATGGCATCACCGCGTTTTGCCTCTGTTCCCACAGGTTCTAACCGGCAGGCTTGAGCAGCGCCAGAATCCGCTCGCCCAGTATTTCGGCACTGGCCTGGGAGGCGATGTTGGCAAACCCCAGCAGCAGCCCCGAAGGTTTTTCCCCCTGCAGGCTCCACTCGCTCAGGGCTTCGGCAAAGAGCCCGTCCTGGCGCATGCGCTCCACCAGTTGCCAATCCGGCTGCTGGCCTTCAAGGCGCAGGATCAGGTGCATCCCCCCCGGGTTGGCATCAATGCGCACGCGAGTCCCCAGCACGTTTTGTAGCCCGATCATGGTAAACGCCCTGCGCTCGCTATAAAGCTTGCGCATGCGCTGGATATGCCGGGCGAAATGGCCTTCAGTCATGAACGTCGCGACGATGGCCTGGGTCAGTTCCGGGCAACCGCTGCGAAAGGTCTGGCTGGCCTGTTGAAAGCATTCAACCTGGGCTTGGGGTACCACCACATAAGCCAGGCGTAGCCCCGGAAACAGCACTTTGCTGAACGTGCCGCTGTAGAGCACCCTTCCATCACGGTCCAGGCTTTTGAGTGCGGGTAGCGGGCGGCTGACGTAGCGGTATTCGCCGTCGTAATCGTCCTCGATGATCCATGCCTGTTGCCGGCTGGCCCAGGCCAGCAGCTCCAGCCTGCGGGACAGCGATAGCGATACGCACAAGGGGCTTTGATGGGCGGGTGTGACGACGGCCGCCTGGGCGTGCAGCGCCTCGCTACCCTGTGCAGGCAGCTGCATGCCGTCATGATCGACCGGCAGGGCCACGGTCCGGATCTGCAGTTGCTCCAGTAACTGGCGGGTCGGCGGGTAGCCGGGGTCTTCAATCAAGACCCTGTCACCGGCCTTGAGCAGAGCATGGGCGATCAGCGACAACGTGTCCCGGTAGCCGGCTGTGATGAAGACTTGGGCGGCAGAGCAGGCGATACCGCGGGAAACCTGCAGGTAAGTGGCAATGGCCGTACGCAATGATTGCAGGCCGTGAGCCGACGGGTTGGCCATGTCCTGGGCACGGGTGCTGCGCACGCATCGCGCGCCGATTTGTGCCCATACCTTTTTTGGAAAGGCGTCCAGCGCTGGCAGGCCCATCTGGAAGGGCAGTGTTTCGGGCTGGTGCCTCACGGGCGGGCTTGACTCGGGGGTGCGGGTGGCGAGTGCTGGTTTGATCGTGATATCCGGCGTCACGATGGTTCCTGCCTGGCCGCGGGCTTGCAAATAGCCCTCTGAGGTCAGAAGGGAATACGCCGTGTCGATGGTGCCCCTGGCCAGCCCCAGCTCCTTGGCCAAGGCCCGGGCTGCAGGCACTCGCTCTCCGGGGGCCAGCAGACCGTTGGCAATGGCTTCCCGAAAGCGCCAGTAGAGTTGCCGGTAAATGGGTTCGCTGGTGTCCGGATCAAGAGGGGAGAAGTGTGGAATAGGGGGTTTCATGGTGTTCCCTTGTGCCTGATCCCGGAGCTGGATAGATCATGGCCTGGTGATAAAGCCAAATCTTGGCTCTTTTTGACAGGGCCAAGAAACCCCACTATGGCGCCACTCAAACAGTCAATGCAAGGGCACGTCATGAACCAGCGTATCGATTATTCCAAGGCTTCACCCGAGGGCTACAAGGTCTTTGGCGGGGTGTACGGGTATGTGCAAAACAGCGGATTGCCCAAGGCACTGATTGATCTGGTGTATCTGCGGGTTTCGCAAATCAACGGCTGCGCCTACTGCATCGATATGCACTCACGGGACCTGCTCAAGTCCGGCCTGAGCGTCGAAAAGCTGGTACTGGTACCGGTGTGGCGCGAGGCAGGCGAGTTGTTCACGACCCGTGAGCGGGTGGCCCTCGCCTGGGCCGAAACAGTCACGCTCGTCGCGCAAACCGGAATCCCGGATGCGGACTTCCAGAGCGCAGCCGCCGAGTTCAGCGACAAGGAGCTGGCGGACCTGACCTATGGCATCGGCCTGATGAATGCCTACAACCGGTTTGGCGTGGCCTTTCGCTTAAAGCCTGCGGCGGCGTTGTAACGCTGCTGTGGGGTGGTTTTGTGGGAGCGGGCTTGCTCGCGATGGCATCGACAGGATTTAACTGCAATACCGCAGTGCATGAATCGCGAGCAAGCCCGCTCCCACGGTTGAGGTATCCCTGCCGTTCCTCAGCGGCTTATAACGATATGTGACTAAATATTTCTTAATGTAATAAGGATACTTTTCCCCTGTCAGAACGACACATGGTCTGAATACGGATTTTTCAGAGCCATGAATCGCCTTCAAGGCGTATTAAGGATGTCGTGTGATGGCGCTTCTCCTGATCAGGTCCCGGTGTTTTACCCTGGCACGAATTCTGTGTTCGCTGTGTCTGTGCTCCTCTGCGCTGGCCGCGGCCGAAGGAGGGCAGCCCGGTCAAGGGTTTTAGCCAGGAGCCGCATGTCTGGCTGGCACGCCTGAGCGTGCAGATTTAACGCCTGCAGGGGCCCGACAAGCCCCTGAAGCGTTACACCGGGCGACGTGTGTCGCCGCATCACTCACGCAAAGGAAGATGCTATGCCTATTAACAGACAACACTTTTACCTGTCCCCCCAAGGAACGCTGCGCCGTGCGATTGCCAGCCTGCTTTTGTTGCCGCCACTGGCGCTGGCCAATGGCATTACCGGGGTCGATGGCCCCGGCGGCACGCCGCAACTGCACAACCAGGGCGGAGTGCCCATCGTCAATATTGTCGCTCCCAACACGGCCGGGCTGTCTCACAATCAATTCCTCGATTACAACGTCGATCGCCAGGGTGTGGTGCTGAACAATGCACTGCAAGCGGGGCAATCCCAACTGGCCGGGCAACTGGCATCCAATCCGCAATTTCATGGCCAGGCGGCCAGTGTGATCCTCAATGAGGTCATCGGTCGCAACGCGTCGGCACTCAATGGCGCGCAGGAAATATTCGGGCGCAAGGCCGATTATGTGCTGGCCAACCCCAACGGGATTTCGGTCAATGGCGCCCGCTTCATCAACGCGCCCAGCGCCAGCCTGGTGGTGGGGCGGCCCGAACTGGATAACGGCAAGCTGCACGCCTTCAACACCGCTGATGCCCACGGCCAATTGAGCGTGCAGCAGCAGGGGCTGGACAACCCTGACGGAGCGATCGGCCTGATCGCGCCGCAGATCGACAGTCAGGGCCAGATCAGTGCCCGTGACTCCTTGACGCTTGTGGTTGGGCGCAATCAGGTCGACGCCGCCAGTGGCGCGGTGAACAGGGTCTATCCGGGTGGCACGACCAAGGACGGGCGCATCGACGCCAGCCTGTTCGGGGCGATGAAGGCCGGGCGCATCAATATCATCAGCACTGCCGAAGGGGCGGGGGTTCGCATAGGCGCGGTGCCGGTGGCAGGCACTGACGGGGTGAGTATCCGCTCTGCGGGCGATCTCGAGATCAGCGGCCAGACCCACGCCAACAGCCTTGAGGCCACCCGTGCCGGGGTGAACAGCAGCAAGGGCGATGTCGACCTGCACGGCGCCAGAGACGTGACACTGGCGGGCGCCGATATCAGCGGCGGTAACGTCAAGCTCGACGCGGGTCGCAATCTGACCCTGAGCAGCCTGGAAAGTACGGCCCTTCAGGAAAAACGGGAGCAATGGAATAACAAGGCACTCTTTGTGACCTATGAAACCTTTGATCGCACCACCACCGACCAGGACTCGCGTCAGCACGGGACCCAGATCACGGCCCGGCAAAACGCCGCGCTGTCTTCCGGCGCCGACACCCTGATCAAGGGCAGCCACGTAGAGGCGGGCGATACCCTTGGAATCAACAGCGGCAAAGACCTGCGTCTTGTTGCCGCGACCGAAACCCATGACACCCGGGATCAGGGCAATCACCGCAAACATCTATGGAAGGAAAGCTGGGACACCTCAACCCATGATGAGCGCACTGTTGCCAGCAGCCTCAAGGCAGGCAAGTCGATCGAGCTGGCCAGCGGGCAAAAGCTGCAGTTGCAAGGTGCCGAGTTGAAAACCCCGGGGGATATCCAGCTCAGCGCCCGTGAAGTCGAGATCGCCAGTGCCAGCCGCAGCCAGAACCACACCGGCACGCGCTATTCCGGCGATTTGCTGGGTGGCAGCTTCTTCGGCAGCCAGGGCGAGGGTGACGGGGACAAAACCCTGCACACCGGAAGCCAGGTCAACGCCGGTGGCAAGCTGATCGTCAAGGCTGACGATGTGCACATCAGCGCCAGTCAGGTGCGCGGCGGGACCCAGGCCAGCGTGATCAGCGACACCGGTTCGCTGGTGATCGATGGCGTCCGTGACAGGTCCCGCGACAGCAGTCATAACAAGGACAGCAAGTTTTTCTCCCTGATTAATGACGAAAGCCGCAAGGACCACAGCGACCGTACGCTCGTCGCCAGTGACCTGCATTCGGACAGTAACCTCACGCTGCAAAGCGCCCGGGACATAACCGTCAGCGGCTCCACAGTGTCGGCGACAGGTGAAACCGGAGTACTGGCCAAGGGTGATATCAAGATCGTAGCGGCTGAAAATACCGCCCGGGACACCACCCGTACCGACAACCGTGGTTTCACTGCCAGTGCCAAAGAAACTGCGCCCGGCAGCCATGAGTACCGAGTGGGTGCGGGTTTAAAGGATCAGCAGCACACCAATGTCACCGAAACAACGCAGCAGCAGGGGGCGAGCATCAGTGGCAGTACTGTGGCCGTTAACGCGGGTGGCGACGTGAGCATCAAGGGCTCGGACCTTGCCGCGACCGGGGGCGATGTGAACCTCAAAGGCAAAAGCATCGAACTGTTGGCGGCACATGACAGCACTGACAGCAAAACCCAAGATGTCACCACGGGTGGCGGCATTGCCTGGACAGCAAGCCTGGACAAGGTTGGCAGCGGCCTGGAGTTTTCCCGACAGGACAGTAAGGACAACGCCAACCGGACCACGGCCAAAACCAGCAATGTGACAGCCACCGGCAATGTGCAGGTGCAGGCCGACAATACCCTGGTCAATGAGGGTTCCCGGATCGTTGCCGGCTCAGGGTTGCAAGTCAATGCAGCCCGGGTGGACAACCGGGCGGCACACAACACCGAGTCCAGCTCCCACACCGAGACCGGCTGGCAGGCCGGGCTGGGGGTGAGTGCCGAGATCAGTGGCCTCAGCAATCCGCTGGAAAAAGTCGTCAAAGGCCTGGTCAAGGGCACGATGCCCCAGTCCGCTTTAATGGACGGCGTGGAGCTGGCCAGCGTGGGGCTCGACGGGCAGGCGGGGTATCACAACAATACGCAGGCGCAGCAGGACAGTACGGCGCTGGTCAGCCAGCTCAGTGGCGCCACGGTACAGGTCAATGTTGGCGGCAAGTTGCAGGATGAAGGCACCCAATACCGTGCAACCGACGGTGCCTTGAATATCCAGGCGGGCAGTCATGACGCCAGCGCCGCTGTCGACACCCACAGTCGCAGCGAGCAGGGCGTAGCGGCCAAGGTTGGCCTACGCGTCTACACCAAAACCGGGGAAGATGTGAATGTGCGCGCCAACGGCTCGGGCGAGTTCAACCGGGCGCAGGAAAGCACCAGTACGGCCCAGGTAGGCCGCTATGCCGGAGCCAAGGGGGTGAGCATCGACACTCAAGGCGATGCCCGCTATGAAGGCGGCGACTTTGACGGTGGTGCGGGCTCAGTCAACCTCAATGCCGGTGGCAAACTGGCGCTGGAGCAAGTTACTGACACCCGCAGCCAGAGCGCCATGGGCCTGAGTGCCAGCGGCTCGTTGGCGGTGGAAGCCGGTAAGGGCATCAACCTCAGCCCCGGCGGCGTGAAGTTTGACTACCAGCCCGACAACTCGCCAGCCAGCGAGGCCCATGTCGCGACGTTCCGTGGGCAGGAACGGCTGCGGCTCTCTGGTGCCACGGTTGGTGGTGATCTGTTGAAGGGTGAAAACAAAGAGCGCCAGTCGTTACAGGCCAACATTGACCAGGCCATAAACTAAAGTCAGGGGTCCGGTGCGCCCACAACCGAGCAATCACGCGTCACGGTGATGGGTTGCACCGCTGATTTGACCTATCATTACGCCTTTCCAACAGGTGAATGATTAATGAGCGATTCAAACCAGACCTTGCGCGCAGCCCTTGAAACCAGCGACATGTTGGTGATTGACGGGCTGCATGCCTGGGATTTTTCTCTGGACGATGTGCAGTTGCTCATCAAATGCATGGACGGACGAGCCGAAAAGCGCTGGAAGTTCACCCTTGAACAGATCGACGCCAGCGTCTTTGACGACACCCTGCAAAGCTGGACCCTCGTTGGCGACTCCGGTGAACACCGTCTGGTTTGCCTCAGCGCCTTGAGTGCAAACAACGATGACGATGAAGTCGAGGTTGAAGATGAAGTTTAAAACCTTACCTGTGTTGATGGCTCTGAGCGTAGGTGCAATGTCGGCCCAGGCCGATTCCCGGGATGAAGTCGAGTTGCTGGTTGGCTCCTACACCCAGGGCAAAAGCCAGGGCATCTACCGGTTGCAGTTTGACAGCGCCAAAGGGCGTATCACCCCTGAGCCGCTGCAAGTGTTCAAGTCCGCCAACCCTTCGTGGCTGACCTTGTCCAAAGACCAGACCCGTCTGTTCGTGGTTAATGAAAACGGCAAGGGCCAGAGCGATGTCGTCGGTCGCGCCAGCAGCGTTGCCATCGACCCGAAAACCAATGAGCTGACCCTCATCAACCAGGTCAAGACCCTGGGTGAAGAGCCGACTCATTCCAGCCTGAGTGCGGATGGGCGCTATCTGTTTGTGGCCAACTACGGCGTGCATGCCGACCCTGGCGGCAGCCTTGCCGTATTGCCGATCAATGCTGAAGGTCAGTTGCAGCCCGTGACCCAGATGAGCAGTCATCCTGCCAGCCGGGTCAATCCTGAGCGCCAGATGTCCGCCCACGTGCACTCGGTGGTGTCCTCCCCGGACGGCAAGTTTGTGTACGCCAGTGATCTGGGTGCAGACAAGGTGTTTGTCTACCGGTACGACCCGGCAGCCAACCCGGACCATCCGCTGGTGGCCGCCGACCCGGCGTTTGTAGAGCTGCCGGCAGGTAGCGGGCCACGTCACCTGCTGTTTTCCGGTGACGGCAAACACGCTTACCTGACCACTGAAATGAGTGCCCAGGTGTTTGTATTCGACTATGACAATGGTCGACTCAAGCAGCGTCAGGCACTGGAACTGGCCCACGGCATGCCCGCGCAAAACCGTGCAGCCGGTGCATTGCATGCCTCACAGGACGGCAAGTTCCTGTACGTCAGCAACCGTGGCAAGGCCAATGAAATCCTGGTGTTTGCAATCAATCCGGGCAATGGCGAGTTGACTGAAATCCAGCGTCGCTCGGTGGACGGCGATCACCCGCGTGAGTTTGCCCTGAGCCCCAACGGCAAGTTTTTGTTAATCGCCAACCAGATGAGCAATGCCATCGTGGTACTGGAGCGCGACCCTGAAACCGGCACGTTGGGCAAGACCGTACAAACCCTGGCAATGGATGCACCGTCTGATCTGAAATTTATCAACCGCCCGTAAACGTAGGCGTGCAGCTGTCCATCAATCCCGCTGATAGACGCTAGTGCTGCAATGAATTTCTTCAGGATGACCCTTGGCGTTAAGTTGGTTTCACGGCCTTAACAGGCAAGCACGCCAACTGAATCGTCGAGGGTTATCGTCATGAATTTCAATCTTTTCTCCGTGATTTCCGCTTGCGCCATCTCTGCCACCGTGGCCCTGCCTGCCAGCGCAACCACCCTGGTCAGCGACAAGAAATCCGCGGCCTACACCCAAAAATACCTGCAACAAAGCGCCAATTTCTATGCGGCCCTGGATCATAAAACCCGAAGCTGAGCGGCACCTGTTTTCCTGTGGGAGCGGGCTTGCTCGCGATAAAGGCAACGGGGTGTATCTGAACCACCGGGGTGCCTGTATCGCGAGCAAGCCCGCTCCCACCATGGAGTCATCAGGGTTTTCTCATCACCGAACTGAACAATTCCGATGCCAAAAACCGCTCCAGCCAGGCATTCAGGCGCGGGTAGGGCGCTTGCTCAAACCAGTCGCGGTCCACATGGGCAAACTGGCGCACAAACGGCGCCAGGGCTACATCCGCCAGACTCAACGCAGGCCCGGCCAGGTATGCCGAGCGCGCAAGCATGTCTTCCAGCCGCTGCAAAAACTCTGCCCCTTGCGCCCGGTAATACTCCATCGGGTGCTCAGGGTAGCGAATGGCGTATTTGTAGCGGTCCAGCAGCACCTTGAAGCGGGTGTCGTTTTCTTCGATTAATGCCGCGCAGCCCGGCTGCAACCAGTTATCCGGATCATGCCGGGCCAGCGCCCAGTGCATGATGTCCAGGCTTTGCTCGATCACACTGCCATCGGCACACACCAGCACCGGCACCGTACCCTTGGGTGAGGCAGCGAGCATTTCGGCCGGTTTGGCTTTCAGGCTGACCTCCACAATCGACAATGGCACGCCGCTGTAGCGCAGGGCCATGCGCGCCCGCATGGCGTAGGGGCAGCGGCGGAATGAATACAGCACATGCCCGGTCATTTAACCTCCACGGTGCTCAAACCGTTGCCTTGACGTTTTACCTGGATCTGGACCGGGATGCGTTCGTGCATCTCCTGTACGTGGGAGATGACCCCCACCTTGCGCCCCTGGGCCTGCAGGCCGTCCAGTGCATCCATCGCCAGTTGCAGGGACTCGGGATCGAGGCTGCCAAAACCTTCATCGATGAACAGTGATTCGATTTTCAATGTGCTGGAGGCCATCGAGGCCAGGCCCAGGGCCAATGCCAGCGACACCAGGAAGGTTTCACCGCCGGAGAGTGAATGCACCGAGCGCAGTTCGTCGCCCATCTCGGTGTCCATCACCAGCAGGCCGAGCATGCTGCCACCGCGCTTGAGGCGATAACGGCGGACCAGTTGGCGCAACTGCGCGTTGGCGTGATGGACCAACAGGTCGAGGTTGTAGGCCTGGGCGATTTTGCGAAACTTGTCGCCACTGCCGGAACCGATCAGATCACTGAGGCGTGCCCAGCGCTGCCATTCGTCATAGGCCAGTGCAATGCGTTGAGCCAATGCCTGATTGGCCTGTTGACGACGTTGATCCTCGCTCTGCCGGGCACGTAGTTCGGCACATTGCTGCTCACTGGCAGCCAGTTCTGCGTGCAACGCCTCAAGGGCGATGTTGAGTGACTCGCTGTCCAGGTTGCCATTGGCATGGGCCTGGTGTTGGGCCAGGCGTTGTTCGCGTTCTTGCAGCAATACCCGGGCTTGCTCGACGGCTTTTTCGCTGTTCTGCAGGTGCAGGCGCAGTTCGCGTACCTGTGCTTCGTCATGGGCCAGCAAATGCTGCAGGCGACTGTCATCAACCTCGCTGTGCTGTGCCCGCCATTGCGCGAGCTGGGCGTTGAGGGTGTCGTGTTCTTGCTGCAGGGCGTGCAGGCGCTCTTGCTCGGACTTGAGCTCGGTCGCGAGCTGAAGCAACTGGTTAGCGGTAGCTTGCAGGGCTTGTTCGGCCTGGGTCTGGGCCGTGCGGGCCCGTTCGACGGCCTGCTCGAGGCTTTGCTGCCACTGCTCGGCGCTGCTGAAGTCACCCAGCCATTGTTTGAGGCTGTGCTGGCTGGCCTGTTGCTGCTCGCCCAGCGCCTTGACGCTGCGCTGCAAGGTGTCCAGTTCCTTGCTGCGATTGGCCTGCTGATACTGCTCGCGCTCGATGCTGCTCGCTCTTTCAGCCTGCTCCGCCAGTTCGTCCCGTTGCTGATCGAGTTGGGCCACACGATCAGCCACTTGCTGGTCGAGGGCCATGAAGCAGGCGGACGGGTTTTCGCGCAGGGCGTCTAGGGTGGCCGGGGCCAGCACGCTGGCAAACTCGCCGAGTTCATCCTCAAGGCGCTGAGTGTCGGCATTGAGGTGCAATTGCTGCTCAGCCAGTTGCTGGGTGGCGAGCTGGCTGGCTTCGGTGCAGCGCTGGACTTGCTGCTGCAAGTGGGCCGCTTCTTTTTGCAAGGCGAGCAGGGCGTTCTGGCGCTGTTCGTCCTGGGTGATGCTGTGCTGCAACTGATTCAGGCGCAGGGTCAGCCATTGCTCACGCTTGGCCGGGTCCTGTGCCAGCCATTGCTCATGGAGCGGATGCGCTTCAAGGCTCGGGGCGAGGGCTTGCTGTTCTTGGTGGATGCGCTCTTGCTGGAGCAAAAATTCTTTTTGCTGGGCGATCAGGCCACCGACTTTTTCCCGCAGCTGGGCGAGGGTTTCCTTGAGCCCGTCGACTACGGCGCGGGCACTGGCTTCTTCCTGCTCATCATGGCGGGACAGGCTGTGCAGCAAGGTTTCAGGCTGATGATACGGATGCTCGGCGCTGCCGCACACCGGGCAGGGCTGGCCATCCTGCAGCTGCCCGCGCAGTTCCTCAACGCTGGCGCTACGGGCCACGCGCTGACGCTCCAGCAGTTGGCGGGTGACCTGCAAGGTTTGCTCAGCCACTTCAAGGTCGGCTTTGGCCTTGATGCCTTGCTGGCTCAGGCGCTCGCGCTCCTGCTGCACCTCCTGTTGCTTGAGTTGCAGTTCGTGCAGGCGGCTATCGAGCGCCTGCTGACTGCTGCACAGGCGCTGCAGGTCTTCAAACGCACGCTGTTGCTGACGGTTGTCTTGCAGCAGGCTGCCCAGGGTCTGGATTTGCTCGTTGACCGCGTGGGGTTCTGCGCCGGCTTCCTGGAACAAAATTTCCAGGCTGTCGCGCAACCCGGTCAGTTCCTGCGTGGCCTGCAGGGCCCGCTGTTCAAGCCCCGGCAGTTCCTTGCGGCCGGTGCTCAGGTTATTACTCAACCGCACCAGTTGCTGAAGCCTTGGGCGATAGGCGTCCCAGGCGCTGGCCAGTGGTGCGAGGGCATTGCTGTGTTCGAGCTGGGTGGCGATGAGTACAAGCCGCTCAGCGCCTTGCTGCTGGCGCTCAAGCAGCGTGTTGAGCGCCAGTTGCCCTTCGACGCACGCCTGTTCGGCCTGCTGCTGGAGGGTTTGTTGGGTGTTGAGGGCCTGGGTCAGGCGGTCAAGGTTGGCCTGCTCCAGAAGGGCCTGCTGCACCTGGGGCGCGCATTCGCGCTGAAGGGCCTGGGCCTGGGTTGCAGCCAGGCGGGCGGTTTGCAGCTCTGCTTCAAGGCGGGTCTGACGCTGGCCCAGTTCGGCCTGTTGAGCAAGATGGGCGTTGATGTGCCCGGCCAATGGGCTCAGTTGCCCCTCAAGCTCGGCCAGGCGGGCAAACTGATGACGTTGTGGCGCCAGTTGTTCGAGCAGGTGCAGGGTCTGGCGCTGGGTGGCCTGGCTGTCCCACAGGGTTTGTGCTTGCTGTAATTGCTCCGCAGCGCTGAGTTGCTGTTCTTGCAGTTCGCCCAGGGTTTTGAGCCAGGTGTGTTGCAGCTCCAGTTGCTTGAGCTGGCCTTGCTGGTTCTTTAGCTGCTGCTGCGCGTCGTTGAACTGTTGATCCAGTTCGGCACGGGCCTGGGGCTCAAGGGGCGTCACACCAACAGCCTGGTCCTGCAGTTGCTTGTGCGCGTCCCTGGCCTCTTTGGCCTTGTCGAATGCGCGCTTGCCCAGGCGGGTGTAGAGCGCGGTGTCGGTGAGCTTTTCCAGCAGTTCGCTGCGCTCGTTGTCATCGGCCTTGAGAAAGGCGCTGAACTCACTCTGGGCCAGCATCACGGCACGGGTGAATTGCTCGAAATTGAGCCCCAGTCGCGCTTCCAGCTGGACTTTGTAATCGCCTTTCTGGCTCGCCAGCAGTTGATCGTTGTCCAGGTCGCGCAGGCTTTGGCGACTGGCTTGCAACTTGCCGGTGGCTTTTTCGCGAGCACGGTTGGCTTCCCAGCGGGCGCGGTAGCGGCGGCCGTCGATGCCGACAAAATCGACTTCGGCATAGCCTTCACCGGTGCCACGGCGCAGTAATGTGCGCGGGTCGCCGGTGGCAATTTCGCCATCGGCATCCGGTACTTTTGCATCGCGCCCCGTGTTGTTGAGTCGCGGCACAGCCCCAAACAGGGCCAGGCACAGGGCGTCGAGCAGGGTGCTTTTGCCGGCGCCGGTGGGGCCGGTGATCGCAAACAACCCGGCACTGGCCAGGGGCTCGGCGGTGAAATCCAGCTCAAAGGGCCCGGCCAGTGAGGCGAGGTTTTTCAGGCGAATGGCGAGGATTTTCATGGCTGTTCACCTTCCAGCTGAACTTCTTGCAGCAGCACGGCAAAGTCCTTGAGGGTTTGTTCGTCGGCTTCACTGCCGTAGTTGTCTTGCCAGGCGCGGCTGAACAGTTCCTGGGGTGTCAGTTGGTCCAGTTCGATCAGGCGTGCGTCGTCGTCCGATGCACGGCTGCCGCTGCCGGCATATTCGGCCGAGATGCGCACCAGGCGCACGGATTTACCCTGCAGTGCGGTTTCGATTTGCTGGCGCAAATCGGGCTGCGGTTCGTCGAGCTTGACCCGCACTTCGAGCCAGGGCTGGCGCTGGGTATCGGCCAGCAGGTCGGTGTCCGGCAGGTCGGCCAGTTGGGTGAGGATGTCAGCCAGGGGCAGTGGGCCAATGCGTTGCAGATTGACCGCGCGCGGGATCAGTCGCGGCTCGACGCTGACCAGGGTTTCGCCCTCCAGCGTCACGTCGAGAATCTGGTGTTGATAGCCGATTTCAGAGAATGACAACGGAATCGGTGAGCCGCAGTAGCGGATCCGCTCCTCGCCGTTGACCCGTTGTGGCTTGTGCAAATGGCCCAGGGCAACGTAGCTGATGCTCGGCCCGAACAGGCTGGCGTGCAGGGCTTCGGCGTTGCCGATAATCAGGCTGCGCTCGGAGTCTTCGGACACCGAACCGCCCGCCATGTGGGCGTGGCTGATGGCAATCAGGGCCTGACCCGGCGTGCGCTTGGCGTTGGCGGCTGCAATCAGCCACTCGTGGACCTGGCCGATGCCGCGCAGGTAGTCATCACCCAGGTGCGCTCCGGTGACTTCTGCAGGGCGCAGAAAGGGCAGCGCCAGGCACCAGGCAGCGGTTTCACCGTTGGCATTGGGCAAGGGGATCAGCAGGCGTTCGGCGTCGAGCTGGCCATCGTCGAGCCACAGCACGCGGCCCAGTGCATGGGTGCGTAAACGACGCATCAGGGGCGCGGGCAGTTCGATGCGCGAGCCGGAGTCGTGGTTGCCGGCAATCATCACGATGGTCAGTTTCGGCTGTTGCTCATGGGCGCTGACGATAAAGTCGTAGAGCCGTTCCTGGGCTTTTACCGGCGGGTTGACGGTGTCAAAGATATCACCGGCAATCAGCAGCACGTCCGGCTGCTGCTCACTGAGCTGTGTCAGTAGCCAGGCAAGAAAACAGGCGTGTTCGAAGTCGCGGTCCTGGCCGTGGAGGTTTTGCCCCAGGTGCCAGTCGGAGGTGTGAAACAGGCGCATAACAGAATCCGTTTTAAAGGGGTTGGCAACCCGCTCGCTCGGGCGGTCCTCGGGTTGCCTGGAAATTTATTTGGGGTAGAGCGGCGGCAGGCTGCTTGGCTCGCTGGCAGCGTCTTGCTCGCGCTCGGTAGCCGGAATGCTGCGAATGGCCTTCCACAGCTCTTCGCCTTGCCAGTACTGGCCGGTCTCGCTGTACAGCGCGCCATTGAGGCCATCGAGGGCATCGGACAGCAACACGAAACGCGCGGCCATGTCGGCCAGGGTTTCGGGTTGTTGCCGCGCCCAGGCATCGAGTGCCTGGCGTGTGGCGTGGGGGTCGTTGGCCAGGCAAGCGCGTTTAAGGTCGTCGAGCAGGGTGCGCGGGCTGGGCCCGGTTTGCGCTGCACGCAAGATTGCAGGCTGCCAGCGGGCACGCCACCACAAGCCCAGGCTCGCCAGGGTGGTGCAGGCCAGAAACAGGGTGCTGAGCTGCCAGATCCACAGCGACGATTCTTCGCTCATGGCTGCCACGGCACCGCTGACAGGCGTGTCCACGGCAAGGTTGGGGTTGGCTGCTGCCAGCAGGGTGCGGGCGGGCAGGTAGGTCCGCTCCAGATGGTCTTCGTGGGTGTTCCACCAGACCACTTCGACGGCGGGCAATTCGATCTGGCCAACCCGTGTCGGCACCAGCGCCTCGCGCTCTTCGCGGCTGCCGATCAGGCCGTTTTCGGTGACTTGATTGCTCAACTGCGGCAAGTCCGGGTAGCGCCGCAAGCCGTTGACGTCAGTGGCGGGCAGGGGCGGCAACTGGGCGCTGGACAGGCCTTCAGCCTTGAGGGTGAGGGTTCGGGTCAGGGAATCACCCACCAGCGTATGGTCAGGCTCGGGGTTCCAGGTTTCGCTCATGCTCAGGCTTCGGGCTGGCAACCACGGGGCATTGGGTGGATAGGTCTCGGGCTTGGGCAGGACGGTCAGCGGGATCTCGGTGGAGGTCACATGCAGCAGCTTTCCAGGCTTGGGCCCAAGGGGAGCGGGGGCCGTGGATTGCTGGCTGTCGACCTGGGTGGCACTGAAAGTTTGTGCCGGAATCAGCAGTTCGCCGCTGCGCTGGGGGTAGATCCCGTAGCGGCGCTCGATCACGCCGTGGCGCACGCCATTGATCAACTTTTCATAGGTGCGCGACTCGCCCAGTTGCTCGACGATGGCGTCGTCAATGTGCAACGGGGTCAGGCTGCTGTCGTCGTAGAGCGCAACGGAGTGGTAGACGCGCAAGGTCAGCAGGGCCTGGGCCTGCACGTAGACGCTGGGCTGGTCCAGACTGACTTCGATAAAGACCGGGGCCAGTTCGTTGTCGCTGGCCACGCTCTGGGTCACGGTCAGGTTGATCGGCTGGCTGTGGTATTCACCGACTTGCAGTGCCGGGATCGTCACGGTGCCGGTTTGTTTGGGTTGCAGGGTGATGATCCAGCGGGTAGTGGCTTTGTTGTCATCACTGAGACTGGTCAGTTGGTTGACCTGGCGCGTGCCGCGCACTTCAAACCCGTTGTCCAGTGGTGTCAGGTCGGGCTTGCCAAACTGGGTGACGTCGGTGGACTCCAGTGTCAGCTCGACGGTTTCACCGGAGCTGAGCTGGTCCCGGTCAACGCTGGCAACCAGGCCACCGGCATGGGCCGGCAGGGTCCAGCAACACAGCAAAAGAAGCAAAACGCAGAGGCGGTTCATTTAGGCGTGTCCTGATGTTGCTGCTGTTCGTACCAGAATTTGCGTCGCAACAATTCGCTGGGGTTGTCGGGAATCTGTCTGAGCCATTGTTCCAGCGCCTGGCGCTGTTCTTCGCCGGTCTGGTTGGCGGCCGGTACCGGCGGGCGCGTGGTCTGCTCGTCACCGGGCTGACCGTCGGCTTCGGCGCCGGGGTTGAGCGGCTCGTCCGGGGGCGCTTCGGTGGTGGGGGTGGCGGCCGAGTTGTTGTCCTCATTTTGCCCCGTGGTGCTGGACGCGCCCTGGGCACTGGTGCTCAGCGGGTTTTGCGATTCGGCTGGCGCAGGTGGCGGCTCGGGTGTCTGTTCGGCCTTTGCCTGGGCCTCAGCGCGCTGTTGCTCGAGTATTTGCTCGACGAGGGCTTTGTTTTGCGCGGCGGCCTGAAGCTCGGGTTGCAGCTCGAGTGCCTGTTCATAGGCATCGATGGCGGCTTCCAACTCGTCATTCATGGCCAGTGCATTGCCGCGATTATAGTGCGCGCTGGCGCTGTTGACCTCGGCAAAACGCAGGGCTGCACCGGCGTAGTCGCCCGCCTGGTACAGCGCCACGCCTTGCCAGAGCGGATCGCTGAAGTGCTCGAGTGCCTGCAATGGTTTTTTTTGCTGCAGCAGGCGTATGCCTTGTTGGTCGGGGCGCAACCAGAGGTCGGTAAAGCTCATGGCGTAGCCGGGCTGGGGTGCCAGCATGAACAGCAAGGGCAGGCAGAACAGCCAGCCACGCCGTCCGGCACAGGCCACCAACAACAGAAGCGGGAGCAGCAGCCAGTAACCCTGGTCAGACCAGGCGTCCAGATGCAGGGTCTGGCCGTCATCGCGCAGATGCGCTGGGCCGTCGAGCAGGCCCAGGCCGCGCAAGTCGTTGTCATCCAGGCGTGCCTGGCGATAGCGTCCGTCCACATCCAGGGCAAATGCCCGCAGGCTTGGGCTGTCCAGGCGCGGCAGGAGAATGGCGCCCTGATCGTCCTTGAGAAACTGCCCGCCTTCGTCGACCACGGGGGCGCCTTCGCGACTGCCCACGCCGAGTATCAGCAGTTGCGGGGCATGACCATTCAGGGCCCGGCGGATGCCGCTGCGTTCCTGGTCGCTGAGCGATGAGGTGATCAACAGCAGGCGACCTTCACCCAGCGCGCCCTGATCGAGCAGCTCAAGGGCCTTGGTGACTGCAAGATCGGCACGATGGCCCGGTTGCGGCATGATCGACGGCTTGAGGGCTTCAAGCAGGTTGCGGCTGGTGGCCAGGTCATCGGACAGCGGCACCAGCGTGTGGGCACTGCCGGCGTAGACGATCACGGCAGTTTGCGCATCGGTACGGTTTTGCAGCAGGTCATAGATCTTGCGTCGCGCCTGCTCCAGCCGGTTGGGCGAACTGTCGGTGGCGAGCATGCTGGGGGTCAGTTCCAGCATGACGACCAGCGGGTCGGCGGGCTTTTGCGTGGACTGCTCAACCCTTTGCCAGCTGGGCCCCAGCAACGCCAGTACAGCCAGCAGCCAGCCGAGCCCCAGGGCAATCCAGGGCAGCTTGCTGTTACGGCCATTACCGCCGCTGAGCAATACGCGATGAAACGCCACCGGCAGGATCATCTGCCAGCGGCCTGCGCGTTTTTCACGGTGCCAGCGTTTCCATAGCAGCCAGCCGAGCAGCGGCAGGACAAGCAGCCATTCGGGGCGAAACCAGTGGGGCCAGAGCGCGCTCATCGGCGCCTGCGCAGACGCAGGCGTTTGAGCCGTGCGCGCCAGTCAGGATGTTGCTGCAAAAAATGCTCCTTGCTCAGCCAGCGTTGTACAGGGTTGTTGGGCCACAGCTCGCGGATCACCAGCAGCACGCTCAGCAGCAGGGCTGCCGCCAATGGCCAGCTGTAGAGTGCCTGTGCCGGGCGTGCCTGGGTGGGTTGCTGGGCCACGGGTTCAAGTTGGTCGAGGGTGTCCTTGATGGCTGACAGTTCACCGCCGTCGCGGGCACGGAAGTATTGGCCGCCGGTGACTTTGGCGATCTCTTCAAGCGCCGGTTCATCAAGGTCCACTCCGGGGTTGATGGTGAACATGCCTTTGCTGCTGCTTTCTTCCGGGTCGGCGCCAATCCCGATGGGGTAGATTTTCACGCCTTCCTCGGCGGCAAGGCGGGCGGCGGTCAGTGGGTCGATCTGTCCGCCATTGTTGGCCCCGTCGGTGATCAGGATCAGCACCCGGCTTTGTGCAGGACGCTGGCGCAAGCGTTTGAGGGCCAGGCCAATGGCGTCACCGATGGCGGTGTTCTTGCCCGCGATGCCGATGCGCGCTTCGTCGAGCCAGGTGCGCACGGTGCGCCGGTCGAAGGTCAGGGGCGCTTGCAGGTAGGCCTGGCTGCCGAACAGGATCAGCCCCACGCGATCACCCTCACGTTTTTCCAGAAAGTCGCCGAGCAGGCTTTTGACCAGATCCAGACGGCTGACGTCTTCGCCTTGCCATTGCATATCCGGGTAGTCCATCGAGCCCGAGACATCCACCGCAACCAGCAGGTCGCGGCCACTGGCGGCAATGGGCAGCGGCTCACCCAGCCATTGCGGGCGGGCGGCGGCGGTCAACAGCAACAGCCAGAGCAGCACATAGGGGGTTTGCTGGCGCCACGAAGGCAGGGTGGTTCGCGCCTTGCGCCGGGCCAGTTCTTCGAGATCGCCCAGAAAGCTGATCTGCAGCGCAGCCTCACCGCTGTCGGCGGCCGGCAGTAACAGGCGCATCAGCCAGGGCAGGGGCAGCAGGGCGAAGAGCCACGGCCATGCAAATTCAAACATGTTTGCGAATCCAGGTTTCAACCGCTTGATTGAGTCCGGCGATGGCTTTGTCATCGAGCTTGCACTCGGGCTTGTAGGCGCCTTCAACCAGTACCATCCAGCGCGTCAACCCGGCAGCCGGGCAACGGTTGTCGAGGAACGCCAGCCACTTGCGACCATTGAGTGTGTGACTTTGGCTGTAGGGGTAGTGGTTGCGGCACAGGCGCTTGAGCAGGCCGTTGAGCTGTTGCAGCCAGGCACCGGCGGGCGCGCCGTCGTAAGGTTTTGGAAAACGCGCCAGTTCTTCAAGGGCGGCCAGGCGCACCGGGTCCAGGGGTTGCTCGGTACGGCCCGGCTGGCGTTTGGCGGGCAGGTAGCGGCGCAACCACCACAGTCCCCAGCCCAGCGCGGGCAGTATGATGAGCAGCAACCACCAGCCCGGCGCTGGCGGCCAGAAGCCAATCGCCGGGGGCGTGATCAGGGGTTGCAGCTGTTCGAGTTCTTTCATGAGGTTTTGCCGGGACGCTTGGCGTTCAGGTATTCGCGCAGTTGTTCGACCATTTCACTTTGGGTGCTCAGGGGCATGAGTAAAACCCGCAGCTTTTGCGCCAGCAGTTCCCAGCGGGCAATCCGGGCCTCGGCCTGTGCGCGGTAGGCCTGGCGCAAATCATAATTGAGGGTGTCGAGTTCCAGCTGGGCGCCACGCTCGGCAAAACGCAACAGCCCGGCAGCGGGAAGGGCGTGATCCAGCGGGTCGGACAGCGGCAGCAGGATCAGGTCGCAATGGCGTGATAACAGGCTCAATTGCTGCTCGGCAGCGTCGGTGAGGCCCCGCTCATCACAGATCACGATCACCAGGCTGCCGGGGCGCAGCACTTCACGGGCGCGGATCAGCGCCATGCCCAAGGCATCGCGGTCCGATTGCACGTCGGTGTGCAGTGACTGATTGACCCGCACCAGCCGGTTGAGCAATTGCAGCAGGCTTTGCTTGCTGCGCCGGGGTTTGATTTCGTAGTGCTCGTGGTCGCCAAACACCAGCCCGCCGACGCGGTCGTTGTGACCCAGTGCGGCCCAGCCGATCAGGCTGGCAGCCTGGGCTGCGAGCACCGACTTGAACATCAGCCCCGAGCCGAAAAACAGCCGTCGGCTTTGCTCGGCCAGGATAAAGATCGGCCGCTCGCGTTCCTCATGGAACATTTTGGTGTGCGGTTCCTGGGTGCGAGCTGTCACGCGCCAGTCGATGGTGCGCACATCGTCCCCGGCCTGGTAGACCCGCACCTGATCGAAGTCGACCCCGCGTCCGCGCAATTTCGAGTGATGCAACCCCACCAGCGGGCTGCGCTGGCTGGGGGAGGAGAACAGTTGCACTTCGCGTACCCGATGGCGCATCTCGATCAGTTCGGCGAGCGTGACGCGGATACCGGGTTCGGCGGGCAGGGGGTTGTTCATCGGTCAGGCAACGGCAACGACGTCGAGGATGCGCTGTACCACGCGGTCCTGGTCGATACCGGCGGCCTCGGCTTCGAATGACAGGATGATGCGATGGCGCAGCACGTCAAACAGCACGGCCTGAATGTCTTCGGGGCTGACGAAGTCGCGTCCGGCCAGCCAGGCGTGGGCCCGAGCACAGCGATCCAGCGCGATCGAGCCACGGGGGCTGGCGCCGTAGGCAATCCATTCCGCCATTTCGGGGTCGAACTTGCCGGGGGTACGGGTCGCCATCACCAGTTGTACGAGGTATTCCTCCACCGCATCGGCCATGTACAGGCCGAGGATTTCCTTGCGCGCAGCAAAAATGGCCTGCTGGCTGACCCGGCGCTCGGGCTTGGTTTCACCGTTGAGGGCTTCGCCACGGGCCTGTTGCAGGATGCGGCGTTCGACGGCAGCGTCCGGAAAGCCGATTTTGACGTGCATCAGGAAGCGGTCGAGCTGGGCTTCGGGCAGCGGGTAGGTGCCTTCCTGCTCGATGGGGTTTTGCGTGGCCATGACCAGAAACAGCGGCGACAACTCGTAGGTGCTGCGCCCGACGCTGACCTGGCGCTCGGCCATGGCTTCAAGCAAGGCCGACTGCACCTTGGCCGGCGCCCGGTTGATTTCATCCGCCAGCACCAGGTTGTGAAAAATCGGCCCTTGTTGAAACACGAAGCTGCCGGTTTCGGGGCGATAGATCTCGGTGCCGGTGATATCGGCTGGCAGCAGGTCGGGGGTGAACTGGATACGATGGAACTGCGCTTCAATGCCCTCGGCCAGTTCTTTGATGGCCTTGGTCTTGGCCAGACCCGGTGCACCTTCGACGAGCATGTGGCCGTCTGCGAGCAACGCGATCAGCAGGCGATCGATCAACTTTTCCTGACCGAGGATCTGCGTTGAGAGAAAGGTTCGCAGCGCAAGCAGCGCTTCACGATGTTCCATCGATGACTGTTCCTGAAAAGGACACCGGCGGCGCAAGAATTACACCGGGGCTGGGGGCGTTACTTTAATCCATTGAGGGCGCTGCGGACTAATGGCGGTGGGGCTTTTTGTAGGAAAATTCGGAAAAGTACGATGTTGTTGAGAATGGTGCGCATCTGGGTGGGTGGATGGAAGATAAAACGGGGTGCGCGCGGTTTTCCTGATGAGCCATGGTGGCCGGTTTACGACTGCTTCGTCGCAGTGGCGCACCAAACCTGACGCAGCCTCGTTCTACTCGTCAGCGACTACGGTGCGGGGTAGGCGACGAATCTGTAGTCGCTGACGAGCTCCGCGAGGCTGCGATCGATCGCGAAGCGGTCGCAACGGCTACAGCCCATAAAATGCCCGGGCGTTGTGCCACAGGGCTCGCCGGGCGCCGTCTTCGCCCAGTGCGTCGATCAGCAAGGCAATGTCGCTGTCTGCAAACGCCCGAGGTGCCCGGGTTGAGGGCAGGTCGGTGCCAAACATCAGGGCGTTGGGGTTGGCACTGAGTATCTGTTGCAGTACGGGTGGGACATCAAAATCAACCCGGCCAAATCCGCAGGCCTTGATGCGTACACCCTGCTCGGCAAGGCGAAGCAGGCAGGGCAGCCCTTCGCGGCTCAATCCCAGATGATCGATGCTCAGTGCTGGCAATCGGCGCAGCCGGGCTTCAATGTCGGACAACTCGCGAGAATCGATATACAGCTCCGAGTGCCAGCCGACTTGCTCATGTACCCGCCTGGCCAGGAATTCGAGCTGGTCGAGCTGCTCTGATCCGCCGCGCTTGAGGTTGAAGCGCAGGGCGCGCACGCCGTGCTGGTGCAAGGTGTGCAGTTGCTCGTCAGTGACGCTGGCTGCAAGCTGGGTGACGCCCACAAAGCCTGGGCCTAAACGTTTTAACGCAGCGATCAGGTAAGTCTGATCAAACCCCTGAAAGGATCCCGAAACCACTGCCCCGCCGACGATGCCCAGCGGTTCTGTCCGTGACAGGTAGTCATCGACACTGAAGAAATCAGGCAGGTAGCCGTTGTTGGGCACTAACGGGTAAGCGCCGTCGATGATGTGGCAGTGGGCGTCGAAGATCGGGGGCATCCGGTTGATACCTTTGCGTCTGAAGTGGAGGGGAAGCCGTGGGAGCCGGGCTTGCCCGCGATTGCATCACTGTGGTTCAGCAGAAGAACCGTGGCGCCTGCATCGCGAGCAAGCCTGTTCCCACAGGGGTTAGCCCAGTTCGCTGACGTAGGTGCCGGTGCCCTTGAGGATGTTCTGCAAGGTTTCTTCGACTTCTGCCAGGTCTGCGGCTGCCGTGTTGTGGCGGATTTCCAGGTGGTCGTCGCCCTTGAGCACGTCTGTATCGCCCGCGCCGATTTCGATCAGCAGGCGGGTAGGGCTCAAGGTGACCTTGATGCCGTCCAGTGTCGAAGGCTCGTCTTCAAGGGTGATTTCCAGCTCGTCTTCGTCGGGGTAGCGGGTCATCAGGAACATTTCGCCGCTGTCAGTGTGGCAACACAGCATGGCCATGTTGTCTTCTTCGTCGTCGCACGGGTTGGCAAGCAGGTGGTCGGTGGTCATTTGCATGGGGGGTTCCTGGCGCTCTGGGCGCGGGCAAGTCGAACAGGGGCGGATTTTGCCAGTCTCAACCGATTTGTGCATGCGGGAATGGCGCAACAGGGCAAATGGTCAGTTATTTCTGAGACTGACTAGAGAAAGTACGGTGCTTCTATGAAGGTTTTTCGCTTGTGAATGCTAGGGTTATTCCCTGACAGCACGTGAGGTTGCGTCCCGATGACCGAATATGTCGCCGCACCGTAAGCAGGTTGTGCGGCTCAATCGTTAAGCTGCGCGGTGATAGTTATCTCTAAAGGCACAGCCTGTTTATCCGGCAGTCGTTTTTGTAGATACCCATCCTGGAACGTGAATGTGACCCGTGGGTCACGGCCAGCTTCACCTCCCTGTCATGCTGTGCGTTGAAGGTAACTGCCAAGATAGGCCTTGCACAGTATTGACAGCTCCCCACGCGGGAACAGCATGCGACGCTTCTCTCAATAACAAGCCCAAGCGGAGTACCACAGATGGCGTTCTTCACCGCAGCCAGCAAAGCCGACTTCCAGCATCAACTGCAAGCAGCACTGGCGCAGCACATCAGTGAACAGGCACTGCCACAAGTGGCGCTGTTCGCTGAGCAATTCTTCGGCATCATTTCTCTGGATGAACTCACCCAACGTCGGATGTCCGACCTGGCCGGCTGCACACTGTCGGCCTGGCGTCTGCTGGAGCGCTTCGACCCTGCGCAGCCGCAAGTGCGCGTCTTCAACCCCGATTACGAACGCCACGGCTGGCAGTCGACGCACACTGCCGTCGAGGTGCTGCATCACGACTTGCCGTTCCTGGTGGACTCGGTGCGTACCGAGCTGAACCGTCGCGGTTACAGCATCCATACCCTGCAAACCACGGTGTTGAGCGTTCGCCGCGGCAGCAAGGGCGAGTTGCTGGAAATCCTGCCCAAGGGCACTTCAGGGGAAGGCGTCTCGCAAGAGTCGCTGATGTACCTGGAAATCGATCGCTGCGCCCACGTAGCCGAATTGAATGTACTGAGCAAGGAACTGGAGCAGGTTCTGGGTGAAGTGCGCGTGGCGGTAGCTGACTTTGAGCCGATGAAGGCCAAGGTTCAGGAGTTGCTGGCCAGTGTCGATCACTGCCAGTACGCCGTCGATGCCGATGAGAAAGCCGAAGTCAAAAGCTTCCTGGAATGGCTGGTGGGTAACCACTTCACTTTCCTGGGCTACGAAGAATTTGTGGTACGTGACGAGGCGGATGGCGGGCATATTGAATACGACGCCGACTCCTTCCTCGGTCTGACCAAGCTGCTGCGCGCGGGCCTGACTGCCGAAGACCTGCGTATCGAAGATTACGCCGTCAGCTACCTGCGCATGCCGACCCTGCTGTCGTTTGCCAAGGCGGCACATCCTAGCCGCGTTCATCGCCCGGCTTACCCGGACTATGTGTCGATCCGCCAGATCGATGCCGACGGCAAGGTCATCAAGGAATGCCGCTTCATGGGCTTGTACACCTCCTCGGTGTACGGCGAAAGCGTGCGGGTGATCCCTTATATCCGTCGCAAGGTTGCAGAAATCGAACGTCGCTCGGGCTTCCAGCCCAAGGCTCACTTGGGCAAGGAACTGGCCCAGGTCGTTGAAGTGCTGCCCCGTGATGACTTGTTCCAGACGCCAGTGGATGAGTTGTTCACCACTGTGATGTCGATTGTGCAAATCCAGGAGCGCAACAAGATTCGCGTGTTCCTGCGCAAAGACCCGTATGGCCGTTTCTGCTATTGCCTGGCCTACGTGCCGCGTGATGTGTATTCCACCGAAGTGCGGCAGAAGATCCAGCAGGTGCTGATGGAGCGTCTGCAGGCCTCTGATTGCGAGTTCTGGACCTTCTTCTCTGAGTCGGTACTGGCCCGTGTGCAGCTGATTTTGCGGGTTGATCCAAAGAACCGGATCGATATCGACCCGCTGCTGCTGGAAAAAGAAGTGATCCAGGCCTGCCGCAGCTGGCAGGACGACTATGCAAGCCTGGTGGTTGAAAGCTTTGGCGAGGCCAACGGCACTAAGGTGCTGTCTGACTTCCCTAAAGGCTTCCCGGCAGGTTACCGCGAGCGCTTTGCCGCGCACTCGGCCGTGGTCGACATGCAGCACCTGATGAGCCTGAGCGAAAAAAACCCGCTGGTGATGAGTTTCTATCAGCCTCTGGGTCAGAGCGCCGGTCAGGAACTGCATTGCAAGCTGTACCACGCCGACACGCCGCTGGCGCTGTCCGATGTGCTGCCGATTCTGGAAAACCTTGGCCTGCGCGTCCTGGGTGAATTCCCGTATCGCCTGCGTCACGCCAATGGTCGTGAGTTCTGGATCCATGACTTCGCCTTTACCGCGGGTGAAGGCTTGAACCTGGATATCCAGCAGCTTAATGACACGCTGCAGGATGCGTTCGTGCATATCGTGCGCGGCGATGCCGAGAACGATGCGTTCAACCGTCTGGTACTGACTGCCGGCTTGCCGTGGCGTGATGTGGCGTTGCTGCGTGCTTACGCCCGTTATCTGAAGCAGATCCGCCTGGGCTTTGACCTGGGTTACATCGCCAGCACCCTGAACAACCACACCGACATCGCTCGCGAATTGACCCGGTTGTTCAAGACCCGCTTCTACCTGGCGCGCAAGCTCACGGCCGAAGACCTGGAAGACAAGCAACTGCGTCTGGAACAGGCCATTCTGACGGCCCTGGACGACGTTCAGGTGCTTAACGAAGACCGTATCCTGCGTCGTTATCTGGATCTGATCAAAGCCACGCTGCGTACCAACTTCTACCAGCCGGATGCCAACGGTCACAACCGTTCGTACTTCAGCTTCAAGTTCAACCCGCACCTGATCCCCGAGCTGCCAAAGCCGGTGCCGAAGTTTGAAATCTTCGTTTACTCGCCACGGGTTGAAGGCGTGCACCTGCGCTTCGGTAACGTGGCTCGCGGCGGTTTGCGCTGGTCGGACCGTGAAGAAGATTTCCGTACCGAAGTGCTGGGTCTGGTTAAAGCCCAGCAAGTGAAGAACTCGGTCATCGTGCCGGTGGGTGCCAAGGGCGGTTTCGTACCGCGTCGCTTGCCATTGGGCGGCGGTCGTGACGAGATCCAGGCCGAGGCGATTGCCTGCTACCGGATCTTTATTTCCGGCCTGCTGGACATCACTGACAACTTGAAGGACGGCGCGCTGGTGCCGCCTTTGAACGTGGTTCGCCACGACGACGATGACCCGTACCTGGTGGTCGCTGCCGACAAGGGCACGGCGACCTTCTCCGACATCGCCAACGGCATTGCCATCGATTACGGCTTCTGGCTGGGTGATGCGTTCGCGTCGGGCGGCTCGGCCGGTTATGACCATAAAAAGATGGGCATCACCGCCAAGGGCGCCTGGGTTGGCGTGCAGCGTCACTTTAAAGAGCGCGGGATCAACGTCCAGAAAGACAGCATCAGTGTGGTCGGTGTCGGCGACATGGCCGGTGACGTGTTCGGCAACGGCTTGTTGATGTCCGACAAACTGCAGCTGGTTGCGGCCTTTAACCACCTGCATATCTTCATCGATCCAAACCCGGAGCCTGCCAATAGCTTCGTTGAACGTCAGCGCCTGTTCGATCTGCCGCGTTCGGCCTGGTCGGATTACGACACCAGCATCATGTCGGCGGGCGGCGGTATTTTCTCCCGTAGCGCAAAAAGCATCGCTATCTCCCCTGAGATGAAAGAGCGTTTCGCAATCACTGCCGACAAGCTGACCCCGACCGAACTGCTGAACGCCTTGCTCAAGGCGCCTGTGGATCTGTTGTGGAACGGCGGTATCGGTACTTACGTCAAAGCCAGCAGCGAAAGCCACGCCGATGTCGGCGACAAGGCCAACGATGCGTTGCGCGTCAATGGCAACGAATTGCGCTGCAAGGTAGTGGGTGAGGGTGGCAACCTGGGCATGACTCAACTGGGTCGTGTCGAGTTCAACCTCAATGGCGGTGGTTCCAACACCGACTTTATCGACAACGCCGGTGGCGTTGACTGCTCTGACCACGAAGTGAATATCAAGATCCTGCTCAACGAAGTTGTGCAGGCGGGTGATATGACCGAGAAGCAGCGCAATCAGTTGCTGGGCAGCATGACTGACGAAGTGGGCGGTCTGGTGCTGGGCAACAACTATAAGCAGACCCAGGCCATTTCGTTGGCGGCCCGTCGTGCTTATGAGCGAATTGCTGAATACAAGCGCCTGATGAACGATCTGGAAGCCCGTGGCAAGCTGGATCGCGCCATTGAGTTCCTGCCATCAGAAGAGCAGCTCAACGAGCGCGTTGCGGCAGGTCATGGCCTGACCCGTGCCGAGCTGTCGGTGCTGATCTCGTACAGCAAGATCGACCTCAAGGAAGCCTTGCTCAACTCTCAGGTGCCCGATGATGACTATCTGACCCGGGACATGGAAACCGCGTTCCCGCCGATGCTGGTCAGCAAGTTTGCCGAAGCCATGCGTCGTCACCGTCTCAAGCGTGAAATCGTCAGCACCCAGATCGCCAACGATCTGGTCAACCACATGGGCATCACCTTTGTGGAGCGCTTGAAAGAGTCGACCGGCATGAGTGCGGCCAACGTGGCCGGTGCTTACGTGATCGTGCGGGATATTTTCCACCTCCCGCACTGGTTCCGTCAGATCGAAGCGCTGGACTATCAGGTACCGGCTGAAATCCAGCTGGCGCTGATGGATGAGCTGATGCGACTGGGCCGCCGTGCTACGCGCTGGTTCCTGCGCAGCCGTCGTAACGAGCTGGACGCGGCGCGCGATGTGGCGCACTTCGGGCCGCATCTGGCAGCGTTGGGGCTCAAGCTCGACGAACTGCTGGAAGGTCCTACCCGCGAAGGCTGGCAGACCCGCTATCAGGCTTACGTAGCGGCGGGCGTGCCGGAATTGCTGGCGCGGATGGTGGCGGGTACTACGCACCTGTACACCTTGCTGCCGATTATCGAAGCCTCGGATGTGACCGGCCAGAACGCTGCGGATGTAGCCAAGGCGTATTTCGCCGTGGGCAGCGCACTGGACCTGACCTGGTACTTGCAGCAGATCAGCAACTTGCCGGTAGAAAACAACTGGCAGGCGCTGGCTCGCGAAGCGTTCCGCGACGATATCGACTGGCAGCAGCGTGCAATTACCGTGTCGGTGTTGCAGATGACCGATGCCGGTGAAAGTATCGAAGCACGTCTTGCCTTGTGGCTTGAGCAGAACAACTCGATGGTTGAGCGCTGGCGCTCGATGCTGGTCGATCTGCGTGCCGCCACTGGCAACGACTACGCGATGTACGCGGTTGCCAACCGCGAGCTGCTTGACCTGGCACTGAGCGGTCAATCAGTGGTCTGACTGGCTGAGTAGCAAAAAAAAGCCCCGACTCATGTTTAGTGAGTCGGGGCTTTGTTGTTTGTGGGGCGCCGGGTGATCAGATCCCGATGTTGCCCAGGGTTTGTACGATGTTGCGCAGCGTGACGGCCAGGGTAGGGTGTTCGACCTCGAAGCGTTCTACGGCGAGGTTGACGCTGTCGGCCAGGCTGGTGTCGTTGGTCGCTTTCTCGATGTCGATCTGAGCCTGGATTTGTGTTGAGAGCTGGACCAAGTGCTCACGCTCTTCTTGAGTGAGCGGCGGATTCTGTTCCAGTTGCTCGCGCAAGGTGTTGAGTTGTTCTTGCAGGTCGCGGGCAGGCATAGCATTCATCCTTTATTGATAGGCTCTGGTGTAGACCTTCGCAGTGAACAAAAGGTCTGTAAGGACCCTAGATTAATCCACTCGCGCCTGGAGTGCATGATCTCAATCACAATCCCTTGTGCGTGTTTTTTCGGGGTGGCCAGCCGGTGGTTTCAAAAGAATCCCGGGGCTGTGGAACGTCTATCATCTACTCAAGTCTGTTTAGGGTATTGCTTGGGGGCTGCCTAAAAGACATTTGCCGTTATACTGATGATCTGACTCAGGGCATAGCGCCCAAGTATCAAGTAACTTCAGGGAGTTTTTGCTATGCGCTGGACTGATCGTCTTGCTCAGCTATTTGTTTGTGCCGGTGTGGCCATGTTGCCATTGGCTGCCAATGCCGCCACTGAAGATGACCCGTGGGAAGGGTTTAACCGTGTCGTGTTCAAATTCAACGACACGATTGATACCTATGCCTTGAAGCCACTTGCCCAGGGCTATCAATACATCACTCCTCAGTTCCTGGAGGATGGCATCCACAACATGTACCGCAACATCGGTGACATCCGCAACCTGGCCAACGATGTCCTGCAGGCCAAGCCCCATGCTGCCGGTGTAGACACCGCCCGTCTGTTGCTCAACACCACGCTGGGTGTGGCCGGCTTCTTTGATCTGGGCACCAAGATGGGCCTGCATCGCAACAGCGAAGACTTTGGCCAGACCCTCGGGCGTTGGGGCGTTGAAAGCGGCCCTTACCTGGTGCTGCCGCTTCTGGGCCCTAGCACCGTGCGTGATGCGGTAGGTATTTACCCGGATTCCTTCACCGAACCGTACCGCTACATCAGTGATGTGCCGGCCCGTAACATGACCATCGGCATGGACTTGATTGATACCCGCGCCAGCTTGTTGTCAGCCGAAAAACTGATCACGGGCGACAAGTACATCTTTATCCGCAATGCGTACCTGCAAAATCGTGAATTCAAAGTCAAGGACGGACAGGTAGTCGACGACTTTTAATTCGTGAGAACACAGTGAAAAAAACGGCCCGAGTGGCCGTTTTTTTTATCGTGGCAGATGAGAAAGAATCCTCTTTGGAGCCTTTCGGACCATGGTTTTAGTTGCCGTTAACGTGGTTCTTATAACCCGTGGGAATTTAACGTGACGAACACCTCAAACCACCATCGGCCTGAGCTTGAAACCCCCCGCGGATGGGAGTACCGTCTGCGCCTTACACGGGCACCTTTGTAGGATCGAGCAACACAGTCGATTTGAATCAGGGATGTTCACAAGCCAATTCAGTCGTGAGTCCGACGTATTCGAGCTCTCGCGGCAACCTAATTCTGGCGCCGTTTGCCCACATGCAAAAAACCAGTGCCACGCTGCTGATCATTGATGACGACGAAGTAGTACGCGCCAGTCTGGCGGCCTACTTGGAAGACAGCGGCTTCAGCGTCCTTCAGGCCAGTAATGGCTTGCAAGGGCTACAGGTGTTCGAGCAAGAGCAGCCGGATTTAGTCATCTGTGACCTGCGCATGCCGCAAATGAGTGGTCTGGAGCTGATTCGCCAGGTCAGCCTGCGGTCTGTGCAGACGCCAGTGATCGTTATCTCCGGTGCGGGCGTAATGAGCGATGTGGTCGAGGCGTTGCGCCTTGGCGCTGCCGACTACCTGATCAAGCCGCTTGAAGACCTTGCCGTTCTGGAGCACTCGGTCCACCGTGCGCTCGATCGTGCACGGCTGCAGCTCGAAAACAAGCGCTATCGGGACAAGCTTGAGTCTGCCAACCGGGAGCTTGAGGCCAGCCTGCACTTGCTGCAGGAAGACCAGAACGCCGGCCGTCAGGTGCAGATGAACATGCTGCCGGTCAGCCCCTGGTCCATTGACGATTTCAACTTCGCTCACCAGATCATTCCGTCCCTGTACCTGTCTGGCGATTTTGTTGACTACTTCCGGGTCGACGAGCGCCGGGTCGCGTTCTACCTGGCTGATGTTTCCGGTCACGGTGCGTCGTCAGCGTTCGTGACGGTGCTGCTCAAGTTCATGACCACGCGCTTGCTGTTTGAGTCCAAGCGCAATGGCACCTTGCCGGAGTTCAAGCCTTCCGAGGTGCTTGGGCACATCAACCGCGGCCTGATCAACTGCAAGCTGGGCAAGCATGTGACCATGGTGGGTGGCGTGATTGACGAAGAAACCGGTTTGCTGACCTACAGCATTGGTGGGCACTTGCCACTGCCGGTGCTCTACACTCCAGACAGTGTGAGTTATCTTGAAGGACGAGGGTTGCCCGTTGGCCTGTTCAACGAAGCCACGTATGAAGACCAGGTTCTGAAATTGCCTGAATCCTTCAGCCTGACGCTGATGTCTGACGGAATTTTGGATCTTTTGACTGAGCCGACGCTCAAAGAGAAAGAAGCTGCGTTACCTCAATTGGTGAAAGCAGCAGGCGGCAGCCTGGATGGTCTGCGCCAGGTGTTTGGATTAGCTACGCTAGGGGAGATGCCGGATGATATCGCCTTGTTGGTGTTGAGCAGGAATCTTAAATGAGTACCGGTAGAATTCAGTTCGCCGAACAGGATGGCACCTTCGTCCTGAAGTTTGTGGGTGAAGTGCGTCTGACGTTGTGTTCGGCCCTGGATGCAACAATCGAGAGGATTTTCACGGCGCTGAACTTCAACGCCATCGTGATTGACCTCACCGAGACCCGCAGTATCGACAGCACCACACTGGGTTTGCTGGCGAAGCTGTCGATCTTGTCGCGCCAAAAAATAGGCTTGCTGCCGACGGTCGTGACCACCCACGAAGACATCACCCGACTGCTGGAGTCGATGGGCTTTGATCAGGTGTTCAACATCATTGGCCAGCCGATTCCGTGCCCGGGGTGCCTGACAGACTTGCCTTCACAGGATCAGTCCGAAGAAGTGGTCCGCGTGAAAGTGCTTGAGGCACACAAAATTCTAATGGGCCTCAACGACTCCAACCGTGAAGCGTTCCATGACCTGGTGAATGCACTCGAGCGACACTGATCGCAAGTTGCGCACATAAAGAAGGGGCCGTCCTGTGCAGGAACGGCCCCTTTTTTATTGCTCGCGATTCAGCGGCCTTCCAGCAGCTCCCCGGCCTGATCCAGCAACGCCAGAGGGTCCTTGGCCTTGTGGATGTCCACGGACAGCAACTGACGGAAGCGACGAGCGCCCGGGAACCCCTGGCCCAGCCCCAGAATATGGCGCGTGATGTGATGCATCGACCCGCCAGCGGCGATATGTGCAGCGATATAGGGCCGTAGCAGCGCCAGGGCTTGCGCCCGTGAAATAACAGGGGCAGTGCTGCCGAACAGCTGTTGATCGACAGCCGCCAGAATATACGGATTGTGATACGCCTCACGGCCGAGCATCACGCCATCAAACACCTGCAAATGTTCCTGGCATTGCTCGAGCGTCTTGATCCCGCCATTGAGAATGATCTCCAGCTCCGGGAAATCTGTTTTCAACTGTGCGGCAACGTCATAACGCAGAGGGGGGATGTCGCGGTTCTCTTTCGGCGACAGTCCTTCGAGAATGGCAATGCGCGCGTGCACGGTGAAGCTTGTGCAGCCGGCATCACGAACAGTGCCGACAAAATCGCACAGTTGCTCGTAGCTATCGCGCCCGTTGATGCCAATCCTGTGCTTGACCGTAACGGGGATGGACACTGCATCACGCATAGCCTTTACGCAGTCAGCCACCAGTGCAGGGTGCGCCATCAGGCAGGCGCCAATCATATTGTTCTGAACCCGATCGCTCGGGCAGCCAACATTGAGATTCACCTCGTCATAACCTGCGTCCTGAGCCATGCGTGCGCAGGCGGCCAAGTCAGCCGGAACACTGCCGCCCAACTGCAAGGCCAGCGGATGCTCGGTTTCGTCATGACGCAAAAAGCGCTCGGCATCACCATTGAGCAGCGCACCCGTGGTGACCATCTCGGTGTACAGCAGCGCGTTTTTGGACAGCAGGCGCAGGAAAAATCGACAGTGGCGATCGGTCCAATCCATCATGGGCGCAACAGAAAACCTCCTAACTACCGGATTTGCTGCTGAGGCTAGGTTTTCTGCGGGTTTGGTGGGCATTCGGATAACTCTTGTTCACTACTGTTTACCGCTGTTTTTGCTTGTTTTTGAATGCTCGTTGCTACAATGTAGCAAATCCGAATATTCGTGTAGCAAAATCATGGGCACTATCACCGTTCGCAAGCGCAAGGATGGATCGACGGGTTACACCGCGCAGATCCGCATCATGCAAAAGGGTGTGACAGTTTATCAGGAAAGCCAGACGTTCGACCGCAAGGCGACCGCGCAGGCCTGGATCAAGCGTGTCGAAACTGAAATGGCAGTCCCTGGGGCAATCGAGAAGGCCAACCGATCAGGTGTTACGGTCAAGGAAATGATCGAACGCTACCTTTTAGAGTACGAAAAGCTCAGGCCGCTGGGTAAGACAAAGCGCGCCACGCTCAGAGCTATCAGCGAGACTTGGCTGGGTAAGCTCGAGGATAGGGAGATCACCAGCCAGAAACTGGTTGAGTACGCTGATGGACGAATGATGAATGACGGGATTCAGGCTCAGACTGTGGGTAATGACCTTGCCCACTTAGGAGCGGTGCTTTCAGTGGCGCGGCCAGCCTGGGGGTATGACATCGACCCGATGGCTATGCCGGATGCGCGTAAGGTTCTGCGCAAGATGGGTGCGGTGACTCGCAGCAAGGAGAGGAACCGTCGCCCAACACTGGAAGAGCTGGATAAGCTGTTTGAGTATTTCAGCGAAATGCGGGATAGGCGCAAGCAAGAAATCGACATGGTGCGCGTCACCGCGTTTGCCTTGTTCTCTACCCGCCGGCAGGAAGAGATCACTCGCATCAAATGGAATGCCCTGGACGAGGCCCGTCAAATGGTTCTGGTCACCGATATGAAAAACCCGGGCCAGAAGTATGGTAATGACGTTTGGTGCCTTGTGCCTGATGAGGCGTGGCGAATCATGCAGTCCATGCCGAAGGTTGCGGAAGATATCTTCCCCTACAACTCCCGTTCGATCTCTGCGTCCTTTACGCGTGCTTGCCACTTTCTTGAAATCGAAGATCTGCATTTTCACGATCTTCGACATGATGGAGTGAGTCGTTTATTTGAGATGGGTTGGGATATCCCGAAAGTTGCCTCTGTATCCGGCCACCGGGATTGGAATTCGATGCGTAGATATACGCATTTGAAGGGGGAGGGAGACCACTATAAAGACTGGCCTTGGCTGGAACGGATAATAGCGGGCCCCATTATTGAGGCCCGGAAGCGAATCAAGAAACGCGGCGAAGACTAGAGTTGCGCATCAGTTTGTCATGCTCGGTGCGCGCGCGATTGTGTTGAGCATCGAGATACGCCGCCAAGTCATTAAGGTGAACCCCTCGCGCGGATTTCTGGCTGCGTTCCATCGGTACCAGGGGAAGGTCGATTTGGCCAGACGCCACTTTCATTTTCATCTTCTCGGGCGTCAGGTGGCTGAAGTAATCAGCGCATACCCGTTCGAGTGGGATGATCGCTTGGCCACCGTACTGCGCCAAAAGCAGGAATTGTGTGTTCATGGTTATATCTCCATGCCGCTTCGATTGTCGGTAGTGGGTTGTTGAGTTTTTCAGGTATGGCGCTTGAAGTCAGTGCACTTCACGATGACTGTGCTGATGTCGCGCTGAATCGGCGGCATGGCTTTAAAGGGAAGGGTGCTGCAGTCGTGGCGAGCGTGCTGGCAAGCTCAGCACATACCCCCTTTGGGTTGGTCATGGCGTCCAACTCCCGGTGCGCCCAGCTAACACAGGGTCCGTCTTCGGTATCGAAAATCCTGATCAGGAACCACTCTAGAGCAGGTGCGACCGGGTTCCAGCCGAGGCAGTGACACTCACCGTCGTCATACGGGTGATGACCATCGATATCCGCCTCCATGTGCCACTGCTGTATCTCCAGATGCTGCTCTGCAATCCATGCCTTCAGTGCCGCATAATTTTCATCGAAATCCGGCATTTCGGGGTGAACCCACCACCCGTTCTTGTCGCGTTCGACGGAAACCGGCTGGATCAATACTGTTTCTTCAGGCATGACTTCGTCCTTGCCGCTGTAGCGGCTGGCTTTGAATTGAGGGCGGGCGAACTGGTAGAGCTGGTAATGCGCATGTATTTTGTTATGTTGGATCACTACTTCTATAAGGTATGTAAAGCCATGATTCAGAGCATGTTTTTGTTCCTCGGTGGTACTTTTTTAATGTCGATGTTAACGGCATGTAACCAGTCTCAGCCTGTTGGCGATGTAGCTGAACTCCAAGCATCCAAGGCAAGTTCATCTCAGAAAATTGAGTCGAACGGACTTGTTAGAGAGTTCGTTGCAAGAGGTAATGAGCCGTTCTGGACGATCAAAGCCAACGGAACGACATTGACTTGGATAACGCCTGAAAACTTACAGGGCAGCCAGCTTAAAGTTGACAAGGTTATTTCAGCAGATAACGTTAAATACGTCGGTGTAGACGGTGATAACGACTTTACCTTGCTCATCATCCAAGCGCCTTGCGTCGATACAATGTCAGGAGAGACCTTTGACTTCACATCCGTCTGGACTCATGGTCGCGAAAAGAATGTGGGCTGCGCTGCAAGTGGTAGATGAGCTGTAACCGCTACTCACAAAACCCAACCCGCTCTGCTTTTTGGCCTCGGCTAACGCAACGTCACGGGTCATTCCGAACACTGCAAATGTGCTCATGGATTATCTTCAGTCAGGCGCCGCCATCCATGACCGGTAGTGGCAATTTGGTTTCGGTTGGGGTATTACAGATGACCGGCATGGGGCCGGATCAAGGAGCTACAACAATGAGTCATGGTTTTGAAGGCGATGAAGGCAATGAGACTCTGGCGCGTGAGCTGAGCATTTCTGTCGATCAAGTTGAGCAGTACGTCACTCTTGAGGCCAACGAAAGCGATGATGGCCTGTTGTATGGCTATACCGTGAGATTTGAAGATTCCACTCCGCTGGATATACGACAGGCCGCTGGTGCTGGAGATGGCTTTACAGTCGATCTTGGTCCTAACGTCTTCGACGAAGAAGAGTAATCAGACCGGCTCAATTATCTTGTCCCCCGGGTCTTTCTGGATGGTGAGAATGCTTTTATTGCGGAGTTCTCTCGCCACCTTTTCTGTAGGTTCGAAAACGTGGCGCGGCGGATTTAGCAGCGTTTGGCACTTCGCAGAGCCCAGCGCATGCAGGTGATGAATCATCAATGTCATCGCCTGCCCTGCTCAGTAATTCCAGACCACGCCATCCGCGCGCTGACCAGTTTATTGATTCGCCTCATGCTGCGACCTTGTGCTGGCGCCAGGCGCCGACTGCTTCAAAGAGCCGTGCGGCATGATCTTCTTCGAGCGATATCGACTCCGGAATAGCAATCCACCCCGAGGCTACCATCTGGTTTTGATTGGCTGTTTCGCGCAGTTGCTTGTAGCAATGCTCGATCACGTCCTCAATATGGTCGGAGAGGTAGACACCGTCAGGCGCCACCTCAATGGATTTGCTGTAGCGGTCACCGCGAGCATCAATACAATGCACGCTGAGGTAGATCGTCCAGCAGTGGGCAATCCCGCACACCGCCTGGCCAATCCTCCCGGGCGCTATGTTCTTCAGCGATTTGTAATTGATCATGCCCTGGCGGCCGCTGGGGTCGATATTTACGACAGCGACGTGGTTGGAGGCCAGCAGCGAGCGGCACGACCGGGCAATGCGTGCCTGCAGGCTATGCGGCTTGCGCTTGCTCATAAAGCCTCCGCGATTTTGCGCAGCGCTTCACGCTCGGCTCGGGTGATGGGCGGCTTGCGGCGCTTGAGGATGGTTGTAGGGTCGATGAATTCCGAACGCTTTGCCGGGTCTGGATTGATCGCCGGGCTATCGCCGATGGTGAGCTTGCCGCCGGCGGCCAGGTGCCGACGGACCTGACTGGAAAGCTCCAGCGCCTTCTCGCGACGGAACTCGATATCTGATCTGAGGTTGCTGATCATGCTGCCGCCTTGGCCAGCGTCACCCCGGCCATGCTGAAGGTTGATCCCTGCGCCGCGACCATCGCGTCGAGCGTTTCCCAGTTGACCAGGAGGACGGTGATCGGCGCCTGACCATATGCCACGGCTTTCACCAAGGCCTCGAAGTCTGTCACGCTGGCCTGTAGCGCTGCCTGCTCGACCGCTTGGCTCGTTAATGGCTGTGAGGCCTGGGCGACGGGTGCTGCCATCTGGACCGGTGCCGCGCGGACAGGATCTGGTGTCGGCACTTTCTCCACGACCGGCTCTGGCTTGATGGCAGCTAGGCGCTGGGCTTCCTGCTCTTCGGTGATGCGCTTCGCGTCGGCTTTTGCCTGCTCGTCCTTCTGGTGTTCTGCAATCCGAAATTTGATCAGCGTCACCAGGTCATCATTGGCCTTGGTCACCAACTGTTGCACGTCGCTGAATAGGAAGGCGTAATCAACAGCGAGCTCCGCTAGGCTAGTCAGGTTCAAGCGAATGCCGTCGGCAGCCTGACTTGCATCGATCTTCGCCCGGGCCAGTTCTGTATCAACTGCATCCTGAAGGCTGGCGATGGTGCGCTTGTTCTTCATGGCGCCGGTGAAGTCGACGTGCACATGCGGCAGCGCCACCTTGCCTAAGGTTTTGTTGATCCCCGCTATATGTTCCGCTAGAGCGAGCTCGGCTTTGTGCTTGATGTTGGTCTTCACCAACAACTCTTGAGCCTTCACTAGCTTGTCGACCTTCAAGCGAGTCTCGCGGGCATGGGCGCTAATGCGATCCAGCGACGAAAAAAGCTCGTCGATGCTTTGAGTCTGCGACAGGGCCTGCTTCTTGGCAGCCGCGACAGCCTCTTCAACGTCACAGCACCACTTGACCGCTTTCTTGGCGTCGGAGAACTCCTGGTCGGTGGAGAGTGTGGTTTTCACCGAGTCGATGACAGCTAGAGCCGAATCTTCAAACACCTTCAGGTTGCTGGCGGTGACCATGCCGGTAAGCTCGATGCGCAGCGCTGGCAGCTCGTCCGGCGCCTTGCCGACCACGATTGAAGGCGCGCCGGCCATTTCGAAGTTGGCCAGGTCCGCCTCGAACTGTTTCCAGCCTTCGACCAACTGGGCCGCGCGCCCGCCGACTGGACGGTATTCCATGTGCACGAAGTTCTCCGCGGTGCCGTCCGAGCAAACAAAGATGACCCGCTCAGCGCCGCTGACCAGCAGTTGCTGCTCAAGCTGCCAGTAATAGTGCGGGGTCAGTTCGCCAGCCTTCACCTGGGCAACAACCGACTCATTCCAAAGCTTGTGCTCGAACAGTGTCTCGCCGAGCATCGTGGCGCCGTCCATGGAGGCGAGCAGGTTGCCTTCAGTGCCAACGATCGGATACAGCTCTTCGCCGATCAACGCTTCAGTCATTGGGCGCGCTAGGACTTCGGTAGCGTGGCCTTTGTCGAAGATGAACTGCTGAGACGGCGTGACGTCTGGCGTTATGCCAGTCTTCTTGGCCGCCAGCAGATCGGTACGGGTTTGAAACTACGAGGTATTCGCCGTGGCTGATCATTCGAAGGTGAAGCCGTGACCGACAAGATCAGTGTGAACTGCCAGGCCAAGCTTTCTGAGGCCATCACCTGCCTGACCACCATGTACCGGGAGAAGAAGTTCGTGGTTGTTTCCCTGCGCCCGGGCAAGGACCGCACGCTCGACCAGAATGCCCTGTGGTTCGCGATGTACAAGCGCGTCGCCGAGATGACCCAGATCGGCGATGCCGCCGACGCCCGCCGTTACTGCAAGCTGCACTTTGGTGTGCAGATCCTGCTGAACGAAGACGGGGGGTTTCAGGTTGAGTGGTACCGGGTTATGCGGCATCTTCCCTACGAAACGAAGCTGGCCATGATGGGGGCGTGCAAGCTCTTCGGGCCTGATGGCTTTCCAGTGACCAGTCTGTTCAATCGAGCCCAAGGTGTGGCCTACACCGATCGCATCGCCGGCTATTTCACCAGCCAAGGAGTGGTTTTCACTGATCTGCTTAGCAAGGAGGCTGCATGATCGCCAGACAGCCAAAACCCAAGAAATGCCGGGTCACAACCTGCGGGGCCTCATTCGTGCCTGCACGCTTGTGCCAGGCCGTATGCAGTCCTGCCTGCGCGATTCTGGATGCTCCGAAGAACCTGGAGCGGGCGCGCAAGTCGTTGGCTCAGGTCGAGCGCCGGGAGATCAAGGTTCGCAAGGAGAAGCTGAAGAGCAGGGCGGATCACCTGCGCGAGGCTCAAACCGCTGTAAACGAGTTTATCCGCCTGCGTGACGCCCACCTCCCGTGCATCAGCTGCGATTCCATACCCAACGATTACGACCTCTTCACCGGCAGCCGGTGGGATGCTGGCCACTACCGATCCGTGGGCGCCTGCCCAGAACTTCGCTTCGAGCCGCTGAACATCCACCGGCAGTGCGTGAAGTGCAACCGGAACCTTTCCGGTAACGCCGTGGAGTACCGCACGCGCCTGGTGTTGCGCATCGGTGCCGAGAAGCTGGCTTGGCTGGAAGGGCCGCACCCGGCGCGTAAGTACACCGTTGAAGAAATCAAGGCCATCAAGGCTGAGTACCGGGCTAAGACCAGAGAACTGAAGAGGGCGGCAGCATGATCAACCTGAACTCGGCTCGATTGTCGTGGCACGACGCGTTTTACACTCAATGGGATAGCCAAGGAGCTCATATCGAGCAAATCGGTCTGCTTGGATGCTCGGTGCAAAAGACCGAAAGGCTCGTGAGCAGTCGCCACGCCATGCATCAGTCTGAATCGCCCCGGGTTTCGTAGACATCTCTTTGCCTTAAACTGAGGCCAATTAGGAGGTGCCATGAGCAACCCGCGTTACCCCGAAGAATTCAAAATCCAAGCGGTCAATCAAGTGACCGAAAAGAA